>NZ_JALLIK010000094.1:0-65351 GCF_023093595.1 Thauera aromatica
GCTGCTCGATACGACGCGACGACTCCAGTGTCTTTCATGAACCGCCGTATGCGGAACCGCACGTACGGTGGTGTGAGAGGGCGACGGGGGTGACCCCGTCCCCTACTCGATATGGAGTTATGCAGGGCTTATCGGCGGGTGTGCGGGGTCGGCAAGTTGCGCGGCTGCATTGGGTTTTCGTCGCCATGACCGTCAAACTGCTTGTTTGGCGTTCGGCGCGTAGGCGCTGGTACTGGTGAAGGTGCGTGAAGCCAACCAAGCCTTGATCTCGTCGATGTGATACCGAATCGGGTCTTGTTTGGCTGGCCCCATCTTGATGAAGTTGGGGCCTTTGCCCTTACCCCGCCAGATTTCGAGGGTGTTGGGCTTGATGCCGAGCAGTGCGGCAGCTTCTTCGTTCGTCAGCAGATCGTCGCTGAGTGCGGAAAGCGTGGTCATGGGTGGCGTCCTCAGACAATCCACGGCCCGCAAACAAAAAGGGCAGGCGCGGTGGAATCTGCCACCTGTTTCCAGATGACTGATACCCGCTCCTGCCCATGCAGCGCGTCTTCTCCAGTCCGACCCCTTGCGGGGTGTCGCATCACGCTCGGACTGGAGAGCGAGTTAGTTGAAGCAACTATAGGGCAACTTTACGCGGCAAGCAAGCGTAAGTTGTTGATATAAAAGGTTGTTTAACTTTCTGAACGGTCGTTTATGGCCGCTGCCTGCTGCTCGATCCAGTCGGATATGCGCTGCGTTTCGGGCTTGAGATATTGCAGGTGACTCGTCTCAAGGTAGTGGCGCGCGGTTACGCCCTTAGGCACATGGTTCGTCAGCAATTCGACCTTGTGCAAGTCGATGCCGCAATTGGCAATGCCGATGGTCGTGAAGGTGCGGCGCAGGTCGTGCGGCGTGATCTTCGTGCCTGCTGCCTCGCTGACTTTCTTCATGGTGTCGCGCGGATCTTTGATATGCCCAGCCTTGCCCCAGGACGAGAACACGAACGGGCTACCCTTGACGCGCTGGCGCGTGGTCAGCAACTGCACCGCCTGCGTAGATAACGGCAGCCATACGGGGTTGCTGTTCTTCGGGTCGGGTATGTGAAGCCAGCCTTCCTCAAGGTTGACCCTGTCCCACGTCAGTTCGCTGCATTCGCCAATCCGCAGGCCTGTGAGCATGAGCAGCATCACGAGGTCGATACTTGCCAGCGTGTCTCGGTTGTAGGCTTGGTCGCGGGCATGGGTGAGGAATGACCACACCGCGCCGACCTTGCTATCAGGCACGCGGCTGGTGCGGGGCTTGAGCGGCACCCACTTCTTATAGAGAACATCGACGGGGTTATCCGTCAGCACTGGCGACCCGTCCGGCTCGCGGTATTCGCGGATGGCATAGTTGAACAGGGCGCGAAGCACCGCCATTGACTGGTTCGCCTGCGCGGGGGCTGGCCCATCGCCGCGCGTGCCTTTGTTCTTGATGTCGTTGAAGCGCTTCGTGACCATCTCGCGGTTGATGTCCCTGAGCGGCTTCTTGAGCCATGCCTCAAAGGTTGTGGTCACATGGCGTTCAATCTCGGCCTTGCTGCTGTCCTTCAAGGGGCGGTCGCGCTTGTAGGCGTCGGCCACGTCGCGGAGGGTCACGCGCTGGGCTGCTTCCTTCTTGGCGACGGCTCGGGGGTCGATGCCCATGCGCATGCTGCGCAGGTGCTCGCGGGCAACATCACGGGCTTGATCGACGGTGAAGACCCCATGCGGGCCGATGCTGATACGGGGCGAACTGCCGTTGACGCGCCCCTGCACGATGTAGGTGATCTTGCCGGTAGGAGTGACCCGGAGGCCGAACCCCTTGAGCGAGTCGTCCCAGTGGAACGCCTCCTTGTCAGCGGGCGCGGTGATCTTGTCGATGTAGTTCTTCGTCAGCTTAGGCATATAGCGCCTCGCTGACTGGTGCGGTTGTGGTTACTATCGTCACGTTGGCTTCCTTCGTACTTAAGGGAGTTGACCACGCGGTCGGGACTGTTGGCGCAGTCGCCGGCCGCATCTTTTCAGGCGCTCATAAGCAGTTCGTAAGCGCCACAGGTAAAGTTACGACAAGTTCCGCAAAACAAAAAGCGAATGCAACCCATTGACCTGTAAAGGTACGCAAGGCTTACAATAGCTACTCACAGTGGCGTAAAGCGGTTGACCGGGAAACTTGAAAACCGGCGATGGGCGACCATCCGTGGGTTCGAATCCCACCTCTTCCGCCAGCTTTTCGACCGCCGGGCCGGGCCGCGACGGCTGCCGCGGAATCCAGTTGCGCCGCACTTCGCTCCGATGCCTCTTCCTGCGAACCCTGCATGCCCCGTCTGCTGCTTCTGAACAAACCTTACGGCGTGCTGTGCCAGTTCACTGCCGAGTCCGGCCGGGCGAGCTTGAAAGATCATGTACCGCTGCCCGGAGTCTATGCTGCCGGCCGCCTCGACGCCGACAGCGAAGGCCTGCTGCTGCTGACCGACGATGGCGCCTTGCAGCACCGTATTGCCGACCCCCGCCACAAGCTCCCCAAGACGTATCTCGTCCAGGTCGAGGGCGAGCCCGACGCCGCGGCGCTGGCGCGCCTGCGCGCCGGGCTCGATCTCGGCGATTTCCGTTCCCGTCCCTGCGAAGCGCGCCGGGTGGCGGAGCCGGACTGGCTGTGGCCGCGCGATCCGCCGGTGCGCTTTCGCAAGACCGTACCCACCGCCTGGCTGGAGATCGTGCTGCGCGAAGGCAGGAACCGCCAGGTGCGGCGGATGACGGCGGCGGTCGGCTATCCGACCTTGCGTCTGCTCCGGGTTGCGGTCGGGCCGTTCCGGCTCGATGGCCTGGCGCCGGGGCAGTGGCGCGAGGCTGATCCGGCGCTGCTGCCGGCAATGCCCGCGGCGGCGCCCGTCCGGAGCGGGGGGCGCGGCGCGGGCAGGCGGATTCAGGCGCCGCCCCGGCCGAGTTCGCTGCGGCGCACGAAGCGCAGCGGCTGAGCCTTGGGCGGCCGGGCCGGCAGGCCGCGGTCGCGCAACACACGATCGAACTCGCGTCCTTCCTCGTCAGCCAGGGCCGCTTCGCGCGCGCCGCGGACGAGGGCCAGGCGCTCGTCTGCGGCCATGTCGGCGGGCAGGTGGTCGAGGATGTGGAGCAGGTTTTCCTTGCCGCGTTCGTTGGTTGAACCATAACCCTTGATCAGGCGGGCGCACAGGGTCAGTTCGTTGGCCAGCGCCCAGTCCTGGGTCGCGGCGTGCTCGATCGCTTCGATCCAGCGCTCGATCATGGCCTGCTCGTGGGCGAAACGGGCGCCACGGCGGCGCAGGCCGCGCAGCGCCGCCAGCGTGCGCAGGGCGAGGAAACCGCGCAGGCTGGTGGCGTCGAGCTTGAGGGCGAACTCCAGCGCGGGCTTGCCCGCCGCCCGCCGGCGGGCCTCGAACCGCTTCAGCCAGCGTGCCAGCGCCGGTGGCAGCAGGCCGGCGATCTCGGCGATGCCGGGCTTGAGGAAATCGACGATGCGCAGCAGGTCGTCGGGCCGGGCGCCGGTTTCGCGGCGCACGCGCTCGAAGCGGCGGGCACTGCACTTGAGCTCGGCGACGCGCACGACGTCGTCGAACGCCATCCACAGCGCCAGGTAACGGGCGAATTCGCGGGTCAGGGCGAAGCCGTGGCGGGCATCCGGGTCGGCACGGCATTCGGCGGCGTGAATGCGGCGGATGCGCTCGAGGTAGAGGCGGCCGTAGGCTTTGTCCTGGAAGTGTTCGACGCGTGCCAGCCCCGGGACGAGCATGTCCTGTACCGCGTCCGGAAAACCGGCGATTGCGGCGGGGGCGGCGGTCGGCTGAACGGCGCCCGCCGGAGCTGCGGACCTGCCTTCGGGCGTCCCCGCAGTCCCGGTCGCCGGTTCGGGAGCGCTCGCCTGCCAGGCGAGGGCGAAACCGCGCAGGCTGGCTTCGACGCCTTTGCCCGAGGCACGGATCACCTCTTCCCAGTCCGTACGGGCGAACGGCAGCAGGCCGGTACCGCCGATGGCGCCGAACATCGCCGCGCTCGGCACGGTGCCGGCGCTGCGGGCGGTGGCGGCGATGTCGAACACGACGCAGCTGCGGCTGAAACGGCGGATGAAGTCGATCAACTGGGCGCTGTCGAGGCGGCCATCCCCCAGGCTGATGCGCTCGGTGGTGGTCAGGCTGCGTGAGGACGAGGCCACGACTAGGGTGCGCTCGGCGCTGATCATGCCTGAATGGACGTGGCGGGCGGCCTCGAGCAGTTCGGAGGCGATGAAGAGGTCGATCCGCCCCGGCGTCGGGGCGAGTCCGAGCACCGGATGCGGGGTGCCGGCGGGGAGGGGCTCGGGGTGGATTTCGACGTAGTAAGTGGTGGCGCCGGTGCGCTGGGCGACGCCGGGAATCGACGTGCTCTGTGCCGGGTAGCCGCAGCGGGTGGCCAGTTCCACCAGCCACTCGGCGAGCACGCCGCCGCCTTCGCCGCCGAGGGCGGCGATGAGGATGGTGAACGGGCGGCGGACGCTCGGGGCGACGGATGCGGCGGAGACGGAGATGGCGGGGGCGACGGAGGTGAAGGTGGCGGGGAGGGTCATGGTTTCATTCTCCGGCGGGTTGCAGCATGCGGATCACGGCCTGGCGCAGGCGGTGGAGGAAACGTTCGGCCGGGCCCGGGTTCTGCACCACTTCGCCGCGGTAAAAGGAAGGGCACAGGGTGGCGGCGTGGGCGTTTTCGCCGCACAGGCCGCAGCCGACGCAGCCGTCGATCACCGTCGCCACCGGATCGGGCTTGAGCGGGTCGGGGCTGTCCTTGAGGGTGAGGGTCGGACAGCCCGACAGCCGGATGCAGGAATGGTCGCCCGAGCACACGTCCTCATCCACGCCGTACTTGACCCGCTCGACGCGCTCCCCGCGCTTGAGCCGACCGGCGACCCAGGGCTTGCTGCGGCGCTGGCGCTCGAGCTGGCATTCGCCTTCGGCGATGATGACCTTGAGGCCGGCGAACGGCGTGGTGAACGCTTCTTCCAGGGTCTTGCGCATCGTATCGACGCGGTAGCTGTCGACCGTGCGCAGCCAGCGCACGCCGATGCCGCGCAGGGTCTTCTCGATGGTGACGTTGCGATCGACCAGGCTTTGCTGCTTGTTCGGTGCGGCGGCCTTGACCTCTTCGTCGGGGGAGGAAATGATTTCCTGGGTGCCGGTGGCCGAGGTATAGCCGTTCTTGAGGATCACCAGCACGGCGTCGTCGCCGTTGTACAGCGCCGACTCCACCCCGGTGAGCAGGCCGTTGTGCCAGAAGCCGCCGTCGCCCATGATCGCCAGGGTGCGTCCTTCGATCATCGGCGACACGCCGGCGCGGCTCGCCAGGCTCATGCCGAAGCCGAGGATGGTGTGACCGAGGCTGAACGGCTCGAAGGTGGCGAAGGAATGACAGCCGATGTCGGCGGCGATGTGCACCTTGCCGACGCGCTGCTGGGCGAGCTTCACCGCGGCGAACACCGGGCGCTCCGGGCAGCCGGTGCAAAAGCCCGGCGGGCGCGCCGGCAGGGGGCGTCCGAGCCCGCTCTCGAGGGCGGCGGCGACCGCGCCGCGGCGCGCGTCCAGTTCGCCCAGCCAGTGCAGGCCGGGACCGAGGTCGAGGTCGGGGGCGCGCCGGGTGAGGAACGGGGCGAGGCCGCGGGCGATCGCTTCCACCGAATATTCGCCCGCCATCGGCAGCACGTCCTTGCCGTGCACCGCGGTGGCGAGGCCGTGGCGGTGGAGGGTGAGGGCGACGTCCTGCTCGATGAACTCCGGCTGGCCCTCCTCGACCACCAGCACCGCCTGCTTGCCGCGGCAGAAACCGGCGATCTGCTCGGGGACCAGCGGGTAGG
This sequence comes from Thauera aromatica, assembly GCF_023093595.1. GTDB lineage: Bacteria > Pseudomonadota > Gammaproteobacteria > Burkholderiales > Rhodocyclaceae > Thauera > Thauera aromatica_A. The sequence goes on from NZ_JALLIK010000094.1 coordinate 5,854, forward strand.
TGACGTTCAGGTTCAGGATCGGCAGGGTGGAGGCGCCGAATGCGTCGGCGAGGCCGAACTGCTGCAGGGCGCCGATCAGGGCGTTGTACAGCCCGCCCTGCACGATGATGCCGATGTCCTCGCGGGAACCGGCGAAGAGTTCGTTGAGGCCGCGTTCGAGGATGTGGCGGCGGGCCGCCGGCAGGCGTTCGGCGGTCTTGATCTTTTCGTGCTCGAAGATCGAGGGGGCGTGGGTGAGGCGGCTGTAGTCGAAGGCCGCGGGGTCGCTCATCAGCGCGCGGCGCGATACCGCGGGGGCGATGTTGTCCTTGCACACGAAGCTGCCCCGCACATGGCAGGCGCGGATGCGCAGCTGGACGAAGGCTGCGGTGTTCGACGCTTCGGACAGGGCGAAGCCTTCTTCGACCATGCGCACCATCAGTTCGAGATCGGGACGGGGATCGATCAGCAGCAGCGAGGATTTCATCGCGAACGCGTAGGTGCGCTCCTGGACCACGCTGGCGCCTTCACCGTAGTCATCGCCGATGATGATCAGCGCGCCGCCGCGCACCCCGGGCGAGGCCAGGTTGGAGAGCGCATCGGCGGCGACGTTGGTGCCGACCACCGACTTCCAGGTCACCGCGCCGCGCAGCGGGTAGTGGATCGAGGCGCCCAGCATCGCCGCCGCCGAAGCCTCGTTGGAGCAGGCCTCGACATGGACGCCGAGCTCGGCGAGGTGGTCCTCGGCCTGCACCAGCACGTCGAGCAGATGAGACACCGGTGCGCCCTGGTAGCCGCCGACGTAGGCGACGCCGGACTGGAGCAGGGCCTTGGTGATTGCCAGAATGCCTTCGCCGTGGAAGGTGCTTCCCGCCCCCTGCCTGAGTTGTTCGAGTTCCTTGCTGAATGACACTTCCATGGCGGAGCTCCGTGTGCAAGAGGAGTGGGGGCTGATTTAGACTCACTATAGGTCAGCTGTTTTTATCTATCCATTAGATGAGCTTCATTTTGGATATGCAGCGGATGCATAATCAAGGGATGGATCTCAATCTTCTCCAGGTGTTCGATGCCGTGTACCGCGAGCGCAGCGTCAGCCGTGCCGCGACCCGGCTCGGGCTGTCGCAGCCGGCGATCAGCCATGCCTTGCGGCGCTTGCGCCTGGAGCTGAAGGATCCGCTGTTCGTTCGTGCCCCGGGCGGGGTGATGCCGACGGCGATGGCCGAGCAGCTGGGGCGGACGGTGGCGGGGGCGCTCCATGCGCTCGATGCGGCGATCCACCAGATCCACCACTTCGAGCCGGCATCGTCTTCGCGCACGTTCCGCTTGTACATGACCGATATCGGCGAGCTGGTGTTCCTGCCCGCGTTGATGGAAGCGCTCCAGCAGCGCGCTCCGGGGGTGAAGATCGAAGTCGAGCAGATGGCGCTGGAGGCGATCCTGCCGGGGCTCGAAAGCGGCGCGCTGGACCTTGCGGTCGGCTACCTGCCGCCGCTGGCCGAGGTTTCCCAGCACCGCCTGCTGCATGAACGCTACGTGATTGTGTTGCGCCGCGATCATCCGCTCGCGGCCGTCGGCGGCGGGCTCGACCCCGCAGCCCTCGATTACGTGCTCGTACGCCCGCATGCCGAAGCCCGCCGGGCCCTGCAGCAGCAGCGCCTGGAATCGCGCGTGCGGCTGGTGATTCCGCATTTCCTGGTGCTCCCCGGGGTGCTCGCGCGCACCGATCTGGCGGCGCTCGTGCCTTCGCGCATGGCGCGTCTTTTTGTCGAGCGCGGCGAGCTTGTCGCACTCGACTCGCCACTGGCGACCGCGGCCTTCGACGTCCGCCTGTACTGGTACTGGCGCGCCGAGCACGACCCCGGGCACCGCTGGCTGCGGGAGCTGCTGATCGCGCTGTTCAGCGAGGGCGGAGCAGGGGATGCGCCGCGCGCGCCCGACGGCGCGCGCTGACGCCGCCGGGCGGAGGGCCGATCAGCTTACTTGAGGGTTCCCGGCAGCCACAGGGACAGGATCGGGAAGGCGCACAGCAGCACCAGGCGCACGACGTCCACCGCGAGGAAGGCGGCGACGCCACGGTAGATCTTGGTCAGGGCGATGTCTCCGGCGATCGAGTTGATCACGAAGACGTTGATCCCGACCGGCGGCGTGATCATGCCGAAGCTCACCGCCATCACCGTGATCACGCCGAACCACACCGGGTCGAAGCCGAGCTGCATCATCGCCGGGAACACGATCGGCACCGTGAGCAGGATCATCGCCAGCTCGTCCATCACCGCGCCGAGGATGAAGTAGCCGATCAGGATCAGGGCGAGCACGCCGTAGGGGCCGACCGGCAGATGGACCAGGGTTTCGACCGCCTTCTGGGTGAACTGGGTCACGGTCAGGAAATAGCCGAACAGGTAGGCGCCCACGACGATCAGCATGATCGCCGAGGAAATGCGCAGCGCATCGATCAGGGCCTGCTTGATCTGCGGCCAGCGCAGCTTGCCGCGCACCATCCCGATCGCCAGGGTGCCGGCGGCGCCCACGCCGGCGCCCTCCTGCACGGTGAACCAGCCGCCATAGATGCCGCCGAGCACCACCGAGAACAGCACGATCACCGGCCACAGGCCGCCCATGCAGCGCAGGCGCTCGCTCCAGGGGTGCGTTTCGCCGACCGGAAGGTGGTCGGGATTGCGCCAGCCCAGGTACTGCACGAGCAGGATGTAGAACAGCACCCCGAGCAGGCCGGGGACGACGCCGGCGGCGAACAGGTGGGTGATGTCGGTGTCGGTCATGATCCCGTACAGGACGAAGATCACCGAAGGTGGAATCATGATCCCGAGGGTGCCGCCCGCGGCGATGAGGCCGGCGGAAAAGCCCGGCGCATAACCGGCGCGGCGCATTTCCGGCAGCGCGACCTGGCTCATCGTCGCCGCGGTCGCCACCGACGAGCCGTTGATCGCGGCAAAGCCGCCGCAGGCGGCGATCGACGCGTAGGCGAGACCGCCGCGGCGATGGCCGAACCAGATCCGCCCCGCGGTGAAGAGTTCCTGGCTGAGCCCCGAGTGGGAGGCGAAGGCCCCCATCAGGATGAACATCGGGATCACCGACAGGTTGTAGTCGGTCAGCACCGACAGCGGGACGCTGGCGAACAGGTTCAGCGCCGGGTAGGTCCCGGTGAGCAGACCGAAGCCGAGCACGCCGACGACGCCCATGGCGACGCCGATCGGCACGCGCAGCACCATCAGGACGAACATCGCCGCGAAGCCGGCGAGGGCGACCAGGTCACGATCCATAATGATTCTCCGTTTTCATCGTTTCCAGGTGGCGTGCCCACAGCACGGCGAGGCGGTGCAATGCGAGCAGCGCGGTCGCGGTGGCGCCGAGCGCGGCGACCGGATAGAACCAGATCAGCGGCAGGCGCAGATCGGAGGTGGCCTGGGTACCGGTGCTGCCGACCTTGACCCACACCATCCATGCCAGTGGTACGAAGAAGGCCACGCACAGCGCGGTGACCGCGATTTCGAGGCGGCGGCGGCCGACCGCGCCGAGGTGCTCCCACAGGATGTCGACACTGATGTGGCTGCCGCGGTGGGTGGCGAGGGCGATCCCCCAGAACATGGCGATGGCCAACAGCAGGCGCGAGCCGTCGAACCAGTCGGGAATAGTCGCGGCGAACAGTTCGCGCGCGAGGACGTTGGTGGCCGTCAGCAGCGCGATCAGCAGCAGGAAGACGGCGGCCAGGGTCTCGGTAAGGGCAAGGATCTGCTTCATGCCGATGCAGGCTCCGGAAAAGGACAGGGACCGCACGAAGCGGCGAACCCCGGTCCGGGGACCGGGGGGCAAGTGGACCCGGGGAAAAGGCCGGAGCCGTGGGCGCGGGACCCGGAGGTCCCGCGGTGCGGCCTTACAGGCCGGCGTTCCGGCTGGCGATTTCCTTCTTCAGGGCGTCGAGAACGCTGGCGCCATTGCCGCCGGGCAGGCTCTTCGCCCACACGTCGTAGACGGGCTGGACCGCCTGCTTCCACTTGGCCAGCTGCGCATCGGTGAGCGGGACCAGCTTCTGGTCGCCCATCGCGGCGAGCTTGTCGCGCCCGCTGTCCTCTTCGTCGCCCCAGGCGGTGCCGACGCGGCCGGCCCATTCGTTGTTGCAGTGGTCGTCGATGACCTTGCGCTGGCTGCCGGACAGGTTGTCGTACCAGCGCTTGTTCATCACCCACACGAAGTTGGCGGCATAGAGGCGCATGTCGGTGTGGTGGTTGGCGGCGCGGTGGACGTTGAAGGTGATCAGCGAATTCCACGGGAAGGTGATGGCATCGGCGACGCCCTTGTCGAGCGCGTCCCTCGCTTCGGGGGCGGACACCTGGACGTTGGTCGCACCCAGCGCGGTCATCGTCTGGGCGACGGTGCCGTTGGCCGGACGCACTTTCATGCCCTTGAGCTGGTCGGGGTCGGTGATCGGCTGCTTGGAGTGCAGCGTGCCGACGTGCATGTGCGAGAAACAGAACTTGACATCGCCCATTTCCTTGTCGGCATAGGCGCGGTACCAGGCATCGACCGCGGCCGAGCCGGCGCCCGGTGTGCTGAAGAGGAAGGGCAGCTCGCTCGCGGCGTAGATCGGGAAGCGGCCGGCCTGGTAGCCCGGGCTGACCCAGGCCATGTCGGCGATGCCGTCGCGGGTCATGTCGTAGTGATCGGCGGCCTTGCCCAGCTGCTGCGCCGGATACAGCGTCACCTTGATCGAGCCGCCGGACGCTTCCTCGACCGACTTGGCCCAGGGCTCGAAACCGGTGCGCGCCAGCGCGTGCTGGGGCGGCAGCCAGTTGGCGAAACGCAGTTCGACCGGCTTGTCCGCCGCGGCGGAAGGCAGTGCCGGAATGAGCAGGGCGGGCAGCATGACGGCTCTGGCCAGCGTGGTGCGGAAGTTTTTCATCGGTCGTGTCTCCTCATCGTTGAACTTGTCGTGGTGCTCGAGGTGCGGCGTCGGCATGGGCGTGGGCGGGCCGGTTCCACCCGGTCGACGTCGAGCGCGAAAGCCACAGGGGGGCAAGGCTACTCTTGGAGTAATATCGAAACAATATATGCTGTGTATGTTACATATAGATGCATTAGATAAATGAATGTCTTCGACCTCAACCTCGTCCGGAGTTTCGTCGCCATCTATGAAACCCAGAGTGTGACCGCGGCGGCGCAGCGCCTGTCGCTGTCGCAGCCGACCGTCAGTTACGCTCTGGGACGCATGCGCGAGGCGCTTGCCGACCCGTTGTTCGTGCGCGAGCAGCGGGTGCTGAGGCCGACCCCTCGCGCCCACGGGCTGTACCCGCGCTTTGTCGATGCGCTGGCGAGCGTCGATGCGGCGCTCGAAGAGCCGCACCGCTTCGATCCGGCGACCACGAGCCGCAGCTTCAGTCTGGCGATGTCGGATATCGGCAGCATGTCCTTCCTGCCGCCGCTGGAAGTCCGGCTGCGTCCGCTGGCTCCCGGGTTGCGTCTCGAAATCCAGCAGGTTCCGGTCGACGAGATCATCAACGGCCTGGCCGCCGGCAAGATCGATGCCGCGCTCGGCCATCTGCCCACGCTGCGCGGGCGGGGCCGCAGTTCGCTGCTGTTTCGCGAGCGCTACGTCTGCCTGGTCGGCCGCCGTCACGCGCAAAGGATCGGCGCGATGAGCGTCGAGCACTTCCTGGCCTCCCGTCATGTCGCGGTGTCATCGACTTTTTCCGGGCACAGGCTGGCCGAAGACGTGCTTGCCGAGTTGGGTGTTGTGCGCCAGATCGCGATCGACCTGCCGTACTTCACCGCACTGCCGCAACTGATCGCCCAGGGGGAGTTGGTGGTGATGCTGCCTTCACGGGTAGCGGCGACGTTCTGCGCCCAGGGTGAGGTCGTCATGCTCGAGGCGCCGTTCAAGCTGCCCGAGTTCGAAGTGCGCCTGTACTGGCACCCCCGGCACGAAGCCAATCCCGCCCTGCAGTGGTTGCTGGCGCAGATCCAGAGCGCACTGAGCGGGCTTTGAGCCGGGAATGGGGGCGGGGGCAGGGCATTACGCGGGGGCGTGCGCCTGAGGTAGCATGCGGCGGACGCGGGGCGGCGTCCCCCGCTGCGGATTCAAGAACCGTTTCAATAACCATCTTTCCGGAGCCGGTCCGATGAAAGTGATCGTCGATCTGTGTGTCGTTCCCCTCGGAGTGGGGTTGTCCGTGTCGAGCTATGTCGCCGCGTGCGAGCGCGTGATCGCCGAGGCCGGGCTCAAGTCCCAGCTCCACGCCTACGGGACCAATATCGAAGGCGAGTGGGATGCGGTGATGGCGGCGGTCAAGCGCTGCCACGAAGTGGTGCATGAAATGGGCGCGCCGCGCATCACCAGCACGATCCGGCTCGGCACCCGCACCGACCGTGAGCAGAGCATGGAAGACAAGATCGCCAGCGTCGAGCGCGCGCTCGCTCGCTGAACGGGGCGCCCTGCCTGCGGCCGCCCCGTTTGCCGGACCCCCTTCCGCCGGGGCGGCGCGAGGTCAGTTCGGCAGGCCCTTGGCCAACTCGCCGCGCCTGAGCTTGCCGGTGTCGGTGCGCGGAAAATCCTCCACCAGATGCACCGACTCCGGACGCTGGTAAGGCGGCAAGGCCTCGATCGCCTCGCGGGCGGTGCGCAGGAGCTCGTTTTCGGGCGTGCTGCCGGGCACGGCGAACAGATGCAGGCGGATCACGTCCGCGTCGTCGGCCTGGGATGGAACGACGCAGAGTTCGTTGACCTGCGACTTCAGGCGCTCGTGCAGCGCGTTCTCCACCGCGAGCACGTCCACCCAGCGCCCGAACACCTTCACCAGCTGATCGGTACGGCCGGCGAACTGCCACCCTTCGCTACTTTCCGCCGGGCGGAAGACGTCGCCGGGGGAGAACGCACCGTTGCCGAAGCGTGCCGTATCGTGGGTCACTTCACGCGAATAGCCGAGCGCGATCGCCGGGTGGGAGAACCACAGGCGCAGGCGGCTGCCCTCGTTGCCCGGGATGTCTTCCTCGACCACGTCGGTCAGCGGGCTCGCGCACAGTGCCGGCATCGCCTGGGTGCGGTAGAGCATCAGCGACAGGGTTTCGGTCGTGCCGTAGCCGTTGACCAGCTCGACTCCGGTATGCGCGGCCCATTCCTCGGCGAGCGCCGGCGGACAGGCTTCGCCTGCGGATACCGCGGCACGCAGCGCGGGAAAGGCGGTGCCGGCATCGAGCAGGCGCCGGTACAGCGTCGGCACGCTGAAGAAGATGCTCGGGCGGTGCTTCTCCACCGTGGCCGCAACCTGCTGCGGGTCGGGCCAGGCCGGATCGAGGATCACCGTCGCCCCCAGGCGCAGGCCGGCGAAAAAGGAGTTCGCCAGCGGGTAGGCGAAGAACAGCTTGGAGCTCGAATAGAAGCGGTCTTCGGCGCCGGCGCCGAGGATGTCGCGGGCGAACACGTGGGCGTGCTTGACCGCACGCTGCGCATGGATCACGCCCTTCGGCTTGCCGGTGGTGCCCGAGGAGTAGAGCAGGAACGCCGGTGCGTCCTCGTCCATGTCGACCGCGGCGGGAGCGTGCGTCGCCGCCGCGGTGCGCTGGCGCCACGCCGTCAGTCCGATCGCGCGCGCGTCGCCCAGGTCGGCGGCACGTGCATCATCGAGCAGCAGCGCGACCGCGCCGGCGTCGTCCACCAGTTCGCGCAACTGTGTGTCGCTGGTGCGGGGATTGACCGAGATCGGTTGCGCGCCGGCCCAGATCAGGCCGAGAAAGGCGCCCGCCCAGTCGATGCCGTCGGCCAGCGAAATGACGCAGCGCTGACCGGGAACGATGCCCGCGTCGATCCACGCAGCGGCATTGCGGATGCACAGCGCACGCAGTGCGGCGTAATCGAGCCGGGTGTCGCCTTCAATCAGCGCGATCGCATCGGCGCGGCCGGCACATAGCAGTTCGGCGGCGTTCATCGGGCGCTCCGGCGACGGTCGGTCGGACTCGGCTGCGAACAGCGGGGAGTACAAGGGGGGTGCAAAGACATGTCGGCTTCTCCTCCGTAGTGGCCCGGAATTGGGCTGTTATTCGTTTTTTTGTTCCGGGCATTAAAAAACGCGGAGGTCTGGGGCACAATAGCAATCAGCCGATTACTCTTATCTCGATTCTTGATAACCGTTCGCTGTGCGTGACTTCGATCTGAACCTTCTGCGCGTGCTGCTCGCCGTCCATGACGCCGGCAGCGTCAGTGCTGCAGCGCTTGCCCTCGGCGTCAGTCAGCCCACGGTGAGCACGGCGCTCGGCCGCCTGCGGCGGATCTTCGGCGAGCCGCTGTTCATCAAGACCGCGGTCGGCATGACGCCGACCGCGCGCGCCCAGGCGCTGGCGGCACGCTCACGCGAAGTGCTGGCCAAGGTCGATACCGAGATCCTCGCCGGCGACCGCTTCGATGCGCAGCAGGTGGTGGGCGAGTTCACCTTCGCGATGTCGGACGTGGGCGAAATGGTGTTCCTGCCCCGCATTCTCGACAGCCTGCGCCATCTGGCGCCGCAGGCGACGCTGCGTTCGGTCGCGGTGACGCCGAGCGAGTTGTCGCGGGCGATGGCGGCGGGCGAGATCGATCTGGCGATCGGCTACTTTCCCGATCTCGACGCTGCCGGCTATTACCGCCAGAAACTGTTCGATCACCGTTTCGTCTGCCTGCTGCGGGCCGATCATCCGTTGCGCGACGAGCGCATCAGCCTGCAGCAGTTCCTCGAACTCGGCCATGCGGTGGTGCGCGCCGAAGGGCGCAGCCAGGAAGTCTTCGAAAAATATCTCGAGCGCCAGCGCATCGAGCGCCGGATCGTGCTGAGCACGCCGCATTTCATGAGCCTGCCGGTGATCGTCGGCAAGTCCGACCTGATCGTGACCGTGCCGCACGCGATCGGCCATTATTTTTCGTCGATCGGCGCCAACATCCGCATGGTCGAGCCGCCGCTGCCGATCCCGTGCATCGAGCTCTACCAGCACTGGCATCGCAGCTACCACCACGATGCGCGCAATCGCTGGCTGCGCGGGCTGGTGGCGCAGCTGTTCTCGGAGGACCGCGACGAGTGGCCTTATCCTTTCGAGCGGGGGCTACCCGCGGCGGCGCGGGCCGGGTCCGAGGCGTGAACGGAAAAGGGCGCCGCAGCGCCCTTCGCAACGGACTCAGCCGGCGCGCCGGCGCGCTTCGCTGAGCGGCACGATGTCGGGCATCTCGAAGCGGCGGCGTTCGGGGTCGGCTTCGCGCAGCGGCTCGCACGGTTTCAGGGTGGCGAGGCTGCGCGCGGCGAGCGCGTGGTAGCACTCGGTGCCGACGATCTTCCACGCGCGCTCCTGGTCGGTCAGCGGGCGCAGGACCTTGGCCGGTACGCCCGCCACCAGCATGCCGGGCGGCACTTTCATCTCGGCCTTCACGAAGGCGCAGGCGGCGACGATGCTGCCTTCGCCGATTTCGGCGTAATCCATCACCACCGCATTCATGCCGATCAGGGCGTTGCGCCCGACGCGGCAGGCGTGGAGCACCGCGGCGTGGCCGATGTGGCCGTTCTGCTCGACCACGGTATCGATTTCGGGAAAACCGTGCAGGACGCAGGCGTCCTGCACGTTGCTTCCTTCTTCCAGTACGATGCGGCCGAAGTCGCCGCGCAGCGAGGTTTGTGGGGCGACGTAACAACCCGGCCCGACGAAGACGTCGCCGATCAGCACCGCATCCGGATGAACGAAGGCGGTGGGGTGGATGACGGGACGGACGCCGTCGATTTCGTAGCAGGGCATGGGTCGTTTACCTCCGGGGGCGTTTTCAGGCGGGTTCAGTCGACATGGTAACGTCGTTGCACGACGCGGAACCGGTTGGCGACGAAGGCCGCGTCGGCGTAGCTCGCATTGGCGGCCGGGTTCATGCCGACACCATGATAGTCGGAGAACGCCGCGGACTGGTTCACGAACACCCCACCGGCGAGGTTCAGCGACAGCGCCACGCCGGCGCGCAGCGTCGCTTCGGTCATGGTCTCGATCACCGCGCTGCGGGTGGAGTACAGCCCCACCGTCAGCGCGCCGCGCTCGCGCACGATGCGCTCGGACAGCTGCAGCGCGGCGCCGGTGTCGGCCGCGCGCACGACGAAGCTGATCGGGCCGAAGCGTTCCTCCATATAGGCGGCCTCGTCGGCGGCATCGCAGGCGACGATCACCGGCGTGCGCACCTGCGCCTGGGGGAACTCGGCATGGGTGAGTGCCTTCGAGGCCAGCACCACCTGGCCGAAGCCGTGGGCTTCCTCAATGCGGGCGAGGGTGGCGGGCGACTGGATCGCGCCCAGCACCGCGGTGGCGACGCTCTCGTCGGAGAGGAAGCGGGCGACGGCGGCACCGAGGTCGGCAGCGACTTCATCGAAGCGCTTGCGGCCCTGATCGGTGTCGATACCGCCGGCGGGAACGATGATCGCCTGGGTCGTCGTGCACATCTGGCCGGCGTACAGCGACAGGGTGAACGCGAGGTTCTTCAGCATGCCCTTGTAGTTGTCGGTGGACTCGATGACGACGTTGTTGACGCCGGCCAGTTCGGCATACACCTGGGCCTGGCGGGCATGGTCGAGCAGCCAGTTGCCGAACGCGGTGCTGCCGGTGAAGTCGATCGACTTCACCGCCCGGTGGGTGGCGAGGTGGCGGGTGGCGGCGGGGTCGTCGACCACGGCGAGCGTCACCAGGTTCGGATCCAGGCCTTGTTCGGCGAGCACTTCGCGGGCGATGGCGACGCTGATCGCCGCCGGCAGGATGGCGTTTTCATGAGGTTTGACGATCACCGGATTGCCCGTGGCGAGGGCGGCGAACAGGCCCGGATAGGTGTTCCAGGTGGGGAAGGTGCCGCAGCCGATCACCAGCGCGACGCCGCGGCCGACGATCTCGAAGTGTTTGCGCAGGCGCAGCGGCGGGTTCTTGCCCTGGGGTTTTTCCCACACCGCCTCGGCGGGGACGCGGCTCATCTCGTCCCACGCGGTGGCGACCGCTTCGAGGCCGCGATCTTGGGCGTGCGCGCCGCCGGCCTGGAAGGCCATCATCCAGCCCTGGCCGGTGGTCATCATCACCGCGTGGGCGATCTCGAAGCTGCGCCGGTTCAGGCGCTGGAGGATTTCCAGGCAGATCCCGACCCGCCCTTCGGCACCGACCTTCCGCCAACCGGGCATCGCCGCTTCGGCGGCGCCGATCAGGGCGTCGGGCGCGCAGACCGGGTAGCGTACGTCGAGGGCGACGCCGTAGGGCGAGCGCTCGGTCGCGGCCCAGCCGGCCTGGCCCGGCTGGTCGAGGACGAAATCGCGGCCGAGGTGGCTTTCGAAGGCGCGCTTGCCGGCTTCGGCGGCGTCCTCGCCGTAGCTTCTGGGGCTGGGGGATTCGGCGTAGGGGGTCCAGTAGCCGCGCGCGCGCAGGGCGGAGAGGGCGGCGTCGAGGGTGGGCTTGTGCGCTTCGAAAAGAGGGTGGCTCATGGTCGTCTCCTGGGGGTGGTCGGCCGGCACGCGCGGTGGACTGCTACGGGCTACACAAAATGTTTGCGCCGGCAAGGTCTCGGGGTAAAAAAATGCTTGTCTTTTGATGTAGCTCAAGACTACTATTGATTGACCGATCGGTCAAATTTATAAACGAGCTGGATGGCATCATTGCACCCCGGCCCCGCAGAATGGAGAGATAGGGAACATGGACGTGGCGATGGAGACGATTCTTTTCGAAGTCGAGGACGGGGTCGCAACCCTCACGCTGAACCGCCCGGAGCGGCTCAACAGCTTCAACGACCGCATGCACGACGAGCTGCGCCAAGCGCTGGCGCGGGTGCGTGCAGGGCGGGCCGACGGCAGCGTCCGCGTGCTCGTGCTCACCGGCGCCGGGCGCGGCTTCTGCGCCGGCCAGGACCTGTCCGACCGCAACGTCGCGCCCGGCGGCGAGGCGGTCGACCTCGGGGCGTCGGTGGAAAAGAACTACAAGCCGCTGGTGCTGGCGCTGCGCGCGCTCGAGCTGCCGGTGATCGCCGCCGTCAACGGCGTCGCCGCAGGGGCGGGGGCGAACATCGCGCTGGCCTGCGACCTGGTGTTCGCCGCGCGCTCGGCGAGCTTCATCCAGGCGTTCAGCAAGCTCGGGCTGATTCCCGACACCGGCGGCACCTGGATCCTGCCGCGCCTGCTGGGGCCGGCGCGCGCCCTGGGCCTGGCCCTGCTCGGCGAACGCCTGAGCGCGGAGCAGGCCGAGCAGTGGGGGCTGATCTGGAAGACGGTGGACGATGCGGCGTTGATGAGCACGGTGGGCGCGGTTGCGCGCCAGCTCGCGCAGGGGCCGACCTTCGGCTACGCGCAGACGAAGAAGGCGATCTGGGAGAGCTCGCTGCGCGGCCTCGAAGCCCAGCTCGACGTCGAGCGCGACCTGATGTCGGCCTGCGGGCGTTCGGAAGACTACCGCGAGGGGGTGGCCGCATTCATGGACAAGCGTGCGCCGCAGTTCAAGGGCCGCTGAACGGCCGCTTCCGCGGCTCCTGGCCGACGGGAACATGGAAGCCGATGGTCGGCGGATGTGCACATTCGGCGGGTTGCGTACCCGCATTGCAATGAAGAGGATGGGATGAACAAGACGAGCCCTACAGCGCAAGCACAGGATGCCCAGGCCGTGGCCGAACAGGTTGGCCGGTCGATGTATGCGCGCGACCACGCTTCGCGCGGACTGGGAATTGAAATCGCGGCCATCGGCCCGGGCTATGCGCGCCTCACCATGACGGTCGAGGAGCGCATGCTCAACGGCCTGGGCGCGTGTCACGGCGCCTTCATCACCGCGGTGGCCGATTCCGCCTTCGCCTATGCCTGCAACGCCTGCAACGAGCAGACCGTGGCTTCGGGCATCAGCCTGGACTTCCTGCGCCCGGGGCGGCTGGGCGACGTGCTCACCGCGGAAGCGCACGAAGTGCAGGCTTCCGGGCGCACCGGGTTGTACGACATCCGCGTCACCAACCAGGCCGGTGAACTGGTCGCGCTGTTGCGCGGCAAGTCGTACCGGAAGAAGGGGCGGCCGGTGATCGTGGCGGGCGAGGGCGGCACGCACCTATCGAATATCGATTGATCAAGCACACCAAGGAGGAGACCATGCCGATCAACCGCTACGCGCCCGCGCAGCTCGAGCCGATCGAGACGGCCAGCGCCGACGAGCTGCGCGCCTTGCAGCTCGAACGGCTGCAATGGAGCGTGCGCCACGCGTACGACAACGTGCCGCACTATCGCCAGGCCTTCGATGCCAAGGGCGTGCATCCGGACGACCTGCGCACGCTCGAGGACCTGGCGAAGTTCCCGTTCACCACCAAGCACGACCTGCGCGACAACTACCCGTTCGGGATGTTCGCGGTGCCGCTCGAGCGGGTCGCCCGCATCCATGCTTCATCCGGCACCACCGGCAAGCCGACGGTGGTCGGGTACACGCTGAAGGACATCGATACCTGGGCCACGGTGGTGGCGCGCTCGATCCGCGCCTCGGGCGGACGCCCCGGCGACATGGTGCACGTGTCCTATGGCTACGGGCTGTTTACCGGCGGCCTGGGGGCGCACTACGGCGCGGAGAAGCTCGGCTGCACCGTGGTGCCGATGTCGGGCGGGCAGACCGAGAAGCAGATCCAGGTGATTCAGGACTTCAAGCCGAAGATCATCATGGTGACGCCGTCCTACATGCTGACGATCCTCGACGAGATGGAGGCGCAGGGCATCGATCCGAAGAGCACTTCGCTGAAGGTCGGCATCTTCGGTGCCGAGCCGTGGACGCCGGCGATGCGCGAGGCGATGGAGGCGCGTTCGGGCATGGATGCGGTCGACATCTACGGTCTGTCCGAAGTGATGGGACCGGGGGTGGCCAACGAGTGCGTCGAGACCAAGGACGGCCCGACCATCTGGGAGGATCACTTCTACCCCGAGATCATCGACCCGGTGAGCGGCGAGGTGCTGCCCGACGGCGCCGAGGGCGAGCTGGTGTTCACGTCGCTCTCCAAGGAGGCGATGCCGGTGATCCGCTACCGCACGCGGGATCTCACCCGCCTGCTGCCGCCCACGGCGCGCAGCATGCGGCGGATGGCCAAGATCACCGGGCGCAGCGACGACATGCTGATCATCCGCGGGGTCAACGTGTTCCCGACCCAGATCGAGGAGCTGATCTGCAAGATGCCCAAGCTGGCGCCGCACTACCTGCTCGAGGTGGACAAGAACGGTCACATGGACACCCTCACGGTCAGGGTCGAAGTGAATCCGGAAGCCCAGGTCGGGCGCCACCCCGAGCACAAGGAAGCGCTCGCCAAGGAGCTGACCCACCTGATCAAGAGCCTGATCGGGGTGTCGTGCACGGTCGTCGTCGGCGAGCCGTTCAGCATCGAGCGGGTCACCATCGGCAAGGCCCGGCGCGTCATCGACCGCCGCCCCAGAAGCTGAACCCGCGACAACCGATACCTACAACGCGGCGGGCCTCAGGCGCCGCCGCCCCCCAACGAGGAGCGAAGCATGTATACCCAGTCCCTCAGTATTCCCGACCGCGACGCGGCCCCGCGCATCGCCGAAAACCCCGACTACGTCGCCCAGTTCAACGCCAGGATCGATGCCGGCGGCTTCATCGAACCCAAGGACTGGATGCCGGACGCCTACCGCCGGACGCTGGTCCGGCAGATCAGCCAGCACGCCCACTCCGAGATCGTCGGCATGCTCCCCGAAGGCAACTGGATCACCCGCGCGCCCAGCCTCAAGCGCAAGGCGATCCTGCTCGCCAAGGTGCAGGACGAGGGCGGCCACGGCCTCTACCTGTATGCCGCGGCCGAAACGCTCGGCGTATCGCGCGATGAGCTCTACGAAGCGCTGCTCTCGGGCAAGGCCAAGTACAGCTCGATCTTCAACTACCCGACGCTGACCTGGGCCGACATCGGCGTAGTCGGCTGGCTGGTCGATGGCGCCGCGATCATGAACCAGATCCCGCTGTGCAAGTGCAGCTACGGCCCTTATGCGCGCGCCATGATCCGCGTGTGCAAGGAAGAATCCTTCCACCAGCGCCAGGGCTTCGACCTGTTGCTGACGATGATGAAAGGCACGGCCGAGCAGCGCGAGATGGTGCAGGACGCGGTGAATCGCTGGTGGTGGCCGTCGATCATGATGTTCGGCCCCCACGATCAGGACAGCGTGCACACCGAGACCGCACGCTGGGGCATCAAGCGCATCTCCAACGACGATCTGCGGCAGAAGTTTGTCGATGCGACGGTGAAGCAGGCCGAAGTGCTCGGCGTCACCCTGCCCGATCCCGCGCTGAAGTGGAATGCCGAGCGCGGCCATCACGACTTCGGCGCCATCGACTGGGACGAATTCTGGAACGTGGTCGGCGGCCACGGTCCGTGCAACGTCGATCGCCTGGCCGAGCGCAGGCGGGCCTGGGAGGAGGGCGCCTGGGTGCGCGAGGCCGCCCTCGCCTACGCCGAGAAACAGGCCGAACGCGAGCGCCAGGCCGCCTGAGCGGCGCCGTCTTCACCGATCCCGACCACCAGAGGCGGCAGGCAAGGCCGCCCGTAGAGGAGCATTGACATGGAACGCAAGGAATGGCCGCTGTGGGAAGTCTTCATCCGCAGCCGTAACGGACTCGATCACAAGCATTGCGGCAGCGTGCATGCGCCGGACGCGAGAATGGCGCTGCAGGTGGCGCGCGATGTGTATACCCGGCGCCTCGAAGGCGTGTCGATCTGGGTCGTCAAGGCGTCCGACATCGTCGCCTCCGACCCCGATGCCAAGCCCGAGCTGTTCGACCCGGCCGAGGACAAGATCTACCGCCACCCGACCTTCTACAAGCTGCCCGACGAAGTCAACCACATGTGAGCAGGGCCGCCGGGAAGCAGCGCCCCGCTCCCGGCCGCACATTTTTGCCCCGACTTCGCAGAGACAAGGATTCCCCCCATGAGCCAACAACATCTCGAATACGTGCTGCGCCTCGGCGACAACGCACTGATCCTCGGCCAGCGCCTGTCCGAATGGTGCGGTCGTGCGCCGGTGATCGAGGAAGACCTCGCCCTCGCCAACATGGCGCTCGACCTCATCGGCCAGGCCCGCCTGCTGCTGACCCATGCCGGCAAGCTCGAAGGCCAGGGCCGCGACGAAGATCAGCTCGCCTTCCTGCGCGTCGAGCGCGACTACCGCAACGTCACCCTGGCCGAGCTGCCGAACCACGATTTCGGCCGCACCACGGTGCGCAACTTCCTCTTCAGCGCGTTCCAGGTGCTGCTGTGGGAGCGTCTCGCGCGCTCGACCGACACCGAACTGGCGGCGATCGCGGCGAAGAGCCTGAAGGAGGCGCGCTACCACCTCAATCACGCGG
Organism: Thauera aromatica; assembly: GCF_023093595.1. GTDB lineage: Bacteria > Pseudomonadota > Gammaproteobacteria > Burkholderiales > Rhodocyclaceae > Thauera > Thauera aromatica_A. Next base: position 22,165 of record NZ_JALLIK010000094.1, read on the forward strand.
CCGAGTGGGTGATCCGCCTCGGCGACGGCACGGCCGAATCGCAGCGCCGTACCCAGGCCGCGCTCGACCACCTGTGGCCGTACACTGCCGAGCTGTTTTCGGCCGATGCCGCCGACGATGCCGTTGCCGCCGCCGGCATCGGCCCGGCCTGGCGCGAGCTCGAAGCCGGGTGGCGGGCGAGCGTGCGGCCGGTGCTGGAGGAGGCCACGCTGACGGTGCCGGCGGACACGCCGTTCCGCAGCCAGGGCCGGCTCGGCCGCCACTCCGAGCACATGGGGCACTTGCTGGCGACGCTGCAGTACATGCAGCGTACCTATCCGGGCGCGCAGTGGTGAGCGGGCGATGCTGAGAACGGACATCGCGGGAGGACGGACATGCTGACCGAAGCCCGGGCCTGGGCGGCGCTCGACGCCGTGCCCGACCCCGAAGTGCCGGTGGTGTCGGTGGTGGAGCTGGGCATCGTGCGCGAACTGCACTGCCGCCCCGAGGGCGTCACCGTGGTGGTGACGCCGACCTACTCCGGCTGCCCGGCGACCGAAGTGATCGGCGACACCATCCGTGCGGCCTTGCATGCTGCCGGTGCGGGCGAAGTCGATCTGCAGACCCGGCTTGATCCGGCGTGGACCAGCGACTGGATCGGCGAGGCCGCGCGCGAGAAGCTGCGCGCCTACGGCATCGTCCCGCCCAGCGGCAAGGCTGCCGTGGGCGGGGCGCAGCCGATCCGCTTCGTCAAGCGCCGCCTCACCTGCCCGCGCTGCGGTTCGGATGACACCGAGCGCCTGTCCGAGTTCGGCTCCACCGCGTGCAAGTCGACCTGGCGCTGCAAGGCCTGCCTCGAACCTTTCGAATATTTCAAGCCGATCTGATCCGCCCGCAGGGCAGACGGACAACGGAGACCAAGCATGACCCCCAAATTCCATCCGCTGAAAGTGGCCGAAGTGCGACGCGAGACTCCGGACGCGGTCAGCCTGCGTTTCGAGCTCCCGGTCGAGCTGGCCGAAGACTACCGCTTCACCCAGGGCCAGCACCTGACCGTCAAGGCCAGCGTCGAGGGCGAGTCGCTGCGCCGTTCCTATTCGATCTGCAGCGCGGTCGATGAGGGTGAACTGCGCGTGGCGATCAAGAAAGTCGCTGGCGGGCGCTTTTCGAACTGGGCCAACGCCCGCCTGCAGGCCGGCGATGTGCTCGAAGTGATGACGCCCAAGGGGCGCTTCTACACCGAGCTCGACCCGGACAGTGAAAAGCACTATGTCGCCTTCGCCGCCGGGGCCGGGATCACTCCGATCATCTCGATGATCAAGACCACGCTGAAAGCCGAACCGAAGAGCCGGTTCACGCTGATCTACGGCAACCGTCGCCAGAGCAGCGTGATCTTTTCCGAGGCGCTGGAAGACCTCAAGGACCGCTATCTGACCCGGTTCACGCTGTACCACGTGTTTTCGCGTGAAGAGCAGGAAGTGCCGCTGTTCAACGGCCGCCTCGACCGCGCCCGGGTCGCGGCTTTCGTCGATACCCTGGTGCCGGCCGAGACCATCGACGCTGCCTTCATCTGCGGTCCCGGCGGCATGATCGACGAAGTCCGCGATGGCCTGCTCGCCTGCGGCGTGCCTGCCGAGCGCATCCACTTCGAACGCTTCGGTGTGCCCGACTCGGCGCCCGCGCACCACGTCGAACCGGGCGATGCGCCCAAGGCCATGATCACCGTGATTGCCGACGGCCTGCGCCGCAATGTAGAGTTCCGCGCCGAAGATCCGTCGATCCTGGATGTCGCCCTGCGCGCCGGGATGGATCTGCCGTACTCGTGCAAGGGCGGGGTGTGCTGCACCTGCCGGGCCAAGGTGCTCGAAGGCAAAGTGCGCATGGACAAGAATTTCACCCTCGAGCAGCCCGATGTGGACGCCGGTTACGTACTGACCTGCCAAGCCCACCCGCTGACCGAAAAAGTCGTCATCAGCTTCGACGAGCGCTGAGTCCGCCCGCGCCGCGCGCGCCGCGGCGCCGTTTTCAACCGATCGCAGCCCGTCCGCGGGCCGCAGCTTTCAGGAGTCGAACCCGAACAATGGCTAGAGGCAAAGCCGCCACCTTTGAACTGCAGCGCGGTGCGATCCAGGAGGCCGCCGCCGACCTGATCGCCGCAAAAGGCTTCCACAACACGTCGATGGCCGAGATCGCGCGCACCTGCGGCGTCTCGAAGCCGCTGCTCTACCATTACTATCGCGACAAGGAACACATCCTGTTCGATATCGCCGACTTCCATGTGGATCGCCTGCTGAAGCTCGTCGAGGACGTGCTGGCCGAAACCGATGTCCCTCGCCTGCGCCTCGAACGCATGATCTGCCGCTTCCTCGACGTCTACGTCAGCGGCCGTAGCTTCCATGTCGTGCTGGTACAGGACGTGAAATTCCTTCATGCGGTGCAGCGCGAGCAGATTTTCAACAAGGAAAGACTCATCGTCGATGCATTTGCCGATACCATCGAGGGAATCGAGCCCGGGCTGCGCGGCCGGCGCCTGGACAAGGCCGTGACCATGGTGCTGTTCGGCATGATCAACTGGACGTTCAGCTGGTTGCGCGCCGAAGGCGAGCTGTCTTCGGTCGAGATCGGACCGCTGGTGACGCGGATTTTCCTGCACGGCGTCACCGGCCTCGCCCAGGAGGCGCCCGGGACGGTTCACAGCTCCCCGGCCGCGGTCGTGTGACGTGGCCGCAGCGGAGCCCGACTCTTACCCAAGCGAAGTACTCAGGAGGACGTTTGAATGACGGAAGTTTTCATCTGCGACGGCATCCGCACGCCGATTGGCCGCTATGCCGGCGCGCTGTCGTCGGTACGCACCGACGATCTCGCCGCGCTGCCGATCCGGGCGCTGCTCGAACGTAACGCGGGGCTCGACCCGGCGGCGATCGATGACGTCTACTATGGCTGCGCCAACCAGGCCGGCGAAGACAATCGTAACGTCGCGCGCATGGCGGCGCTGCTGGCCGGGCTGCCGACTTCGGTTCCCGGCGCGACGCTGAACCGGCTGTGCGGTTCGGGCATGGACGCGGTGGGCACCGCTGCGCGCGCGATCCGCGCCGGAGAGGCCGACCTGATGATCGCCGGCGGCGTGGAGAGCATGAGCCGGGCGCCGTTCGTCATCGCCAAGGCCGACACCGCGTTCTCGCGCAGCGCCAAGATCGAGGACACCACCATCGGCTGGCGTTTCGTCAACCCGCGAATGAAAGCGCAGTACGGCATCGACTCGATGCCCGAAACTGCCGAGAACGTCGCCCAGCAGTACGGTATCGCGCGTGCCGATCAGGACGCGTTCGCCCTGCGCAGCCAGGCCCGCTATGCGGCGGCGCGTGCGCGCGGCTTCTTCGACGGCGAACTGCTGACGGTCGAGATTCCGCAGCGCAAGGGCGAGCCGCTGCGCGTGAGCGCCGACGAGCACCCGCGCGAGACCACGCTCGAGGCGCTGGGCCGCCTGAAAGGCGTCGTCCGCCCCGACGGTACGGTGACGGCCGGCAACGCCTCCGGCGTCAATGACGGCTCGGTGGCCCTGCTGCTGGCCAACGAAGCCGCGGCCAAGCGTCACGGCCTCACGCCGCGCGCGCGCGTGGTGGCGATGGCGACTGCCGGCCTCGAGCCGCGGATCATGGGCATGGGGCCGGCACCGGCGACCCGCAAAGTGCTCGAGCGTACCGGGCTGTCGCTCGCGGCGATGGATGTCATCGAGCTCAACGAAGCTTTTGCCGCGCAAGGGCTGGGCGTGATGCGCGACCTTGGGCTGGCGGACGACGCCGCGCATGTGAACCCGAACGGCGGCGCGATCGCGCTCGGCCATCCGCTCGGCGCTTCGGGCGCCCGCCTCGTCCTCACCGCGATGCGCCAGCTCGAAGCCAGCGGCGGCCGCTACGGCTTGTGCACGATGTGCATCGGCGTCGGCCAGGGCATCGCGCTGATCATCGAGCGCGTCTGAGCTTCTGCCCGCGCTGCCGGGCAAGACGGGGCTTTCACTTCGCCCGCCGGTTCTGCCGGCGGGCGAAGTCGTTTACCGCGAGAAGACGCCGCGGTTCCGGCACGGTCGGTTTCACCGGATCTCGGGAGAGGGGCGCGTGGCCGTCCGGATTGGACCGGGTCGATACGGTTTTTGTTGACGTTTACGTCAGCGTCAATATCATTCTGTCTGTGTGACGGCCGTATGCCGTCCGCCCGCTTTCCGTCGTGGCGCTGGCCGGCATGAAGGGGCGGAGGATGCGGCGCCGCTGAAGATCGCGGCGGCGCACGATATCGGCCGTCACGGCCAGTGCGGAGAGAATGATGATGACCAGCACGACCCAGGGCGTTGTGCGTCCGAGGGAGTCGGCGCGAGCCACGACCTACACGATTTCGGACCTTGCCGATGAATTCAACATCACCACGCGGGCGATCCGGTATTACGAAGACCAGGGCTTGATCATGCCTGCGCGGCGCGGCAGCCGGCGCATCTACAGCCGTCGCGACCGCGCCCGGCTGAGCCTGATCCTGCGTGGGAAGCGCCTCGGATTCTCGCTCAACGAAACCCGCCAGCTGTTCGAACTTTATGACAACGGTCCCGGCGAGGATGCCCATACGGCCCATTTCATGGGGCTGCTCGCCGAGCGCCGGGCGCTGCTCGAGCAGCAGATGCGGGACATCCGCGCGATCCTGCGCGAAATCGACATCGCCGAGGCCGACGCACTGCGGGTCAAGGCGGCCAGACAGAGCGAGGGCGCGCCCTCTTCGGCACCCCCTCCGTCTCCCTCCCCGGCTCCGGCGCGCTGAGGCTGGAGGCGGCGCGCAGCGCGCGCCGAGCCCCCCGCCTGCTCAGCTTTCCTCGGAGGAAGGCGTGGAGGCGGTCTTGGCGGCGCTTTTCTTGCGCGTGGGAACGGTTTTCGGGTCGACGATGATGGGCATGTAGATCTCGACGCGGTCGCCTTCCTTGAGCGCGGTCTCGAGAGGGTGGATCTTGCCGAACACCCCGACCTTGTTGCGTGCGAGGTCGATGCACGGGTAGCGCCCGAGAATGCCGGAACGCTCGATCGCCTCTGCGATCGTGCATCCTTCGGCCACCTCCAGGCGCAGCCACGCCGGACGTTCAGGATGGGCATAGCTGACACTGATCTTCATGGGTCGCTCCTTCTGATGTTGAACGCTCAGGACGCCGCAGCCGCGGCCGAGGCGGCGAGTCTGCTGGCGCGCTGGCGAGCACGCAGGGTGATGCGCTGGCGCCAGGCCACCAGGAAGCCGAGGACGAGGAAGCCGCCCGGCGGGAGAATCATCAACAGCATCCCTCGGTAGGATTCGGCAACCTTCATTTCCAGGAAAGCGAAGCTTTCTCCGAGCAGCATCGACGCGTCGGCGAACAGGGTGCCCTGGCCGATCACTTCCCGGATCCCGCCCAGCGCCATGAGCGCGAGCGTGAAACCGACTCCCATCGCCAGGCCGTCGAGGCCTGCTTTCAGAGGGGAATTCTTGGAGGCAAAAGCTTCGGCGCGGCCGATGATCGCGCAGTTCACCACGATCAGTGGAATGAACAGGCCGAGCACCTTGTGCAGTTCGTGCAGCCAGGCGTTCATGCTCATGTCGACGAGGGTGACGATCGAAGAGATCAGCAGCACGTAGATCGGAATCCGCACTTCCTTGACTATGAAATGGCGTAGCAGCGATACGGCGATGCCGGAGCTGATCAATACGGCGGTCGTGGCCAGGCCCATTCCGAGGCCGTTGGTGGCGCTGACGCTGACCGCCATGGTCGGGCACATGCCCAGCATCTGCACGAGGACGACGTTGTTGTCCCAGATGCCGTCGCGGGTGATCCGGCGCAGTTCACTCATGCTTGTCTTCCTTGCGATGGCCGTCCGCCGGCTCCGCGGTCGCCCGTTCTGCCGCAGTGACGGTGGCGAGTAGGCGGCTGCGGTGTGCGGCGAAGAATTCCAGGGATGCTTTCACGGCTCCGACGACGGCGCGGGGGGTGATCGTCGCACCGGCGAACTGGTCGAAATCGCCCCCGTCCTTGCGCACCGCCCATTGCTGCGGAGCCGCCGGGTCGAACCAGCGGCCTTCGAAGCTGCGGATCCAGTTCGACTTGCGGATGTCGATCTTGTCGCCCAGCCCGGGGGTTTCGCTATGCGACAGGATGCGCACGCCGACGATGCGCCCTTCGCTGGAAACGCCGACGATCAGCGAAATCGGGCCGCCGTAGCCGGCCTCGGTGGTCCAGTTGTATGCGACCGCGGTCACTTCGGCGCCGCGGAGGGCGCGATAGATGGTGGTGGACGTACCGTCGGGGCGCTCGAGCTGGATCGTGTTGGCGAGCAGATCGTTGTCGTGCAGCTCAGGCGGCAGCGCCTGTACCAGCGATGTGCGCAGGTCTTCCGCCTCGCGCAACGCGATTTCGCTGCGGGTGAGGCTGTGCCCGTATGCGAGCAGCGCGCTGCAGATGAGCGCGTATGCGCCGAGCAGGGGGCCGGGACGGCGCACCTTTGGGGCGGCCGGGCTTGCGGTGGTCGTCATCAGGAGTTCTCCGTGCGCTTGGCGGGCAGGGGGAGCGGGGCGCCGGAGCGCTTACGGCCATAGCGGCGCGGACGGACGAGGTAGTCGATCAACGGAGTGGCCGCATTCATCAGCAGCACGGCGAATGCCACGCCTTCCGGGTAGCCGCCCCAGGTGCGGATGATGAAGATGAGGATGCCGATGCCGGCCCCGAAGATCAGCCGGCCGCTGGCGGTGACTGGAGAACCGACCGGATCGGTGGCGATGAAGAAAGCGGACAGGATTGCACTGCCGGCGAGCAGGTGGAGTAACGGGGGGGCGTAGCGCGCGGGTTCGACGAGGTGGAATACGGTGGCGAGCAGGCCCAGCGTCAACAGCATGGCGAGCGGGATCTGCCACGGGATGATGCGCTTGAAGATCAGCCAGAGGCCACCGAGCAGCAGCAGCAGGGCCGACGTCTCGCCCATGCTGCCGGCGACCGTCCCGATCGCAAGCGCGCCCAGGGCGCCGGCGTCGGCGGCGAAGGTGCCGCCGGTGCGCAGCGGAGCGAGCGCAGTGGCTGCGCTCACCGCATCGGCTACGGGCTGGGTGCCGAAAGTGATCGCCAGGCCTTCAAGAAAGCCGGGGGCGGTGGCCGACAGCCAGGGTTGGGGCGCGATCCAGCTCGTCATCTCGAGCGGGAAGGACACCAGCAGGGCGACGCGGGCGAGCATCGCCGGGTTCAACACGTTCTGGCCGAGGCCGCCATACACCTGCTTGCCGATGGTGATCGCGAACGCCCCACCGAGTACCGCGATCCACCACGGCGCCCAGGGCGGCAGACAGAGGGCGAGGATGAAGCCGGTCAGCACGGCGGAGCCATCGCCCAGTGCGGATGCTGCCGGCCGCCGGACGATCGCCAGGCAGGCGGCTTCGGCCGCCAGGCAGGACGCGATCGACAGCACGAGCAGATTCATCGCCGGCCAGCCGAACAGGTACAGGCCGAAGGCCGTCGCCGGAAGCAGGGCGAAGATCACCGCACGCATCGTCTGCGGGATGTTGCCCCGGCTATGGACGTGCGGCGCTCCCAGCGGACGGGAGCTTGTGGGCTGCGAATTCATTGCTCGGTCTCGGAAGTGACGGATTTGCGCGCGGCCGCCTTCGCCGCGGCCTGGGCGGCGAGGCGCTGCTGGCGGGCTTCGGCGAGCTTGCGGGTTTCCTCGGCCTTGCGCTGAGCCTCGCGGCGGTTGGTGATCTCGCCTTTGGCGAAGTTGAACAAATGGGCGAGCGGGATGTGGGCCGGACAGACGTAGGAGCAGCAGCCACAGGACAGGCAATCGCTCATCCCCAGGTCGGCGGCGTCGTCGATGCGCCCGGCGCGGATGCGGGCGGCCAGATCGAGCGGCACCAGCCCGACCGGACAGACGTCCACGCAGCGCCCGCAGTGCAGGCAGGCGCGCTGCGAGGCCTCGTGCGCCTCGGCCGCGGTGAGCGCGATGATGCCGCTGGTGCCCTTGACCACCGGAACGTCGAGCGCGGGGAGGATCTGGCCCATCATCGGGCCGCCCATCAGGATGCGGGTCGGTTGTTCGACGAAGCCGCCGCAGAAATCGATCAGGTCGGACACCGGAGTGCCCATCGGCACGACGATGTTGCGTGGCTGGCGGATTGCACCGCCGCCGACGGTGACTACTCGCGACACCAGCGGCTTGGCGAAGCGCAGCGCGCGGCAGACGGCCAGCGCGGTACCGACGTTATGCACGCTGACGCCGATTTCGGCCGACAGCCGGCCTGCCGGAATCTCGAGGCCGGTGACGGTGCGCACCAGCTGCTTTTCCGAGCCCATCGGATAGCGCGAAGGCACGCGCAGCACCTTGATCTCGGGATGAGGGGCCGCGGCGGCGCTCATCGCTGCGAGCGCCTCGGGCTTGTTGTCCTCGATCGCGATGCAGGTGAGCCGGGCGCCCAGCCCCCGTGCGATCAGGCGCACGCCCTCGATGACGAAGCCCGCGCCTTCGCGCATCAGACGGTCGTCGCAGCTCAGGTAAGGCTCGCACTCGCCGCCGTTGATGATCAGCGTGTCGATGTTATGGCGGCTGCCGGCGTCGAGCTTGACTGCGGCGGGGAAGGCCGCGCCGCCCAGTCCGACGATGCCCGCGTCGCGCACCCGAACGGCGATTTCGGCCGGCGACAGGGAGAACGGGTCGGCCACCGGGTCGGTGTCGATCCAGCGCTCCTCGCCGTCGGGCTCGAGAGTGATCGTCTGCACCGGCAGGCCGGACGGATGGGGGGCCGCGTGATCGCCGATCGCCACCACCATGCCCGAAGTCGGAGCATGGACCGGCGCCGACACCGAGCCCTGATGGCGAGCGAGACGCTGGCCCTTGAGCACGCGGTCGCCCACGTTCACTTCGGGTGCGGCGGGCTCGCCGATGTGCTGCTGCAGCGGGATGAACAACTGTTTGGGCAGCGGCAGGCGCGCGATCGGGTGACAGGCGGTGGGGTCCTTGTTGCCCTCCGGGTGGACCCCGCCGCGGAAACGGAAGATTTTCATCTACGGCACCCTTACACGCCGGTGAGTTCAGGTTTGTGCCAGCGCCAGTTGCCCAGCGTCACCGGAATGCCTTCGATGTCGATGCCCTCGGTCGGGCAGACTTCGGCGCAGGCGCCGCAGCCGATGCAGGCCTCGGTGAGGACCACGTGCAGTTGCTTGGTCGCACCGAGGATGGCGTCGGTCGGGCAGGCCTTGATGCAGCGCGAGCAGCCGATGCAACTGGTCGAGCGCACCCGCGCCAGCACCGGGCCGCGGTCTTCGACGCTGCCCGCGTCGAGGCCGACGCCGAGGATTTCGGCGAGCTTTTCCGCCACCGCGCGCCCGCCCGGCGGGCACAGGGTGACCGGCGCTTCGCCGGCGGCGAGTGCGGCGGCGGCCTGGCCGCAGCCGGCGAAGCCGCACTGTCCGCACTGCGAGCCGGGCAGTGTTTCGGCGATACGTTCGACGATCGGGTCGGCTTCGCTGCCGAGCCAGCGCCCTGCGGTGCCCAGCAGCCAGCCCAGTACCATGCCGATGGCGGCGACGACAAGAACGGACGTGATCATGATCGTGGTCCTCCTGAAAGAATGAAGCGAATCCGGACTCAGCGGGTGGGCAGGCCGGCGAAGCCCATGAAGGCGAGCGACAGCAGGCCGGCGGTGATGAGGGCGATGGGGGCGCCGACGAACGCGGCTGGAACGTTGGCCAGGGCGATGCGCTCGCGCACTCCGGCGAAGAGCAGGATGGCCAGGGTGAAACCGATGCCCGTGCCCGTGCCGTGCAGCAGGCTCTGCACGAAGCTGTTGCCCTGTTGCGCGTTGAGCAGGGCGATGCCGAGCACCGCGCAGTTGGTGGTGATCAGCGGCAGGTAGATGCCCAGGGTGTGGTGCAGCACCGGGCTCGCCTTCTGGATCGCCATTTCGGTGAATTGCACGACTGCGGCGATGACCAGGATGTAGGTCATGATGCGCAGGTACATCATGTCGAGCGGACCCAGCAGCGCGTGCTCGACCGCCCAGGTCGCGCCCGAGGTCAGGGTGAGCACGAACGTCGTCGCCAGCCCCATGCCGAGTGCGGTATCGAGCTTGTTGGAGACTCCCAGGAATGGGCACAGGCCGAGAAAGCGAACAAGGATCACGTTGTTCACCAGGGCGGTGCCGAGCAGGAGCAGCAGATATTCCTTCATGGGTTGTGGCTCTCGATGAACGGGTTGATCATCAACCTATGACCTTTATGATAATTGACGTTGACGTAAACGACAACTAATATTCGCTTCACGGCCTGTCCTTTTTCCCGTCTTTCCAGCCGGGAAACCGGCCTTCAGGCGCCAGGGTTCGACCGACTCACTGCCGGCGCCCGAACCAAGCACATGACCCAAACCGGAGGAGTCCCGTCATGCCGAACGTTACTGCCGTCGTTCCCACGCCCAACCCGCTGGCGAACAAGTTCATGATCGATGCGCCCATGTTCAGCGGCGCGCCTCGCCATTTCGCCTCTCCGAAGCACGCGATGGGCGACGCGCTGGGCGAGAGCCTGCTCGGCGTTCCCGGCGTCACCGAAGCCTACTGCACCGCGGAATTCATCACCGTGACCCGTCACCATGCGACCGACTGGGACATGATCGAGTCGCGGGTGATCGAGTGCATCGAGACCTACAAGCCGAAGCGCGTGATCGGCATCGCCCGCGAAGACGGCGCCCCGGCCGCCGCTGCCGCGCCTGCAGCTGCGCCGGCGGCGGAAGAGGCGCCGATCGAGGTCGAAACCGACGACCCCGAGATGCTGATGCGGGTCAACATGATCCTCGACGAGAACATCCGCCCGTTCCTCGACAAGGACGGCGGCGGCATCGACGTCCTGCGCCTGCAGGATTTCACCCTGACGGTGCGCTACAAGGGCGCCTGCGGCGGCTGTCCTTCGGCCGTGACCGGGACGTTGTTCGCGATCAGCAACCTGCTGCAGAACTACGTCGATGACCGCCTCCAGGTGGTGCTCGACTAGAAGTTTGCGGGGGGCGCGGCGGGTTGGGCTCCCCATCGCCGTGCTCGTTCGAACCATTGCCTGCCTTTTCGATAGGCCCGCCCCGCGCCACGGATAGCGCGGGGCTTGTGCTCCGCCGCCGGCGAGCAATCGGTCGCCCCGACTCCTGGTATCCGTCTTCATGCTCATCTCCGGGAACTGTCCGCCTTCACGCGGTGATGAACAAAGTATCGGGGCTGCTTTTTTTGAAGTCAAACTATTGGAAGTCAAACATTGACGAATATCAATAGCTGCGGCTTCGCCATCGTGCGATGCGCGGTGCTGCACCGACGCTTCCCTCAGGGACGGGAGGGCGGGGAGCAGGGCGGCGCGTGCGCCGCCTCGGTGACGACTTCGGGGTAGTAGCACATGTAGCCGGTGCGGCAGTGCTCGTGGGAAGGGCGCAGGCCGCGCGCCAGCGCGGCGACCTCGTGGGCGGGCCGGCCGGCGAGCTGGGCGTCGACGATGGTGCGCACCATCCGCACGCTGGCCAGCTTGCGCGGCAGCGGGCCTTCGCGCCCGGCGATCTTCACGGCGTGGATGCCGCCGCCGGCCAGCCGGGGCACCGCGCACAGGCCGCAGGGGCCGTAGGGCAGGCCTTCGGCGGTGGTCGTGAAACCGCAGGAAAAGCGGTACCACAGCCAGCGCCGGTAAGCCTGGTCGTTTTCGGTCAGGCGTTCCTGCAGGCTCGCCGACAGCGGCCGGCCGTCGCGGTGGCGGTGGCGGTAGCGGTAGTGGTCGAGGCAGATCGGGCCACCGAGCGGTGCCGGCAGATGCAAGGTATTGCAGCTGCCTTCCTCGTACACGCAGCCGTCGTTGAGGATGAAGGCCTCGACTTCGAGCTCGGGCAGGGCGGAGGCGATTGCGGCGGCCTCGTCCAGGGTCACGTCGCGCGGCAGGATCAGCCGGCGCACGCCGAATTCACGGTACAGGCGGGCGGCGTGGACGTTGCGGCAGGTGGCGACCGAGCTCAGATGGACCCGCATTCCGGGCAGGGCTTTGCCGAGCGTGAAGATCAGGCCGATGTCGCTCGCGATCAGGGCGTCGCCGCCCATGGCCTGGTAGCTGCGCGCAATCTCGAGCGCGAACTCGATCTGCGCGGCCGAGTAGTGCTGGGCGTTGAGCACCAGCGACAGCGTCGCGCCACTGGCATGGGCGAGGCCGAGAGCGTGTTCGAGCTCGGCCAGCGAGCCGAGGTTGCCGCCCGGGCGGCGGTTGGCGCTTGTGCCGCCGAAACGTTCGGCCCATTCGCGCGGCGTCACCCCGCAATACAGCTCGCTGGCGCCGGCCTGGGCGAGCGGAGCGATCTCGTCGGGGTGGCGGATCGGGGCGACGATCTTCATACCGCTTCTCCGGGAACGATCAGGCGCGCGATCCTGCCCGCGGCCGCGGCGCGGCTGGCGGTGGCGAGGGTGGCGGGCGAATGCCGGCAGAGCACGGTGTTGCCGACATGCACCGTGCGCCAGGCGTCGTCCGCCGCCTCGCGCACGGTGTCCGCACGCAGGCCGAGGCATTCGTGATGACAGAACGGCCGCGGCGAAAAGCGTTCCGGCCCGCTGCGGGCGAGGCCGGCGGTGCGGCACATCCGCCCCTTGGCGACGAAGGCGAAAGGCAGGTGCACGTCGAGCGGTAGCGGGGCGCCGGAAAACGTCTCGTCGCGGGCGAACAGCGGCAGGTCCATTTCAAGCCGGGCGATGCCCAGCCGCTGCAGCACGGCGCGCAGTGCGGGGGAGTCGAGGTCGTGGCCGGCGGGCGGGGCATAGCGCGGATCGCCCAGGCGAGGGTCTTTCAGCATCCGGCACAGGATCCTGCCCGCGACCGGAATCAGCTGCGGGAAGCGTTCCTGCAGCAGGAGGGCGACGCCCCAGTCGCTGACCACGACTTCGGCGCCGGCCGGCAGCAAGGTCAGAAGCTCGGCCAGCGCATCGATCACTTGCGGTGAGGCGACCGGCGTCAGCAGGGAAACGCCGAGGCCGTGTTCGCGGGCCTCGGCCAGGTTCAGGGTGAGCTGTGCCGGGGTCGGCAGCAGGCGCTCGCAGAATTCGCTGCCGACGTGCAGGCGTGTCGGCTTGCACGCGGCGAGCCAGCGGGCGAGCGCTTCGTCGGCCAGCGCCCGGTGCCAGAACGCGGCGCGCTCGCCCCGGCTGGCGAACAGGGGCTGCAGGCTGCGCGGGCGCACCATCGCCACCGCCACGTCCACCGTGCCGGTGGCCGGGAGAGGGGTCAGGGCCGGCGCACCGTCCGCTGCGCTGCGGTTTGTTTCGCCCGCCGCCCGGTGTGCGCCGCCCGCTCTGTCCCGCCCCGCCGCTGGGCGGGACGGGTAGCGCAGCAGGGGCTGTGCACTACGGGGGGCTGCGGCCATTTCAGGGCGCGGGGCGATTGATGTTGAACAGCTGCGGGCGGGTGTATTCGAGCAGCCCCTCGAGACCGAACTCGACGCCGAAGCCCGACATCTTGCAGCCGCCGAAGGGACAGTGCGGCAGCACTTCGGCGTGGCCGTTGATCCACACCGTGCCGCATTCGAGGCGGGCGGCGACGGCGCGCGCCTGTTCGATGTCGGACGACCACACCGAGCCGCCGAGGCCGTTGTCGCTGGCGTTGGCGCGCAGCACCGCCTCGTCCACGGTGGCGTAACGGATGACCGGCAGGACCGGGCCGAACTGTTCCTCGTCGACCAGGCGGGTGCCGTCGGTGATGTCGGCGACGATGGTCGGCGGGTAGAAATAGCCCTTCCCCGGCAGCGGCTCGCCGCCGCACAGGATGCGGGCGCCGGCGGCGCGGGCGTCGTCGACCAGCTCGCATACCAGCTCGAACTGGTCGCGGTTCTGGATCGGGCCGAAGCTCACGCCTTCTTCCAGGCCGTTGCCGACCTTCTGCCGCACGGCGATCGCCGTCAGGCGTGTGCACATCTGCTCGTACTGGGACTCATGGACGTAGAGGCGCTTGAGCGCGGCGCAGGTCTGGCCCATGTTGAGGAAGGCGCTCTGGAACACGCCTTCGGCGACGGCGTCGATGTCGGCCCCCGGCAGCACGATGCCGGCGTCGTTGCCGCCGAGCTCCAGGGTGAGGCGCTTCAGGGTGCCGGCGGCGTTGCGCATGATGTCCTGCCCGGTCGGGGTCGAGCCGGTGAACACGATCTTGCGGATGCCGGCGTGACCGGACATGTCGCGCCCGAGCGCACCGCCGCCGGCGACCACGTTGACCACCCCGGGAGGCGCGACTTCGGCGATCAGTTCGACCAGGCGCAAGGTGTTCAGCGGGGTCAGCTCGGAGGGCTTGATCACCACCGTGTTGCCCGCGCGCAGCGCAGGCATGATGTGCCATACCGCGATCATCAGCGGCCAGTTCCAGGGCGTGATCGAACCGACCACACCGAGCGGGCTGCGGTGCAACTCGATGCGCTTGGTCGGGCTGTCCTCGATGACTTCCACCGGCAGCTCGAGCGCTGCGGTGGCGCGCGTCCATGCCACCGCACCGCCCACTTCCATCTGCGCCAGCGCCAGCGGCTTGCCCTGCTCGCGGACGATGATCTCGGCCAGTTCGGGGGCGTTGTGCTCGATGCGGTCGGCGATCTTCAGCAGCAGCGCGCGGCGCTCTTCGCAGCTGCTGTGCTGCCACTGGGCGAAAGCGCGGTTGGCGGCGGCGACCGCGGCATCGAGCTGGGCGCTGGAGGCGCTCGGACACTCGGCGAAGGGCTCGCCAAGCGCAGGATCGATGACCGGCAGCGTGCCCCGCTCGCCCGCGACCGCGCGGCCGTCGATGACCAGGGTGGAAGTTCTTTTTGCGAGTGTCTCGTACATCGTCCGGGTCCCCTCTGGGTGAATGCAATGCCGCCATGCGCACTGCCTTGCAGTGTGACGGATGGCGCTAGCCTAGCCCTGCGGTGTAAACCGGCTTTTCGTGAAATGTGCCGATTTGTGCGCAGTTGTAGCGGGGCGATACAGCGCCCCGGTGCGCTGCGCGCAAGTGCTCCCGGCCTGCCGCAGCGGGCGCTTCAGGCGCACGCCGGAGCCGGGCCGCGGCGGCGGTCGATGGCGGCCAGGCTGGCTTCGAGCAACTCCGCGAGGGGGGCGCTTTCGGAACGCAGGTCGAGCTCGGCGGCGCTGCTCTCGAGCTCGCGGCAGCGTGCGGCGAGGGCGGCGAGGCCGAAGTTCGCGCCCGTGCCGGCGAGGCGGTGGGCGATGTCGCGCTGGGCCTCGGGGTCGGGGCTGCGGCCCAGTTCGGCGACAAGCTCCCGGCACTGCTGTTCGAGGAGCGCGAGCAGGCTGTCCATGCGTGCCTGTCCGAGCTGGCGGAAATGACCTTCGAGGACTTCGCCGGCGAGCAGCGCAGCGGCCGGCGGGAGAGAAGGCGGCAGGTTGGGGGGCGCATCGGCCGGGACTCCGGCGGCGGTGTCCATGCCCGGCGCCGGGGTGCCGGCGTACAGCGCATGCAGGAGCACTTCGTAGCGCAGCGGCTTGCCGAGCACGGCATCGATGCCGGCGTCGAGGTAGCGGCGGACCTCCTCGCCGGTGACCGAGGCGGTGAGGGCGACGATGCGCACTGCGGCCTTGCGCGGATCGGCGTGGGCGCGGATGCGGCGGGTGGTCTCGAGGCCGTCGAGCTCGGGCAGATGGATGTCCATCAGGATGACGTCGTAATCGTGGCCGTCGTGCAGCGCCAGCGCGCTGAAACCGTCTTCGGCGAGGCTCACCCGGTGGCCTTCGCTTTCGAGCAGGGCGCGGGCGACCTGGCGGTTGGTGTCCACGTCCTCGACCACCAGCACTTCCAGCGGCCGGCCTGGCGCCGGGGGGGGGAGGAGCGGCAGGGCTGCGGGCACGCTGCCGTGCGGGTAGCCGATCTCGAACCAGAACAGGCTGCCGTTGCCGGGGGAACTGTGTACGCCGATCTCGCCGCCGTGCAGTTCCACCAGGCGGCGGCAGATCGCCAGCCCCAGGCCGGTGCCGCCGAAGCGGCGGGTGATCGAGCTGTCGGCCTGGGAGAAGTGGCTGAAGATCCGTTCCTGCGCTTCGGCGGCGATGCCGATGCCGCTGTCTTCGACTTCGAAGCGCAGGCGGCTGTGTGCCGGCCCGTGCGCGGCCTCGTCGGTGGCCGCTACCGTGGCGGTGACCGAGATGAAGCCGCGGGCGGTGAACTTCACCGCGTTGCCGGCGAGGTTGAGCAGGATCTGGGTCAGCGCGCGGCGGTCGCCGATGACGCCCGCGGGGAGATCGCCGGCGACCGCCAGGCGCAGGCTCAGTCCCTTGTGCTGGGCCATCGAGGCCAGCATCGGGCGTAGCTCTTCGAACACCGCGGCAGGCGAGAACGGCGAGCTTTCGAGCGTCAGCTGGCCGGCCTCGATCTTGCTGAAGTCGAGGATGTCGTTGAGGATGCCGAGCAGGTTGTGCCCCGAGCGTTCGATCGCCCCGACCCATTCGCGCTGGTGGGCGTCGAGCGCAGAGCGCGCGAGCAACTGGGTCATGCCCAGGATGCCGTTCATCGGCGTGCGGATCTCGTGGCTCATGGTGGCGAGGAAGTCGCTCTTGGCCTCGTTCGCCGCTTCCGCCTTCTCGCGCGCCAGTTCCGCTCCTTCCTTGGCTTTGCGCGCGCTGATGTCGGTCAGCGAGCCTTCGTAGTAGCGCAGCCGCTGCTCGCCGTCGAACACGCGCCGGGCGGAGATCGAGACGTCGATCTCGCTGCCGTCGCGCCGGCGCCAGCGGGTCTCGAAACCGACCACTTGTTCGGCCATGTGGAGGCGGCCGAGAAAGCGGCGCTGCTCTTCGGCGAGGACGAAGCACTGGGTGCTGACGTCGGTGACGGTAGCGAGAAAGCTGTCGGCGCAGTCGTAGCCGAGCAACTGCACCAGGGCGGGATTGGCCGATACGAAACGGCCCTCGGGATCGACGCGGAAGATGCCTTCGATGGCGTTCTCGAACAGCGAGCGGTAAGCCTGCTCGGATTGCTGCAGGCCGAGGTAGAGCTTGGCGTTCTCGATCGAGATCGCCGCCTGGGCGGCGAGGATGCGCAGGGTTTCCAGGCGCCGGCGGTCGAAGATGTCGTGACTGTGGCGGTGTTCGAGGTAGAGCACCGCAGTGAGCTCGCCGTGGTACAGGATCGGCATGCACAGCAGCGAGCGTGGGCGGTGGGCGTGCACGTAGGTGTCATGGGCGAACATCGGCTGGCGGGAGGCGTCGCCCAGCACCACCGGCTCGCCGGTGCGCACGACATAGTTGATGACGCTCACCGGCACGCTCCGGGCGCTGTCCTCGAGGGGCAGTGCGCACATCAGCCGGGGCGCCTCCTCGAGTCCGGCGATCGCCTCCACGTACAGGCGCTGCTGGCGGCTCAGCACCAGCGCGCCGCGCTGTGCGCCGGCGCTGGCGAGGGCGAGCTGCATCAGGCGTTCGAGCAGGCGCTCGAGGACGATCTCGTCGGAAATCGTCTGCGAGGCCTTGATTACCGCGCTGATGTCGAATGCCTGGTTGCTCGCCGGATCTTCGTCGTCGGCATCGGCGGTCGTAGCGCCGGTGGCCGTCTTCACCCACAGCCCGTCCTGCTCGAGGGCGGCGCGCAGGTGGGCGAGCTTGCCGTGGGCGCCGAGCGCGGCGAAGCGGGTGGCGCTGTCCTCGAAATAGCCGCGGGCGGTGGTGCGGGCGCCGTTGTCGAGGTGGAAGCGTGCGGCCAGCTCGCAGGCGAGGGCGGCTTCGAGGGCGAAGCCGTGGCCTTCGGCGAGGGCGATGGCGCGGTCGTAGGCGGCCATCGCCGCCAGCGGGCGGCCCTTGATCCGCAGCCGTTCGGCGCGGATCAGGGCCAGGCGGTGCTCGTGGTTGGCCGGGCAGTGCCGCGCCCAGCGCACGGTCTGGGCGATGACCCGGTCCACGATGCGCAGCCCGTCGCGCCGTGCCCGGCCCGCGGGCGGTAGCGTGCGCAGCACGGCGAGCGCGTGCAGGCCGCGGAACCAGGCCGCGGTGAAGGTGCCGGCGACGTAGGGCAGGTGTTCCGCTCCCAGCGTGCAGTGCACGCGGGCCTGCGCGTAGTCGGCGAAGACGAAGCACAGCAGGGCCTTGTAGAAGTGATGCAGGCATGCCGCGGTGCGGTGGTTCTCGCGCAGGTGTTCGGCGAGCATGAGCTGTTCGCGGTAGTGCCCGCCGTCGAGCGCGGTGGGCTCGGCGCCGGGCGTGCGCAGCTTGGTTACCGCCTGCAGCGCCATGTAGCAGTATTGCAGCGACTGCTTCTGCCCGGTCTGCTCCAGCTGGGCGAGCTGGCGGGCGAGCTGCTGGGCCTGCGCCGCGCAGTCGCGCATCAGCGGAAAGGCGTACTGGATGTGGGCGGCGAGGCTGTAGGCGGCATATTCGAGGTCGCCGCAATCGAGCGCGCTGCGGTGGGCCTCCATCAGGCCGTCGAGGACGTCGGCCAGGGGCTCCTTGAAATGGCGGACATAGGTGTTGAACATCGCCAGGCTGCGGTGGCGGGTGGTGCGCGCCGGGCGCGCCGCCTCCAGCGCCATCGCCAGCTGCCCGGCGCGCCAGCCTTCGTCGACGGCGTCGAGCAGGCCGCACAGCACGCCGCCGAAGCTGGCGAGCGCGGGGGCGGTGGCGTCGGTGTGGCCGTGGCGCAGGGCGAGCTCGACCTGGCGTGCCATCACCAGCGGACGCAGCGCCGAACTGGAGAATTTGACGATGCCGAACATGCCGGCGAGGATCGACTGCGCGGTCAGCATCCGGGCCTCGCTGCTCACCGGCATCTTCAGCAGCCGCTCGGCGGTGCACCGGCGCAGCAGCAGGCGGGTGCCCAGCAGTTCGGCGGCGATGCGCAGCCGCCCCGGGGCCGCGGGCAGCTTGACGCCGAGCATCGCCAGTGCCTGGCGGGCTGTCTCCAGGCCGTCGGCGAAACGGTTGCGGGCGACGTGGGCCTGGATGCGGATCTCGTGACAGCGGACGGCATCGAGCGGGCCGCTGGCGTGGCGTTCGGCGTCGGCGAGCAAGGCGGCCATCAGCGCCGTGTCGCCGCGGCTGTGAGCGGCTTCGGCGGCGGCGAGGTGGAGCTCGAGGGCGAGCCGGTAGTGCGCCTGCCAGCGGTCGGCCGGCAGCGCATCGACACCGGTGCGCAGGTACTCGAGCGCCGATTCGAATGCCGCCGATTCGCGCGCGCGCTGCCCCGCGCACAGGTTCAGCGTGGCGAGCGCGACCTGCTCGTCGGGGTCGTCGATGAGCCCGCGGGCGAGGTTCAGGTGGCCGGCGATCTCGAACACGCGACGGTCGAGCTCGCCGGTGTCCAGGCTTTGCCGCAGCAGGCGCCCGACCTGCAGGTGGAGGGCGTCGCGCTCGTCGGCGGCGAGCAGCGAGTAGGCGGCCTGCTGGATGCGGTCGTGCACGAAGCGGTAGCGGGTGGTGCCGGCCTCGCGCTCTCCGCCCGGGCGATAGCTGTCGTCGAGGGCGACGATCAGGCCTTCGGCCTGGGCCGGTGACAGCATGGCGGTGATGCGCTCGGCCGCGCTCTGGTCGACGAGGGCCAGGGTGTGCACGTCGAAGGTGTTGCCGATGCAGGCCGCGAGCGGCAGCACGTGGCGGGTGGCGGCGGGCAGGCGGCGGATCTTGCCGATCATCAGCGCGGCCACGTCGGCGGCGATCTCGCGCGTGCGGATCGCGTCCTCGTCCCATTCCCAGCGCGGGCTGTGAAAGCGGATCAGGCCTTCGTCGTAGAGCGCGTCGAGGAACTGCTTGAGGAAAAAGGGGTTGCCCTGGGTCTTGTCGTGGCAGATCTCGGCCAGGGAGGCGCATTCACGCTCGCTGCAGCGCAGCGTATCGGCGATGAGGCGGCGCACCTGGGCGAGGTCGAGGGGCTGCAGCTGGTGTTCGACGAGTTCCAGCGGCGCACTGCGCAGGCGTTCGAGGGTGGCGGCGAAGGGGTGTTCGGGGCCGATTTCGTTATGGCGGTAGCTGCCGACGAGCAGCAGATGGGGCAGGCGCGGGGTGGCGGCGAGCGCCTCGATCAGGCGCAGCGAGGCGAGGTCGGCCCATTGCAGGTCGTCGAGGAAGAGGGCGAAGGGGCGGCCGGGTTCGATCAGGACGCCGAGCAGGCGCGAAAACAGCCGCAGCCGTCCCTGCTCGTCGAAGCTCGGGCGGGCGCGCTGGCGTTCGGCTTCGCCGACGATGAAGCCGAGCTCGGGGAGCAGGCGCAGCAGCGTCCCCAGGTAGCCGCCGAGCTGTTCGCGCAGGCGGGCGCGCAGCGCTTCGAGCTGTTCGCCGGATTCGGTCAGGCGCTGGCGGATGAGGCCGCGCAGGGCCTGCAGCAGGGCGGCGTGCGGGCGCTGGCGGCGGTACTGGTCGAATTTCCCGCTGCTGAACTGGCCGCCGCGGGCGAGCACGTTCTGGCGCAGCTCATGGACCAGGCTGGATTTGCCGACCCCGGTGTAGCCGCTGACGAGCACCAGGGACTGGCCGCCGGCCGTGCAGCGCTCGATCAGGCCGTCGAGCTCGGCGAGCAGGGGTTCGCGGCCGTACAGCTTCTGCGCTACCTGGAAGCGCGCGGAGACGTCGCGCGAGGCGAGTGCGAAACCGCCTGCGGTGATGCCGGTGCTGTGACGGTGGAGGCATTCGCGCAGATCGTGCACGATGCCGTGGGTCGACTGGTAGCGGTCGGCGGCGTCTTTGGCGAGCAGCTTCAGCACCAGCGCCGACACCGCTTCGGGCAGGGTGCGGTTGATCAGGTGGGGCGGGCGCGGGCGATGGGCGATATGGCAGTGCACCAGATCGAGCCCTTCGCGGCCGGCGAAAGGGTGCTGGCCGGTCAGCAGCTCGTACAGCGTGGTGCCGAGGCTGTAGTAGTCGGTGCGGTAGTCGATCGCGCGGTTGATGCGTCCGGTCTGTTCGGGCGCGATGTAGGGCAGGCGGTGGCTCGCCAGCTGGGGCGTATTCCAGCTCGCCTGCTCGCTGACGAAGCGGGTGGCGAGGCTGAAGTCGATCAGTTGCGGCCGGCCCGCGGCGGTGATCAGCACATGGTCGGGGTTGATCTGCTTGTGGATCACGCGCACTTCGTGGAGGCGGCCGATCAGCCCGCAGAGCTCGATCGTGATCGCCAGCCAGTCGTGCCATTCGTATTCGCCCGAGCGCATCAGCTGGCGCAGCGAGCGCGCCTCGTGGTCGGGGAAGAGGAGGGCGGGGCCGCGTTCGAGTTCGACGTGTTCGAGCGAGCTGACCACGCCGTCGAGCGCGAGCGTGGCGAGCAGGGTGTGTTCGTGGCACAGGCGGGCGAGCATGCCGGGCGGGCAGCGCGCGCGGTCGAGCTGCTTGACGATCAGCGCTTCGTCGCGGCCCGGCAGCAAGGCGCGGCTGATGGTGCTGAAGCGGCCCTGGTAGAGGCGCTTGAGCACCCGCAGCGTCGATGCCGGGGCGACCATGGTCTCGGCGGCCTGCGCGCTCAGCCGACTTCGCCGGCGAACAGGTAGCCTGCGCCGTGGGCGGTGAGGATCAGGCGGGGGTCGGCGGGGTTGTCGTCGAGCTTGCGCCGCAGGCGCCCGATCAGGACATCGACCGAGCGGTCGTTGGGCGTCCACTCGCGGTCGTGGATCGCGTCCATCAGCTGGTCGCGCGACAGCACCTGTCCGGCATGGGTGAGGAGGGCGAGGAGGAGCTTGAACTCGCCTTGCGGCAGGCGCTCGCTGCGGCCGTCGGGGGCGAGCAGCAGGCGCTTCTGGGGGTTCAGGGTCCAGCCTTCGAAGTGCCAGCAGCCCTGTTCCGGGTCCAGGCGTTCGGCGCGCCCGGCGCCGTCGATCCGCCACAGCAGGTTCTTCGCCCGCACCAGCAGCTCGCGCGGATTGAACGGCTTGGTGACGTAGTCGTCGGCGCCCAGTTCGAGGCCGACGATGCGGTCGATGTCATCGTCCTTGGCGGTGACGAGGATGATGCCTACGCGCGAGGCCGCCCGCAGCTCGCGGGTGAGGGTGAGGCCGTCCTTGCCGGGGAGCTTGATGTCGAGCAGCACCAGTGCGATGTGCTCGCGCTCGATGCGCTGGAGCAGATCCTCGGCCTGCCCGCTTTCGCTGACGCGATAGCCTTCCTGCTCGAAATAACCGACCAGGAGCGCGCGCGAGGCGGGGTCGTCCTCGACGACCATGATGTGCGCGCGGTGGTTCGTCTCCTTCGTCATCGATCCTCCTGGAAATGGGGCCGAAATCCTTTTTTGTCGGCTGCCATGATCGCCTGAAAACGCGGCTGTGGGCAATGCGTGCGGGGGCGGGGCGCGGACCCGGGCGGCGAAGCTTGCGAAGCCGTTACATCCCCGGACAACTTCGTACATCTGGCGTCAAGTTGATTTACAGCGGCGCGCTAATTTCTCATCCTGTGCCGGAACCCATGGCATAGCGACAAGACCGGTGCAAGGTGCGAAGCAGGCCGGCAAGGACCATTACACGAGCAAGGAGCGAGGGCCTTGAACAACGAAAACTCCATCCGTTCGATCGTCCGGACAGGCATTCTGGCGCTGGTCGGCGCATTCGGTGCGGCGCCGGCGCTCGCCGCGGCCGACGGCGAAGCGCTGCTGCGCACGACCTGCACGGCCTGCCATGCCGAGGCGGGCGGGACGATTTCCCGCATCAGCGGCCAGCGCAAGAGTCCCGAAGGCTGGCAGATGACGATTACCCGCATGCAGACCCTGCACGGCGTGCAGGTGACGCCCGAGGACAAGCGCGCCCTGATCAAGCACCTGGCCGATAGCCGCGGCCTGGCGCCGGCCGAGGCCGCGCCCTGGCGCTACCTGCTCGAGCATGACAACAACCGCGTCGAGCAAATCGGTGAAGCCTATGCACCGATGTGTGCGCGTTGCCACTCCGGCGCGCGCTTCGGCCTGCAGCGGCGCAGCGCGCAGGAGTGGGAGCTGCTCGTGCATGGCCACATGGGGCTGAACCCGACTCTCGAGCTGCATTCGATGGCGCGCGACCGGCCCTGGTTCAAGCTCGCTCTCGAGCAGATCGCCCCCGCCCTCGCCCGCGACTTCCCGCTCGAGTCGCAGGCCTGGCGCGACTGGCAGGCCGCGGTCAAACCCGCGCTCGGCGGCTCCTGGCGCATCGTCGGCCAGTTGCCGGGCAAAGGGGAGTTCGAAGGCCGGATGACGGCCACGCCGCTCGGCCAGGACCGCTTCGCGCTGCGCATCGACGGCCACCACGCCGACGGCCGCCCGCTCGGCGGCGAAGGCAGCGCAACCGTCTATACGGGGTACGAATGGCGCGCCAGCGTGAACATCGACGGGGTCGCGCTGCGCCAGGTGATGGCCGCCGACGCGCAGGGGCGGACGATGAGCGGACGCCTGCATCTGGCCGATTCGCGCCGGGTCGGCGCCACGCTGCGTGCGGTCAAGGAGGGCGCCGCGCCGCAGCTGGTCGCGGTAATGCCCGCGCACCTGCGCCAGGGCGAGACCGCGGTGCTGACCCTGGTGGGCAGCCGGCTCGACGGCGCGGTGAACCTGGGCCGGGGGGTGCGCGTGCTCGAAGTGCTGTCGCGCAGTGCCGACCGTGTCGTCGTGCGGGCCCGTGCGTCCGGTCCGGTGGGCGCGCGCGACCTCGCGGTCGGGCGTGCGCGCGGCCAGGGGATGCTTGCAGTGTATGACCGCATCGCCCGCATCGAGGTCGAGCCGGCGCAGGCCATCGCCCGCATCGGCGGACCGGGCGACAGCCAGCTGCCCAAGGTCGGGGTAGCCTACCGCGCGCTGGGCTACGCTGCCGGTGCCGACGGCATCGCCGGTACCGCGGACGACCTGCCCCTGGGCACGGTGCCGGTGCGCTGGTCGACCGCCCCCCTCGACGAGGCCGCGGCGCACGAGCGCGACCACGAGTTCGCCGGCACCATCGATGCCAACGGCTTGTTCACGCCGGCCGATGCGGGGCCGAACCCGGCGCGCGCGCGCTCGGCCAACAACGTCGGCCGCCTTGCCGTGCTCGCCACCGCGGGCGAAGGCGAGCACGCGGTGCAGGGGCGCGGCAGCCTCAACGTCGCGGTGCCCGATTTTGTCGAGCGTGCGCTCGATTGAGCGTGGCGGGAGCGAGGACATGAGCACGCTGCACCTGGTCGCCCCCAACCTGCACCGCCTCGACAGCGGCGGCCGGCAGATGCTGTTCCACGTGCCGAGCAGCGCGCTGTTCGAACTCGACGCCCCCGCGCGCGACGTGCTGGCGCTGTTCGACGCGCATGCCACGCTCGATGCCGAGGCGATCGAGGCTCGCCTGGCGCAGCGCCATGGCGTGGACGCCGTGCGCGAGACGGTGGCCGAACTGTGCCGCCTCGCCGTGCTTGCCGCGGATCAAGCGGCCCCGGGCAGCGGGGCGGTGCTCCCGGACCCGCCGCCCGCCTTCCCGCTCAACACGGTGGTGCTCAACGTCAATACCGGCTGCAACCTGAGCTGCACCTACTGCTACAAGGAAGACCTGAGCGCCCCGGCGCGGGGCCTGCGGATGTCGTTCGAGACCGCGGCGAAAGCGATCGAGATGCTGCTCGCCGAGTCGCCCGCGCAGCCGCGCTACACGATCGTGTTCTTCGGCGGTGAGCCGCTGTCGAACATGCCCCTGATCCGCGCCGTGGTGGCCCACGCCCAGCGCCGCTTCGCCGAGCACGGCGCGGCGGTGGATTTCACCCTGACCACCAACGCGACCCTGCTCGACAAGGGGCTGATCGACTGGCTCGATGCGAACCGGGTCGGCATCACGGTGTCGATGGACGGCCCGCCCGCGGTGCACGACCGCAACCGGCGCAGCTTCGGCGGCCAGGGTACCTACGACGTGGTGCGGCGCAAGGTCGACCTGCTGCTGGCGCATTACCGGTCGCGCCCGGTGGGCTGCCGGGTGACGCTGACGCGCGGCGTCACCGAGGTCGAGCAGATCTTCGACCATCTGTACCGGGAAGTGGGGTTCCACGAAGTCGGCTTCGGCCCGGTCACTTCCGGCGAGCTCCAGGCCTTCAACCTCGACGCCGAAGAACTCGCTGCGGTGTTCACCGGCCTCAAGGCGCTCGGCCGCCGCTACCTGGATGCCGCACTGGGCGGACGCAGCCTGGGCTTTGGCAACATGCACCAGCTGCTCACCGATCTGCACGAAGGCAACCGCAAGAGCCTGCCCTGCGGGGCGGGCATCGCCCTGCTCGCGGTCGACGGCAAGGGCGGGCTCAACCTGTGCCACCGCTTCACCGGTTCGAGCCTGCCGACCTTCGGCGATGTCGACGCCGGCATCGACCGCCCCCGGCTCGCGGCGTTCATCGCCCGCCGCCTCGAGCGCAGTGGCACCGGGTGCGAGCGCTGCCGCATCCGCAATATCTGTTCCGGTGGCTGCTACCACGAGAGCTACGCGAAATACGGCGATGCCGCGGTGCCGTCCTATCACTATTGCGAACTGCTGCGCGACTGGGTCGACTTCGGCATCGAAGTCTATGCCCGGATCGTCACCGAAAATCCCGGCTTCTTCGCCGAACATGTTTCTCCGAGAAGGAGTGTACGCGCATGAAACACCTCAAGTCCCTGAACAAGAAGGCTCGCCTCCTGGCGCAGGCCGAGCAGCCCGAGGCGGTGGAGGAAGTCGTCGCGATGCAGACCGTGGTCGGCTGCACCGCGACCACCGATCCCGGCTGGGAAATCGACGCCTTCGGCGGCGGCGGTTCGCTGTGCCAGCCGATGGAAGCCGACCTCTACGGTTGTGCGGATTCGTGCTGGTGGCCGGCGCAGGTGCCGGACACGATGAGCCACTATCCCGACTGGGGCGAGGGCAAGGATGGCGCGAGCCGCGACTGGCGCAAGCTCGACGGCATTTTCGAAGACAAGGAATGAGAGAGGCGCCCGCGATGACCATCCCCCTGCGCTTGAAAACCCTGGGCCTGAGCGGCCTGCTCGGGGCGGCCGCCCTGCTCGCCGGCTGTGCCGGGCCGCTGCGCCAGGCCGCACCCTATGATCCCGACCCGGAATACCTGCTCACGGTGACCCGGCCCGGCGTGCTCCAGGTGATCGACATGAAGACCGACACCCTCGCGCGCAGCTGCCCGGTGCCCGGCAAGTTCGGTTCGGGGGCGCTGGTGCCGGCGCCCGACGGGCGCCACGCCTTCGTCCTCAACA
This sequence comes from Thauera aromatica, assembly GCF_023093595.1. Classification (GTDB taxonomy): domain Bacteria; phylum Pseudomonadota; class Gammaproteobacteria; order Burkholderiales; family Rhodocyclaceae; genus Thauera; species Thauera aromatica_A. The sequence continues at coordinate 48,251 of NZ_JALLIK010000094.1, forward strand.
ATCTGTCCGAGGACGTCTACGGTTTCGAGCTGGAGACCTGCAAGCTGGTCTTTTCGGCCAGGCAGTCGAGCGGCGACGTGCGGGTGAAGACCTTCCAGTCGATCGCGGTGAGCGCCGACGGCAGCGAGCTGTACACCGTGCAGAACCCGGTCCGCCGCCATCTCGACCGCTTCGAGGTGCTGCCGCCGCGGCTGGCGGTATACCGCATCGCCGACGGGCTCGAGGCGCAGCCGCTGCGGACCTTCCCGGTGAACCGGCGGATCACCAAGATCGCCGCCACCGCGACCGGCGAAGTCATCCTCGGCGGCGCCGACATCGAGGCCATCGACACCCGCACCGGTGCGGTGCGCACGGTCTCGGCGCTGGCGAGCTGGGACCGCGGGCCGCTGTGGTCGCAGCCGGACGCGTTCGCGATGCATTCCCAGGGCGAACACCGCAACGAGTACCTGATGCCCTACACCGCGGCGAAGTTCACCAGTCCGGCACAGGACATGGCCACGGCGCAGTGGTGGTGGGGCATGAGCCGCGTCGACCTGGCCACGGGCAAGGCCGAGACGCGGGAAATCTTCCCCTTCGAATTCATCGTGTTCACCATGGTGGCCGATCCGCGCGACCCGAACATCCTGTACGGCGCGTTCAACACCGTGTCCAAGCACGACATTTCTGCGCGCAAGACGCTGAAGGTGGTCGATCTCGACCAGACCTACTACAGCATCCAGATTTCGCGCGACGGCTCCCGGCTGTACATCGGCGGCGCCGGCAACGTGATCAGCGTGCACGACAGCGATTCGCTGCAGAAGACCGGTTCGATCCGGCTGCCGGGAGACATGTCGACCGCGGATGTGCGGGTGGCTTACGCGCGTCGCTGAACGGCGATCCGCGGGTGCAGCATCACGGCGGCCGTGGAGGCCGCCGTTTTTGTGTGCGCCGCCCGGTGCATGTCAGCCCTGCGGTCCGTGCCCGGGGCGGCGCCGGGGAAGAGATCGGCTCAGGGCGCGGTCGGCAGCGGCAGCTCGTCGTTTTGCTGCAGTCCGGCGACCACGCGCCCGAGGAGGGCGCGCAACTGGGCCTGCTCGTCCGCGCTGAGACGGCTGACGAGGCGCCGTTCGTGATCGAGTACTTGCGGGGTCAGGGTGTGCAGCAGCTCGCGCCCGGCGGCGGTCAGGTGGAGGGCGTTGGCGCGGCGGTTGTCGGGCGCGCGGATGCGCTCGACCAGTTTGCGCGCCTCGAGCTTGTCGAGTACCGACACCACGCTCGAACGGTCGAGCTGGATCGCTTCGGCGAGCTGGGTCTGCTTCATCCCGGGGTTGGCATCGATCAGGACGAGAACCCCGAACAGGGTCGGGGTGATTTCGGGGGCGCCGACGTTGACGCAGAAGTCGCGGAAAATGGCGATCTGGGCCAGGCGCAGGCGATAACCGACGAGCTCGGGGAGCAGGCCGTAGGTGATGGTGTCGGCGCGAAGCGGCGCTTGGGGTTCGGAGTGGCTGCTGCCCATCGGTGGCTGAGGTCGTTTGCCGTTCATCGGGCGATTGTAGCAGCCGGGGCACGAATGACGACGGGGCAGGGTGGGGGAAGTGATCCGGTTCGCGCCTGCGCAGGCGGGCGGCGGGCAGGACGAGGCGCGGCGGCCGGTGGGGGCGGGGAGTCGGGGGCAACGAATCGGGGGCGGCGGAGGCGGCCCCGGAAACGGCGCGGGGCCGCCCGTCTCCGGGCGACCCCGCGCTGCATTGCGGTGGGCGCCGCTCAGGCCGCCTTGGCCTTGGCGAGCTTGCCGAGCAGGCGCTGCTGGGTCTTGTCGACGCCGACCACGAAGCGGTTGTGGCGGCCGCGGGCGACTTCCTCGAGGGCGTCGCGGGCGCTGAATTCGAAGACCACGGCCGGGCCGTTGACTTCGACCAGCTTGACCGTGATCTCGACCCACATGCCGATCAGGGTGGCGCCGACGTGGTCGAGCTCGACCCGGGTGCCGACCGAATCCTTGCCTTCGCCGATGTGGGCGAGGAGCAGGTCGCGGCAGCACACTTCGATGTCGTAGAGCAGGGCGGGGGTCGAATACACGCGGCATTCGTCGCCCATGAAGGCGATGGTGCGGGCGGTGTCGATGTCGTAGCGGCGGGTCAGGGTCAGACCGGGTTGAAGGGTTTCACTCATTTGCAGGGCTCCATCAGGTAGGTGGGTCGGTCGGATTCGGAAAATAGCGCCGGCTCAGCGCTCGCCGAAATGCTTGCGGATGCGCTCGGCGTCGAGGCGGGCCTCGACGTAGCGTACCAGCGCACGGGTGCCGCGGGCGACGTTGCGGAACACGCACACGCCGCGATCCATCATCGCGGCGGCCATCGCATCGTAGAGGCGGCCGCCATCGACGACGGCGACGATCGGCTTGGCGCAGCGCTCGACCAGCGGCGGCAGGATGTGCACGGTGCCCGCCGGGTCGCTGATGTCGTAGCCCGGGCGCAGCTTGCTCTGCTCGAGACCGCGCACCATCGGCGCGGTGGGGTCGAGGCCGACCACCACGGCGTCGATGTCGTCGTCGGCGATCATCGCTTCGGTGATGCGGACGTGGGCGTCGTCGTCGGCGCCCGGGTTCATGTCGAGCGGGTTGCGCACCTCGACCAGGGCAGCGAGCTTCTTCTCGACCAGGATCTCTTCGACACGGGCGACGGTGGCGGCGCCGAGCGTGCCCATCCGCATCGAGAAGGTTTCGCCGTCGATCGAGTCGGCCGCGCTCACCGCTTCGAAACCGGCGCCGCTGGCGGCGCCGAGGCGGTTGCCGCCGATCTTCTTGGCGTGGAGCGTGCCGGCCATGTAGAACAGGTCGTCGAAGGTCTCGACGTTGTCGGTGACGATCGCGCCGGCCTGCTGCAGCACCGAGGCGAACAGCACCGGGTCGCCCGCGATCGAGGCGGTGTGCCCCATCACGCCGCCCTGGCCGGCTTCGCTGCGGCCGGACTTGTACACCACCACCTGCTTGCCGCCGAGCACCGCGCGGCGCACCGCGCGGGCGAAGGCGAGGCCGTCGAGGTCCTTGAAGCCCTCGACGTAGATGCCGATGCTGCGCACGTCCTCGCGCTCGGCGAACCAGGACAGCAGGTCGCCGTGGGTGAGGTCGGTCTGGTTGCCCATCGCGATCATGTAGCGCGGGTCGAGCCAGGGGTTCTGGCTCAGCCGGGTGATCATGAAGGCGCCGCTCTGGCTCAGCATCACCGCGTCGCGCTGGGCGCGCTTTTGCGGCTTGGGCAGGCGCTCGAGGGGAATGAACCAGGAGTCGTAGGCGCCCGGGTGCGACACCACCCCCAGGCAGTTGGCGCCGAGGAACACCGGGCCGCCGTCGCCGCGGGCGTGGGCGGCGTTGATCTTCGCCGCCAGCGCGGCGGCCGGCTCGCGGCTCTTGGCGGTTTCGCCGAGGCCGCCGGGAATCAGCATCACCGCCTCGACGGTGTTGCTCTCGAGGATTTCGTCGACGAGCGGATAGACCGCGTCGGCGGCGACCGCGACGATCAGCAGGTCGAGCTTGCCCTCGATCGCGCCCACGCTCTCGATGCAGCCCACGCCGTCGATTTCGCCGCCGCCGGCGCGGATGATGCACAGGCGCTCGGGCGGGCAGCCGCTGCCGAGCAGGTTGCGCAGGATGATGCGGCCGAAGTTCATGCCGTTGGCCGACACCCCGATGATGCCGATGCGCTGGGGGTGGAGGAGGCGGTCGATCTTGTGGATCGGGCGCGCCACGCGCTGTACCGGCGCGGCGCCGACACTGGCGCGGGCGCTGACGACGCGGATCGACTCACCGTCGTAGGTGCAGTCCAGGCGTAGCTCCTGGAGCACGGCGCCGGCCTGCGGGGCGTCCGGGCGCGCGTCGCGGGTGATTGCGAGCACGGCGTCGAAGCAGGCGGCGAGCGCGGCGTCGGGCAGCGGCCGGCCCGCGCGTGCGGCGAGAAGGGCGATGCGCCGATACGCCAGGGTGTGGCGGAAGCGCTCGAGGAAGTCGGCGCCGTCGGTGAGCTCGACCGCGGCGTGGACCGCGGCGCGGTCACGGGCGAAATCGGCCGGATCGAGCTCGGCGTCGAGGCCGCCGAGGCCGGCGCTGAGGACGAGCCCGAACTCGCGCGTGGTGTGGGCGCGCAGCGCGAACTCGATCGCGCCGGCGGGGACCGCGGGGGCGCGCTCGAGCCCGGTCAGCGCCAGCAGGGCGGCGGTCCGGGCGTCGTCGAGGGTCTCGCCCCCGTCACGCAATGCGCTTTGCAGGATCCCGGCCGCTTCGGCGGTGACGGTTTCCGGTGCGGAATTCCCGGTGGCCTGGGTCATCGTGTGTCTCCTCTGGTGTGTAGGCTTGCGGCGGGGCGGGAGCGGCTCAGAGGCCGGCTTCCTGCAGGTTGCGGCGGTCGATCACGCGCTTGGCCTTGCCCACCTGGGTGCGCTCGATGCTGTCGGTGTCGAGGATTTCGATTTCGGCGGTGACTCCGACCAGGCTCTTGATCGCGTGGCGGACGTCGGCGGCGAGCTGCAGGCGGTCGGCGCGGCCGATGCTCTCGGAGATGTCGGGACGCAACTCGGCGCGCACGGTGAGGCGGTCGAGGTGGGCGTCGCGGCTGAGCACGAGCTGGTAGTGGCCGCACAGCTTGTCATTGCGCAGGAGGATCTCCTCGATCTGGGTCGGGAACACGTTGACCCCGCGGATGATCAGCATGTCGTCGCTGCGCCCGGTGATCTTGTCCATCCGCCGCATGCTTCGTGCGGTGCCCGGCAGCAGGCGGGTGAGGTCGCGCGTGCGGTAGCGGATCACCGGCATCGCTTCCTTGGTCAGCGAGGTGAACACGAGCTCGCCGAGTTCGCCCTCGGGCAGCACTTCGCCGCTCACCGGGTCGATGATCTCGGGGTAGAAGTGGTCTTCCCAGATGTGCGGACCATCCTTGGTCTCGACGCATTCGCTGGCCACGCCCGGCCCCATCACTTCGGACAGGCCGTAGACGTCGACGGCGTCGATGCCGAGCCGGGTCTCGATCTCGTGGCGCATCTCGTTGGTCCACGGTTCGGCGCCGAACAGGCCCATGCGCAGCGAGGTGCTCGAGGGGTCGAGCCCGCGGCGCTCCATCTCGTCGGCCAGGGTCAGCATGTAGGACGGCGTCGCCAGGATGATGGTGGGGCCGAACTCCTGGATCAGCTGGATCTGCTTGTCGGTGTTGCCGCCGCCCATCGGGATCACCGTCGCGCCGAGGGCCTCGCCGCCGTAGTGCGCGCCCAGGCCGCCGGTAAACAGGCCGTAGCCGTAGGAGTTGAGGATGATGTCGTCGCGGCTGCCGCCGGCCGCGCGCAGCGAGCGCGCCATCACGCCGGCCCAGGTCTGGATGTCGTTACGGGTGTAGCCGACCACGGTGGGGCGGCCGGTGGTGCCGGACGAGGCGTGGACGCGCACGATGTCGGCCATCGGCACCGCGAACAGGCCGTAGGGGTAATTGTCGCGCAGGTCCTGCTTGCTGGTGAACGGAAACTTCGCCAGGTCGGCGAGCTCGCGCAGGTCCGACGGATGCACGCCGGCGGCGTCGAACGCGTTGCGGTAGTGGGGGACGTTGTCGTAGGCGTGCTGCAGCGACCAGCGCATGCGCTCGAGTTGCAGCTTGGCCAGGGTGGCGCGATCGGCGAACTCGATCGGCTCGTGGGTTGCAGTGTTCGAAGTGGTATCAGCCATGTTCTTTCTCCGCGATCTTCTGTACGAAGCGCAAGTTCTCCTCGACCTTGTTCTGGATGTGTTCGATCTGTTCCGGGCTCAGGTGGCGGAAACGCCCCATCGCTTTCAGGTAATCGACGACCGGCAGCGGGCTGTCGACCGGGCGCGAGAAGCTCAGCCCGGTTTCGGGGGTGTATTCCCACAACGTGACGAAATTCGATTCCACCGCCTTGCGCGCGACCTCGATGTTCATTGCACTCTGGAAGCGCCAGCCGGTGGTGCAGGGCGAATACACGTGGAGGTAGGCGAAGCCGTGCTCGGAGGCCTCGAGCGCCTTGTCGAGCTTGGCGTAGAGGTCCTCCATGTAGGCGGTGGACGCGGTTGCGACGTAGGCGCAACGGTGGTTGACCATGATCAGCGGCAGGTTCTTGGCGTCCTGGGTCTTGCCCCGGGTGTGGGCGCCGACCGGCGTGGTCGAGGTCCACGCACCGTAGGGGGTGCAGCTCGAGCGCTGCATGCCGGTGTTCATGTAGCCCTCGTTGTCGACCACCATGAACAGGATGCGCTCGCCGCGTTCGGCCGCGCCCGACAGCGACTGGAAGCCGACGTCGGAGGCGCCGCCGTCGCCGGCGATCGCCATCGCGGTTACCTTGCGCCCGACCCGTTCATACTGGCGCTTGACCCCGGCGAGCATCGCCGCGGTGTTGGTCAGCAGCGGGTGGAACACCGGAACCTTGGTGCCGGTGGTGCCGTTGAAGCCGACCGAGCCCATCCCCGGGACGCAACCCGGCGGGGTGGCGAGCACGGTGTCGGGACCGACCCGGCGCAGGGTGTGGCGCATCAGCAGCTCGGTGTTGCAGCCCTGGCAACCGGCCAGGCCGGGGGCGAAGAGGTCTTCCCAGCCGCCGACTTCGTTGTAGATGCGGGCGGTGGTGACGTGGCGCAGGGCGCCGGTCGGGCAGGCCGGCACGCAGGCGGGCTTGCCGTCGCAGGTGTCGCACTTGCTGACGCGGCCGGTGTATTCATCGAGGGCGATGCCGGCGTAGCTGCAGCCGATCGTGCACAGCAGGCAATCGACGCACTTCGAGGCATCCCAGTCGATGACGCCGGTGGCGCCGTTCTTGCCGAGCGCGCCGGCCGGACAGACGGTGACGCACTTGGGGTCGCCGCACTGGCGGCACAGCGCGAGCTCGAACGCGCTCTTGGCGGCGGCGCCGGTTGCGGCGGCGGCCTTGGGCATGATCTGGATCAGCGAGCGGCGGATGTCGTCGGATTCGAACTTGGCGCCCGCGCAGGCTTTCATGCATTCGCCGCAACCGTCGCATTTGGATGCGTCGAAGGCGATGGTGGAATAGGCTTGTCCCATGGTGTGCTCCTCAGCGCCAGAGGTTCGACATCAGCGCGCGGCCGGTGGCGAGCGGCTCGGCCATGAACCGGTCGCGGACCGGCCCGAGATCGGTCTTGCGCAGGATCAGCTGCGCCATCACGCCGGCATCGAAGAATTCGTTGACGCCGAAAATGCCGGTCAGGCGGTTGTCGCGGTCGAACACCACGCGCAGGTAACGGCCGCTGTCCTGGTCGAAGCGCACCCGGGCGTCGCCGCCTTCGGGTACCTGGCTGTTGCCGACCGAGATCGCATGGCGGCCGAAGAAGTGGTAGGTGTTCAGCGCCAGCCCGCCCTGGTAGGGCTTGGCGCCCGGATCGCCCGCCATTCCCATGCCGGCGATGCGGCCCTGGATGCTGGCGTCGGGGAGGATCGCGTTCATGATCGGTGCGTCGCTGAAAAAGCCGCGGGCCTGGGCGCAGTCGCCGGCGGCCCAGACGTCGTCGACGTTGGTGCGCATGGCGTCGTCGACCAGGATGCCGCGCTCGGTGGCGACGCCGCTGCCGTCGAGGTAATCGAGCTGGGGGCGCACGCCGACCGCGACCAGCAGCAGGTCGGCATCGACGCTGTCGCCGCCTTCGAGCTGCAGGCGCACGCCGGTGTCGGTCTTCTGCACCCCGACCACGCGGCTGTTGGTGCGGATCGTGGCGCCGTTGTCGAGGAAGGCTTCCTCGATCAGGGCGGCGGCGGTGTCGTCGAAGTAGCCCGAGGTCAGCTGCGCGTTCATCTCCACGATGGTGACTTCGGCGCCGGCCTTGACCAGGTTTTCCGCGGCGTGCATGCCGACCAGGCCGGCGCCGAGGACGACCGCGCGGCGCGACTGGGTCATCGCCGCGCGCAGCCGGGTGGCATCGTCGAGGGTGCGCAGGACGTGGAATTCGACTGTGTCGATGCCCGGGATCGGCGGCACGATCGGGCTCGCGCCGGTGGCGAGGAGGAGCTTGCGGTAGCCGATTTCGCTGCCGTCGGCAAGGGTCGCGACATGGCGTTCGGCATGGACGGCGGCGAGCGCGCTGGCGGCGCGGTACTCGACCCGGTTGCGGGTGAAGAACTCGGCGTCGCGCAGATAGACGCGCTCGGGCGCGGAGCGCCCGGAAACGACGTAGGGCAGTACGGTCGGGGAGTAGGGCGGGTGGGGATCGCGGGTGATCACGGTGATGCTGCCCGCCGCATCGTGCATGCGGATCGCGTTGATGGCTTCGAGCGCGGCATGGCTGCTGCCGGCGATCAGATAGTCGGTGGTGTGCATCGTGGCTACCTCAGTCCTTGGCGTTGAGCCATACCGGCTCGTCGGAGGCGGGGCGGGTGAGCAGGGCCCGGGTCTCGTCGATGACGCGGTGGAAGATGGCGGTGGTGAGGTCGGCGCCGGCCAGGCCGCCGATGAAGCTCTGCGCCGGGACGTGGCGGCCGAGGCGGTAGAGCACGCCGAGCGTTTCCTGGAACATCGGGCCGCAGTTCCAGCGGAAGGCGACCGAGCGGTCGACCACGCCGAGGGCGCGGACGTTGCGCAGCGCGTGCTTGAGGGCGGCGACCGGGAACGGGCTGAAAGTCTTGATCTTGATCAGGCCGACCTTCTCGCCGGCGGCGCGGGCTTCATCGATCGCATCCTTGGCGGCGCCGGTCATGCTGCCCAGGGTCATGATCGCGTATTCGGCGTCGTCGAGGCGGTATTCCTCGACCAGCGGGGCGAAGCGGTGGCCGAAGCGCTCGGCCCACTCCTCGTGGATCTCGCTGATCACGCGCAGCGCGTTCTGCATGCCGCGGCACTGGCCGCGGCGGTAGCGGGCGAAGGTCTCGGGGCCGTTGCCGCCGGAGCCGCCGGTGAGCGGGTCGACCGCCATCGGGCGCTGGGGGTCGAGGGCGACGTGCCAGTTGACGTCCTTCGCGCCCATGAAGGCATCGACTGCGGCCTGCTCGGGCAGCTCGATGCGCGACGCGCCATAGGACAGGTAGTTGCCGTCCAGGCAGACGTTGACCGGCAGCATGACGTCGTGATGCTCGGCGAGCTTGAACGCCATCACCGTGGTGTCGAGCACTTCCTGCACCGTCTCGCAGTACATCTGGATCCAGCCGGACTCGCGCACGGTCATCGCGTCCTGGTGGCCGCCCCACACCGACTGCGGGGTGATGCCGTCGCGGGTCACGATCGTCATCACCAGCGGCAGGCGCATGCCGGAAGTGCGCAGGTAGGGTTCGAACATGAAGGCCAGGCCGGGGCCACAGGTCGCGGTGTAGGTGCGGGCGCCGGCGAGCGCACCGCCCTGCAGCACCGACAGCACCGAGTGTTCGCCTTCGGCGTCGACGATGTCGGCGTCCATGCGGCCCTCGGCGATCAGCGAGGCGAGTTTTTCCACCAGCGAGGTCTGCGGCGTGATCGGGTAGACCGCGACCATGTCCGGGCGCGCGAGGGCGACGCCGAGCGCGGCGGCTTCGTTGCCCTCGCACAGTACCGCCTTGGTCGTGGCGCGTGCGGTCGCGGTGTTCGGCGTGTCGATCGTCGTCGTGCTCATTGGCTCATCTCCATGCAGGCGGGTTGCGGGATCGTGCTCGCGTCCCGCGCGCAGGCATTCGGGTTCCGTTTCATTGCGCCTCCGGGATCATCGTGATTGCGCGCTGGGGGCATTCCTGGGCGCAGATCCCGCAACCCTTGCAGGTCTGCAGGTTGAAGTCGAACCAGGCAGCGCGCTCTTCCACGCACTGCACCGGACAGTACAGCCAGCACACCGCGCACTTGACGCATTTGTCGCGATCGACGACCGGACGGAAGCTGCGCCAGTCGCCCGGGCGCATCGGGCTGAGTTCGGTGGCGACCGGACAGAGGTCGTCGGGAACGCCGGCCTGCTTCAGGTGGTAGGCCGGATAGGGGTGATGACGGTCGCTCATGCAGTGACCCTCCGCTCGATGGTATGGACCACGGTCTCGGTGTAGCCGCGCTCGAGGGCCGTGAGGTTCTGTTTCAATCCGGCATCGCGGAAGTCCGACTCCTCGATCACCTGCTTGAGCGCCTCGAGCGAGACCACCCCGGTGGTGCGGGCGAAGGCGCCGAGCATCAGCGTGTTGGTGATCAGGCGGCCGAAGATTTCGTTGGCGATGCGGACCGCGTCGCACAGGCCGACGGTCCCCACCGTGGCGGGCAGGCGCAGCTCCTCGAGCGGCCTCGACGTCGCCTGGACGAGGGCGCCGCCGGGCTTGAGGCCGGCGAAGATGTCGACCGAGTTGGCCACCGTGGGATCGACGCAGATGATGCAGTCGGGGTGGTAGATGTTGGTCAGCTGGCGAATCTCACGATCGCTGCAGCGCATGAAGGATACGACCGGCGCCCCCCGGCGCTCGAAACCGAACGAGGGAATGGATACCGCGTATTTGCCTTCGATGACCAGCGCCGTCGCGAGCAGCTCGGCCGCCAGCACGGCGCCTTGGCCGCCGCGGCCGTGAATCCGGACTTCATACATGGGGAAATCTCCTTGGGTGGGCGGCGAAACGCTCCCGGTCGCCGGGCCGGAACCGGCCCGGCGCATGATATTTCAGTTCCAGCCGGTTCAGTTCCAACCGGGCTTCACGCCGGGGCGCGCATGTCCGGGCGTGCGCGCCGGCACATGAGTGAGGGCGAAACCCTGGGTGTAGGCGATGCGGGTGATCAGGGCGAGCTTGAAGTGCCACCCTGCCGCCGCCATCGCCACCCCGGCCAGCGCCATCAGGGCGGTCGCCGCCCCGCCTTGCAGGACCAGCGCCAGCGCCAGCAGGACGGCGGGCAGGTAGTGGCCGAGCGGGACGAACAGCCTGCCTTCGGCGTCGAGCGCGCGCACCGCCTTGAGCGGTGCGGAGTCGGGCGCGGCGAGGCGGGCACGGTAGCGCCGCCACAGCCACCCGCGCAGGGCGACGAGGATCAGCATCGGCAGGGCGAATGCGGCCCCCGGCCCCTGCGGCAGCATCGCCGCGACGAGGGCGAACAGGCCCGCGCCTTCGGTCAGCCCGGTGGTGATCAGCAGCGGCAGCAGGGCCGCCTCGCGCCACGCCGGAATGCCGCGCGCCGCCTGCAGGATGCGCGCCTGGCAGTACAGGAAACCGAGACCGACGAGGGCGGCGAGCCAGGCGGCGGCGAGCGCGCCGGTCAGCACGGCGAGCGCGCCGGCGGCAAACAGCGGCATCGCCACGATCGCTTCGCGGGTCATCCAGGAGGTGCGGGCGTGGAAAAACACGTTCAGTGCCCGCCACGGCTTGCCGATTTCCAGCCATACGCAGAACAGGCCGCCACCGATGCAGGCCAGGGCCAGGAGCAGGGGAGGAAGCAGCGCGGTGTCGTGGGCCGTGGCCGCGAGCACGGCCCACAGCAGCAGGCCGGTGCCGGTGCCGCCGCCGATGAAGTTGCCGGCCGCGCGGGCATCCCAGAAGGGTTGCAGTTCGGGTTGGACGCCTCTCATTATTTTTTCTCCCACAGGTAGAAGAATCCGGGACCCGTGCCGAGCTCCTCGTGCATGCGGAAATGTTCGTTTTCGCGCAGCAGCCGGGAAGCCTTGCTGTTGGGGTCGTCGATGTCGCCGAAGGTCAGCGCGTTGGCGATGCAGGCGTTGGCGCAGGCGGGCGTGGCGTCGGGGTCGACGCCCGGGGTGAGGCCATGGGCGACGCCGTAGTCGATGCGATCGGAGCAGAAGGTGCACTTGGTCGCGACGCCGACGCGGGCCGGGTCGGCGCGCTGCTTCTCGTTCGCCATCGGGCGGTCGCCATACGCCGGTTCGGCGAAACTGACCTTGTAGCGGGCGTTGTAGGGGCAGGCGACCGAGCAGTAGGCGCAGCCGATGCACAGGTCGTAGTCGATCGTGACCAGGCCGTCGGCGCGCTTCTTGGTGGCCGTGGTCGGGCATACCGTTTCGCACGGCGGTTCATCGCAGTGCTGGCAGCCGACCGGCACGAAGGTGCGCGACACGTCGGGAAATTCGCCCGATTCGACATCGAGGACCCAGCGCCACTGGACGCCGGGAGGGGTGGCATTGGTGTGCTTGCAGGCGGCCGTACAGGTCTGACAGCCGACGCAGCGCCGCAGGTCGGCCACCATGGCATAGCGCGTCATTGTGCACCTCCGACTCTCTTGATTGATACGGGAACGATATCGGCTGCCGAGCCGGTGGCATCGGTCAGGTCCATCAGCATCGGCACCAGGCTGTTCATGCTGGGGACATCGAAGTCCTTGGCGTAGGGCGTGATCCAGTGGTCGAACTGGCCCACCATCAGCAGGGTGTCGGGACGGATGCCCTGGCGCAGGACCACGCGGCCGCGGGTTTCGCGCAGCGGCGAACGCACTTCGACGAGGTCGCCGTCTTCGATGCCGAGCTTCGCCGCGGAGGCGGGGTTCATGATCACGCCGCGGTGGCCGGCGACGTTGGCGGCGACTTCGCGCACCATCTGCAGGGCGACGTTGCCGCCCCAGGCGTACTGCATGCTGCGCGCGGTCAGCAGCCAGAACGGGAAGTCTTCTTCGCGCCCGCCCAGATTGGCAATCACCGCATGCTTGATCAGGTGCGAGAAGTCGTGGAAATCGGGCAGCGGGCGGTACTCGGTGAGCTGGCGGTCCCACCAGTCGATGCCGGATTCGTGCAGGCGGCGGCCGAGCTCGGTGCCGATGCGGAAGATGCGCTCCTGGTAGGGCATCTCGAAGCGCAGCTTGTTGTCCTTCATGTGCGGGTAGAGATACCACTGCAGGCGCGGGTAATCGATGGTGCGGAAGCCGTGCTCGCGCCACCAGTCGAGGCCGTGGTCCTCGGCGCCGCCGGTCAGCTCGGCGCTCGCGGCGCGGCAGCTCGCCTCCCAGATTTCCTCGACGCCGTGGGTCTGTCCGAGATCGAGGGAGTAATCGTAGTTCGGCCCCTTCAGCGGCACCCCGGCGGCGCCCTTGTTGATCGCCTTGTTGTAGGGCTCCTGGATACCGGCACGGCGGGCGAGTTCGGAGGCGATCCAGGTGAAGTCGCGCGCCTCGCCCTGCGGCGCGACCGCCGGCTGGCGCAGGGCGAAGCCCTGGTGGTCCCAGAACTGCTCGACGTACTTGGTGCCGCCGATGCGGATCAGCTGCAGGCCTTCGAGGTCGGTGCAGTCGGGCAGCAGGACGTCGGCGAAGTGGTTGGTCTCGTCGCGGGTGTAGGTGAAGGCGACCACGAACGGGAACCTGGAGACGGCTTCGGCGACCTGCGGCGTATCCCAGAACGAAATCACCGGGTTGGTGCGGTAGAAGAACCAGACGTCGGGCTGGGTCGGCTCGGGGAAGTTCTCGAAGCCGTGGCGCTGCTGCATCCAGGCGAGGTGGGTGGGGCCGAGGGCGGCGCTCCAGGCCGAGTTCGCCACCAGCGGCACGAGAGTGCGGTTGGCGTTGCGGATCTGCGGGCGGGAAACCCAGTTGTCCTTGTCGGTGGGGTTGAACGGGTAGTCCATGAAACCGTCGGGGCCGGGCTTGGCGCTGCTCTGGCGGTCGCTGGCGGGGCGGTTCAGGCGCACCGTGGTGCCGATCGTGCCGCCGGGGACGTCGAGGGCGCCGACCAGGCAGGCCATCAGGGTGCGGGCCCAGCAGCAGTCGTAGCCGCCCCAGCCGTTGTTGACGGTCTTGCCCAGGGTGATCGCCACCGGGCGGAAGGGCAGGGTGCGGCCCTCGATCTCGATGGTGGCGCCGATCTGGGCGTGGTCGAGGTATTCGTTGGCGACGCGGCGGATGGTGTCGGCGGGAACGTCGCAGACCTTCGCCGCCCACTCCGGGGTGAAGGTGCGCTCGTGCTCGGCGAGCTTGCCGAAGGCGGTGAGGACGCGCACCTGGACATGGTCGACGGTTTCATCGTCGGGCAGGACTTCGAGGCCGGATGCGGTGAATTCACCGTCCAGTGCGGGATCGATGTCCGCAGTGTCGAACGGCACCGCGGCGGCGCGCTTCAGATCCCACACCAGCGGCTTGCGCGTGTCCGGATCGCGCAGGTAGAGCCCGTTGGGCGCGACCAGGTAGGGCGAGGCGGTCATGTGCTTGAGGAAGTCGATGTCCAGCCGCGAGCGGGCGTTCTCGAACAGCATCACGTGGATCATCGCGTGCATGAACGCGGGGTCGGTCTTGGGCTTGATCGGCACCCACTCGGCCGAGCAGCCGCCGGTAACCGACAGGTGGGGCTCGACCTGGACGCGCTTGACGCCCTGCTCGACGCGCGCTTCGGCATGGCGCCAGACCCCGCACACGCCGCCGGAAGCTTCGATGTTCATGCCGAAGGAGACGATGTACTTGGTCCGCGGCGTGTCCGGGCAGACGATGAAAGCGCGGTGCCAGAGCTCGCCGTAGAGGTGCTCGGAGTGGTAGCACTTGACCCCCTGGCCGCTGCCGAAGCTCAGGTCGACCGGCCCCCAGGCGGCGAGGAAGGCGGGGAAGGTCCCCATGTACTGAGTCGGGGTGCCGCCGCCGCCGAAGCTCGCCGCCACGCGCGGATAGCCGGAAGCGTCGAGCAGCCCGTTCGCACGCACGGTGTTGAGCTTGTCGGCGATCAGGTCGAGGGCCTCGTCCCACGAGATCGGCACGAAGCCGGGGTCCTCGTCGCGCCCCTTCTTCGGGTTGGTGCGCTTCATCGGCGTGAGCACGCGGTTCGGGTTGTAGGTCTTCTGCACCAGGCCGAAGGCCTTCACGCAGACCCGGCCCGCCGCGGGATGTACGCCTTCGGCGTCGAAGTTGGGCTCGATCGCGGTCGCGACTCCGTCCTCGACCTTGACCTTGAGCAGATCGGGGCCGGCCACGCACTGGTAACAGTAGGTGGCGACCTTGCTGACGCCTGTCGGGCAATTGGGGGTCGTCATGGTGAGTCTCCTTCGGATGCGGGTGTGGCGACAGCGCGGCTGGGCCGGTGAGCGGTCCGGGACCGTGACCGGCAAGCGGTCCGCGCTGATCGCTTATGGACCCATAATAGAAGCTATGACTGACCGGTCGGTTGACGAATGTCAAAGGATCGATGTGACGTTGACGTCAGCTGCGGATTTTCCCTCCGCGAGAACCGTCGATACCGCTAAATGCCGCGTCCTGACCGGGGTTTTCCGATACACTCGACGATGCTGGCCCGGTCGGCGTCCAGGCGGGCCATTGCCACGGATTCCGCGCATGGAGGATCATGACGTGCGCGGATTTGCTGCTGTCCATTCTGTCAGGAGTGTTTTCATGTTCGTCGAAAGGATCATGACCCGGGATGTCTTGCACGTCGCCCCGGACGCCACTTTTGCGCAGGTCTCCGAGATCATGCGCCTGAAGAAAGTGCGCCATCTGCCCGTAGTGGAAGCCGATGGCCGCCTGATTGGCATCATTTCGCATCGGGACGTGCAGCGCGCGCAGCCGTCCACGATCACGACGCTGGACGTGGGGGAAGTGAAATACCTGCTGTCCAAAGTGAACGCCGCGGACATCATGCACAAGAAGGTGATCACTTGTGCGCCCTCGACCCTGATCGAGGAAGCGGCGCGCCTGATGCGCCCGAACAAGCTCGGTTGCCTGCCAGTCGTGGAAAACGACCGCCTGGTGGGTATCATCACCAGCGTCGACCTGCTCGATTTCTTCCTCGACATCACCGGCTGCTGGGTGGAAGGCTCGACCCGGATCACCGTGAGCCTGCCGGACCAGACCGGCCAGCTGGCGGCCTTGCTGGCGACGGTCAGCGCGCACGGCGGTTACATCGTATCGGTGGTGTCGCCGCGCACGCCGCAGAGCGAAGGCAAGCGCATCGCGATGATCCGCTTCGACGCCGATGATGCCGAGCGCGTGATCACGGGTTTGCGCGAGGCCGGCTACGATCTCAGCGTGGACATCACTGCGAGCGGGAAGTAAGCCGAACGGAAAGGTCGGCCCGGGCTTCGGCGCAGGGCCTTCCGCTACCCGGGCGCCGGCCCGTGAGGGGCGTGCGCAAGGATTGCTCACCGGAAGTGCTGTAAACGAACCGAGGGCGGGCCATCAGGACCCGCCCTCGGTTCGTTCACCCGGGCTGGGCGGCGACCGCCGCCCACCGGGAGGGTGCTGCGCCCGCTTATTCCTGCGGCAGCGGGGGGTCGGCGTCCTCGCTCCAGCCTTTCGGGGGCGGCTGGAAGCGTCCCAGCCAGCCTTGGAGCAGGGTCACGTGCTCACGCTCGGTCTCGCACAGTTCGCGTGCGATCTTGCGCACGTCCTCCCGCCCGGCCTGGTCGGCAAGACGCTCGTAGAACGCCACGCCCTTGCGCTCGGCTTCGAGCGCCATCGCGATGGCGTGGTAGGGATGCATCATGTAGTGCAGGCCTTCCGCGCTCGCCGACGGGGCTTCGGGGCTTTCTGGGGTCTGCCAGGCATATTCCCAAGGCGCGATGTGCGGAAGGGTGTGGCCGTCGCTGAGATCATTGACGTTATCCACATGCAGCTTCTCGATCTCGGCGAGCTTGCGGAACAGTGCAGCGACTTCCGGATTGTTGTGGGTCTCCATCTGGTCGGCCAGCATTTCGTAGCGTTCGACCGCTTCGTTCTCCATCGCCAGGGCGTGGGCGAGGAGCTGCTCCACCGACTGGATGCTGTTGTCCTGCGGCTCGGTAGCGCTCATAGCACGAACTCCTTCTCGAGATCTGCAACGGAATCGACGCTGGCTTTCAGCGCCGCCTGGAAGGGTTTACGGCTGCCGCGATACAGCACACCGATGTTGAAGCCGTCGTCGGTCATCAGGCGGCGGGCGGCACGCGCCGGATCGTCGGTCGGATCGACCGCGGCCGGGTGTACGGCGTCCTTCCAGTCGCGCTGCTCGGGGCGGAAGGTGACGCAGGGGCTGAGCAGCTGGACGAAGGAGAAGCCCGGGTGGCGGATCGCCTCGGTGATCAGCTGGGCGGCGCCGTTGGGGTCGCCGGAGAAGCCGCGGGCGATGAAGTTGGCGCCGGCGGCGAGCGCGATCACCAGCGGGTGGAAGGGGTTGATGCCGGTGCCCTGGGGAGTGAGCTTGCTCTTTTCCCAGTCCGGCGCGGTGGTCGGCGAGGCCTGGCCCTTGGTCATGCCGTAGACTTCGTTGTCCATGACGATGTAGGTCATGTCGACGTTGCGCCGG
>NZ_JALLIK010000093.1:0-64980 GCF_023093595.1 Thauera aromatica
CTGCTGTGAGCAGCTCAAGCGCACGCTGGCAGCCATCGGGCCACCGAACCCCCTCCGTTTGCTGGCTGATCATGCAGATGGGCTGGGGTAACTGCCGGATTTAGGATGAATGAACGGTCGTTCATTGTTTGACGTCGAACATTCACCCTCATGCTCCACCGGGAAAGGAGCCGCACCTCGCCGTCAGGCACTGGGAGTGGCCGACCGAAGCCGCGATATGATCGAGCCGGCTATTCATTTTTTGTATACCAGATAGTGTCGCGGCCGGCTGTCGGTGCTCCGTCCCGGACGGCAGACTCGCCGCTCCCCGGCAAGCAGCCCGGGCCGCATGCACCAATCGAAGATGACGAGGAGATTCCCATGAAGGTTCGCAGTCTGGCGCTCGGCTTCGCTGCCGCCGTGTTCGTTCCGGCGGTAGCGCAGGCCGGGGAAGTGCTGTTGAGAGTCGCGCATTTCCTGCCGCCGGTTTCGCCCGCCCACACCAAGTTCATCGTGCCGTGGTGCGACAAGATCGCGGCCGAATCGCACGGCAAGATGAAGTGCCAGATCTACCCGGCGATGCAGCTCGGCGGCACGCCGCCGCAACTGCTCAGCCAGGTGCGCGATGGCGTCGCCGATATCGTATGGACGCTGCCGGGGTATACCGCCGGCCGCTTCCCGGTATCGGAAGTGTTCGAGCTGCCGTTCTTCACCACCGGGCGCGAAGCGTCGTCGCGTGCGCTGTGGGATTTCGTCCAGGGCCACGCGATGAGCGAATTCGCCGGCCTCAAGCCGCTCGCCACCTGGGTGACCGGGCCGTATGTGCTCCATTTCCGCGACAAGCAGGTGCGGAATCTGGAAGACCTGAAGGGCATGAAAGTGCGTGCGCCTTCACGCCTGGGCACCAAGCTGCTGGCATCGCTCGGTGCCACGCCGGTGGGCATGCCGGTGCCGCAGATGGCCGAGAGCCTGTCCAAGGGTGTGATCGAAGGCGCGCTGGTGCCGTGGGAAGTGGTGCCGGCGACGAAGGCTCATGAACTGACCAAGTTTCATGCCGAGGCCGGCGGCAATCATCCGCTGATCGCGGCGACGATGATCTTCGTCATGAACCAGAAGAAGTACGACAGCCTGCCCCCCGAGTTGAAGCAGGTCATCGACGCCAACAGCGGGCGTGAGACTTCGGCGTGGGTGTCGGCACAGTTCACCGAACCGGACGAAGACGGGCGCAAGGCTGCCCAGGCGCAAGGCAACACCATCACCCAGATTCCCGTGGAGGAAATCGCAAAATGGCAGGCTGCGGCGAAGCCGGTGACCGCCGAATGGGTCAAGGAAATCTCGGCGAAGGGGCTGGACGGACAGAAGCTGCATGACGAAGCCGCCGCGCTCGTCGACAAGCACTCGAAATAAGGCAGTCTTTGCGCCGGCGCCTGTGCCAAGCGAGGCCGGCGCCGGGTTCGCAGAGAAAACTGGAGGAGGATGGCATGGCTGAATCCGTAATCGAGTCGGCCCCCCGCACCTGCGGGGTGATCGGCAGGAGTATCGAACTGGCCTGTACCGTGCTGGCGCTGCTTGCCGGCCTGATGTTCTGCATCGAGGCGGTAATGTCGGTGGTCAGCGTGGTGGGGCGGGCTGCATTCAATTTGCCGGTGCCTGGCGACTATGAGTTGGTGCAGATGCTGTCGGCAATGGGGATCGCGATGTGCCTGCCTTACTGCCAGCTGAAAGGCGGGCATGTGTTCGTGGATTTCTTCACCCTGTGGGCCTCGCCTTGGTTGAAGCGGATCCTCGACTCGATGGCCGCGCTGCTGATGGCGTTCTGCGCCTTCGTGCTGGCCTGGAGGATCTGGGCGGGCATGATCGAAATGCGCGAATACGGTGAGACGTCGATGGTGATTTCCCTGCCGATCTGGTGGGGCTACGTGCCGGTGGTGCCCGCGTTCGTGTTGCTGGGAATCACCGCGCTGTACACCTTCACCCAGGAATTGTGCAGGGAGAGCAAACGATGAGCGGCAGTCTAATCGGCCTGACGATGGGCGCGGTCATGATGGGGATGCTGGCGCTGCGCGTGCAGATCGGCGTCGCCATGTTCCTGACCGGTGGCATCGGCTATATCTGGGTGTCCGGGCTCGATCCCTTGCTCGCCTACCTGAAGAACGCTCCTTACGGACGCTTTTCGCTGTACGACCTGTCGGTGGTGCCGCTGTTTCTGTTGATGGGGCAGTTCGCGACCCATGGCGGCCTGTCGCGCGCCCTGTTCAAGGCCGGCAACGCCTTCATCGGCCACTGGAAGGGCGGCATGGCGATGGCCGGAGTGAGCTCGTGCGCCGGCTTCGGCGCGATCTGCGGGTCCTCGCTGGCGACGGCGGCGACGATGTCGCACGTCGTGCTGCCCGAACTCAAGCGCCATCAGTACAAGCCGTCGCTGGCGGCCGGCTCGGTCGCCGCCGGCGGCACACTGGGCATCCTGATCCCGCCTTCGGTGCCGCTGGTGATCTACGCCATCATGGCCGAGCAGAACATCGCCAAGCTGTTCCTGGCCGCGTTCCTGCCGGGCATCCTGGCGGCAGTCGGTTACATGGTGGTGATCGGCATCGTCTGCCGCCTGGATCCGGTTGCGGGCGGACCGGGGACGCCGCGGCATTCGTGGGCGGAGCGTCTGAGCACGGTGATCGAGACCTGGCCGGTGCTCCTGATCTTCCTGGTGGTGATCGGCGGCATCTACGGCGGGCTGTTCACGCCGACCGAGGCGGCCTCGATCGGTGCGCTCGCCACCGGGGTCGCGGCCTGGCGCTCGGGCGGCCTGAAAGGGGCGGGGCTGATGGAGTGCCTGTACGGGACGGCGAAAGGAACCGGCATGATGTTCCTGATCCTGCTCGGTGCCGATACGCTGAATTCGTTCATGGCGCTGTCGCAGCTGCCGGCAGAGGCGGCGGCCTGGGTGCAGGAAATGGGCTTCGGTCCGTTCACCGTATTGTTTTCCATCATCCTCATCTATCTGCTGCTCGGCTGCGTGATGGACAGCCTGTCGATGATCCTGCTGACGGTGCCGATCTTCCTGCCGATCGTTCTGGGCATGGAGTACTGGGGCCTGGGGCTGGAAGAAAAGGCGATCTGGTTCGGGATGGTGGCGCTGGTGGTGATGGAGGTCGGTCTGATCACACCGCCGGTGGGGATGAACGTCTACATCATCAACGGGGTGGCCAAGGACATTCCGATGGCGACGATCTTCCGTGGCGTGCTTCCTTTCCTCGCCTCGGACATCCTGCGCATTTTCCTCCTCGTCTTCTTCCCCAGCATTTCGCTGGTCGCATTGTGGGTCTTTAACTAACGCCCCGGCTGGGCGGGCGGATGAGCCGCCCGCCCCCAGGACTGCGAAAAAAACCGCCGCCGGAACATCCGGCGGCGGTTTTTTTGCCAGAGGCTGCGGCCCGTCTTTACTCGGAGTACTTTTTCACCAGGGCGACGGCGTCGTCGTACAGCTTCTGGCCGTCGCTGCCCCGGGCGCTGCTTTCCTTGATCCATTCGGCGGTCACCGGCTTGGCCGCCGCTTCCCACTTGGCCATTTCCTCGGCCGGGATCGAATAGATGAGGTTGCCGTTGGCCGCGGTCCTCTCGCGCCCCACGGTGTCGGCGGCGACGTGCTGGGCGGCGACCCAGGCGGAGAATTCGCGCCCGCTGTTGTTGTCGATGACCTGCTTGAGCTCGGCGGGCAGGCTGTCGTACTTCTTCTGGTTCATGACGTAGATCATCGTCGCCGTCGTCATCGCCCGCTCGGCGCCGGACTCCGCATGGAACTTGGTCAGTTCCTGGGTCTTCGTTGCCGGCACCACTTCCCACGGAATGAGCGCGCCTTCGATCACGCCCTTGGACAGGCTCTCGGCCATCTGCGGCACCGGCATGCCCACCGGCGTGGCGCCGAGCGAAGCCAGCAGCTTGTTGCCCAGACGCGAAGGCGCACGCACTTTCATGCCCTTCAGGTCTTCCAGATTCTGTACCTGCTTGTCGCGGAAATGGAGCACGTTGGGGCCGTTGACCCACACCGCGAGCGGCTTGATGCCGGCGAATTCGCTCATCGCATGGGCCTGGACGAAATCCCACATCGCGCGTGCGGACGGCTCGTGCGTGGTGGTGATGAAGGGCAGCTCGAACACTTCCGATACGGGGAAGCGGCCGGGCGTATACCCCGGCAGGGTCCATACCACGTCGGCAACGCCGTCGCGCACCTGGCTGAGCAGCTGCGGCGGCGTGCCACCGAGCTGCATCGCCGGGTAGATCTGGCACTTCATCTTGCCCTGCGATTCGGCCGCGATCTTGTCGCACCAGGGCGCGATCACCTTGGCGTGCATCGGCGTGGTCGGCGGCAGGAAGTGGGCAACTCTCAATACGACTTCTTCGGCCTGCGCCGCAGTCGGCAGCAGCAGGGTGGAGATGAGGCCAAGTGCGGTGTTGCGGACTTTCATCGTGCGTCTCCTCCGGGAAAAAGCGTGTGGCTGAAACTGAATGAACGGTTATTCAGTATACCGAAAGGACCTCGATAGTCCACCGTCATCTTCACGGCGGCCTGTTCAGATGTAGGTCGCCGGCCGCTTCGGGGCGTGGCGCATGTGCAGCGACAGCCCGAGGGCGGCGAGGTGGCTGGCGTTGCGCCCCAGGATCGCCTGCGACAAGGGCAGGTATTCGACTTCCTCGAATTCGGCGTGGGCGCGATAACGGCGGATCAGGTCCTCGATGTCGGTCACGTCGAGTTCGCTGCCCTGGCCTTTGGCCACCCGCTTGAGCCCCGGCTCCAGGCGCTTCCAGGCGGCTTCGAGCTCGCGGTGCTCGTCGGTCAGGCGGCGGGCGAGGGCCTGCACCCGCTCGGCCTCGGCGCCCTTTTCGGCGCTGGCGAGGACGGCGGGGAACAGCTCACGCTCCTCGTCGAGGTGGTGTTCGAAGATCGCTTCGCGGAAAAATTCGAGGGCGCTGGCGGCGATGATCCGGGCCCGGGTGGCGGGCTCCAGCAGCGCAGGCAGCTGGCTCAGCATGTCGAGCTTGCCGAGGATGCCGGCATGGCACTGGGAGAAGTCCTGGAGCGGTGCGTTCTTGTCCGTGGTCGGGGCAGAGGAGGTCATGGCAATGTCCGTCCGGTTGTGCAAAAGGAGGGGGCTGTACCGTGCGCGGCCGCAGCTTAGTGGGCGCTCATCAGGGCGGGCAGCCAGGTCGACAGGGCCGGAACCGCGGCCAGCACCAGCAGCACCAGCAGCACGGCTGCGAGGAAGGGCGCGGTGGCGTAGAACAGCGGGCCCATGCGGATGTCGGCCTGGACCATGGCGATGTAGAGCCCGGGACCCACGGGCGGCGTCACCAGGCCGATCACGGTGGCCATCGTGCAGATCACGCCGAAGTGGATCGGGTCGATGCCCAGGCTGGTGACGACCGGCATCAGCAGTGGTACGACGACGATCAGTACGCTGATGCTCTCGAGGAACATGCCCAGGATGAGCATCATCGCGATCACCAGGATGAGGAAGACGAAGGGCGAGTCGGTGAGTCCCCGCATGTACTCGACCACGAGGTCGGGCACGCCCTGGAAGGCGAGCACCCAGCTCAGCACCGAGGCGGCTGCGATCAGGCCGGTTATGGTGGCGGTGTTGATGCCGACTTCGAGCAGGATCCTGCCCAGATCGCGGGGCTTGATTTCGCGATAGACGAAACCCAGCACCAGGGAGATGATCGAGGCGACCGCGCCCGATTCGGTCGGCGTCATCACTCCGGCCATGATGCCGGCGATCACCACCGTCGGGATCAGCGCCGGTACCAGGCCTTCGAGCAGGATCTTGAGCGAGGCCTTGCGCGCGCTGCGGCTGCCGGCGGGCAGGCCGGGGCCGAACACGCCGAACAAAAAGATGACGAGGGCGAGCGCCGACACGACCAGGATGCCGGGCACGATGCCGGCGATGAACAGCGGTGCGATCGGCTGCACGGCGACGACGCCGTAGATGATCATCAGCATCGAGGGCGGAATGATCGGCCCGAGCAGGCCGGCGGAAACGGTGACCGCGCCGGAGAAGGCGCGGGGGTAGCCCATGCGCTCCATGGCCGGGATCATGACCTTGCTCATCACCCCGATCTGCGCCACCGCCGAGCCCAGGATCGAGGCCGCCATCGCGTTGGTGAACAGGTTGGCATAGGCGAGGCCGCCCTTGATGCCGCCGACCAGGACTTCGGCGACCGCGATCAGGCGCTGGGTGAGGCCGGCCTTGTTCATGATCTCGCCCACCAGCAGGAACAGCGGGATGGCGAGCAGGCTGTTGATTTCGAGCGCGCCGTAGAGCTGGATCGGGATCGAGTCGTAGAGCACCGCGAGATCGCTGGTGACCATGAACACGATGGCCGCGGCGAGGATGCTGCCGATGATCGGCAGGCCCGCGAACAGCAGGCCGAAGAACACGAGCAGGGTGATCATTGCGCCGCTCCGCGGCAGGCGCGCACTTCACGCACGATGGCGACGAGCTGGTGCCAGGCCATCACCGTCAGGGCGAGCGGCAGCACCGTGTAGTTGTACCAGCGCGGCAGCTGGGTGGTGGCGCCGAGCTCGAGGCGAACGTCGGGGCGGGCGACCCATTCCCAGCCGAGCCAGGCGACGAACGCGAGCAGCGCCAGCATCACTCCGCCGAGCACTGCGAGCAGGGCGTGGCGGCTGCGCCCGGGCAGGGCGCGGGGGAGGAAATCGATGCTCACCAGCATGCTGTGGTGGACGAGCAGCGACAGCCCGAACAGGGTCGCGAACACCAGCATCTGCACCGAGATTTCCTCGGCCCAGAAGATCGGGGCGGAGAAGAAGTAGCGCATCACGACCTGGCTCATCATGATGCCGGCGATCGCGCCGGTGAGGCCGATCACCAGGCTGCGCTCGATCCGGACCAGGCCTTGGTCGATCCCTTGGATGAACTTGAACATCTGCGTCGATTCCTTCGCTCAATGCGTGCGGGCAGACGCCGCCCGCTGCGCGGCGTCTGCCTTTTTTCCGGGAGCGCTCAGAGACCCTTGGCCTGATCGTAGAACTGGGCGATCAGCGGGTTCTTTGCGGTGTAGCGGTCGCGCACCGTGCTGCCGACCGCGCGGAAGGAGTCGATGTCGGCGTCGACCACGGTGACGCCGTCGGCCTTGGCCTTGGCGAGATTGTCGCGGTCTGCCGCGATCGCGGCCTGGAAGCCCCATTGCTCGGCTTCGGCGACGACCTTGGCGATCAGCGCGCGCTCTTCCGGGGTGCGGCTTTGCCACCACTTCTTGGAGGCGACGATCGCCGCCGGGAAGGCCATGTGGTTGGTCAGCGTCAGGTAGGGGGCCTGCTGGTGGAATTTCAGCCCGACCAGAGCGTCGAGGTCGACATCGACCGCGTCGAGCAGCTTGGTGGTGAGCGAGGGGGCGACTTCGGACAGCGGCATCGCGGTCGGCGCGGCGCCGTTGGCGTTCCACCAGTCGTTGTACACCGGGCTGGGGAAGGAGCGCACCTTCTTGTTGGCCAGATCCTTGGCCGAAGTCACCGGCTGCAGCGACAGCACGTGACGCATTCCGGCGAAGGCGTAGCCCAGCCCGACCAGGCCGTGCTGGTCGAGGCGCGCGAGCATTTCCCGCGCCGCCGCAGTGGTGGCGGCGCGTGAGGCGTGGGCGACGTCCTGGAACACGTAGGGCAGCGACCAGCCGAGGAAGGACTCCTCGCGGTTGGAGAGGCCGCCGACGGTAAATACGCCGAGGTGCTGGGCGCCGGCCTGCATCAGGTTGATCATCTGCGCTTCGTTGCCCAGCTTCTGCAGCGGACTGACCGCCACTTTCATCTTGCCCTCGGTGGCCTTTTCCAGCTCGGTGGCGATTTTTTCCGACACCTGGTGCCAGACGTGGGTGGGCGGGGTGATGTGGCCGAGCTTCAGGCTCTGGGCGTGGGCGGTGAACGCGAGGGTGGACAGGGCGAGGGCGGCGAGGGTGGCGCGCGCGGCGTTGATCAGTTTCATTGGCATCTTCTCTGTGGGGTGGGGGCGGGGCAAGGTATTCAGCGCACGGGCTTCAGCGCGCATCGGGCTGTGCGCCCGGAGCGGCGCGCCGGAAAGCGTCGAGCTCGGCGCAGGCGGCATCGATGGCGACGATGTTCGGGTAGGGGGCGAGGTCCACCTTGAAGCGGCGCGCGCTGTCGACCTGCGGCACCAGATAGACGTCGGCCAGACCGGGCGTGTCGCCGAAGCAGAAGCGCCCGCGCCGCCGGTCGGCGGCGAGCATCGCTTCGAGCGCTTCGAAGCCGGCGCGGATCCAGGTGGCGCACCAGGCGTTGACCGCGTCCTCGTCGGCGCCGAGCGGCCCGCGCAGGTATTCGAGGATGCGGCGGTTGTTGATCGGGTGGATATCGCAGCCGACGATCGCCGCCATCGCCCGCACGCGGGCGCGGTCCTCGGTGTTCGCCGGCAGCAGCGGCGGGGTGGGGTGGCGCTCCTCGAGCCATTCGATCACCGCCGGCGACTGGATCAGGGTCAGCTCGCCGTCGACCAGCGCCGGCACCAACTGCTGCGGGTTGACCGCCTTGAACGCGGCACCGAGGTGCTCCTCGGTGCGCAGGTCGACCGGCACGTACTCGTAGGCGATGCCCTTCAGGTTGAGCGCGATGCGCAGGCGGTGCGAGCTGCCGCTGCGGAAGAAGTTGTACAGCTTCATCGGCCCGCCCTCCCTCAGTCCCGCGCCAGGCAGTTGGTGACGTTCCAGCCGTAGAGCCATTCCATCGCGTCGTAGAAGCGTTCCGGCGTGCGGCCTTTCCACAGCTCGTTGCGCACCAGGCGCTCGACCCCCTTGGCGTGGTAGATGCGGCCCATCTCGCGCGAGGACAGCACGATGCGCGCGGTGCGGGCGACGCGCGAGCGCTGGTAGAGGTCGAAGGCCTTGGCGAAGTCGTTGTCGTTCACGCGCAGCGCCTCGCCCAGCGTCACCGCGTCTTCCAGCGCCATGCACGCACCCTGGGCCATGTACTGGGTGGTCGGGTGGGCGGCGTCGCCGAGCAGGGTGACGCGGCCGAAGCTCCATTGGCCGATCGGCTCGCGGTCGGCGGTGGCCCAGCGCTTCCAGCTCTGGGGCAGGTCGATGAGCTGGCGCGCTTTCGCGCAGATGCCCTGGAAGTAGCTCTGCACCTCTTCCTTGCTGCCCTCGGTGACGCCCCATTCTTCCTGGTTGCGCGAGTGGAAGGTGACGACCACGTTGTACTGCTCGCCGCCGCGCAGCGGGTAGTGCACGAGGTGGCAGTTGGGGCCGACCCAGATGCTGGCGGCGTTCCACTGGAGATTCTCGGGGAAGTCCTTCTTGTCGATCACGGCGCGATAGACGACGTGGCCGGTGACCCGTGCCGGGTCGCCGACGAACTGCTGGCGCACCACCGATTTGACCCCGTCGGCGCCGATCAGGGCGATGCCCCGGTGGGCGGTGCCGTGCTGGTCGTACACGGTGACGCTGCTTTCGTCCTGCTCGATGCGCTCGACCCGGGTCGAGGTCAGGAACTCGACGCGGCCGGTTTCCTGCGCGCCTTCGAGCAGCGACAGGTGCACGTCGACGCGGTGGATCACCGCGTAGGGGTTGCCGAAGCGCTCGATGAAGGCCTTGCCGGTGGGAATCTTGCCGACCTGGTACTCGTCGATGGCGTCGTGCATCACCATGTAGTCGGTATAGACCGCGCGGCCGCGCGCCTTGTCGCCGACACCGAGGGCGTCGAAGGCGTGAAAGGCGTTGGGGCCGAGCTGGATGCCGGCGCCGATCTCGCCGATCTCGGCGGCCTGTTCGAGGACCTTCACCCGGAAGCCCTGGCGCACGAGGGCGAGGGCGGCGGCGAGGCCGCCGATGCCGCCGCCGGCGACGAGGACGGGAAGCGGCTGTTGGATTGCTTGCTGGGTCATGGACGTCTCCTCCGTCAGGGGCGGGTTCATTCGGGCTGGCCGATGTTCAGGACGATGTCGCCGACCCCGTCGACGTGGCCGGTAATGCGGTCGCCCGGCTTCACCGCGCCGACGCCTTCCGGCGTGCCGGTGTAGATCAGGTCGCCCGGTTCGAGGTGATAGAACTTCGACAGGTCGGCGATGATTTCGCGGATGTTCCAGATCAGCATCGACAGGTCGGCGCGTTGCTTGGTCTCGCCGTTGACTTCCAGGTGGATCGCGCCCTTGTCGAGCACGGCCTGGCCGGCGGCGGGGACGATCTCGGTGCATACGGCCGACTTCTCGAAGTTCTTGCCCAGGTCCCAGGGCCGGCCCTGCTCGCGGGCGACGAGCTGAAGGTCGCGGCGGGTCATGTCGAGACCGGCGGCGTAGCCGTAGATCAGCTCATCGGCCTCGGCTTCGGCGACGCGGAAACCGGCCTTGCCGATCGCGACCACCAGTTCCATTTCGAAGTGGTAGTTCGAGGTGCCGGCCGGGTAGGGCACGGTGGCGCCGGAGTCGACCAGGGTGGAGGCGTCCTTCAGGAAATAGAAGGGGCTCATCGTCGCCTTGTCCACCGGGCGCCCCATCTCCACCGCGTGGGCGTGGTAGTTACGGCCGACGCAGAAGATGCGCCGCACCGGGAAGCGTGCGCCGGTGCCGCGCACGGGCAGGGAATAGACCGGCGACGGGGCCCACAGGTACTGGATTTCGCTCATGTTCTCGCTCGCTCGAATAGGGAAGGGGATGCAGGAGGGTGCGCCGTTCAGGGGCGCACTTCATAAACGCCGAGCTTCTTGTGCAGCGGGCTTTCGTCGGCGATGAAGAGGAAGGCGGGTTCGCTCGTCGAGCGGTTCTTCAGGCTCACCAGGGTGTAGCCCGGCGCGCAGCAGGTGTCGGCCGGCGCGAGGGCGAAGGGGCTGCCGTCGATGGCGACTTCGGCGCTGCCCTCGATCAGGTGGAAGACCATCGCCGGCGAGCGCACGGGCAGGTTCAGGGTTTCGCCCGGACGCAGCATCAGTGCCGAGAAGCCGAGGATGTTCTGGCAGTCGGCGCCGGTCTCGGGGTTCACGTAGGCGACCTGCACCGCCTCGAGCTGCGGCTGCGACTCGGCCAGGTCGAGCAGCGCGGCGCGGGCCTCCGCCCAGGGGTAGCGCAGCATCGGGTACTGGCGCGCGCTGCCGCGGGTGAATACCGGCGAGGGGACGATGCCGCCGCGGGCGTAGCTGCGCTCGGTGAGGGTGGCGCGCACCTCCTGCGCCCGGCCCTCGACGTGGTAGGAAGCTTCGGTGTAATACACCAGCGGCAGGTCGAGCACGTCGAGCCAGATCACCGGTTCGCTGCCGTCGTGGCCGTGCTCGTGCCACAGCCCGGTGGGGGTCAGGATCAGGTCGCCGCGGCGCATCGGGCACTTTTCACCGTCGACGGTGGTGTACGCGCCTTCGCCTTCGACGATCATGCGCACGGCATTGGGCGTGTGCTTGTGCGCGGGCGCCCACTCGCCCGGCAGCAGCAGCTGCATGCCGAGGTAGATGCTCGAGCTGGCCTGCATCTTCTCCAGGCCGTGGCCGGGGTTGGCGAGCACCAGCACGCGGCGTTCGGCCTTCTCGATCGGGGTCAGCTCGCCGGCCTGCAGCAGCAGCGGGCGCAGCGCGGCGTAGGACCAGCAGGTGGGGCGGGTGCGCAGCGCCGGCTTGCCCGGGGGCAGCACCGCGCGCAGGCTGGGCCACAGCGGGACGAGGTTTTGCGCGCTGAGCGCTTCGCGGTATTCGAGGGGCAGGTCTTCGAGGGTGCCGAGTTGCTGCATGGTGAACTGTCTCCGGGGGCAGGAAAAACCGATGCATCGGTTTTTCTTTAATATGGATCAAAATAATTTCTACGGCTCGAACTGTAGCGGTGGAGCAGAATTCAATCCATGCACGGAATCGAATAAGATCAATTCCAAAACGAAATAGAAGGCATGGTCATGCTGAACATCGACACCCGCCTGCTCCAGGTCTTCGATGAAATCTACAAGACGCGCAGCGTCAGCCTGGCCGCCGAACAACTGGGGCTGGGACAGCCGGCGGTCAGCATCGCGCTGGGCAAGCTGCGCCAGCACTTCGACGATCCGCTGTTCGTGCGCACCTCGACCGGGATGGACCCGACGCCGCTCGGCGAGGAGCTGGTGCAGCCAATCCGCGCCGCGATCGATGCTCTCGATGTGGCGCTGAGGCATCGCAGCAGCTTCGACCCGGCCAGCGTCGAGCGCAGCTTCCGCGTCGCCATGACCGACATCTCGCAGCTGGTGCTGCTGCCCGGGCTGTGGGCGCGCCTGCGCGCGCAGGCCCCGGGGGTGCGCATCGAGGTGATCCATCTGGCGGCCGACACGCCCGCCCGCCTGGAGACGGGCGACATCGATCTGGCGCTCGGCTTCATGCCCCAGCTCGAGGCCGGCTTCTATCAGCAGGCCCTGTTCCGCCAGCACTACGTCTGCCTCGCGAGCGCCGACCACCCGCGCATCCGGGGCGCGCTCGATCTGGCGCAGTTCGAGGCCGAGGAGCATGCCGTGGTGACGACTTCGGGGACCGGCCACCATTACCTGGACCGCGAACTGGCACGGCAGAACATCGTCCGCCGGGTGGCGCTGCAGGTGCCCAACTTCATCGGCGTCGCCTTCGTCGTCGAGCACACCGAACTGCTCGTCACCATTCCCACCCGCCTCGGTGAAATGCTCCGCGGGCGCGGGCGTTTCTGCGCCTATCCGGTGCCGTTCCCGCTCCCGGACTATGACATCAAGCAGCACTGGCACGAGCGCTTCCACCACGATCCGGGCAACCGCTGGCTGCGCGGGCTGATCCGCGAACTGCTCGGCGCGCCGGTGGGGGAGGAGCGGAAAGGGGCGCTGCCCGGGGGCACGGCGCGGGCCGATGCGGGCGGGCGTTAGGCCTGGACGCCGCGGCGGACGATGTCGACGATGCCTTCGGCGATCGCCGCCGGGCTGCGCCGGCCTTCGCGGTACCAGATGAACACCCAGTTCAGCGCGCCCAGCAGCACCAGGCGCAGCAGGGTGCGGTCGGCGCCCGGCGCCAGGGGGAGGGCGTCGATCAGGTCCCGGTAAATCTTTTCGAACGCCTCGCGGTCGTCGCGGGTCATTGCCAGCAGGTTCTGATGGCCGGTGAACGCGAGGCTGCGCCCGGTGATGCGATCGATCGGCGAATCCCCGACCATGCCCGAGACGTGCACTTCGCACGCACGCCGCAGGCTGTCCCAAGGGTCGCGGCCGGCGGCAGCGGCGGCTTTCGCCCGTTCCTGCACGCGCTTGAAGCCTTCCCGGTGCACGGCGAGATAGAGCGCCTCCTTGGAGGCGAAGTGGTGATACACCGAGCCCGGCAGCAGGCCGACTTCGCCGGCGATGTCGCGGATCGAGGTGCGGTCGTAGCCTTGCTGGGAAAACAGCCGTGCCGCCGCGTGCAGGATCAGCTGGCGGCGGTCGAGCGCCGCACCCCCGCCATCGCCGCCTTTCCCGTGCTCCTCGCCGGTGTGCGCGTCGCGTGCCAGCCGGGTGCTGAGCGTGCCGCGCTCGAGCAGGTGGCGCTGGCTCTCACTCAGCGCGTCGACCCCTTCGGGCGCCGCGTCGGCGAGCGCCTGCAGGCGCTTCACCGCGGTTTCGAGGCCGTGTTTCTGCCAGATGTAGCGCACCCCGGAGGCGGAGATCTGCAATCCGCTCTGACGCAGGCGCCCGGCGACGGCGGCCTGGCCGAGCGTCGGTTCGCTGCGGGCGAGGTCGAGGATGGCCGATTCGATCTCGTCGGCCGCGGCGGAAGTGAGGGCGGAAGGGGGGCTGTCCTGTGTCATCGGCGATAGGGCGGGACGGCGGTTCCGGAAGTGGGAGGCGAATTCTAGCGCGGTCGTCCGGCTTCGGCTCGGACCTTCGCTGCAAGCGGCTTCAGTAATAGAATAATTATTTGAACAATGGTTTGACAAGTTAGTTTGTCCGGGTTAGCTTTGCATCGCCGTCGCAGCGTGCGGTGATGGCCGTGAATGTCACGGCGGGACGCCCGGGCGGTGCGTTGCGCGATACAGCAAGAGGGACGGCCCCGCGAGGCGGCCGAGCCCCGGTTTCACCCAGCCAAGACCCTCGGGCCCGAGCGGGTCCGGAATCGAAAACCGGAGGAGCGAAGATGATGAAAGTGAAGAAACTCGCAGTGCTGTGTTCGGCCCTCGGCCTGCTGGCCGGACAGTCCGCATTGGCCGAGGTGGTGGTCGGTATTTCGGTGTCGACGACCGGCCCCGGGGCCTCGCTCGGCATTCCCGAGAAGAACGCGTTCGCCCTGCTGCCGGGCGAGATCGGCGGCGAGAAAGTGCGTTACATCGTGCTCGACGACGGCTCCGACCCGTCGAACGCGACCAAGAATGCGCGCAAGCTGGTCACCGAAGAAAAGGTCGACGTGCTGGTGGGCTCGGCGGTGACGCCGGCCAGTGCCGCGATCGCGCAGGTCGCGTTCGAGACCAGGACGCCGCACATCGCCCTGTCGCCGGTCAGCCTGCCGGCCGACCGGGGGCAGTGGGCGTTCCGTACGCCGCAGCACAACAGCGTGATGGCCGGGGCGCTGGTCGAACACATGAAATCCGCCGGGGTCAAGACGCTGGGCTTCATCGGCTTCTCCGATGCCTACGGTGACGAATGGCTGGCCGCGCTCAACCCCTTGCTCGAACAGGCCGGGATCAAGCTCGGGGTGATCGAACGCTATGCGCGCAACGACACTTCGGTGACCGGCCAGGTGCTCAAGCTGGTCGCGGCACAGCCCGATGCGATCATCGTCGTCGGCTCCGGCAGCCCCGCCGCCCTGCCCCAGACCACCCTGGTCGAGCGCGGCTACAAGGGGCAGGTCTACCAGACCCACGCGGTCGCCAACCAGGCTTTCCTCAGCGTTGCCGGCAAGGCGGCCGACGGCGTGATCCTGCCGGTCGGGCCGGTCGTGGTGGTGAACCAGATCGCCGGCGATCACCCCTCGAAGCGCATCGGTGCCGCCTTCGTCCACCAGTACGAGGAAAAATACGGTGCCGGCAGCTTCTCGTCCTTCGCCGGCCACGCCTATGACGCCTACCGCCTGCTCGAGGCGGCGGTTCCGGTCGCGCTCAAGAGCGCCCGCCCGGGCACGGCCGAGTTCCGCCAGGCCGTACGCGATGCGCTCGAAACCAACAAGGACGTGGTCGGGGTGCATGGGGTCTACAACATGAGTCCCGACGACCACTTCGGTCTCGACCGGCGTGGTCGCGTGCTGGTGCGCATCGACCAGGGCCGCTACACCCTGATCGGGCAGTGAGCGGCGGCGGAACAGGCGAGAGGAACATCATGAGCGTCGATACCCAGGAAATGGAGCGCATGTTCTCCCTGCCGGTGGTCAGCGTCGACCGGCGGCCGGACGGAACGCAGCTGTTGCGCTCCGGCATTCCCTTTCCCGATACCTACACCCGTTGCGTGGGCGACTGGTTCGAGCACTGGGCGAAGGCGGCGCCCGATCGCCTGTTCCTCGCCGAGCGCGACCGCGCCGGCGAATGGGTGCGGCTGAGCTACGGCGAGGCCCGCCGCCGCGTGCTGGCGATCGCGACCTGGCTGCTCGGACAGAAGCTGTCGGCCGAGCGCCCGGTGGTGATCCTGTCCGACAACTCGATCGAGCACGCCCTGCTGATGCTGGCGGCGATGCACATCGGCGTCCCTTCGAGCGCGATCTCGCCGGGCAACTCGCTGATGTCGAAGGACTTCGTCAAGCTCAAGGGCAACATCGAGCTGCTCCGCCCCGGGCTCATCTACGCCGATCCGGTGGAGCGCTTCGCTCCCGCGCTGGCGGCGATCGGCGAACTCCACGACGGCGTCGTGGTCGCCGGCGGCAACAGTGCGCCGACCGCCGGCACCCTGCCGTTCGCGATGCTCGAGGGCGATGCCGACGAGGCCGCGGTGATGGCGGCCTTCGCCCGCATCACCCCCGACACCATCGGCAAGTTCCTGTTCACTTCGGGTTCGGTGGGCACGCCGAAGGCGGTGATCAACACCCAGCGCATGATGTGCTCGAACCAGACGGCGAAGGCGCTGATGTGGCCTTTCCTCGCCGGCGAGCCGCCGGTGCTGGTCGAATGGCTGCCGTGGAGCCACACCTTCGGCAGCAATCACAACATGAACATGGTGCTGCGCTGGGGCGGGTCGGTGTACATCGACGACGGCAAGCCGACGCCGGCGCTGCTCGAGCGCACGGTGAACAACCTCAAGGAAGTGTCGCCGACGATGTACTTCAACGTCCCGCGCGCCTACGACATGCTGGTGCCGCTGCTGCGCGAGGACGCCGCCCTGCGCGAAAGCTTCTTCCGCCGGCTGAAGTTCATTTTCTACGCCGGCGCGGCGCTGCCGCACCACCTGTGGTCGGCGCTCGAGGAACTGTCCGAGGCGACCACCGGCAAGAAAGTGATGATCGTGTCCTCGTGGGGCTCGACCGAGACCGCGCCGATGGCCACCGACTGCCATTTCGATGCGATCCGCTCGGGGGTGATCGGGGTGCCGATTCCGGGCACCACGCTCAAGCTCGTGCCGTCGGCGGACAAGCTCGAAGTGCGGGTGAAGGGGCCGAACGTGTTCCCCGGCTACTGGAAACAGGCCGAGATCACGGCGAAATCCTTCGACGAGGAGGGCTTCTACATGATCGGCGATGCGGTCGAGTTCGTCGATCCCGCGCGCCCCGAGCTCGGCCTGCTGTTCGACGGCCGCATCGGCGAGGACTTCAAACTGCTCACCGGCACCTGGGTCCATGTCGGTTCGCTGCGCGTGGCCGGCATCGACGCGATGAAGCCGATCGCCCAGGACATCGTCGTCACCGGCCACGACCGCGACGAGATCGGCTTCCTGATCTTCCCCAACATTCCGGAATGCCGCCGCCTGTGTCCGGGCCTGGCGCCGGACGCCTCCCTGGTCGACGTGCTGATGAACCCCGAGATCCGCAGCCGCGTGCGCCACGGCATGGCGATGATGAAAGGCAAGGGCGGCGGCACTTCGACCTATCCTACCCGCGCCCTGCTGATGGCCGAACCGCCTTCGGTGGAGGCCGGCGAGATCACCGACAAGGGTTACATCAACCAGCGCATCGCGCTCGGCCGCCGCGCCGATCTGGTCGAGTTCCTCCATGCCGACATGCCGGACAAGACCGTGATCACGGTGCACGCCGCAATCTGAACTACCGGAACCAAACAATGACAATGAGCGAACAACTGGTCAGGACCTCGACCGAAGACCACATCTATACCGTCACCCTGGCGCGGCCGGAAAAGCGCAACGCGATCAGCGACCGCCTCCTCGAAGCGCTCGAGCAGGCCCTGATCGCGACCCCGGCCGGCACGCGGGTGATCATCCTCGCCGGCGACGGCGAGCACTTCTGTGCCGGGCTCGACCTCTCCGAGCACCAGCACCGCGAGCCTTTCGGCGTGATGCTGCACTCGCGCGGCTGGCACCGCATCTTCGACCGCCTCCAGAACGGCGGCATTCCGGTGGTGAGCGCGCTGCAGGGGGCGGTGATCGGCGGCGGGCTGGAGCTGGCGATGTCCACCCACGTGCGGGTGGCCGAGCCGGACACGATCTACCAGCTGCCTGAAGGCCGCCACGGCATCTTCGTCGGCGGCGGCGGCTCGGTGCGGGTGGCGCGCATCATCGGCGCCGGGCGGATGTGCGAAATGATGCTCACCGGGCGCATCCTCGACGCCGAAGACGGCCAGCGCCTGGGCCTGTCGCACTATCTGGTCGGTGCCGGTGAGAGCCTGGCGAAGGCGCAGCAGCTGGCCCGGCGCATCGCCGAGAACGCGCCGATGGCGAACTGGGCGATGGTGTCGGCGATCTCGCGCATCGACAACATGGCGAGCGAGGACGGCCTGTTCGTCGAGTCGCTGACCGCCGCCCTGACCCAGACCAGCCCCGAAGTCGCCGAGCGCATCGGCCATTTCCTCAACCGCAAAGGCAAGGGACCGCAGCAATGAGCAACCCGTACTCCGCATCCGAAGCGTCGGCGCTGAGCAGCGCCTACGACGACATCTGGCTGGTCGCCGGCCAGCGCACCCCGTTCGCCGACTACAACGGCGTGCTGCGCGACGTCTCGCCCACCGACCTGGGCATCTTCGCCGCGCGCGCGCTGTTCGAGAAGAGCGGCATCCCCGCCACCGAAGTCGGCGCCATCGTCGCCGGCAACATGGCGCAGGCGAGCTTCGACGCCTATTTCCTGCCGCGCCACGTCGGCCTCTATTCCGGCGTCGATCCGAACGTGCCGGCGGTGCTGGTGCAGCGCCTGTGCGGCACCGGCTTCGAGACCATCCTCAGCGCCGCCGACCAGATCACCCTGGGCAAGGCGCAGGTGGTGCTATGCGTGGGCGCCGAGTCGATGTCGCGCAATCCGGTGGCGGCCTACACCCATCGCGCCGGCTTTCGCATGGGGCAGGTCGATTTCCGCGACTTCCTGTGGGAAGCGACCAAGGACACCGCGCCCGCGGCAAGCATGGGCGACACCGCCGAGAACCTCGCCCGGCGCTACGGCATCGGCCGCGAGGAGGTCGACCGCTTCGCCGAGCAGAGCTTCGCGCGCGCGCTCGCCGGCTGGGAAAGCGGCTACTTCGACGGCGAGGTGTGCCCGGTGACCAACGCCACGTGGACGCTGGACGGCTACCAGCCGCGCAGCCTCAAGCTCGCCGATTGCGCCGTGTGCTGCGAACGCGACGGCCATGTGCGTCCGACCCCCTTCGAGACCCTGCAAAAGCTCAAGCCCGCCTTCGGTGGCGTGCAGACCGGCGGCAACAGCTCGGCGATCGTCGATGGCGCGGCGGCGGTGATCGTCGCCCGCGGCGACTGGGTGCGCGCCCACGGCCTGACCCCGCTGGCGCGCATCGTCGCCGGGGCGGTGGTGGCGGTGCCGCCGGAGATCATGGGCATCGGCCCGGCCCCGGCGATCCGCGCCGCGGCGCGCACCGCCGGGCTCGGGGTGGGCGACTTCGGCCGCATCGAGATCAACGAGGCCTTCGGTGCGCAGTACCTCGCCTGCGAGCGCGAGCTCGGGCTCGACCGCGACAAGGTCAACGTCCATGGCGGCGCGATCGCGATCGGCCATCCGCTGGGCACTTCGGGCGTGCGCCTGACCACCACGGTGGCGCGCGAGCTGAAGGAAGCCGGCCTGCAGCACGGCGTGTCGTCGGCGTGCTGCGGCGGCGGCCAGGGGGTGGCGATCGTGCTCGAGAACGCAGGCTGACACAGGACCGGAGAACGCATCATGAAACTCGCAGGCAATACCTTCATCGTCACCGGCGGCGCGTCCGGCCTCGGTGAGGCGACCGTGCGCGCCCTCCACGGCGGCGGCGCGCAGGTGCTGATCGCCGACCTCAACGTCGAGGCCGGGGAAGGCCTCGCCGCCGCCCTCGGCGCACGCGCCGCGTTCGCTCGCACCAACGTCGCCGACGAGGGCGACGCGCAGGCTGCGGTTGAACTGGCGCAGGCGCGCTTCGGCGGCGTGCACGGGCTGGTCAATTGCGCCGGCATCGGCAACGCCGGCAAGGTGCTGGGCAAGAACGGCCCGCTGGCGCTGGCCGAGTTCACGCGCTCGATCCAGGTGAACCTGATCGGCACCTTCAACATGATCCGCCTTGCCGCGGCGGCGATGGCGCAGGGGGCGGAGCAGGCCGACGGCGAGCGCGGGGTGATCATCAACACCGCCTCGATCGCCGCCTTCGAAGGCCAGATCGGCCAGGCCGCCTACGCCGCCTCGAAGGGCGGCATCGTGTCGATGACCCTACCGATCGCGCGCGAGCTGGCGAAAAGCGGGATCCGCGTCGTCACCATCGCCCCCGGCCTGTTCCTGACCCCGATGATGCATACCCTGCCGCCCGAGATCCAGGCTTCGCTGGCGGCCTCGGTGCCCTTCCCGCCGCGCCTCGGCCAGCCTGCCGAGTACGCCCGGCTGGTGTGCAGCATCGTCGACAACGTCATGATCAACGGCGAGACCATCCGTCTCGACGGCGCGATCCGGCTGGCGCCGCGCTGAACCGCCGGGCAACGAGGAGAGCGCCGAACATGGTCGATTACAACGCGCCGCTGCGCGACATGCAGTTCATCCTGGACGAGCTCGCCGGGCTCGACGAGATCGCCGCCCTGCCCGGTTGCGAGGAGGCTTCGCCCGAGCTGGTGGCGGCGGTGCTCGAAGAGGCCGGCCGCTTCGCCGCCGGCGTGCTGGCGCCGATCAACTATCCGGGCGACGTCGAGGGCTGCCGCCTGGACGGCGACGGGCGGGTGCACGTGCCCGCAGGTTGGCAGCAGGCTTACGCGCGCTTCGCCGAGGCGGGCTGGATCGGGCTGTCGCTGCCGCAGGAATGGGGCGGCCAGGGCCTGCCGCGGATCCTGTCCACCGCGGTGTGGGAGATGTGGTTCTCCACCAACATGGCGTTTACCATGCTGCCCCAGCTCAACGTCAGCCAGGCCGAGGCGCTGCTGATCGCCGCCACCGAGGCGCAGAAGGAGACCTGGCTGCGCAAGGTGGTGAGCGGCGAGTGGGGGAGCACGATGAACCTCACCGAGCCGCAGGCCGGCTCCGATCTCGCCGCCACCCGCTGCCGCGCCGAGCCGCAGGCCGACGGCAGCTACCGCCTGTTCGGGCAGAAGATCTTCATTTCCTACGGCGAGCACGAACTCACCGCCAACATCGTGCATCTGGTGCTCGCGCGCCTGCCCGATGCGCCCGCGGGGGTGAAGGGGCTGTCGCTGTTCATCGTCCCCAAGTACCTGCTCGACGCCGACGGCGAGCCGGCGGCGAAGAACGACGTGCGCTGCATCTCGATCGAGCACAAGCTCGGCATCCACGGCAGCCCGACGTGCACGATGAGCTACGGCGATGGTGGTGGTGCGGTGGGCTACCTGCTCGGCGCCCCCAACCGTGGCCTGGAGACGATGTTCATCATGATGAACGAGGCCCGCTTCGGCGTCGGCGTCCAGGGCGTGGGGCTGGGCGAGCGCGCCTACCAGTTCGCCCTCGCCCATGCGCGCGAGCGCGTGCAGGGGCGCGATGCGCTCAGCGGCGCGAGCGGGCGGCCGATCCTGTGCCACCCCGACGTCAAGCGCATGCTGCTGTCGATGCGGGCGCGGCTGATGGCGATGCGCGCGCTGCTGTACACCGCCGCGGGCTGGTTCGACCGCGCCCGCCACCACCCCGACCCCGAGGTCGCCGGCCGCTGCCGGCGCTACGTCGACCTGCTGATGCCGGTGGCCAAGGGTTGGTGCACCGAAGTCGGCAACGAGATCTGCGACGACGCCATCCAGGTCTTCGGCGGCATGGGCTTCGTCGAGGAGACCGGCATCGCCCAGTTCTTCCGCGACGCCCGCATCATCACCATCTACGAGGGCACCACCGGCATCCAGGGCAACGACCTCGTCGGGCGCAAGATCCTGCGCGAGAACGGCGAGACCCTGCGTGAGCTGCTCGCCGAGCTGCGCGCGACCCTGGACGTGCTGCGCGCGGACGGCAGCCTGGGCGAGATCGCCGACGGCTTCGCCGACAACATCGACGCCCTCGAGGGGGCGGCGGACTGGATCCTCGCCAACGGCCGCGACCAGCCCGCCGACGTGCTCGCCGGTGCGGTGCCTTTCCTGATGCTGCTCGGCACGGTGTGCGGCGGCTGGCAGCTGGCGCGGGCCGCGCTCGCAGCACGGGGGCGGCTGGCGGGGGCCGGCGGCGGGCAGGGCGAGACACACGATCCGGTCTATCTGCGCAGCCTCATCGAGCTCACCCGTTTCTACTTCGCTACGATCGGCCCGCAGGCCGCCGCCCACGCTGTCACCGTGCGCGACGCGGGTGGCGCGCTGGCGCGCTTTCCGGAAAACGCGTTCTGATCCGCGGGCGGAGACGCCTCCGGACCGTCCGGTCCGGGGGCGCTTTTATGCTTAAAAAGTTTGCACAAAACTAATTTGTTAGAATGGAGGTCTCGAGAACGGACAGGAAGTTCAATGTGTGGCATTGCAGGTGAGTTGAGATTCGACGGGCAAGCCCCCGATCTGGCCGCGCTGGCGCGGATGAATGCGCAGCAGATCCGACGCGGACCGGATGGGGGCGGGGTGTATGCCCAGGGCAGCCAGGCCTGGGGGCATCGCCGGCTGAAGATCATGGATCTGTCCGAGTCGGCGCAGCAGCCGATGTTCGATCCCGCGCTCGGTCTGGGCATCGTCTTCAACGGCGCGATCTACAACCATCCCGAACTGCGCCGCGAGCTCGAGGGCAAGGGCTATTCGTTCTACTCGCACGGCGACACCGAGGTGCTGCTGAAGGCCTACCACGCCTGGGGCGAGGACTTCGTCGGCCGCGTAAACGGCATGTTCGCCTTCGCCCTCTGGGAGCGCGACAGCGGCCGGGTCCTCCTCGGTCGCGACCGCCTCGGCATCAAGCCGCTGTATTACGCGCCGATCGACGGCGGGCTGCGCTTCGCCTCGGCGCTGCCGGCGCTGCTCGCCGCGGGGGGCGTGGACACCGCGATCGACCCGGCGGCGCTCAACTACTACCTGTCCTTCCACGCCGTGGTGCCGGCGCCGCACACGCTGCTGGCCGGGGTGCGCAAGCTCGCCCCCGGCACGCTGATGCGCATCGAGGCCGACGGCCGGCGCAGCGAGCGCCGTTTCTGGTCGCTCGAATACGCCCGCGATGCGGCGGATGAGGCGCGTAGCTTCGAGGAGTGGTCCGAGGTCCTGCTCGACGCCCTGCGCGCCGCGGTCAGGCGCCGCCTGGTGGCGGACGTGCCGGTCGGCGCACTGCTTTCCGGCGGCGTCGATTCGAGCCTGATCGTCGGCCTGATGGCCGAGGCCGGGGTGCGCGAGCTGCGCACCTACAACGTCGGTTTCGAGGACGTCGGCGGCGAGAAAGGCAACGAGTTCGAGTACGCCGACATCGTCGCGGGCGAATTCGGTACCGTGCACGAGCGCATCTTCGTCCCCGAGCGCGAGCTGCTGACCCGTCTGCCCGAGGCGGTGGCGGCGATGAACGAGCCGATGGTGAGCCACGACTGCATCGGCTTCTACCTGCTCGCCGAGGCGGTGAGCCGCCACAGCAAGGTGGTGCAGAGCGGGCAGGGCGCGGACGAGGTCTTCGGCGGCTACCACTGGTATCCGAAGCTCGCCGCCAGCGCCGATCCGGTGGCCGATTACCTCGCCGCTTTCCGCGACCGCGATTACGACGAGTACCTCGCCACGGTGAATCCGCCGTGGCACGGCGTCGATGCGAGCGCCGCCTTCGTCGCCGCCAGCTTCGGTGCGCCGGGCGCCGATGATCCGGTGGAGAAGGCGCTGCGCCTGGACACCACGGTGATGCTCGTCGACGACCCGGTGAAGCGCGTCGACAACATGACGATGGCTTTCGGTCTGGAAGCGCGCGTGCCTTTCCTCGACCACGAGCTAGTCGAGCTCGCCGCGCGCATCCCGGCGCGCCACAAGCTCGCCCACGGCGGCAAGGGGGTGCTCAAGGAGGCGGCGCGCAAGCGGATCCCGGCGGCGGTGATCGACCGCCCGAAAGGCTACTTCCCGGTGCCGGCGCTGAAGTACCTGCAGGGGCCGGTGCTCGAGCGCGTGCGCGATGCGCTGTCGAGCCGCGCCGCGCGCGAGCGCGGGCTGTTCCGCCAGGACTACGTCGACGCCCTGCTCGCCGAGCCGTCCGCCCACATCACTCCGCTGCGCGGCTCCAAGCTGTGGCAGCTCGGTCTGCTCGAGTGGTGGCTGCAGACCCACCTTGGCTGAGGGGGCGTTCATGATCCGCAAGCACATCGCGCGCGCCCTGCGCGCCGGGAACCGGCCCTCGCACCTGCCCCTGCTGCTGCCTGCCGGTCAGCCGGAAGCGGCCGGGATGCCCGCCGACGTCGTCGTCGACTGCGGCTGGGGGCGGCTGCTGCCGGCGCAGACCTGGCGCGATCCGGCCGCCCTCGCCCACGCCCTGCTTGCGGAACGCCATGGCCAGCGCGACATCGCGTTCTACGTCGAGAAGCCGCAGGTGGTGGTGGCGAGCGCGCCGCAGCAGCTCTTTCTCGATCCCTCCGACGCCTTCCGCCTCAATCTCAACGCCTATCATCCGCGCTCGGTCGGGCGGCGCGGCTTCACTCTGCGCCGCCTGCGCACCCGTGCCGATGTCGCCGCGATCAACGTCCTCTACCGCGCGCGCCGGATGGTGCCGGTTGATGCCCCGGCGGTATGGCGGGCGCGCGCCAGCCGCGCGATCAGTTATGCGCTTGCCGAGGACCGCGCGAGCGGCGAGGTGATCGGGGTGGCGATGGGGCTGGATCACGTCGAAGCGTTCGCCGACCCGCAGCACGGCGCCAGCCTGTGGGCGCTGGCGGTGGCGCCGCAGGCCGCCCACCCGGGGGTGGGCGAAGCCCTGGTGCGTTACCTGGCCGAGCATTTTCTCGCCCGCGGGCGGGAATGGATGGACGTGTCGGTGCTGCACGACAACGAGCAGGCGATCGCGCTCTACGAAAAACTCGGCTTCCAGCGCATTCCGGCGTTCGCGGTGAAGCGGCGCAACGCGATCAACGAGCCGCTGTTCACCAGCGGCGGCGAGGGCCTGCAGGCGCTCAATCCTTATGCCCGCCTACTCGTGGATGAAGCGGTGCGGCGCGGCATCCATGCCGAGGCGATCGATGCCGAGAACGGCTACTTCCGCCTCACCCTGGGCGGGCGCAGCATCGTCTGCCGCGAGTCGCTGTCGGAGCTGACCAGTGCGGTGGCGATGAGCCGCTGCCAGGACAAGCGGGTCACGCTGAAGCTGCTCGCCGCCGCTGGGCTGGCGGTGCCGCGCCAGGTCGGCGTCGAGGGGGGTGCCGCCGCCGAGGAACGCTGGCCGGCCCTGCTCGCCGCGTGCGGCGCGGTGGTGGTGAAGCCGGTCGAGGGCGAGCAGGGCAAGGGGATCAGCGTCGACCTGCGCTGCGCCGACGAAGTGCGCGCGGCGATCGCGCGCGCGCGGCGCTTCTGCGACCGGGTGATTGTCGAGGAATGCTGCCGTGGCGAGGATCTGCGCATCGTCGTCATCGACTACCAGGTCGTCGCCGCCGCGGTGCGCCGCCCCCCGGTGGTGGTGGGCGACGGGGTGAGCACCGTCCGCGAGCTCATCGAGTGCCAGAGCCGGCGCCGCGCTGCCGCCACCGGCGGTGAAGCGCGCATCCCGCTCGACGACGAAACCGTGCGCTGCATCGGCGCCCGCGGCTACCGGCTGGAGACGGTGCTCGACGTCGACGTCCGCGTGCAGGTGCGCAACACCGCCAACCTGCACACCGGCGGCACCATCCATGACGTCACCGCCGAACTTCACCCGGCGCTGCGCGCGGCGGCCGAGCGCGCCGCGCGCACGCTCGATATCCCGGTCACCGGGCTCGACTTCCTGGTGCCGGCGGTCGATGGCCCCGACTACGTGATCATCGAAGCCAACGAGCGCCCGGGGCTCGCCAACCACGAGCCCCAGCCGACCGCGGAGCGCTTCATCGACCTGCTGTTTCCGCGCACCCGCGCCGCGCCTTGAACGCCCCGTGGCGGCCGCAGGCGATCCGCTCTGCAGCCGGCATCCCGGAAAGGAGAGACGACGACATGAACGACCCCGGCATCCATCTGGCCATTCCCGCGATCGATTACGCCTACCTCGAGGAAACCCTGCTCCAGCTGCTCGCCATTCCCAGCCCGGTCGGCCTCACCGATGCCGCGGTGCGCTACACCGCGGGCCGCCTCGAGGCGCTCGGCATTCCCTACGAGATCACCCGCCGCGGCGCGATCCGCGCCACCCTGCGCGGCCAGGCCTCGCAGCCGGCACGCGCGGTGGTCGCCCACCTCGACACCCTCGGGGCGATGGTGCGCGCGCTCAAACCC
This sequence comes from Thauera aromatica, assembly GCF_023093595.1. GTDB lineage: Bacteria > Pseudomonadota > Gammaproteobacteria > Burkholderiales > Rhodocyclaceae > Thauera > Thauera aromatica_A. The sequence continues at coordinate 25,780 of NZ_JALLIK010000093.1, forward strand.
AACGGCCGCCTCGAGATCGTGCCGATCGGCCACTGGTCGGCGCGCTTCGCCGAAGGCGGACGGCTGACGGTGTTCACCGACCACGGCCAGGTGCGCGGCACCTGCCTGCCGCTGAAGACCTCCGGCCACGCCTTCGGCGACGAGGTCGACGCCCAGCCGGTAGGGTGGGGGCAGGTCGAGGTGCGGGTGGACCTGCCCGCGACCTGCCGCGAGGACCTGCTTGCCGCCGGGCTCGAGGTCGGCGACTGGATCGCCTTCGACCCTCAGCCCGAGATCCAGCCCGGCGGCTACATCAATGCGCGCTACCTCGACGACAAGGCCGCGGTGGCGGCGCTGCTGACCGCGTGCAAGGCAGTGCGCGACCACCGCCTGGTGCTGCCGGTCGATGTCCATCCGCTGCTCACCATCACCGAGGAAATCGGTTCGGGGGCGTCGGCGGCGCTGCACGGCGAGATCGCCGAAATGGTGAGCCTGGACATCTCGATCGCCGCCGAAGGCCAGAATACTTCCGAGCACGCGGCGACGATCTGCATGCAGGACATGTCCGGCCCCTTCGACTACCACCTCACCCACAAGCTGATCGCGCTCGCCCACGCCCACGGCATTCCCCACCGGCGCGACATCTTCCGCTACTACCGCTCGGACTCGGCGGCCGCGGTCGAGGCCGGCAACGACATCCGCACCGCGCTGATCGGCTTCGGCGGCGACGCTTCCCACGCCCAGGAGCGCACCCACCGCGACGCCCTCGAAGCGCTCACCCGGCTGGTGGTGGCCTACATGACGAGCGAACCGGTGGCGCGCCGCGACTGCCGCTCGCTGGGCTCGCTCGACGGCTTCACCGAGCAGCTCTGCCCCGGCGACATGGCGGTGCCGAACACGCCGCTGCCGGTGCCGGAAAGCTTTCTCGGCGATCCGGCGCCGCAGGGTGAGGCTCAGAAGCGGTAGCGGATGCCCACCATGGCCGCGGTCTGCGAGCCGCCGGCCGGCGGTGCGATGCCGGCGCCCACGGAGGCCGCGTACTGCGCCTTCGAGCTGTTGTTGATGCGGGCGATCTGGGCGTAGGGCGAGAAGTCCTTGTCGACGAAGTAGAAGCCACGCAGGACGTAGAGTTCGGCGTCGCGGTCCTGGTCGTCGTTGGTGATGCGGTGGTAGCCGCCGTCGAGCATCCACTTCGCGCCGAAGTTCCACGCCCCTTCGACGAAGTAGGCATCGGAGGAAACATCGGTGCCGGCGGTGTCGAGGTCCCGCCCGAGCCAGCCGATGCCCACCTTGCCGCCGCTGCCGATTTTCATGTGCGCGCCGAGATGGATGCGGCGGTCGCTGTCGCTCGAATTGGCGAAGGCAATCGGGGCGGCGCCGTTGAAGAAGTAGGCAGTGGCGCCCTTGCCGCCACGTTGCTCGTCGATCGCGGCGGAGAGGCCGAAGCGCTCGTCGGTGTACTTCAGCATCGCCGACCAGCCCCGGCAGCTGTTGCTGTCGGCCGCCGCGCTTTCGCCCGCACAGGTTCCGGAGGCCGGCGCACCGCCGGAGGTGTCGCGCGCCAGGCTGTAGGTGGCACCGAGCGAAACCTTGCCGAACGCGCCGCGCCAGGCCAGGGAGTTGTCGTAGCGTGCGTTGGGCAGGTAGGCATCGAGCGAGCCCAGGGCGTAGATGTTGGGGCCGAGCAGGTCGGCATCCATGGCGTAGATCAGCATCGAATACTGGCGGCCGATCGAGAAAGTACCGTAGGGGGTTTCGAGGCCGGCGAAGAGCTGGCGGCCGAAGAGGCGCCCTCCCTGGCCCAGGGTGCCGCTGTCGAGGTTGAAACCGGTCTCGAGGGTGGCGATGGCATTGACGTCCGGCGTGATCGCCTTGCTGAAGCGAAAGCCGAGGCGCGAGGCGATGGTGCCGGTGATGCCCGGCACACGTGTCAGGCTGCCGGTCTTGGCGCCGTCCTGGATGTTGGTGATGCGTTCCACGCCACCGTCGAGGATGCCGTAGATCGAGAGTCCCTTCGGTAGTCCGGGCATCGATGAGGCCGGCGCGGCGGCAGGCGCGCTGGCTACTTTCTGTTCGATCCGGGTGACGGCCTTGTCCTGGCTTTCCTGCTGGGCGAGCAGGCGCTGGATCAACGCACGCTGTTCGGCCAGTTCGCGCTTCAAGGCCTCGATTTCGCTCTCGGCCTGGGCCGGCAGGCTGGCACCGATACCCAGGGCTGCAGCCAGGGCGAGGACCAGCGGCTTTGCGTTGGCGCGGTGCTTGTGTGGAAAGTCGATTCTCATTGCATCTCCTCGGATATTTTTATGATGATTGAGCGCGGACGAAGCCGTGCCCCTGCTCCCGTGGCCGGGAACATTCGTCGGCGCACCACTGCCGGATGCGGTGGTGCCGGTCGTGCTGGAAAGGTGTCCGGTCCCGGCGCGGATGCTTCCCGCCCCGGCGCCGGCGCCATCGCCGGGTGGCGGGTTCGGGCTTACTTGCGCCCGGAGTGGTACTTCACGAGGGCGGCCGCGTCCTCGTACAGCTTCCGGCCGTCGGCACCCTTGGCGGAGACTTCCTCGATCCACTCTTCGATGACCGGGCGTGTCGCCTGCTGCCACTTGGCCATTTCTTCGGCAGGAAGCCGGTGGACCGTGTTGCCGCGATCGATCACGGTTTGCAGGCCGGCGGCATCGGCGGTTTTCAACTGCGCGGAAATCCAGGCGGAAGTTTCGCGGCCGCTGTTGTCGTCGATGACCTTCTTCAGCTCCGGCGGCAGGCTGTCGTATTTTTTCCGGTTCATCACGAACATCTGGACCGTGGTCGACATCGTGTGCTCGCCGCCGAATTCGACCGAGTACTTGGTGAGTTCATGAACCTTGGTCGAGGGGACGACCTCCCACGGCAGCATGGTGGCTTCGATGATGCCTTTCGAGAGGCTCTCCGCCATCTGCGTCATCGGCATGCCGACCGGTTGGGCGCCGAGCGAAGCGAGCAGGCGGGTGGTCAGCCGCGATGAGCCGCGAATCTTGAGGTCTTTCAGGTCTGCGAGCGATTTCAGCTCCTTGTCGCGAAGGTGCATGGCGAAGCTGCCGGGTACCCAGACGGCGATCGGCTTCAGACCGGCGAATTCGCCCATCGTGTGCTTTTCGACGAAATCCCACACCGCGCGCGAACTGCTCTCCTGGTCCGTGCAGATGAACGGCAGCTCGAACACTTCGGTCAGCGGCAGCCTGCCCGGGGTATAGCCCGGCAGCGTCCAGACGACGTCGGCGACGCCGTCCCGGACCTGGCTCAGCAACTGCGGGGCGGTGCCGCCCAGCAGCATCGCCGGATAGTGCTGGCAGCGGATCCGGCCCGCCGACTCGGCGGCGACCTTGTCGCACCACGGGACAACGAATTTGACGTGGCCCGGAGAGGTCGGCGGCGCGAAATGCGCGACCTTCAGGATGACCTCCTGGGCGTGGGTGACCGTGGGAACGAGCGCAGCGAACATGAGGCTACGCGCCAGCTTGCCGAGTTTCATGTCTTCCTCCTCCTGGTGTGCCGAACGGCTTCTTCTTCGGGGGCGGCCCGGGCGGGCGCCGGACGATGTATCGCCCGGTGGCCCGGGGGAGCCCCGCTGATTTAGCGTTTGCGAAAACGATGAATCAGCATCAAATCATTTTTATGATTATTTTGTATCAGGCATCCTGATATTATCAATGATATGGAGTGTCCATGAAAAAGCAAGGGTTTTATGCGCTGGGAGCGCTTCGGGCGAAAGTTGCAAAGCCTTCGGCGGAGGCGGGTAAAATGATCGGTCGATATCGGCAGAATTGACGAGCTTCAGCGACATGAACACATCGAGGACATTGCATGAGTCCCGACGATGACGGCGCCTTGCCCGTCAGCGCGGGCCGCCCGGCGGGCGTCTGTTACCTGATCGGACGGCTCCACCACGCGCTGGGCCGCCGCATGCGCGATGCGCTGGCGCCACTCGGATTGAGCGTCGCCCAATACACGGTGCTGTCCTTCCTCGAGGGGCAGGTGCAGATCAGCAACGCGCAGCTTGCCGAACGCTCCCTGGTTTCGCCGCAATCGGCCAATGAAATGGTGAAGACCATGGAAGCCAGAGGCTGGGTGTCACGCCAGCCCGACCCCGGGCACGGGCGGGTCGTCCGCCTCGGGCTGACCGCTGCGGGACGTGCCCAGCTGGCGGAAGCTCACGTGCGCATCTCCAGGCTCGAGGCGCACATGCTGGGGAGGTTGAGCGAGACCCAGCGCGGGGGGCTGCCGAAAACGCTGCGGGAAGTCCTGCACGCGCTGAGCGCGATGATCATCGACCCGGTCCTGGCTGCGGAAGTGTCCGGTGACGAGCCCTTCTCCGGTCGCAAGAAGGCCGGAAAATCGGCCCGGAAGGCGTGAGCGCAGGCTGGCGGGAGAGCGTTTGGCGGGGGGAGGGGCAAGGCCGACCGTTGCCCGTTCCGCTTCCGCCCCACGATGGATCCGGGGGCGGACTCACCTGCTCCCGGCGTGGTGCTTCACAAGGGCGACCGCACCCACGTATAGCTTCCGGCCGTCGGCGCCTTTGGCGGAGGCTATCCTGGATCCATTCCTCGACCATCGGCCGCACTGCCTGCTGCTACTTGGTGAAGCGGGGGCGGAAGTGTTACGGGCGGCTGGTCGAAGAAGAGGAGGGGGCGGTCGGGCCGAAGCCGATCGGTGCCGGGGCGAGGCGGAGGATGGTCTGGTACAGGGTGCGCGCTTCCTCGCCTGGCTTGATGCCGAACAGCGGATTGTCGTGGGCGCGGAAGGCGGCGCCGATGGTGGCCCAGTCTTCTGCAGCGAGGACGCGCTCGGCCAGCGGCAGGAGCAGGTCTTCCTCGGCATGGAGGTGGGCCCATTCGAAGCCGACGTAGCGTTCGGCGAGGTCGAAGAAGGCCTGGTCGGCGCCTTCGTCGCCGTTGCGGAAAGCGATGAGTTTTTCCTTCAGGTGCTCGATCATCGGGTAGCCGAGCTGGTGTTCGCGTTCGAGCCGGGTGACCAGGGCGTCGGCTTCGTGGGTGCGGCGCTTGATCGCGGCAAAGAGGAATTCGTCTTCCTTGGGGTGATGCCAGCGATCCGGGTAGGACACGATGTAGTCGAGGATCGCCTTCAGCAGGGTGAAGTCCGGGGGCGTGCCGGCGCGCATCTCCCGTACCAGATAGCGCAGGGTGTAGAGCACGGCGCTGATCGCGAGATGCTCGTCCTTGATGATCTGGATGACTTCGGCTTTCAAGATGTGCGCTTCCTCTGGCGGGGCGAAGGGTGTCGGGGGTCAGGTGGTGACGATTTCCCGCAATTTCTGGAAGCAGGCGTCGATGGTCAGGCCGGAAGTGTCGATCACGGTATCGGCCCGTGCGTACAGTGGCTCGCGGGCATTGAGGATGCGCTTGAGGTCTTCCATCGCCTCGTCGTTGCCGGCCATCGGGCGCAGGTCGCCCTGGGCCATGACCCGTGACATGTGCTCTTCGGGTTGGGCCTTGAGCCACACCGTCAGGCAGTTGGAGAGCAGCATGTCGTAGGTTTCGGGTTGCGACACGACGCCGCCGCCGGCCGAGATCACCGCCCGGTCGTGGTCGCGGATCACGCGCTCGAGCGTGCGCTGCTCGATGCGGCGGTAACCGGTCTGTCCGTAGAGCGCGAAAAGCTCGCTCGAGGGCATGCCGGTTTCCTTTTCGATCTCGCCGTCGAGCTCGATGAAGGGGACGCCTTGTGTGGTTGCGAGGCGCTTGCCGAGCGTGGTCTTGCCTGCGCCGCGCAGGCCGATCAGGGCGATGCGCTTGCGGCGCGCGGCTTCCTCGTGGCCGAAGTCGCGCATCAGCCGGAACACCACGTCTTCCAGCCGGTGCCGGGGCAGGCGTTCGAGAAAGCGGCGGATCAGGCGGCGTTCGACGGTGTCTTCGGTCTCCACCGCGAGCAGCTCGATCAATGGCACGTCGAGGGCGCGGCTGATGTGGCGCAGCAGGACGATGGAGACGTTGCCTTCGCCGGCTTCGAGATGGGCGAGGTGGCGCTCCGATACGCTCGCTTCGCGCGCCACCAGCTTGCGGGTCATGCCGCGGCGGTCGCGGATCTCGCGCACGCGCTTGCCGAGCGCGCCGAGAAATTCGGCATCGCTGCGGGTGTCGACCTGGGTATCGCCGTCATTGGGCGTGGCATTCAGGCTGTCGTCGATCTGGGTGCTCATGCTTGCATCCTTCGTGCACCTTTGTTCATTCTGCCAATGAACAATAATGCTTAAAAAAAACAGCTGTCAATATAAATTGTATTTTAGTGCAGGGCTGAGGGGGGCTGGAAATCGGCCCATCTGCCTTGTTTTGTCGGGCATGCTATATATCGCATGCATTGTTGGATTTCAATCCTTTCTGGAGCAGGGCGCTTGCTTGACAGTGCTTCATCTGAGTGTATTCTGCTGCATATTTTGCTGGTTATCATGCATTTTATTGCATTTCGTAAATCGTCAAGGAGAGCAGCATGTACACTCTGAGTGTGGCCGATCACAGCACCACGCCGCCCGTCATCAAGATCCCGGAGCGCTACAACGCCGCCGATGACCTGATCGGGCGCAACCTGCTTGCCGGGCGTGGAGGAAAGACGGTCTACATCGACGATGCCGGCTCCTACACTTACGACGAACTGGCCCTGCGCGTGAATCGTTGCGCCAGCGCCCTGCGTACGACGCTGGGGCTGCAGCCGAAGGACCGCGTGCTGGTGTGCGTCCTCGACGGCATCGACTTTCCCACCGCCTTCCTCGGTGCGATCAAGGGCGGGGTCGTGCCGATCGCGATCAACACCCTGCTCACCGAGAGCGATTACGAATACATGCTGACCGACAGCGCGGCCCGCGTCGCCGTGGTGTCGCAGGAACTGCTGCCGCTGTTCGCCCCGATGCTCGGCAAGGTGCCGACGCTCGAGCACCTCGTGGTCGCCGGCGGTGCCGGCGAGGACAGCCTGGCGGCCCTGCTCGCGACCGGCTCCGAGCAGTTCGAGGCGGCGCCGACGCGGCCCGACGACCACTGCTTCTGGCTCTACTCTTCCGGCTCCACCGGCGCGCCCAAGGGCACGGTCCATATCCATTCCGACCTGATCCATACGGCCGAACTCTATGCCCGCCCGATTCTCGGCATCCGCGAGGGCGACGTGGTGTTTTCGGCGGCGAAGCTGTTCTTCGCCTATGGGCTGGGCAACGGCCTGATCTTCCCGCTCGCGGCGGGGGCCACCGCGGTGCTGATGGCCGAGCGCCCGACGCCGGCCGCGGTGTTCGAGCGCCTGCGCCGCCACCAGCCGGACATCTTCTACGGCGTGCCCACGCTCTACGCCAGCATGCTGGCGAACCCGGACTGTCCGAAAGAGGGCGAACTGCGCCTGCGTGCCTGCACTTCGGCCGGTGAGGCCCTGCCCGAAGATGTCGGCCGGCGCTGGCAGGCGCGTTTCGGCGTGGACATCCTCGACGGCATCGGCTCCACCGAGATGCTGCACATCTTCCTGTCGAACCGGGCCGGCGACGTGCATTACGGCACCAGCGGAAAGCCGGTGCCGGGGTACCGGCTGCGGCTGATCGACGAGGAAGGGGCCGAGGTCACCGCCGCCGGGGTCGCGGGCGAGCTGCAGATCAGCGGCCCGAGTTCGGCGGTGATGTACTGGAACAACCCGGAAAAGACCGCCGCCACCTTCATGGGCGAATGGACGCGCAGCGGCGACAAGTACCTCGTCAATGAAGAGGGGTATTACGTGTACGCCGGGCGCAGCGATGACATGCTCAAGGTGAGCGGGATCTACGTGTCGCCGATCGAGGTCGAGTCGGCGCTGATCGCACACGAAGCGGTGCTCGAGGCCGCGGTGGTGGGTTGGGAGGACGAGGACCACCTGATCAAGCCGAAGGCCTTCATCGTCCTCAAGCCCGGCTACGGTGCGGGCGAGGCGCTGCGTACCGACCTCAAGGCCCACGTCAAGAACCTGCTGGCGCCGTACAAGTATCCGCGCTGGATCGAGTTCGTCGACGATCTGCCCAAGACCGCCACCGGCAAGATCCAGCGCTTCAAGCTGCGCAGCGCCTGAGCGCGGGCGGTTTCGGCAGGAACCTGGGCCCGGGCCGGGCGCAGGTGCGGCGGCAGCCGCGAGGGACAGCGTCGTGTCCGTCGCGGCTGCCGTTTTTTTGCGCCGGCCGGGGCGAGTGGCGCCGGGGGGATCGCGGCGCTTGTCGCGTGTGTCAGTAAGTTTCGACGTGGAAACGGCCCTTGGCCAGCAGTTCCGGGCGCAGGGCTTCCCAGTCCGCGCCGTGGGCGCGGCAGATGTCGCGGAAGGCTTCGAGGACGCCGGCTTCCATGCCCTTCAGGCCGCAGATGTAGATGAACGCGTTGTCGTCGGTGAGCATGCGGAACACTTTGTCGGCACGCTCGCGGATGCGGTCCTGGACGTAGCGCTTGGGTTCGTCGGGGACGCGCGAGAAGGCGAAATTGATGTCGATGAAGTCTTCCGGGAGCTTTTTCAGCGGGCCGAAGTAGGGCAGTTCGCCGGGCGCGCGCGCACCGAAGAACAGCATCAACTCGCCGCCTTCTTTCTGCTCCATGCGCCGGCGGCGGCGTTCGGTCATCGCCCGCATCGGTGCCGAGCCGGTGCCGGTGCAGATCATCAGCAACGACGAACCCGGGTGGTTGGGCATCAGGAAGGTCGAACCGTAGGGGCCGGTGACCTGGACCTTGTCGCCCTTTTTCAGGTCGCACACGTAATTGGAGGCGATGCCGCGGGCGGGGTGGCCGTCGTGATCTTCGGTGACGCGCTTGACCGTCAGCGACAGGTTGTTGTGGTGCGGGCGCTCGCCTTCACGCGGACTGGCCACCGAGTACATGCGCAGCAGGTGGGGCTTGCCGTTGGCGTCGGTGCCCGGCGGGATGATGCCGATCGACTGGCCTTCGAGCACCGGGAAGGGGGTCGCACCGAAATCGAGGACGATGTGGTGGATGTCGCTGGAGGCGTCCTCCGCGGTCAGCCGGTAGTTGCCGGAGACCGTGGCAGTGAGCGGCCGGGCGGGCGTGTACAGATTGACGTAGGGATGGGACGCCGACCACGGTGCCAGTGCCGGCCCGCCCTGGCCGGCGGTGGCGACGTCGGTGATCTGCTGGACTTCGGGCGGGGTTTCCTCGCCACTGAGGGCCCCCAGGGTGGCCTCGAAATTGTCGAACTCGGTGGTGTCGGGCAGCGCGTCCCAGGAAAGCTGCTCTTCGATCGTGTATGGGCGGGTGCCGTCGACATTGCGCCAGGAGTCGATCGCGCCGGTCGGACAGGGCGAGATGCAGGCCAGGCAGCCCTTGCAGACGTCGAACTTGACCACGTAGTTGCGGGCGTCGTGCGTGATCGCGTTGATCGGGCACATTTCTTCGCAGGTGTTGCAGCGAATGCAGACCTCGGGGTCGATCAGGTGCTGACGGGCGATGGTGGCGTGCTCTGCGGGCGCGTTCATGGCGGGTCTCTTCCTTGGCGGGTGGAGCGGCAGCGAAGGCAGTGCCGCGGGCGTGTCGATCGTTTCGGCGCGAAGCGGGGCCGCCGCGCGAGGGCGGCCCCGTTCGTGCTCAGTTGAAGCGGACGTAGTCGAAGTCGACCGGCTTGTTGTTGATGCCGCGCGCCGGGGGGGCGATCCAGTTGGCGAACTTGCCCGGCTCCAGGCAGCGGCCCATCAGCGAATGCACGTACAGGCGGTCCTCGTCGCTGGGCAGCCAGTTCAGGTGCTGGTGGGTCCATTCGGCTTCGGACAGCAGGCGGCCGTCGGGGCTGACATGGACGTCGGCGAACATGCCGATCGCGCGGTGGAAGCCCTTGTGCGGCAGGGTGAAGCGGAAGTCGAAGCCGAACTTGGCCGGGATGCGGTTCCAGCGGTCGATGCCGGCCTGCACATCGGCGATCCAGTCGTCGCGCAGGCGCTCGTTGAGCGCGGACAGCGCTGCCACATGGCGGGCGAGGATCTTGTCGCCTGCGACGTCCATCACTTCGTATTCGGCGTTCTGCAGCTTGTGGTCGTCGGCGATCTTGGTTTCCTCGAAGCGCCCTTTCAGCCCGGTGGTGTAGTAGGTGGCGGCGTTCGACGACACTTCGTTGCCGTACAGGTCGCTGGTGACGCTGAAGTGGAAGTTCAGGTACTTCTGCAGCGTCGGCAGGTCGATGACGCCGGCGGCGCGCAGCTTGTCCTTGTCGTCGGTCTTGAGTTGCTGCATCACTTCGCAAGTGCGCTGGATCACGCGGGCAATGCCGGATTCGCCGACGAACAGGTGGTGCGCTTCCTCGGTGAGCATGAACTTGCAGGTGCGCGCGAGCGGGTCGAAGGCCGATTCGGCGAGCGAGGCGAGCTGGTACTTGCCGTCACGGTCGGTGATGAAGGTGAACATGAAGAACGACAGCCAGTCGGGGGTCTTCTCGTTGAACGCGGTGAGGATGCGCGGGTTGTCCTCGTCGCCCGAGCGCCGCTCGAGCAGGGCCTCGCCTTCCTCGCGGCCGTCGCGGCCGAAGTGCGCGTGCAGCAGGTAGACCATCGCCCACAGGTGGCGGCCTTCCTCGACGTTCACCTGGAACAGGTTGCGCAGGTCGTACAGCGAGGGCGCGGTGAGGCCGAGGTGGCGCTGCTGCTCGACCGAGGCCGGCTCGGTGTCGCCTTGGGTGACGATGATGCGGCGCAGCGTCGAGCGGTATTCGCCCGGCACTTCCTGCCACACGTCTTCGCCCTTGTGGTCGCCGAAATGGATCTTCTTGCCCTCTTCCTGCGGGGCGAGGAAGATGCCCCAGCGGTAATCGGGCATCTTGACGTGGTCGAAATGCGCCCAGCCGGTCGGGTCGACGCTGACCGCAGTGCGCAGATAGACGTCGTAGTTGGTCGAGCCTTCCGGGCCCATGTCCTGCCACCAGTTGAGGAAGGCCGGCTGCCAGTGCTCCAGGGCGCGCTGCAGGGTCTTGTTCTCCGACAGGTTGACGTTGTTCGGGATGCGTTCGCTGTAGTTGATCATGTCTCTACTCCTCGATGGGGAATGTGCCGGCCATGGTGGGGAGATCACGGCCGGCATGGGGGTTACATCCGGCTTACACCCGGTTCCAGTCGAACTGCGCCTTCTTACCCGAACCGAAGAGCTTCAGCGCGCCGTTCTCGCCGACCGCGTTGGGGCGGATGAAGATCCAGTTCTGCCACGCCGACAGGCGGCCGAAGATGCGCGTGTTCATGGTCTCGGTGATGCCGAAACGCAGGTTCGCTTCCAGCCCGGTGAGCGCATCGGGCGACAGGCTGGCGCGTTCCTCGCAGGCGATGCGCACTTCGTCGGCCCAGTCGAGGTCGTCCGGGATCGCCGTCACCAGGCCCAGCGCCATCGCCTCGGCCGCGCTGAGCAGCTCGCCCTTGCGTGCCTTCACCGCCGCCACCGGGCCCTCTTCCTGGTAGAAGCGGGCGGCGATGCGCGACAGGCCGTTGACCATCGGCAGGGGGCCGAAATTCATCGCTGTGAGGCCGATGCGGTTGGCGCCGTCCTCGTCGTCGCGCAGGTAGCTGCGGTCGGCGGCAAGGGCGATCTCGAGCAGGGTGCCGGCAAAGCACGAGCCCGGCTCGATCAGCGCGTAGAGGCTGCGCGAGGACACGTCCAGGCGCGCCAGGGTGCGGCGCAGCATGCCGATCGTCTCGCGCACGAACCAGTGCTGCCGGTGGGCGACGAGGGTGGCGTCGATGTCCATCACGACTTCGGCATCGCCCTCGGTACGCAGCCGCCACAGGCCGATGTCGAGGTGGTTGGTGCGCAGGTTGAGGATCGCGTCGTCGAGTTCGCGCGCCATCTTCAGCGGCCACCAGTCGGCGCCCTGGGCTTCGATTTCGGCGACCGTGGTCGCGGTGACGGCGGCCGGGGCGCGCACGGTCAGGGTCACGCTGCGGGCGGCGGCGTCGATCGCGGCATCGACGAATTCATAGTGATAGCCGGCGGCATCGACGCTGCGCTCGAGGGTCGGCAAGGCCACTCCTTTCGCCCCGGCGGGGCGGTCGGAGCCGGCGGCGAGCGCCTGCGCGCGTTCGGCGATGTGCTCGGCGAACTGCTGCTGCTTGACCACGGCATCGACCAGGCGCCACTCCACCGCGCGCTTGCCGCGCACGCCTTCGGAGATGGTGCAGAAGATGTCGGCGTGGTCGCGGCGCACCTTGCGCTTGTCGGTGACCCGGGTCAGCCCGCCGGTGCCCGGCAGCACGCCCAGCAGCGGCACTTCGGGCAGCGACACTGCGGAGTTGCGGTCATCGATGAGCACGATCTCGTCGCACGCCAGCGCCAGCTCGTAGCCGCCGCCGGCAGTGGTGCCGTTGCACGCGGCGATGAACTTGAGGCCGGAGTACTGGCTGGAATCCTCGATGCCGTTGCGCGTCTCGTTGGTGAACTTGCAGAAGTTCACTTTCCAGGCGTGGGTGGAGACGCCCAGCATGTAGATGTTGGCGCCGGAACAGAAGATCTTCGGCTTGCCCGAAGTGAACACCACGCTGCGCACCGACGGGTGCTCGAAGCGGATGCGCTGGAGCGCGTCGTGCAGTTCGATGTCGACGCCGAGGTCGTAGGAGTTCAGCTTCAGCTTGTACCCCGGGCGGATGCCGGCGTCTTCATCGATGTTCAGGGTCAGGGTGGCGACTTCGCCGTCCACTGCGAGCGACCAGTGCTTGTATCGCGACGGCTCGGTGCGGTAATCGACGGCGTCCTGTTTCACGGTGCTTGCTGTGTCCACGTTCGTCTCCTCCTCAAAGGGGTTCGGCCGGGGCGGGGCCGTTTTGATGCTGAAAGTTTCGTCTGTCTTCCGCTTTTGGGGTGCGGGGTGCTTGGGGCCGCAAATCGCGAGCCGTGGTTGAACAATAGTGCAGCTCGTTTTTTGAGTCAACACAAATAGTGCATTTTTTTTCTTGTGATCTCTGTCTTTATGCGACGGATTTCTGTTTCTCTCCCGCGTTGCTGCCGTATTCTGATCTAAAGGTTATTTATAAGCATTAAATTTAGAGTTTGCATGCAAGATAGTGCTTGACTCGCAAGAGAATGAAGGTACTCTATGAGCACATAGAGGCGGCCTCGGGTTTGGTGGCCGGTGTGGCCCCTGTCACCAAGTACACAATAGGAGACGACATGAAACTGGCAAATCATCTATGCGGGCGGTGGCAGGAAGGCGGCGGAGAAGGCCTTTCCTTGCTCGACCCGGTGAGCGGAGAGCCGCTGGTGTCGGTTTCTTCCGAAGGGCTGGATCTGGCCGAGGCGCTGGCGTTCGCCCGTCGTGAGGGGGGGCGTGCGCTGCGCGCCATGACCTACGAGATGCGCGCGGCGGCGCTGGCCAAGGTGGCCGATGTCCTCCAGGCGAAGCGCGCCGACTACTTCGACATTTCCCTGCGCAACTCCGGCGCGACCGAGGCCGACGCCGGTTTCGACGTCGATGGGGCGATCTTCACGCTGAAGGCCTATGCGCGTGCCGGCAAGGTGCTCGGCGCTGGGCGCTGCCTGCGCGAGGGCGCGCGCGTGCCGCTGGCCAAAGACGGCGTGTTCCAGGGGCAGCATTTCCTCGTGCCGATGAGCGGTGCGGCGATTTTCATCAACGCCTTCAATTTCCCGGCCTGGGGGCTGTGGGAAAAGGCCGCTCCCGCGCTGCTTGCCGGCATGCCGGTGTTCGTCAAGCCGGCCACGCCCACGGCCTGGCTGGCGCAGCGCATGGTCGCCGACGTGGTCGAAGCCGGTGTGCTGCCGGCCGGCGCGCTCAGCATCGTCTGCGGATCGGCGCGCGATCTGCTCGATCATGTGGGCGAATGCGACGTGGTGTCCTTCACCGGCTCGGCCGACACGGCGGCGCGGATCCGTAACCATCCGGCCGTGGTCGCACGTGCGGTGCGCATCAATGTCGAGGCCGACAGCGTCAACAGCGCCATCCTGGGGCCCGACGCGGTGCCGGGAAGTGCGGAATTCGATCTGGCGGTGAAGGAAATCGTGCGCGAGCTTTCGATCAAGGCCGGGCAGAAATGCACCGCGATCCGCCGCGTGCTGGCCCCGGCGCCGGTGGCGCGGGCGCTGGCCGACGCCGTCGCCGCCCGCCTTGCGGCGATGCCGGTGGGCAATCCGCGCACCGCCGGAGTGCGGATCGGGCCGCTGGTCAGCAAGGCGCAGCAGACCGCGGCCCTCGCTGGCCTGGCGAAGCTGCGCGAGGAGGCCGAAGTGGTGTATGGCGGCGACCCGGATTTCGTTCCGGTCGACGCCGATCCCCGGCAGGCCGCCTTTGTCCAGCCGACGCTGCTGTTTTGCGAGAAGGGACTGGCAGCACGCTACGTGCACGATGTCGAGGTGTTCGGCCCGGTGGCGACCGTCCTGCCATACACCGATGCCGCCGAAGCGGCGGCGATCGCACGTCGCGGCGGTGGCTCGCTGGTGGCTTCGGTGTATTCGGCCGATCCGGCCTTCGTCGGTGCGCTGGTGCCGGCGATCGCCGATCTCCATGGCCGCATCATGGTGGTCGACGCGGCGGTCGGGAGCAATCACACCGGGCATGGCAACGTGATGCCGACCTGTCTGCACGGCGGCCCCGGACGGGCCGGCGGCGGTGAGGAACTCGGCGGCCTGCGTGCGCTGGCGATGTATCACCGCCGCCATGTCGTGCAAGGCGGGCCGGCGGTGCTCGAGCTGCTGTCGCAAGAGGCGGCCGATGCGGCTTTGCTTGGCGCCTGAGTCCGGCCCATCTACCCTTGAAGGCAGGGGAAGGCCCCCGTCGGCCGGTCGAATGACGCATTCCCGGCGAGGGGCGGGTGGTGTCGGGCGGTTGCACCCGCCATCGTCCGCCTCGCCCGCCATCGCCGCCCTGCCGGACTTCCCGAGTGTTGCACCTGAAAGGAGTGTCTGCATGACCCCTGAACATTTTCAGCAGCTGATTGCCGGCGTTACCCGTGAAATCGAAGGCCGGGCGCTCGACGCCGCGCTCGCCGATTTCCTCAACCAGCGCTTTCCGGCCCATGGCGCGGAATTCCGTGCCATTGCCGAGGCCTGTGCGCAGGCGGTGGCGGCAGGCTGGATGTGCGACCGCGAGCACGGGGGGATCCGCTTCGGCCGGGTCATCAAGCCCTGCCCGGAACTGGCCGGCTTCAGCGTGGACGTGGTGGAAATGGCGGATGTGGCCGGCCCCCATCACGTTCATCCGCAGGGCGAAATCGACATGATCATGCCGCTCGAAGGCGATGCGAAATTCGACGGCCATGGTGCCGGCTGGTTCGTCTACGGCCCGGGCAGTGCGCATTGTCCGACCGTCAGCGGCGGGCGCGCTCATGTCCTGTACCTGCTGCCGCAGGGCTCGATCGAGTTCACCCGCCGGTAGCGGCAGCGGGTGCCAGCCGTGATCCCGTGTTGGTTTTCATCACCCTCAACCCCAACCCGGGCCCGCCGGCAAAGGCCGACATCGAGATCGGCCAGGGCGGGAGTGCCGGCTCCGGAGCGGGCGCCGCCGCCCGCTCCGGAACTCGACCGGGCCCCCGACCAAGCCAACCAAGGAGGAGACCTCCATGCCTACACTGAGTGCGGCGGATCACACCGCGAGTCCGCCCGAAATCCGCATCCCGCGCCACTACAACGCAGCCGACGACCTGATCGGCCGCAACCTGGACGCCGGCCGCGGTCCCAAAATCGCCTATATCGACGACGAGGGGCGCTATTCCTTCGATGAGCTGGCGCGCCGGGTGAATCGCTGCGGCAGCGCTCTCGGCGAGGTGCTCGGCCTGCGCCGGGAAGAGCGGGTGCTGATGTGCGTCCACGACACCATCGACTTTCCCACGGTTTTCCTGGGCGCCATCCGTGCCGGCATCGTGCCGATCGCGGTCAATACCCTGCTCACCGCGAGCGACTACGAATACATGCTGACCGACAGCCGGGCCCGCGTCGCGATCGTGTCCGAGCCACTGATGGCGGTGTTCGGCCCGCTGCTGGGCAAGGTGCCGACGCTCGAGCGCATCATCGTCGCCGGCGATCCCGCGGCCGGGGCGGACAGTCTGGCGGCACTCCTCGCGCAGGGGCGGGAGGCCTTTCCCGCTGCGCCGACCGTTGCCGATGACGCCTGCTTCTGGCTCTATTCGTCCGGATCGACCGGTGCGCCGAAGGGCACCGTGCATATCCACTCCAGCCTGATCCATACCGCCGAACTGTATGCGCGCCCGGTCCTCGGCATTCGCGAAGACGACGTGGTGTTTTCGGCGGCGAAGCTGTTCTTCGCTTACGGCCTCGGCAACGGTCTGACCTTTCCGCTGGCGGTGGGCGCCACCGCGGTGCTGATGGCGGAGCGGCCGACTCCCGCTGCCGTGTTCGAGCGCCTGCGCCAGCACCGCCCGACGATCTTCTACGGCGTACCCACGCTCTATGCGTCGATGCTGGCCAGCCCGGACTGCCCGGCGCGCGGCGAACTGAATCTGCGGGCCTGCACTTCGGCCGGTGAGGCCCTGCCCGAGGAGATCGGCCGGCGGTGGACGGAGCGTTACGGGCTGGACATCCTCGACGGCATCGGTTCTACCGAGATGCTGCACATCTTCCTGTCGAACCGCCCCGGTCAGGTGCGCTACGGCACCAGCGGCAAGCCGGTGCCGGGCTACCGGGTACGCCTGATCGATGATGCCGGCAATGAGATCACCGCGCCCGGTGAGCCCGGTGAGCTGCAGATCAGCGGTCCGACTTCGGCCGTGTATTACTGGAACAACCGGGAAAAGAGCCGCGCCACCTTCCTCGGTGAATGGACGCGCAGCGGCGACAAGTACCTGCTCGACCAGGACGGCTACTACGTCTATGCCGGGCGCAGCGACGACATGCTCAAGGTGAGCGGGATCTACGTGTCGCCGATCGAGGTCGAGTCGGCGCTGATCGCGCACGAAGCGGTGCTCGAGGCCGCGGTGGTGGGCTGCGAGGACGAGGACCGCCTGATCAAGCCCAAGGCCTTCATCGTCCTCAAGCCGGGCCTGGAGGCCGACGAGGCCTTGCGCGAGACGCTGAAAAACCACGTCAAGGCTATGCTTGCGCCCTACAAATATCCGCGTTGGATGGAGTTCGTGGAAGAGCTGCCGAAGACCGCGACGGGCAAGATCCAGCGTTTCAAGCTGCGTGGGATGGGCGCACGGTGATGGCGGGAAATGTTCGCGTGAATCGTTGATGAAACGATTAAAAAATATTATACAATCGCGACTGAACTGGAATTCACCGTGTTGCCGGTGGAGTCCGAGAAAGCGGCGGGCAGTTCTGCCTGCCATGTAAATGGATGAACCAGGAGGAGAGTCACATGAGCAAGCAGAAACTGATGCAGCGCATGGCCGGTGTTGCTGGAGTCGGCCTGATGGTCTTGCTGCCGGTGGGAGGAGCCTACGCGGCGGACAAGGTCAAGGTCGGCCTGATGCTGCCCTACACCGGGACCTACGCCTCGCTGGGCAATGCGATCACCAACGGGTTCAAGCAGTACGTGGCCGAGCAGGGCGGCAAGCTGGGCGGGCGCGAGGTCGAATACTTCGTCGTCGATGACGAGTCCGACGCCGCCAAGGCCACCGAGAACGCCAACAAGCTGGTCAAGCGCGACGAAGTCGACGTGCTCGTGGGCACGGTGCACTCGGGCGTGGCGCTGGCGATGGCCAAGGTCGCGCGCGACACCAAGACCCTGATGATCATCCCCAACGCCGGGGCCGACGAGCTGACCGGGCCGCTGTGTGCGCCGAACGTGTTCCGCGTGTCGTTCTCGGCCTGGCAGCCGGCCTACGCGATGGGCAAGGTGGTGGCCGAGCGCGGGCACAAGAACGTGGTCACGGTAACGTGGAAATACTCGTTCGGCGAACAGTCGGTGGCCGGCTTCAAGGAGGCCTTCGAGCAGGCCGGCGGCAAGATCGCCAAGGAGCTCTACCTGCCCTTCCCGAACGTCGAGTTCCAGCCCTTCCTGACCGAGATCGCCGGCCTCAAGCCCGATGCGGTGTTTGTGTTCTTCGCCGGCGGCGGCGCGGCCAAGTTCGTCAAGGACTACGACGCGGCGGGGCTCAAGAACAGCATCCCGCTGTACGGTTCGGGCTTCCTCACCGACGGTACGCTGGAGGCGATGGGCGGTGCGGGCGAGGGCGTGATGACCACCCTGCACTATGCCGACGGCCTCGATACCGAGAAGGACAAGGGTTTCCGCACTGGTTACGCCAGCGCCTACAAGATGCAGCCCGACGTCTATGCGGTGCAGGGCTATGACGCCGCCCAGCTGCTCGGTGCAGGCCTGGCCAAGGCGCCGGCGGGCAAGTTCGACAAGGACGCGGTGATGAAGGCGATGAGCGCGGCCACGGTCGATAGCCCGCGCGGCGCATTCACCCTGTCGAAGGCCAACAACCCGGTGCAGGACATCTACCTGCGCAAGGTCGAAGGCAGCCAGAACAAGGTGGTCGGCGTCGCCGCGCCCAAACTGGCCGATCCCGCACGCGGCTGCCGCATGAACTGATCGCTGCGCCGATCGCGTCGCCTGCGCCGGCCGTGCCGGCGCAGGGTTTTCCTTCCCACGCACTTTCATCCACCGTATCCCGCCGCCCTGGGCGAGTCCGGGAGGGGGAGGCCCAAGCATGGATTTCGTTTCCTTCCTGATCCAGATCCTGAATTCGCTGCAGTACGGACTGCTGCTGTTTCTGGTGGCCAGCGGGCTGACGCTGGTGTTCGGGATCATGGGCATCATCAACCTGGCGCACGGCAGCTTCTACATGATCGGCGCCTACATGGCGTTCGCGCTCACCAGCGCGACCGGCAACCTGATGCTGGCGATCGTGCTCGGCATTCCGCTGGCGTTCGCCTTCGGGGCACTGCTCGAGAAGCTGCTGTTCGTGCATCTGTACAAACGCGACCACCTGCAGCAGGTGCTGCTCACCTACGGGCTGATCCTGATCTTCGAGGAGCTGCGCAGCCTGAGCATGGGCGACGACGTGCACGGGGTCGACATCCCGGCGCTGTTCTCGGCCTCGATCCAGCTTTCGGACACCCTGTCCTACCCGGTGTACCGGATCGTGATCTCGGTGGTGTGCGTGGCGCTGGCCGCCGGGCTGTGGTGGCTGATGCAGCGCACCCGGCTGGGGATGATGATCCGCGCCGGCTCGCACAACCGCGAAATGGTGCAGGCGCTCGGCGTCAACATCGACCTGCTGTACCGCAACGTGTTCGCCCTCGGCGTGGCGCTGGCCGCGCTCGCCGGCATGCTCGCCGCGCCGGTGTCCTCGGTGTATCCGGGCATGGGCGGCAACGTGCTGATCATCTCCTTCGTGGTGGTGGTGATCGGCGGCATCGGCTCGGTGTGGGGGGCGCTGGTGGCGGCGCTGCTGGTGGGCTTTACCGACACCTTCGGCAAGGTGCTGGTGCCCGAGTTCGCCGGACTGGCGGTGTACCTGGTGATGGCGGTGGTGCTGCTGTGGCGCCCCGAAGGCATCTTCAAGAAAGGCTAGGCGATGAATTCCAGAATCCCGTTGTTTCTACAACTGCTCGCGCTGCTCGTGCTGATCGCCTATCCGCTGTACGGTTCGAGCTTCTACGTCGAGATGCTGGCCAAGACGCTGGTGATGGCGATCTTCGCCATGAGCCTGGCGCTGCTGGTGGGCTTCACCGGGCTGGTGAGCCTCGGGCATGCGGCGTATTTCGGCATCGCCGCCTACGTCGTGGCGCTGGTGACACCCAAGTACGACCCGGCCAGCTTCTGGCTCGCCTTCCCGGCCTCGGTGCTGGCCGCGGCGCTGGCCGCGCTCGTGATCGGGCTGTTCGTGCTGCGCACCAAGGGCATCTACTTCATCATGGTGACGCTGGCCTTCGCCCAGATGGCCTACTACATCTTCCACGACACCCCGCTGGGCGGAGGCTCGGACGGAATCTACCTGAACTTCAAGCCCGATGCGGCGATCGGCGGCTGGGTGCCGTTCGACCTGAACGAGCCGCTGCAGATGTACTACTTCATCCTGGCGGCGATGGTGGCGGTGTTCGTGCTCTTGAAGCTGGTGCTGCGCTCGCCCTTCGGGCGCGTGCTGGCGGGCATCCACAGCAACGAGCACCGCATGCAGTCGCTGGGCTACGCCACTTTCCGCTACAAGCTCGCCGCGTTCACGCTGGCCGGCGCGCTGGCCGGGGTGGCGGGCTTCCTGTACGCGGTGCTGTTCGGCTTCGTCACCCCCGAGTACCTGTCGTGGCACCAGTCGGGCAACGTGCTGATGATGGTGATCCTGGGCGGCATGGGCAGCCTGGCGGGGGCGGCGGCCGGGGCGTTCGCCTTCATCGGCCTGCAGGAGCTGTTTACCGATCTGAGCAAGCACTGGCAGCTGCTGATGGGCAGCGTGATCGTGCTCGCGGTGCTGTTCATGCCGGACGGGCTGGCCGGGCTGCCCAAGCGGGTGATCCGCATGATCAACTGGGGAGAGGACAAGAATGGCTGAGGCAATGCTCGTGGCCGACCGCCTGACCCGCCACTTCGGCGGGCTGACGGCGAACGAAGAAGTGTGCATCACGCTCGAGCGCGGCACGCTGCACGCTTTGCTCGGCCCCAACGGCGCGGGTAAGTCGACCTGCATCAACATGCTCTCGGGCGATCTGCCGCCCTCGTCCGGGCGCATCCTGCTCGGCGGCCGGGACGTCACCCGGCTGTCGGCGGCGGCGCGCTCGCACCTGGGGATCGGGCGCAGCTACCAGCGCACGAACATCTTCCCGCAGTTCACCGTGCTCGAGAACTGCCGCCTGGCGGCGCAGTCGCGCCGGCCGCGGCCGTGGAAGATCTTCACCGACGCCCAGCGCCTGAGCGACACCGTCGAGCGCGCGCGCGCGGCGGTCGTCGAAGCCGGGCTGGGCGGGCGCGAGGCGCGGGTGGCGGGCACGCTGTCGCACGGCGAGCAGCGCCAGCTCGAGATCGCGATGGTGCTGGCGACCGACGCCAAGGTGCTGCTGCTCGACGAGCCGCTGGCGGGCATGGGCTCGGAGGAGTCGGCGAAGATGGTCGAGCTGCTCCGGGGGCTCAAGGACGGGCGCGCGATCCTGCTCGTCGAGCACGACATGGACGCGGTGTTCGCGGTCGCCGACACGATCACGGTGATGGTCAACGGCGCGGTGCTCGAATCGGGCCCGCCGGCGCAGATCCGCAACAGCGCCGAAGTGCAGGCCGCTTACCTGGGAGAGGACGAACATGTCTGAGACGCTGCTCGAAGCGCACGACCTGCACACCTACTACGGTTCGAGCCACATCCTGCACGGGGTCGATTTTCACATCGCGAAGGGCGAGGCGCTCGGCCTGATGGGGCGCAACGGCATGGGCAAGACCACGCTGATCCGCTCGATGCTGGGGCTGGTGCGTCCGCGCCACGGCACGGTCAAGGTCAATGGCGACGACATGACCGGGGCGAGCACGCACCGCATCGCCCTGCGCGGCATCGCCTACGTGCCCGAGGGGCGGGGGATCTTCCCCAACCTGAGCGTGCGCGAGAACCTGGTCATGGCCGCGCGCGCCGGCGTCGACGGCCAGCGCACGTGGACCTTCGAGCGCGTGATGGAGACCTTCCCGCGCCTGGGCGAGCGCCTGTCCAACGGCGGCGGCCAGCTCTCCGGGGGCGAGCAGCAGATGCTCACCATCGGCCGCGCGCTGATGACCAACCCCGACCTGCTGATCTTGGACGAAGCCACCGAGGGCCTGGCGCCGCTGATGGTGAAGGAAATCTGGAACGTGGTCCGCACCATCCGCGAAACCGGCATCGCCACCGTGATCGTGGACAAGAACCACGCCGCGGTGACCGCGCTCACCGACCGCTCGATGATCCTGGTCAAGGGCCAGGTCGTCTTCGACGGCCCCAGCGCGGCGGTGCGCAACGACCCGGAATTGATCCAGAAGCATCTCGGCGTCTGAAAATAACACGCAGGGGGCCGCCCACCGGGCCGGCTCCCGCACCGGCCGCCCGCCAAGGGCGGCACCCCAAACGGAGTTTGTTCACGATGAAGACAGTCGGTATCGGCGGCACCCGCCTCGAATACGTCCGATTGCCCTCGGCACATCCGCGCGAGGGCGCCCCCGCGATCGTTTTCCTCCACGAAGGGCTGGGCTCGGTGGCGATGTGGCGCGATTTTCCGCAGCGCGTGGCCGATGCGACCGGATGCGAGGCCATCGTCTATTCGCGCGCCGGCTACGGCCGCTCCGATCCGGCGACGCTGCCGCGCACCGTGCGCTACATGCACGACGAAGGGCTGACGGTGCTGCCGGCGCTGCTTGCCGAGCTCGGCGTCGAGCGCCCGCTGCTGTTCGGGCACTCGGACGGCGGCTCGATCGCGCTGATCTGCGCCGGCGGGACCGACGTTGCGCTCTCCGGGCTGATCCTGATGGCGCCGCACGTGATGGTCGAGGACATCTCGGTTGCCAGCATCGCCGCCGCCGGGCAGGCGTGGACCACGACCGACCTGCCGTCCCGGCTGGGGCGCTACCACCATGACGTCGAGGCGGCCTTTCGCGGCTGGAACGACATCTGGCTGCACCCGGATTTCCGCGCCTGGAACATCGAGCAATACCTGCCGGGGATCACCGTGCCGGTGCTGGCGATCCAGGGCGAGGATGACGAGTACGGCACGATGGCGCAGATCGAGCGCATCGCCGCGCAGGCGCGCGACGTGGAACTGTGCCGCCTCGCCGATTGCCGGCATTCGCCGCACAAGGACCAGCCGCAGGCGGTGCTCGACACCGTTGCCGCTTTTGTCGAGCGCGTGCTCGAAGACTGAATACCGGATGGCCAGGACATCCTGCACCCCACTCATGGACGGAAGCACGACCACGCTCCGCGTCCGGCTTGCGCCGGTCCGGAAACGGCGATGATTCCGCCGCTGTTCCCCTCGTCACATGCGGGCATTTGCCCCTCACGGAGAGTCACCATGGCCCAATACCAATGCAGTGCATGCTATTTCCCCTACGATGAGGCCGAAGGCCTGCCCGAGCACGGCATCCCTGCCGGGACGCGGTGGGAGGATGTGCCGGCCGATTTCGTCTGCCCCGACTGCGGCACGCCGAAGTCGAACTGGATGGAACTGAACACCGACTGAACCGGGCTTCACGGGGGGCGTCACCCGCACCCCGGAGGCTTTTCCCGAGTCCCCTTTTTGGAGATGGACGTGGCAGCACTTTCGACCTCGACCCGCATCGCCGTCATCGGCGCCGGCGCCATGGGCAGCGGCATCGCCCACGTGGCGGCGCGCGCCGGGCACACGGTTTATCTGTACGACATGAACGCGGAGGCGGTCGCGCGCGGCCGCGACGCGATCGGCAAGGACCTGCGCTTTCTCGTCGGCAAGGGCAAGCTCGCCGAAGCCGAAGCCGAGGCGGTGCTGGCGCGGGTGATCGGCAGCAGCCGCATCGAGGATCTCGCCGATGCCGGTCTGCTGATCGAGGCCATCGTCGAGAACCTCGAGGTCAAGCAGAAGCTGTTCCGCCAGCTCGAAGCGCTGGCCGGGCCGCAGGCCATCCTCGCCACCAACACCTCGTCGCTGTCGATCACCGCGATGGCTGCGGTGCTGGCACGCCCGCAGCGGCTGGCCGGAATGCACTTCTTCAACCCGGCGCCGCGCATGGCGCTGGTCGAGATCGTCTCCGGGCTCGCCACCGACCCCGAGGTCGCGGGCACGCTGTACGACACCGCGAAGGCCTGGGGCAAGACTCCGGTGCATGCGAGCTCGACCCCGGGCTTCATCGTCAACCGCGTCGCCCGTCCCTATTACGCCGAGGCCCAGCGCGTGCTCGCCGAGCGTGCCGCCGCCCCGGCGACGCTGGATGCGGTGCTGCGCGAAGCCTGCGGCTTCCCGATGGGGCCGTTCGAGCTGATGGACCTGATCGGCCACGACGTCAATTACGCGGTGACCCATTCGGTGTTCGATGCCTACCACGGCGACCGCCGCTACACCCCGAGCCTGATCCAGCGCGAGCTGGTGCTGGCCGGGCGCCTCGGGCGCAAGTCGGGGCAGGGCTTCTACGACTACCGCGACGGAGCGGAAAAACCGGCGCCGGCGACGGAGCCCGCGGCGGCGGCGCTGCCGGCGCTCGTGGTCCATGGCCGTCTCGGCGTGGCCGAGCCGCTGGTGGCGCGCCTTGCGCAGGCCGGCATCGCCGTCGAGCGCAGCGCGGCGAGCGCGGCCGAGGAGGGCGGCGAGCTGCGCATCGGCACGGCGCGCCTGGCGCTGTCCGACGGTCGTACCGCCACCCGGCGCGCGGTCGAGGACGGGACGTCGGAGCTGGTGCTGTTCGATCTCGCGCGCGACTACGCGAGCACGCCGCGCCTGGCGCTGGCCCGTGCCGACCAGTGCAGCGATTCCGCCTGGCAGGCGGTGGTCGGCACCCTGCAGGTGGCCGGGATCGCGCTCAGCCGGGTCGACGACGTCGCCGGTCTGGTGGCGCTGCGCACGGTGTGCATGCTCGCCAACGAAGCCGCCGACTGCGTGCTGCAGGGCATCGCCACTGCAGCCGACATCGATACCGCGATGCGCAACGGCACCAACTACCCGGAAGGGCCGCTGGCCTGGGCCGACCGCCTCGGCACGCCCTTCGTCGCCC
Source organism: Thauera aromatica (assembly GCF_023093595.1). GTDB lineage: Bacteria > Pseudomonadota > Gammaproteobacteria > Burkholderiales > Rhodocyclaceae > Thauera > Thauera aromatica_A. Next base: position 50,311 of record NZ_JALLIK010000093.1, read on the forward strand.
GCGTGCTGGAGAATCTGCGTGCGCATTACGGCGAGGAGCGTTATCGTCTGTCTCCGCTGATCGCCCGCCGCGCCCTGACCGGCGCGCCCCTGCACTGAGCATCCGAAGATCGGCTCCGGCGGGACGGTGCCCGGCGCCAGGGGGCGGCATCGCCGCCGCTGCGCCCGGGGGCACCGTCCCGTGCGCAGCCCGGCAACCTGCTCCGAGGAGAGCCCCATGTCTGCCCGTTCCGTGATGCGCGGACCCACGCGTCAGCCGCTGTCCGAAACCGCGCGTGATGCCGCGCGCGCCGCGCTTGCCGGCGAGGCGCCGCGCCGCGACCGCCTGATCGAATACCTCCACCGCCTGCAGGACGCGCACGGCGCGCTCCACGCCGGGCACCTCGCCGCGCTTGCCGAAGCGCTGCAACTGGCGCGCGCCGAAGTGTTCGAGGTCGCGACTTTCTACCACCACTTCGATTTCGTTGCCGAGGGCGGCGCCGCACCGCCGGCGCTCACCGTGCGCGTGTGCGATTCGCTCGGCTGTGCGATGGCGGGCGGGGCGGAACTCGCCGCCACGCTCGCAACGCGGCTCGGCGCCGGGGTGCGGGTGCAGCGCGTGCCCTGTGTCGGGCGCTGCGACAGTGCGCCGGTCGCGGTGGTCGGGCAGCGCCCGGTGCTGCACGCCGATGTCGACACGGTTGCGGCGGTCGTTGCCAGCGGCGAGCGTGAGGAGGCCCTGCCCGCGGCGATCCGCTTCGACGCCTACCGCGCCGCCGGCGGTTACGCGCTGTGGGAAGCGGTGTGCAGCGGTGCGCGCGATCCCGCGTCGATCGTCGCCGCGCTCGACGCGGCCGGCCTGCGCGGGCTGGGCGGCGCCGGCTTTCCCGCCGCGCGCAAGTGGCGCACGGTCGCGGCGCAGCCGGCGCCGCGCCACATGGCGGTGAATATCGACGAAGGCGAGCCGGGGACCTTCAAGGATCGCCACTACCTGTCGACCGATCCGCACCGTTTCATCGAAGGCATGCTCATCGCCGCCCGGGTGGTCGGCATCGCCGCGATCTGGATCTACATCCGCGACGAATACCCGGCGCTGCGCCGCCTCCTCGCCGAGGAGCTCGAGCGCGTGCGCGTCGAATGGCCGGAGCTGCCGCCGATCGAGCTGCGCCGCGGCGCCGGCGCCTACGTCTGCGGCGAAGAGTCGGCGATGATCGAGTCGATCGAAGGCAAGCGCGGCATGCCGCGGCTGCGTCCGCCTTATGTCGCCGAAGTCGGCCTGTTCGGCCGTCCGACGCTGGAGCACAACCTCGAGACGCTGTGGTGGGTGCGCGATATCGTCGAAATGAGTGCCGAGCGCGGCGCCGACGGGTTCGCGCGCCACGGCCGCCACGGCCGCAAGGGCCTCCGGAGCTTCTCGGTCAGCGGCCGCGTGGCCCGGCCCGGTGTCGTCGTCACCGATGCCGGCATCACCCTGCGCGAACTGATCGACGAGCACTGCGGCGGCATGCTCCCCGGCCACGAACTGTACGGCTACTTTCCCGGCGGCGCCTCGGGCGGCATCCTGCCCGCGCGGCTGGCCGACGTGCCGCTCGATTTCGACACTCTGGCACCCCACGGCTGCTTCATCGGCTCCGCGGCGATCGTGGTGTTCTCGCAGCACGACCAGGCACGCCTGCTCGCCGAAAACGCGATGGCCTTCTTCGCCCATGAATCCTGCGGCCAGTGCACGCCGTGCCGGGTCGGCACGGCGAAGGCGGTGGAGCTGATGCAGGCGCCCGCGTGGGACGCCGGCCTGCTCACCGAACTCGGCAGGACGATGATGGACGCTTCGATCTGCGGCCTCGGCCAGGCCGCGCCGAACCCGATGCAGTCGGTGCTGCGCTTCTTCCCGCACGAGGTCGGAGGCGCGCGCGCTGGCGCTGCAGCGGACGCTTTGCCGACGGCGCCCGATGCGTGCCCCGCCCCTTCGGCGCAGCGTGCAGACGACACGAGGAGCGCATGATGAACGCCACCGACCGGATCCGCTTCGAACTCGACGGCCGCGAAATCGACGCCGCCCCCGGCGAATCGATCCTGGAGGCCGCGCAGCGCGCCGGCACCGACATCCCGCACCTGTGCTACACGGACGGGCTGCGCGCCGACGGCAACTGCCGCGCCTGCGTGGTCGAGATCGACGGCGAGCGCGTGCTCGCCCCCTCGTGCTGCCGCGCGCCCAAGCCGGGGATGAAGGTGAAGGCCGCAAGCGAACGCGCGCGCGCCTCCCAGCGCATGGTGCTGGAGCTGTTGCGCGCCGACGTGCCGGCCGAGGCCGAGAAGGCCGACTCCGAACTTGCGCACTGGTGCGAGGCGCTCGGCGTCGTGGAGCCCCGCTTCGCCCCCCGCGCCAATCCCGCCCCCGAGCGCAGCCACCCGGGCATCGCCGTCGATCTGGCCGCCTGCATCCAGTGCACGCGCTGCCTGCGCGCCTGCCGCGAGGTGCAGGTGAATGACGTGATCGGCCTCGCCCGCCGTGGCGCCGACACCGCGATCGTGTTCGACTTCGACGTGCCGATGGGGGACTCGAGCTGCGTCGGCTGCGGCGAATGCGTCCAGGCCTGCCCGACCGGCGCGCTGCAGCCGGCGGCGCTGCTCGAGGCCACCGCCGCGCCCGCGTCCAGCGACCGTCCGACCCGGCAGGTCGATTCCCTGTGCCCCTACTGCGGCGTCGGCTGCCAGGTGCGCTACCACGTCGCCAGCGAGGGCGCGGCGCAGCGCATCGTCTTCGCCGAGGGCGGCGACGGCCCGGCCAACGCCGGCCGCCTGTGCGTGAAGGGGCGTTACGGCTTCACCTACAGCCGCAACCGCGAGCGCCTGACCACGCCGCTGATCCGCCGCCCGGACGTGCCCAAGGGGACGGTGGTCGATCCGGCCGCTCCGCTGACTGCGTTCCGCGCGGCGAGCTGGGACGAAGCGCTCGACGCCGCCGCCGCCGGGCTGCTGCGGATCCGGCATGACCACGGCCCGCACGCGCTCGCCGGCTTCGGCTCGGCCAAGGGCAGCAACGAGGAGGCCTACCTGTTCCAGAAGCTGGTGCGGACCGGCTTCGGCACCCACAACGTGGATCATTGCACGCGCCTGTGCCACGCCTCGTCGGTGGCGGCGCTGCTCGAAGGGATCGGCTCGGGTGCGGTGTCCAATCCGGTGCGCGACGTGGAGTTCGCCGACGTCATCATCGTCATCGGCGCCAATCCGGCGGCCAACCACCCGGTGGCGGCGAGCTTCATCAAGAACGCGGTGAAGGGGGGCAAACACGGGGGCGAAAGCGGCGGCGCGAAGCTGGTGCTGATGGACCCGCGCGCGACCCCGCTCGCGCGCCATGCCTGGCGCGTGCTGCAGTTCCGCGCCGACGCCGATGTTGCCCTGCTGCTGTCGATGGCGTGCACGATCATCGAGGAAGGACTCACCGACGCGGCCTTCATCGCCGCCCGTACCGAAGGCTTCGAGGCCTTCCGCGACGCCGCGCTGAATTACCCGCCCGAGCGCACCGAGGCCCTCACCGGCATCGCTGCCGCCACCGTGCGCGAGGTCGCGCGCGCCTACGCCCGCGGCCCGAACAGCATGATCCTGTGGGGAATGGGAGTGTCGCAGCACACCCACGGCACCGACAACGTGCGCGCGCTGATCGCGCTGGCGCTGATGACCGGCCAGATCGGCCGCCGCGGCACCGGCCTGCACCCGCTGCGCGGCCAGAACAACGTCCAGGGCGCCTCCGACGCCGGCCTCATCCCGATGATGCTGCCCGACTACCAGAAAGTGGCCGATCCCGCGGTGCGGGCGCGCTTCGAGGCGCTGTGGCAGGCGCCGCTGGGGCAGACCCCCGGCCTCACCGTGGTCGAGATCATCGATGCCGCCTGCGCCGGGCAGATCCGCGGCATGTACATCGAAGGCGAGAACCCGGCGATGTCCGACCCCGATCTCGCCCACGCCCGCGAAGGCCTGGCAAAGCTCGAGCACCTGGTGGTGCAGGACATCTTCCTGACCGAGACCGCGATGCTGGCCGACGTCGTGCTGCCGGCCTCGAGCCTGTTCGAGAAGGGCGGCAGCTTCACCAACACCGACCGCCTGGTGCAGCTCGCCCGTCCGGTCCTGCCGCTGCCGGGCGAGGCCCGTGCGGACTGGTGGATCATCCAGGAGATCGCCCGCCGGATGGGGCTGGCGTGGGACTACCCCGGCCCGGGGGCGGTGTTCGACGAGCTCGTGCGGGCGATGCCCAGCCATGGCGGGATGAGCTGGGCGAAGCTGGAGGCCGAGGGTGCGATCGTGGCGCCGAAAGTCGCCGCCGATGCGCCGTCCGAGCCGGTGCTGTTCCAGGAGTGCTTTCCGACCGCCAACGGGCGCGGCCGCTTCGTCGCGGTGACGCCGCTGCCGGCGGCGGAGCTGCCCGATGAGGACTACCCGATGGTGCTGATCACCGGGCGTGTGCTCGAACACTGGCACACGGGGTCGATGACGCGCCGCGCCGAAGTGCTCGATGCGCTCGACCCGGACCCCTGGTGCGCGATGCATCCGGCCGATCTCGCCCGCCTCGGCGTGGCCGCGGGCGGGCGGGTGGCGCTGCAGACTCGGCGCGGGCGCATCGAGCTCGAGGCAAGGGCGGACGAAGGCGTGCGCGCCGGCACCGTGTTCATGGCGTTCTGCTATCGCGAGGCGGCGGCCAACCTGCTGACCCAGCCCGCGCTCGACCCTTTCGGCAAGATCCCGGAGTTCAAGTACTGTGCGCTGCGGGTCGAGGCCGTGCCCTGAGCGCGGCGGCTTCGGGGTCTTCCGGATCGTTGTGACCGGGCGTGTGCTGCAGGCCGGGGCTCATCTGTTGTATCTTATAGAGGACTTTTGTCCGCCGCTCTTGACCCACGCGCCGATCGATCGCATCCTTTTTCGGTTGCGCGCGGTGCGCAGGACGAGCGTTGATCCACATTCTTGTCGAAGAGAGCCCGAAAAATGACCGAACGAGTGACGTGTCAGCGCCTTCAGGTCGCTGCCAACCTGAAGCGTTTCATTGAAGAAGAAGCCCTGCCCGGCAGCGGTGTCGATGCGGTAGCGTTCTGGTCCGGTTTCGATGCGCTGATCCATGAGCTGGCACCGAAGAACCGCGCCCTGCTCGCCGAGCGTGAGCGCCTGCAGGGCGAGATCGATGCCTGGCACCGTGCCCACCCCGGTCCGATCGCCGACATGGCGGCCTACCGCGCTTTCCTCGAATCGATCGGCTATCTGCTGCCCGTGCCGGCCGATGCCAGGATCACGACCACCAATGTCGATGACGAACTGGCGCTGCAGGCCGGCCCGCAGCTGGTGGTGCCGGTGATGAACGCACGCTACGCGCTCAATGCCGCCAATGCCCGCTGGGGCTCGCTGTACGATGCGCTGTACGGCACCGATGCGATCCCGCAGACCGATGGCGCCGGACTGACCGCCGGCTACAACCCGGTGCGCGGGGCGAAGGTCATTGCCTTCGGCCGCCGGGTGCTCGACCAGGCCGCGCCGCTTGCCGGGGCTTCGCACGCCGACGCGACCGCCTACGCCGTGGCCGGCGGCAAGCTCGTGGTGACGCTGAACAACGGCAGCACCACCGGGCTGCAGCAGGCGGACAAGTTCGTCGGCTACCAGGGCGAAGCTGCCGCGCCGAAAGCGGTGCTGCTGAGGAACAACGGCCTCCACATCGAGATCCAGATCGACCGCGCCGGCGCGATCGGCAAGGGCGACGGCGCCGGGGTGAACGACCTCCTGCTCGAAGCCGCAGTGTCGACGATCATGGACTGCGAGGACTCGGTCGCCGCGGTCGATGCCGAGGACAAGCTCGTCGTCTATCGCAACTGGCTCGGGCTGATGGCCGGCACTCTCGAGGACACGTTCGAGAAAGGCGGCAAGCCGATGACCCGCCGCCTCAACCCCGACCGCGAATACACCGGCGCCGACGGCAAGGCGCTCAAGCTGCACGGGCGCTCGCTGCTGTTCGTGCGCAACGTCGGCCACCTGATGACCAATCCGGCGATCCTCGACGGCGCCGGCAACGAAGTGCCCGAAGGCATCATGGACGCGGTGGTGACGACGCTGACTGCCAAGCGCGACCTCGAACGCAAGGGCAACTCGCGCCGCGGCAGCATCTACATCGTCAAGCCCAAGATGCACGGCCCGGCCGAAGTCGCCTTCGCCGACGAGCTGTTCACCCGCGTCGAGCAGCTGCTCGGCCTACCCGCCCACACCGTCAAGCTTGGCATCATGGACGAGGAGCGCCGCACCAGCGTCAACCTGGCCGCCTGCATCGCCGCCGCGCCGGCCCGCGTGGCCTTCATCAACACCGGCTTCCTCGACCGCACCGGCGACGAGATGCACACTGCGATGGAAGCCGGCCCGATGATGCGCAAGGGCGAGATCAAGAACAGCAAGTGGATCGCCGCCTACGAGCGCCGCAACGTGCTGATCGGGCTCGCCGCCGGGCTGCGCGGCCGGGCCCAGATCGGCAAGGGGATGTGGGCAATGCCCGACCTGATGGCGGCGATGCTCGAGCAGAAGGTGAACCATCCGAAGTCGGGCGCGAACACCGCCTGGGTGCCGTCGCCCACCGCGGCGACCCTGCATGCGCTGCACTATCACCAGGTGAGCGTGGCTGCGGTGCAGCAGGAGATCGAGAAGCTCGACCTGAACCGGGAGGCCGCCGCGCTGCTCGACGACCTGCTCACCGTTCCGGTGGTGGCGAAGGCCGGGTGGAGCGCCGCCGAGCGCCAGCAGGAACTCGACAACAACTGCCAGGGCATCCTCGGCTACGTGGTGCGCTGGGTCGAGCAGGGCGTGGGCTGCTCCAAGGTGCCCGACATCAACGACGTCGGCCTGATGGAAGACCGCGCCACCCTGCGCATCTCCAGCCAGCACATCGCCAACTGGCTGCGCCATGGCGTGGTCGGCGCCGAGGAAGTCGAACAGACCCTGCGCCGGATGGCTGCGGTGGTCGATGGGCAGAACGCCGGTGACCCGGCTTACCGCCCGATGGCGCCGAATTTCAACGATTCGGTGGCCTTCCAGGCCGCGCGCGCGCTGATCTTCGAAGGCTGCACCCAGCCCAGCGGCTACACCGAGCCGCTGCTGCACCGCTACCGTCAGCAGTTCAAGGCCAAGGTCGGCGGCTGATCGCCGATTCTGCGCGCTGTGCAGTGACGACCGGACCGGCGCAAGCCGGTCCGGTCGTTTACGCCATCGCCTTTCAAGGGGATCCGGTTTTCAGCGTTTCGGCCACGTAGCGGCGCACGCGAGGCGGCTCCGGCCCCTGGTGGAAGGCGAGACGCTGCGCGCGCAAGCCGATGTCGGCGGCAGTGAAGCGCTCCAGCCGGCGCAGGTGCTCGACCCAGTTCTCGTCGAGGAAGTATTCGATGTAGCGTCCGGGCAGCGTGGTGTCGCGGAACAGCCCCCATGACAGCGCGCCCTGGCGCAGGCGGGCGCGCCGGGTTTGCTGCATGACGGCATTGAAGGCGGCTGCTTGCGCAGGATCGATCAGGTATTCGATCGTCACCATCACCGGGCCTTCGTCGGGCCGGATGTCGATCACCGGCTCGCCCACGCTTGCCGCCGCCGGTGCCGGCGTCATGTCCTCGTCGCCGCCGCCGCCGACCCTCAGGCCGCGGGAGAACCAGGTGAACAGAGGGCCGAGAGCGGAGGCGGTGAGGATCGCGAGCGCGAGCGTGCCGTGGCTGGCGACATGGCCCCAGAGCGCGGCGCCGGCAGCGCTGCCGCCCATCAGGGCCATCTGGTAGATCGACATGCCGCGCGCACGGACCCAGTTCGGCAGTGCGGTCTGGGCGGCCACGGCGAGGGCGTTGGCGGTCAGGACCCAGGCCGCGCCGGCCAGGGCACAGGCAGGCAGGGCAGCGGCCAGCACCGGGGACAGCGCCACTGCGGCCGCAGCCAAGGCGTGGATGCAGCTTCCCCACAGGATGAAGGTGTCGCTGCGGATGCCGCGGCGAAGATGTGGCAGAAAGAGCGCGGTGAGGATCGCGCCGACGCCCATCGCGGCAAGCAATGCGGTGAAACCGCCGGCGCCGGCGCCGAGTTCGCGGGCGAGCAGCGGCAGCAGGGCGAGCAACGCACTGGACTGGAGGAAGAAGACGCAGGCCCGGAGCAGGACGATGCGCATGCGCGGCGATTGGGCAACGTGCTGGACGCCGACCCGCATCGCGCCGAAGAAGCGTTCCCCGGGCAGGGCGCTGGCGCGTGCGGGCGCTTTCCAGCGCAGGATCAGCACGAAGGCGAGCAGCGACATTGCCGCATTGACGATGAATACGGTGTGGCTGCCGGTGCCGGCAATCAGGGCCCCGGCGACGATCGGTCCGATGATGCGCGACATGTTCATCGCGATGCCGTTGAGGGCGAGGGCGCTCGACAATTCGTGACGCGGCACGATATCGGGCACGATGGCGGCGAACACGGGCCAGCGCATTGCCATGCCGATGCCGTTGGCAAAAGTGAGGGCGAGCAGCAGCGGGGCGGTGAGCAGTTCCGCCAGCGACAGCGCGGCGAGGACGGCGGCGATGGCGGCGACCCAGAGCTGGGTGAAGGCAAAGTAGCGACGGCGGTCGACGATGTCGGCAAGCGCCCCGCTGGGCAGGCCGAGGAGGAACACCGGCAGGGTGGAGGCGGCCTGCACCAGGGCCACCATGACGACGCTGTCGGTGAGCGAGGTCATCAGCCAGGCGCTGGTGACCTCGTTCATCCACATCGTGATGTTCGCGGTCAGCCAGGCTAGCCACAGCATCCGGAATACCGGGGTGCGCAGCGGCGCGAGCGCCGAGGAAGGAGGGGCGGAAACCGGGGCGGAAGCGGGCGGAGGCTTGCTCATGTCGCGTGCGTGGCGAGGGAGGCTGGCCGATGCCGTCGCCGGAGCCGCCTCAGGCCGGGCCGGAGGCGCCTCCGGGCATGATCACCACAGCTGCCACCAGGGTTTGTCGCTCACCGGGCCGCCGCGGAAGTAGGCGCTGTCGGGGAAGTTGGTGTGCATGACCCGGTCGGCGTCGTCGCGCAGGGCGTTCATGCCGAGCGCGTCGTAACTCTTGACCAGCAGGAACAGCGCTTCCTCGATTGCGGGGGATTTCGGGAAGTTCGTGACCGCGGTCTGGGCGCGGTTGATCGCTGCGACGTAGGCGCCGCGGTTGTAGTAGTAGCGCGCCACGTGGACTTCATGGGAGGCGAGCGAGTTGACCAGGTACTGCAGGCGCGCGCGCGAGTCTTCGGCGTAGCGGCTTTCCGGAAAGCGTTCGATGAGCTGGCGGAAGCTCTCGAAGGCTTCCTGGGCGCCTTTCGGGTCGCGCTCGGAAAGATCTTGGCGCGACAGGTTGGCGAGCAGGCCGAGGTCTTCATTGAAGTTCACCAGCCCCTTCAGGTAGTACGCGTAGTCCACGTTGGGGTGGTTGGGGTGGAGCTTGATGAAGCGGTCGGCCGCGGCGAGCGCGAGCGCCTGTTCGCCCTGCTTGTAGTAGGCGTAGGCGACTTCGAGCTGGGCCTGCTGGGCGAAGCGGCCGTAGGGATAGCGCGCCTCGAGCTTTTCGAACAGGGTGATGGCGCGGTCGTAGGCGCCTTCGGTCATCGAGGTCTTGGCCTCGGAATACAGCGTCTGGGCATTCCAGCCGGCGGTCTCGTCGATCTGTTCCGGCAGCATGCCGCAGCCGCCGAGCAGCAGTGCGCCAATGAGCGCGACTTTTCCCGTTAAACTTCCGAGGGTGAACCTGGCCATCGAAGACACTCGCGTGAATGAACGCGCCGATTATATCCCAGCCGACGACGACGACTCGCTCGAAGCGCTGACGATTCCCGCCGAACTGGGCGGGCTGCGACTGGACCAGGCGCTGGCGCGCCTGTTTCCACAGCACTCGCGCAGCCGCCTGCAGTCCTGGTTGAAGGAAGGCTTCATCCGCATCGACGGCGGCTCGCCCGGCGTCCGCAGCAAAGTGTGGGGCGGTGAATGCGTCGAGCTCGATCCGCCGCCGCCGCCCGAGGTGGCGGCCGAACTGCCCGAGGACATTCCGCTGCAGGTCGTGTTCGAGGACGAGCACCTGATCGTCATCGACAAGCCGGCGGGGCTGGTGGTGCACCCGGGCAGCGGCAACTGGAGCGGAACCCTGCTCAACGCCTTGCTCCACCACGCGCCGGTGCTGGCCGGCGTGCCGCGCGCCGGGATCGTCCACCGCCTGGACAAGGACACCAGCGGCCTGCTTGTGGTGGCGAAGACACTCGCCGCGCAGACCGAGCTGGTGCGTCAGTTGCAAGCGCGTACGGTGAAGCGGCATTACTGGGCGCTGGTGCATGGTGGACTGGAAGGCAACGGGGTGGTCGATGCGCCGATCGGCCGCCATCCCTCCCAGCGCACCCGGATGGCGGTGGTCGGCAGCGGTCGCGCGGCGCTGACCCGCTACGCCGTGGTCGAGCGCTTCGCGCGTTGCACCCTGGTCGAATGCCGACTCGAAACCGGGCGCACGCACCAGATCCGGGTGCATATGGCGCACCTCGGCCATGCCCTGGCGGGCGATCCGGTCTATGGCCGGGCGCGCAGCGGCGATGCGCGCCTGGATGCCTTTCCGCGTCAGGCGTTGCATGCCTTCCAGCTCGGGCTGCGCCATCCGCACAGCGGGCAGGATCGGGTGTGGCAGGTGCCGATGGCGGCCGATTTCGCGGCCTTGCTCGATGATCTGCGCGGGCGCGGGCAGTGAGTCGGGCGATGGTGGCTTGGCGGGAGGACGCGCCTGGCCTGCTGCGCCCCGACTGGGATTTGCCTGCCGGTGTGGAGGCGGTGCTGACGACGCGTGCAGGCGGCTTCAGCCGTGGTGCGTTTGCTGGTTTGAACCTCGGTGACCATGTCGGGGACGACCCGGAAGCGGTCGCCTCGAACCGGGCGTGGCTATGCCGGACCCTTTCCGTCACGCCCTTGTGGCTGGCCCAGGTCCATGGAACGGCGGTGGCCGACGCCGACTCCGCGCAAGGCCTGCCGCAGGCCGATGCAGCCGTGGCGCGCGGCCCGGCACGGGCCTGCGCGGTGCTGACCGCGGACTGCCTGCCGGTGCTGCTGTGCGACGCTGCGGGCAGCGTGGTCGGGGCGGCGCATGCTGGCTGGCGCGGGCTGGCGGCCGGCGTGCTCGAGGCGACGGTGGCGCGCATGGCGGTGGCGCCGGCGCGGCTGCGGGCCTGGCTGGGGCCGGCGATCGGACCACAGGCCTTCGAAGTGGGAGACGAGGTGCGCGCGGCTTTCGTCGCCGACGATCCCGTGGCAGCGGCCGCGTTCACGCCGGGGAGGAAGGCGGGGAAATGGATGGCCGACCTGGAGCGACTCGCCCGGCGCCGGCTGTACCGGGCGGGAGTCGTGCAGGTTGCCGGCGGGGGAGTGTGCACCGTGTCGACGCCGGACCGGTTCTATTCGTACCGGCGCGATGGCGTGACCGGCCGCTTCGCCTCGCTGATCTGGCTGCGGTCCTGACAGAAGGGCGGGGTGCGGCCCCACCGGACTCGTTTCGCATGGCTGCGGAAGAAGCCCCAAGCCTTGTTTCGGACTATTGATCAGAGCCGGTTTCGGCTCTATCGTTGTGTTCCGATGCTTCCCGCGCGCGCTGCCGGCGCCGGCGCGCGGGAGTGCCCAGCAGCCACATGAACAGCGCCAGCGGAGCCAGGCCCCAGAAGACGAAGGTGAGTGCGCCGGCAAGGATGCTGTCTTCGGCTGCGGCGACGAGGATGACGACGTAGAGCCAGGCGATTGGAATCAGGTACATGGACCGATTTTAAAGCCTCGGGCGCTTGGGAATCGGAAACAATCGCGGTGGCGGCGAGTTGCCGCGGCCAGGACGAGGAGAGGTGAATGGCGGATTCAGCGGACGGGCAGATGCCGCCGGGCATGCACGCGATGTTCATTACCGGCCAGGCGATGGCACAGGGTTTTTTCGACACCTTGGCGCGCCAGCACGCTGCGCTGCTCGACTCTTCCGGCGCGGCCACGCCCCGCCTGCCGATGCCGGAAGCCGAAACCCTGACGACGATCCAGAAAGCGTATGCGGAAAAGCACGCCGCGCTGTGGTCCTCGATGCTGGCGCGCGAATCCGGCACGGCGGTCGAAGCGGTCGTGGCTCCCGAGCCCGGCGACAAGCGCTTCGCCGCGCCGGAATGGTCCGCAAGCCCGCTCTTCGACTATCTGCACCAGGCCTACCTGCTCAATGCCGGCTTGCTGCGCGAGGTGGCCGAGGCGATGCCGATCGCCGATGGTCGTGCCCGCTCCCGCCTCCAGTTCCTGACCCGGCAGTACACCGACGCCCTGGCGCCGAGCAATTTCGCCGCGACTAATCCGGAGTTCATCAAGACCGCGCTCGAAACGAAAGGCGAGAGCATTAGCCGCGGCATTCGCAATCTGCTCGCCGACCTCGAAAAAGGGCGGATCTCGATGACCGACGATGCGGCCTTCGAGGTCGGGCGCAACCTGGCGCTGACGCCGGGCGCGGTGATTTTCGAGAATGAGCTGATCCAGCTCATCCAATACGCGCCACTCACCGACAAAGTGGCGCAAAAGCCGCTGCTGATCGTTCCGCCCTGCATCAACAAGTTCTATGTCATGGATCTGCAGGCGGAGAATTCGCTGGTGCGCTTCATCCTCGAGCAGGGCTTCAGCGTGTTTCTGGTGTCGTGGAAAAACCCCCGCCCGGACAGCGGCGGCCACCATACTTGGGATGACTACCTGGACAAGGGGCCGCTCGCGGCGCTGGAGGTGGTGCGTGCGGTGACACGGGTGGAGAAGCCCAATGCGCTGGGTTTTTGCGTCGGCGGCACGCTGCTCGCTTCGGCGTTGGGGGTGGCGCGTGCGCGCGGCGAAGCGCCGGTTTCGAGCCTGACCCTGATGACGACCCTGCTCGACTTCTCCGAAGCCGGCGAACTGGGCTGCCTGGTCGACGAGGCCAGCCTGGCGGCGCACGAGGCGGCAATCGGCAAGGGCGGCGTGCTCAAGGGGCAGGAACTGGCGAACGTGTTCTCCTTCCTGCGCGCCAACGATCTGGTCTGGCAGTACGTGGTGGGCAACTACCTGAAGGGCGGCACTCCGCCGGCGTTCGATCTGCTGTACTGGAACTCCGATCCGACCAATCTGCCCGGCCCCTTCCTCGTCTGGTATTTGCGTAACATGTACCTGGAAAATAACCTGCGGATACCGGGCAAGCTGAAAATGCTGGGGCAGAAGGTGGATCTCGGCAAGCTCGATATGCCGGCCTACCTGATGGCTGCACGCGAGGATCACATCGTGCCGTGGAAGGGGGCGTATCTGGGGCGTGGGCTGCTCGGTGGCGAAACCACGTTCGTGCTCGGTGCCAGCGGCCACATCGCCGGCGCGATCAACCCCGCGTCGAAGAATCGCCGCAGCTTCTGGACCGCGGACGTCGATGCGGCCGACCCGGACGAGTGGCTAGGGGCGGCGGTCGAGCACAAAGGGAGCTGGTGGCTGCACTGGATCGAATGGCTGCGGGCCCGCAGCGGGAGGAGGGTCGCCGCGCGCGGTCGATTGGGCAGCACGAAGTACGAACCCATCGAACCGGCCCCCGGGCGCTACGTCAAGGAGCGCGCCTGAGGCGGGAAGGTCGGGATCGGCCGGCGGCGGCAGCGTCGGAGGCGGGAGCTGCCGCCGTATATTTGATAAACCTGCCTGACAGAGCGAACCCGTTTAGGGAGAGGAGAGAACGATGTCCAGAGTTGCATTGGTAACCGGTGGCATGGGGGGGCTGGGCGAAGCGATCTGCATCAAGCTTGCGGCGCTGGGCTACAAGGTGGTGACGACGCATTCGCCGGGTAACACCAAGGCTGCGGAGTGGCTGCTGACCATGAACAACATGGGCTACGGCTTCAAGGCCTATCCCTGCGACGTGTCGGATTTCGATTCGAGCAAGGCCTGCGTCGAAACCGTGACGCGGGAAGTGGGGCCGGTCGATGTGCTGGTGAACAACGCCGGGATCACCCGCGACATGACTTTCAAGAAGATGACCAAGGCCGACTGGGATGCGGTCATCGGCACCAACCTCGACAGCGTGTTCAACATGACCAAGCAGGTCATGGACGGCATGGTCGAGCGGCGCTGGGGGCGGGTCATCAACGTGTCGTCCGTGAACGGCCAGAAGGGGGCGTTCGGCCAGACCAACTATTCTGCGGCGAAGGCCGGCATGCACGGTTTCACCAAGGCGCTGGCACTGGAAGTCGCACGCAACGGGGTGACGGTCAATACGATTTCGCCGGGTTACATCGGCACCAAGATGGTGATGGCGATTCCGCAGGAAATCCTGGATTCGAAAATCCTGCCGCAGATTCCGCTCGCCCGCCTGGGCAAGCCGGAAGAAATTGCAGGTCTGGTGGCTTATCTGTCGTCGGAGGAGGCGGCTTTCGTGACCGGGGCCAATATTTCGATCAACGGCGGGCAGCACATGTTCTGAGTATCCTGGGTTGCCCGGGGCAGCTCCTTCGCTGCCGGGTGTTCGCGCCGGAGGGGCGACCCACCGGGCGGCGGCGAAGCGGCAGTGAAAGTGGCGCGCCCTTCAGCGGGCGCGTTTTTTTGGTGCGCCCGGCAGGGCGCACTCACTTGGAGGTGAAAGTCCTCTACTCGCCCGGCAAGGGGAAGAGTTAGCTGAACGGCAAGGGTGTCGCGGGTAACTGCGAATCTGGA
>NZ_JALLIK010000092.1:0-63791 GCF_023093595.1 Thauera aromatica
CGCCACCACCGTCGAACACTTCGAGGCTCTCCTGCCCTGGAATCTCAAGGCTGAGCAGTTGATCACAGCGTAGCGAGCCCAGGAAGGATGGGGTTCGTGGAGCGCTTACAGTCATGTGGGCCGAACTTGGCGAGTGACTTCCCTTCCTTCTGCGCCAGCCGATACGTCAGCGTCAGCACCTGGTTGAGCGTGGCGCTGCTCATGGGTAAGTCCGAGTCATACCGCGATGGCAGCACGTAGTCCGATCCACCCGCGAACGTTTTCAGGGCAATGAAGATGTCCAGCGCCTGCCGGGACAGGAACACCAGGTGCGGATTGCGTCGCTTCATCCGCTCCTTCGGGATCGTCCAAAGCGCATCACTGAAATTGATCTCGCTCCAGGTCGCATTGGTCAGCTCGCTCTTGCGCACCATCGTCAGCAACAACAGCTTGGCCGCCGCCCGGATGGATGGCGTCGTGCCGATGCGTTCCATGTACTGGTACATCAAGCCGATTTCGTCCGGGGTCAGCGCACGGTCGCGCGGCTCGAACTTGGCAATGCTCGTCGGGCGCACCAGCTCTGCCGGGTTCTCAACCTTCTGGCCGCGCTCGATGGCCCACCGATAGACCTGCAACACCACTTCACGGGCATGCACCGCGGTTGCCGGTGCGCCTCGCTCCACGATGGCATCGGTCAGCGCGCGCAAGTCCTCGTGGGTAATCTCCACCAGCTTCTGATTGCCGAATTTCGGCTTCAGCTCGCGCTCGTAGACTGAGCGGCGCATGTCGCGGGTGGAATCGGCCATCTGGTAGCCGCGCAGCCACTTTTCCGCCCAAGCCCCGAACGTCTCCGCGTCCTTGACACGGGCCTTGTCCCGCGCCTTCTCCTTGGCTGGCGACTTCCCGGCCGCGATCATCTTCTTGGCCTCGCCCAGCCGCTCGCGGGCTTCCGCCAGGCTGATGCCCCCAACACCGTAGCGGCCGAAAGTGATGGTCTCCTGCCGGCCGTGGATTGAGTAGTTGTAGCGGAATGAGATCGCCCCGGCGGGCGTGACGGCCACATAGAGGCCATCGCGATCGTTTTCCTTGTAGAGCTTATCCCTCGGCTTGAGGTTGCGCAGCTTGGTATCGGTCAGCATGGTTCTAGCCCTGGTTCGGCTCAAATACCATGATCTAAAAGCAGCCCCATCTTTGAGAAAAAACACAATAAAATCATTGCATTACATCATATTGATACCATGACAACCAGAAAGATAGCTACATGGTATCGATGGAACCTCATGGCATCGAAGCATTCAATGCCATTCATCATGCCATGAAAAATCAGTGCTTGGCGATACCGAAGATTGCCAGACAGTGCCAGACGAAATCACAAAAAAGCCCGCAGTGACGCGGGCTTAGGTGTGTTCTAGTGCTACTAGGTGCCAGCCGATGCCAGACGCCCAATCACTCCCACTCGATCGTCGCCGGCGGTTTGCCCGAGATGTCGTACACGACGCGGTTGATGCCGTGGACTTCATTGATGATCCGGTTGCTGACCTTACCCAGCAGGCTGTGCGGCAGTTCTGCCCAGTGCGCGGTCATGAAGTCCTGGGTTTCCACCGCACGCAGCGCGACGACGTATTCGTAGGTGCGACCGTCGCCCATCACGCCCACGCTCTTGACCGGCAGGAACACGGCGAAGGCCTGGCTGGTCTTGTCGTACCAGTCGGCGGCGCGCAACTCGTCGATGAAGATCGCATCGGCGCGGCGCAGCAGATCGGCGTATTCCTGCTTCACTTCGCCGAGGATGCGCACGCCCAGGCCAGGGCCGGGGAAGGGATGGCGATAGACCATGTCGTGCGGCAGGCCGAGCGCCACGCCGAGTTCCCGGACTTCGTCCTTGAACAGGTCGCGCAGCGGTTCGAGCAGGTTCAGGCCGAGAGTCTCGGGCAGACCGCCGACGTTGTGGTGGCTCTTGATCGTGTGCGCCTTCTTGCTCTTGGCGCCGCCGGACTCGATCACATCGGGGTAGATCGTGCCCTGGGCGAGCCACTTCGCGTTCGGGAGCTTCTTGGCCTCGGCCTGGAAGACCTCGACGAACTCGCGGCCGATGATCTTGCGCTTCTGCTCGGGGTCGGTGACGCCCTTCAGATGCCCCATGAACTGTCCGGAGGCATCGACATGGACCACCTTGGCGTGGAGCCGGCCGGCGAACATCTCCATGACCATCCGGCCTTCATTCAGGCGCAGCAGGCCGTGATCGACGAACACGCAGGTGAGCTGGTCGCCGATCGCGCGGTGGATCAGTGCGGCCGCCACGGAAGAATCGACCCCGCCCGACAGGCCAAGAATCACCTCTTCGTCACCGACCTGCTCGCGGATCTTCTCCACCGCCTCCTCGATGTAGTCGGGCATGTTCCAGTCGTAACCGCAGCCGCAGATGTCGTGCACGAAGCGCGCGATCATCTCCTTGCCCTTGATCGTGTGCGTGACCTCGGGGTGGAACTGCACGCCGTAGAAGCGGCGCGCCTCGTCGGCCATCGCCGCGATCGGAGTGGATTCGTTGCTGCCGATCACCTTGAAGCCAGGCGGCAGCCCGGTGACCTTGTCGCCGTGGCTCATCCACACGTCGAGCAGTCCGTGGCCTTCGGCATTGGTCCGATCCTCGATACCCTCGAACAGCTTCGAATGGCCGCGGGCGCGCATCTCGGCATAGCCGAACTCGCGCGTGGCCGAGCTTTCGACCTTGCCGCCGAGCTGCGAGGCCATGGTCTGCATGCCGTAGCAGATGCCCAGCACCGGCACGCCGAGTTCGAACACCGCCTGCGGGGCGCGCCAATCTTCGGCTTCATAGACCGAGTTCGGCCCGCCGGACAGGATCACCCCCTGGGCGCCGAAGCCACGCACGAACTCGTCCGACACGTCGAAGGGATGCAGTTCGCAATACACCTGCTGCTCGCGCACCCGGCGGGCGATGAGCTGGGAGACCTGGGAGCCGAAGTCGAGGATGAGGATTTTCTGGTGAGCCATGAGCGCAAAGGTCTCCAGCGTCGAAAAAAGGAAAGGCGGCCTGTGACAGCCGCCCGTCGTTGCGGTCAGCGCCGATCAGCTGATCTGGTAGTTGGGCGCTTCCTTGGTGATCTGCACGTCATGAACGTGGGATTCGCGCATGCCTGCCGAGCTGATTTCGACGAACTGTGCCTTGGCGTGCAGGGTCGGGATGTCGGCACTGCCGAGATAGCCCATGGAGGCGCGCAGCCCGCCGATAAGCTGATGGATCACGGCAGTGACCGGCCCCTTGTAGGGGACCCGGCCCTCGATGCCCTCGGGCACGAGCTTGTCGATGTTGCCGGTGTTCTCGTCCTGGAAGTAACGGTCGGCCGCCCCTTTCTGCATCGCCCCGAGCGAACCCATGCCGCGGTAGGCCTTGTAGGAACGCCCCTGGAACAGCACGGTCTCGCCCGGTGCCTCTTCAGTACCGGCGAACAGGCCGCCGAGCATGACCACGTCAGCCCCGGCCGCGATCGCCTTGGCGATGTCGCCCGAGAAGCGGATACCGCCGTCGGCAATCATCGGCACACCGGTGCCGGCCAGCGCATTGGCCACGTTGTCGATCGCGGTGATCTGCGGCACGCCGACCCCGGCGACGATGCGCGTGGTGCAGATCGAACCCGGGCCGATGCCGACCTTGACGCCGTCGGCCCCGGCATCGACGAGCGCGCGCGCGGCATCCGCAGTGGCGATGTTGCCGCCGACCACCTCGATCTGGGGGAAGCGCTTCTTCACCCAGTTCACGCGGTCGAGCACGCCCTGCGAGTGCCCGTGCGCGGTATCGACCACGATCATGTCGACGCCCGCGTCAGCGAGGCGTTCGGCGCGTTCTTCGGTGCCTTCGCCAACGCCGATCGCGGCCGCCACCCGCAGCCGGCCTTGCTCGTCCTTGGCCGCGAGCGGGTGCTCGGTGGCCTTCATCATGTCCTTTACGGTGATCAGCCCGCACAGCTCTCCGGCATCGTTCAGGACCAGCACACGCTCGAGGCGATGCACGCGCAGCAGTTCCCGCGCTTCATCCAGGCTCGCTCCTTCGCGCACGGTGACCAGGCGGTCCTGCGGCGTCATGACCGCCGACACCTGCTGGTCGAGCCGGGTCTCGAAGCGGGTGTCGCGGTTGGTCACGATTCCCACCACCTTTCCCCCGGCTACCACCGGCACGCCGGAAAAACGGTGCTGGCGCTGCAGCGCGATCGCCTCGCCGACCGTCATCGTCGGGGCGATCGTGATCGGATCCTTGAGAATCCCGGACTCGTGGCGCTTGACCTTGTGTACCTCAGCGGCCTGCTCGGCCGGAGTCAGGTTCTTGTGCACCACCCCGATGCCTCCTTCCTGCGCTAGCGCGATCGCAAGGCGGCTTTCGGTGACGGTGTCCATCGCAGCGGACACCAGCGGAATGTTGAGACGGATACGGCGCGTAACCTGGCTCTGCAGGCTGACATCGCGCGGAAGAACCGTGGAGTGGGCAGGAACGAGAAGGACGTCGTCGAAGGTCAGCGCCTTCTGAATCACTCGCATGGCTTTTTTCCTTTCGGCCAAATCCGCATTATACAGAGCCCCCTACCACCATGTAAGCGGCCCCATCCGGAGATCGCCGACGATCCGAGCACACGCTTCCCGGCGCTGTCTTGCGCGCTGGTGCGCAGAGCCAGGACGGGAAAGGCAGCGGAACCCGCCTGTAGCAGCAGGAGGGCGAACTCTACCCATGGCGAAGGCCAGGCATGTCCTTCAGCACTCGCCCTCGGCGGAGCCGCCGCCTTTTTTCATCACTTTGCCTTCGTCCGCCCGCTTCTTGCGCACCGCCTTGGGGTCGGCGATCAGCGGCCGGTAGATCTCGACCCGGTCGCGGTCGCGCACTTCCGCATCCGCTCTAACCAGGCGGGAGAAAATACCCAGCTTGTTCCGCCGCTCCAGCTCGATGTCGGAATATTTGTCGAGCAGACCGGAAGCCGCGATCGCATCCCGCACGGTCGCGCCTTCGGGCACACGGACCTGCACCAGTTCCTGGCGCTGCGGCAGCGCATACACCACCTCGACGTGGATCATCGCGCTCATCTTCATCCCCTTCCGTAGACCTGCCCGGCACGCTTCACGAAAGAATCGACGAAGGTATTGGCGATGTGGTTGAACACCGGCCCCAGCACTTTTTCCAGCAGCTTGCTGGAAAACTGGTAGTGCAGGCTGAACTCGATCTTGCAGGCCGTATCGCCGAGCGCAGTGAATAGCCAGTGCCCATCAAGGTGGGTGAACGGCCCGTCGGTGAGGCGCAGCTTCATTTCGGTCGGGTAACGCTTGGTGTTTTCTGTGCTGAAATGCGCCTTGATGCCGTGGTAGTTGATGTGGATGGTGGCCGCGGTCAGCGTATCGGTTCGCACGTGGACCTCGGCACCGCCGCACCAAGGCAGAAACGAGGGGTAGTCCTCGCAGCGATCGACGAGCCCGAACATCTGCGCGGGAGTGAATTCGATCAGTACCAGCTTCTTGACGTCGGCCATGGAACAATCGCGGAGCGGTGCGCGCATCGGGCAGAACGAGAGCGCATCCGAGCTGTTAAAATGCGCGATTCTACCGCATGCAGGCATACCCGTCCGCGAGGCGTGCGCTGGGTCCGAAGGATTTCCACATCATGAGCATCATCGACAACCGCAAGGCCCACCACGATTACTTCATCGAGGAAAGGCACGAGGCCGGCATCGTCCTCGAGGGCTGGGAAGTCAAGGCCATCCGTGCCGGCCGTGCGAACATCAAGGAATCCTACGTCGTCATCCGCAGCGAGGAAATCTTCCTGTTCGGCATGCACATCGCGCCGCTCACCACGGCATCGAGCCACGTCGGCCACGATCCGACGCGAACCCGCAAGCTGCTGCTGCACAAAAAGGAAATTGCCCGCCTGATCGGCAAGGTCGAACGGGCGGGCTACACCCTGGTCCCGCTCGACCTGCACTACGTCAAGGGCCGCATCAAGCTGGAGATCGGCCTTGCCAAGGGCAAGAAACTGCACGACAAGCGCGAAGACGAGAAGAAAAAGGACTGGGAACGCGAAAAGCAGCGCCTGATGCGGGTCAAGGCCTGAGCCTCACAGCAGCCACAGCGGCAGCACGCCGACGACGACGAGCAGCAGCCACGCCAGCACACCGAGGCTGGTCACCTGCACCGCCATATCGGTGGCATCGACATCCTCGCGCACCCGCAGCAGGCGCCGCACCCCGTGATGGATCAGCACGCCCGACGCCGCCAGCGCCAGCAGCGCGAACATCACCACCAACCAGGGCTGGTCCAGAAACAGCGCCAGCGACGACAACCACAGCGGCACCGGCGAGATCGACGCCACCATGTAGGCATCATGCAGATTTCCGCTCGCTCCCTTGGCGATCGAAGCCTGGCGGATCGAGCCGGCCATCAGGGGAACACTAAGATGCTCGGCGATAAAGAAAAACATCGCCGCCAGCAGCCAGTTTTCATGGCTGGCATCGGGAAACACGCTCGCACCGACGCCGGTGGATGCATACACGATCATCAGCGGCGGCAGCAGGGACAGCGGCAGCACCAAGCACAGGAACATCGTGCCCATCTCCGGCCGGAGACGCTCGACTTCATCCCAGCCGGCATGGGTCGAAACCAGCATCTGCGGAAATTGCATCAGGTTCATGGCCATCCCCTCCTTGCGTCGATCGACTCTTGATGTACCGGCGGAAACCCGGCAAGACACCGCCCGAGGCAGATACATCATACTTTGATGTTAGACTTCACTCCTGTAAATGCAAGGACAGCTTCGCAAGCCGGCCCCCTGCGATTAAAATTTCGGCATCATGGAAACCCAACTCGAAAAAGCAGAATTCGAGACACTCGCCGACTTCCGCTATCAACTGCGCAAGTTCCTGCGTTTTTCCGAACTACTGACCCGCCGCCACGGCATTACCAACCTGCAGTATCTTCTGCTGCTGCAGATCAAGGGCTTTCCCGGCCGCGACTGGGCCCAGGTCGGAGAATTGGCCGAGCGCCTCCAGGCCCACCAGCACGGCGTGGTGTCGCTGATCTCCCGCTGCGAAAAACTCGGTCTGGTAGAACGCCGGCCGGGGCGTGAAGATCGCCGCGCCGTCGAAGTCCACCTGACCGCCGCCGGAGAAGCCCTGGTGACCCGCATTGCCGATCGTCACCGCCAGGAGCTGAAGGAGCTCGAAGGCGTGTTCCACGAAGTGGTCACTCACCTGCACTGAAGACATCTGCGCCGGGGTGGCGCACCGCAGCCTACCGGGAGGACGTCAGGTGTCGGGCGTCTGTACCAGCCCGTTTTCCACCGCATAGACGGCAGCCTGCACCCGACTGCTCAGATTGAGCTTGCGCAGCATGTTCTGGACATGGATTTTGACTGTGCTTTCCGCCACATCGAGGGCACGGGCGATTTCCTTGTTGCTCTGGCCGCGGGCGATGTACTGCAGAATCTCGCGCTCGCGCGGCGACAACTTGTCGAGATCCCCGCCTTCGACCGCTGCCGCCGGCGCAGCACCTGCAGCGCCGCGCTCGATCCGTGCGCTCCCTCGCGCCTCCTGAGCAGCGGCGCCGCGCACTCCGTTGAGCAGTTTGCCCATCATCTGCGGCGACACCACCGACTCCCCCTGAGCCGCGGTATTGATCGCGGACACCAGTGTCTCGGCCTGGATGTTCTTCAGCAGATAGCCGCAGGCGCCGACGCGCAGGGTATCGATCAGGTCGTCCGCATCCTCGGACACGGTCAGCATCAGCACCCGCGACCCGGGGGACTCCTCGAGGATCAGCCGGGCCGCCTCGCATCCCGACAGGCCGGGCATGTTGAGATCGAGCAATACGACATCGGGCCGGAACTGTGCGGCCAGGTGGATGCCTTCGCGACCATCGCCCGCTTCGCCGACCACCTCGAATTCCGGATAGCTCTGCAGCAGCGAACGGATGCCGCTGCGGAAAAGCGTGTGGTCGTCGACCAGAAGGACACGAATCGAGCTTGCCTTCATGCTGCTACCTTGTTGTTGGTCCTGGGCAGCTGCAGGCGCAGCTCGGTTCCGCGCCCCGGCGACGAGCGCACGGCAAAGTGACCGCCGATCCGCAGCGCGCGCTCGCGCATGATCTGCAGGCCGATGTGCGCTTCGCCGCCATCATCGGCCGCCCGCCCTTCGACGAAACCAACCCCGTCATCGCGCACCGTCACCGACAGCCCGTGCCGCCCGCGACGCAGGCTGACCGACACCGAGCTCGCATTGGCGTGCTTGCGCACGTTGGACAGCGCTTCCTGGACGATGTACAGGACTTGGGTCTCGGCTTCGGGGTCGAGCGGCGCACCGTCGCCCTGGACCTCGAGATCGGTGGCAACGCCGGTCTGCTCGGCGAGCCGGCGCAGCGCCGCGGCGATCGCGGCATCCAGATCCTGCTGCTCGACGCGGGTGCGAAAATGCACCAGCAGCTCCCGCACGTCCTCGTAGCTCTCCTGGATTCCGCGCCGCAGCATGTCGACCGTATTGCGGACGTCCTGTTCCTTGTTTTCGGCCAGCGCGCGCTCGAGCATCTGCACCTGGAGGTTGAGGAAAGCCAGCCCCTGGGCGATCGAGTCGTGCAGTTCGCGTGCGAGCAGGTTGCGCTCTTCGGAGACCGCGAGTTCGCGCTCGCGCGCATGGAGGCGCTGGTTCTCGATCGCGATGCCCAGCTGCTGCCCGAGGGTTTCGAGGAGCTGCGAGTCCTGCTCACTGATCGAGGTTGGAGTCGCGAAAAACAGGTTGAACACGCCCAGCGGGCGCTTGTTTGCCGTGATCGACGTCGCCGAGACGGTCTGGAACCCGGCGCGAGCGCACGCGTCGCGTGTCATGTCGAGGCTCCCTTCGCGCACATCGAGCGCCAGCGAACGTCCCCCCTGCACCACTTCTCCACACACGCATTCACCGCACGCGAGCACTTCCTCGCGGTCGAGGAAATCATCGGCGAGACCATCGTGCACGATCATGCACAGGTTGCGCGACTCCAGATCGAGCAGGCGCGCCGAACCCGCCGTGGCCCTCATGGTTTTCTGGACGCGCTCAAGAAAGCCGCGGCACAACGAATCGACGTCGTTGGGCTCGCGCAGGAAGCCGACGATGTCGTACAGGATCCTGAGCTCGCGATTCCGGCTTTCGAGACTGCGGGTCTTCGCGTCCACGCGCTCTTCGAGCGTGGCATAGAGGTCCTGGAGGTGTGCCGCCATCTGGTTGAAGCCCGCGGACAACTCGCCGAATTCGTCATTGGCGAGCACCGGCACACGCGCATCGAAATCTTCCGTTTCCATCCGCTTGACGCCGACCTGCAGTTCGTAAAGCGGGCGGATCACGGTCAGGAAGAAAAACCGCAGCAAGACGAACGTGCCGATCACCGCCAACACCACCAGCACCACCTGGGAAGCGCGCAGGATGTTGGTGTTGCGGCCGTAGCTGTGTTCCATGCGCAGCACGATGTCGTCGATCGTGGCTACCGCGGCCGCGACCTGGGCGTCGAACTCGAGTGCCCGTGCATGGAGCATCGCCGGCGTCGGCGTATTCACGACCTCGTCGAGGATCGGGCGCAGGCGCGTTCGCCAGTCCTCATACAGGCGCTCGACATCCTCCGGAATACCGTCGTCGCGGGGCAGGAAGAGCGGGCGCTTGGGGTCGCCTGCGCGCAGATTGGCGAGTACGTTTTCGAACTCGTCTGCCCGCTGCCGTAGGTCGGCGGCAAACGTCGCCGAAGGAATCTGGCCGAGCTCGTCGGTACGGGCGAGGTGATGGGCGAGCCGGTACATGCGCATGCGCAGACTGCCCGCGTCGTTGATCGCCGCGGCGGCGCCTTCCAGGTGCCAGGAAATGAACAGCGTCAGCCCGATTGCGGTCAGCGCGGCCAGGAAGAAACCGAGCAGGATCGCCGTAATCTTGACCGACAGCCCGGAGCCGCGCAGCAACATCAAAGTGGATTGAGTCGAATTCATGCGCGCAAGCTAGGGCCAAACCGCCCGAAAGGCAAGACGCGCGACGGTAAATCCGCCGCACGCCCTGCCCTGCCTGCGCGAAAGATCAGGACTGGCGCGCTTCGATGCGACGCTTGGTCCGGACGATCTGGTAGGCACGGCCCAGATAGTTGAACGGCGCGGTCAGGATGTGAACCAGGCGGGTGAAGGGGAAGGCCAGGAACACCGTCATGCCGAAGAAGATGTGGGCGCGGAAGATCGGGTCCACCTGCTCCATCAGTTCGGGCTGCGGGTTCAGCAGCAGGACGCTCTTGACCCAGTCGGCCAGCGCCAGCATCACCGCCGGATCGCCGTTGTTGGCATGACCGATCGAGAACGGAATCGTGCTCAGCCCCAGGATCAGGGTGATCATCAGCCAGGTGATCACGAACACATCGCTACGACGGCTGTTGAGGCGGATGCGAGGATTGTACATGCGGCGGTACCACAGGAAGCTGCCGCCGAGCAGGCACATCGTACCGAACACCAGACCGGCCCAGATCGCGATCCACTGGTGGGTCAGGTCGGACACGCCGAGCGCCAGCCACAGGCCGTGCGGCAGCACCAGGCCGGCAAAGTGGCCGAGGAAGATCATCAGGATACCGACGTGGAACAGGTTGCTCGCCACCAGCATGCCCGACTTCGACAGCAGCATCGACGAGTCGGTCTTCCAGGTGTATTGCTCATTGTCGTAACGGATCCAGCTGCCGATCACGAACACGGTCAGACAGATGTAGGGGTAGACCCCGAAAATCAGTTTGGTCAAAGACATGTTGCTCTCCTCAGGCTGCCAGTTTGGCGAGCGAGCTGTGGTTTTCGATGACGCGGATGAGCGCGGCGTACGGGCTCTCCGCCTTTTCCAGGTTGGACGCGAGCACGTTGAAGACCTTGACGGCATCGGTCAGGAAGACCCGCGCCTCGGTTTCCTCGAGTTGCGAGACGAACTCCAGCATCATCGGCAGATAGTCCGGAATTTCGTGCTCGTCGTGCTGCAAACCGAACGACTTGTAGTACTCCGACAGGTCGATCAACGCCGGGCCACGGTTCTTGTCGTCGCCGAAAACGTGATGGGTCAGGTGCAGGCTGTGCTCGGGGGTCAGATCGAAGGTCTTGACGTAGCTGCCCTCGAGCTCGGTCTGATCCTGGGCCAGAGCCCAATCGATGAAGCCCGCAATGCGCGCGTGCTCATCGGCCGAGAACAGCCGATCGCGATCGATCGACTCGACCAGCCCGAGCGCGCCGCCCTTCTCGGCGGCGGCGCTGCGCAGGTCGTCGATGATCTCGCCGCCCGGGTAATCGAGCAGCACGGCCAGCAGTTTGTAGGTTTGCATCGCTGCAACTCCTTTCTCAGTAGTGCTCGCCGGTGACGTCGTGCTCGGTGGCATTGGGAGCCATCAGGCGCGACTCGACCGTATCCTTGCGGCGCTCGGGGAACAGCGAGTTCGGCGAGATACCGACCGACGACTCGTTGCCGAAGCTGAAGCCGACCTGGCCCTGGAAACCGTAGTAGTCGTCCAGACGCATCTCTTCCTTGGACGTCGGGATGACGAAGCGGTCTTCGTAGTTGGCGATCGCAAGGTAGCGATACATTTCCTTCGCCATGTCCTCGGTCATGCCGATGGCGCTGAGCGCACGGGTATCGGCCTTGCCTTCGACGTGAACCGAGCGCTGGTAGGAGCGCATCGCGATCATGCGGTTGAGCGCATCGACGATCGGCTTTTCCTCGCCAGCGGTCAGCAGGTTGGCCAGGTACTGCACCGGCAGGCGCATCGCCGAGGCTTTCGGGATGACCCCGTCGGCTTCGGTCGGCAGCGCTTTCTGGTCGATCTGCGACTGCACCGGAGACAGCGGCGGCACGTACCAGATCATCGGCAGGGTGCGGTACTCGGGGTGCAGCGGGAAGGCGATCTTCCACTGCACGGCCATCTTGTAGATGGGCGACTTCTGCGCGGCGAGGATCCAGTCTTCGCTGATCCCGTCCTTCTTCGCCTGCTCGATGACCTTCGGATCGAAGGGATCGACGAACATGCTCAGGTGCTGCTGGTAGAGATCGGTGGTCTTGTCCGTGCCGGCAGCGGCCGAGATCTTGTCTGCATCATAGAGGATGATGCCGTTGTAGCGGATGCGGCCGACGCAGGACTCCGAGCACACCGTCGGCAGACCGTTCTCGACGCGCGGATAGCAGCCCACGCACTTCTCGGCCTTGGACGATTCCCAGTTGAAGAACACCTTCTTGTACGGGCAGCCCGAAATGCACATCCGCCAGCCGCGGCAGCGGTCCTGGTCGGCGAGCACGATACCGTCTTCCTCGCGCTTGTAGAGCGCGCCCGACGGGCAGGAAGCGACACAGGCCGGGTTCATGCAGTGGTTGCAGATCCGCGGCAGGTACAGGTGGAAGGTATTCTCGAACTGCTTGTACATTTCCTTCTCCATGTTGGAGAAGTTCTTGTCACGCGCACGGGAAGCAAACTCGCCGGCGAGGTCGTCTTCCCAGTTCGGCCCCCAGGTGATCTTGTCCATCTTCTCGCCGGTAATCTGCGACACCGGACGCGCGGTCGGCGCTGCTTCGGACAGCGGCGCGTTCTGCAGGCGGGCGTAATCGTAGGTGAAGGGCTCGTAGTAGTCGTCGATCTGCGGCAGGTTGGGGTTGGCGAAGATCTGCACGATCTTCCTCAGCCGGCCGCCGGCCTTCAGTTCGAGCTTGCCGTTGACCTTGGTCCAGCCGCCCTTCCACTTTTCCTGGTTTTCCCATTCCTTCGGGTAACCGATGCCGGGCTTGGACTCGACGTTGTTGAACCAGGCGTATTCGACGCCCTTGCGGTTGGTCCACACGTTCTTGCAGGTCACCGAGCAGGTATGGCAACCAATGCACTTGTCGAGGTTGAACACCATCGCGAATTGCGCGCGGATTTTCATGTGTTTCTCCAGTCTGGGGCGAGCGTCCGGGCGCCGGGATTCCCCCTGCACGCCGACTCTCACCCGAAAGCTCTTACGTTTGCTGATTCCTGGAGGGGGGTGCGGCGGGATGTTCCCCGTCGCACCTCGACCCTTGTTCCTTATTTCTTGCCGATCCCCACCGGGTTGCGCTGGGCTTCGCGTTCAGGCGTCAGCGGACGCTCCAGCCAGTCGATGTCCTGGTCCTCGATCTTGTGGATCACCACGACTTCGTCACGCTGGCAACCAACGGTGCCGTAGTAGTTGAAGCTGTAGGACAGTTGCGCATAGCCGCCGACCATGTTGGTCGGCTTGACGATGACGCGGGTCACCGAGTTCAGGATGCCGCCACGCTTGCCGGTGGTGTTCGAGCCGGGCACGTTCACGTTCTTTTCCTGGGCGTGGTACATGATCGCCATGCCACGCGGAATTCGCTGCGACACCACCGCACGGCACACCGTCGCGCCGTTGCCGTTGATCGCCTCGACCCAGTCGTTGTCCTTGATGCCGATGCTCGCCGCCTCGTCCTCGGACAGCCAGACGTACGGGCCGCCGCGGAACAGGTTGAGCATGCGCAGGTTGTCCTGGTAGCTGGAGTGGATGCCCCACTTGGAGTGCGGGGTGATCCACGACAGGGTCAGGTGCGGCTTCTTCTTGACGCTGTCGGGCACCATCTCGTGCGCCTTCAGGTCGACCGGCGGCTTGTAGGCGCAGAAGCCTTCGCCGAAGTCGAGGAACCACTCGTGGTCCTGGTAGAAGTGAGCACGGCCGGTCAGGGTGCGGAACGGGATGTGCTCGTGGATGTTGGTGTAGCCGGCGGTGTAGGACACGGTCTCGGACTCGATCCCCGACCAGGTCGGCGCGGTGATGATCTTGCGCGGCTGGGCGACGATGTCGCGGAAGGTGATCTTGTCCTCGTGACGGCCGGCATACAGGTGGTGGTGGTCGATGCCGGTCTTCTTCGACAGCGCGCTCCACGACTTGTGCGCCACTTCACCGTTGGTTTCCGGCGCCATGCGCATCACCGAGTCGCAGACGTAGATGTCTTCCTCGAGCGAAGGCATGCCCTTCGAGACGCCTTCGACCTGCACCGGGTAGTTGCACTTCTTGAGCTCTTCGTATTCCTGGGTGGTATCCCAGTCGATGCCCTTGACATTGTTGCCGAGCTTGACCATCAGCGGGCCGAGCGCGATGTACTTGTTGTAGATCTGGCTGTAATCGCGCTCCACCAGCTTGAGCAGCGGCATCGTCTTGCCCGGGATCGGCTCGCACTCGCCGTGCTTCCAGTCCTTGCCCACGCCCATCGGGGTGGCCAGTTCCTGTGCCGAGTCGTGCTGCATCGGCAGCGCGACGATGTCCTTGCGCGTACCGAGGTGCTTCGCCGCGAGGCCGGTGAAGGTCTTCGCCAGGGTGCGGAAGATCTGCCAGTCGGACTTCGACTCCCAGCCCGGGGTCACCGCCTCACCCAGCGGGTGGATGAACGGGTGCATGTCGGTGGTGTTGAGGTCGTTCTTCTCGTACCAGGTCGCCGTCGGCAGGATGATGTCGGAGTAGGCGCCGGTCGAGTTGAGGCGGAAGTTGATGTCCACCATCAGGTCGAGCTTGCCGGTGGGGCCGTGCTCGCGCCACTTCACTTCCTTGCAGTTGTTGCCGGCGCCGCCTTCCTGCATGACGCCGTTCTGGGCGCCGAGGAGGTGCTTGAGGAAGTACTCGTGGCCCTTGGCCGAGGTGCCGATGAGGTTGGCGCGCCACACGATCAGGTTGCGCGGCCAGTTTTCCTCGGCGTCCGGGTCGGCGAAGGCGACGTCGAGCTTGCCCGACTTGAGCTGATCGACGACGTACTTCGACACGCTCGCCTCGTCGCTGGCGCCGGCCCGCTCGGCTTCGGCGGCGAGTTCCATCGGGTTGCGGTTGAAGTGCGGCGCCGACGGCAGCCAGCCCATGCGCACCGCCTTGACGTTGTAGTCGGCGAGCGACGAACCCTTGTTGCGGTTCGGGCCGGCCGGCGACAGCAGCTCGTCGGCGTTGATGGTCTCGTAGCGCCACTGGTCGGTATGGAAATACCAGTAGGAGGTCGAGTTCATGTGGCGCGGCGGACGCTGCCAGTCGAGGGCGAACGCGATCGGCGCCCAGCCGGCCTGCGGACGCAGCTTTTCCTGGCCCACGTAGTGCGCCCAGCCACCGCCGGTCTGACCGACGCAGCCGCACATGTGCAGCAGGTTCATGATCGAGCGGTAGGCAAGGTCGTTGTGGTACCAGTGGTTGATCGCCGCCCCCATGATGACCATGGACCTGCCCTTGGTCTTCGAAGCGTTGTCGGCGAATTCACGGCCGGTGCGCTCGAGGTCGGCGGCTTTGACGCCGGTCTGCTTCGCCGCCCAAGCCGGGGTGTAGGCGACGCTGGCGTCGTCGTAGGACTTGGCGACGTTGCCGCCACCGAGGCCGCGATCGATGCCGTACTGGGCGATCTGCATGTCGAACACCGAGGTGACGAACACCTCTTCGCCGCTCGCCAGCTTCAGGCGACGCACCGGCACGTTGCGGTACAGCAGTTCCTTCTCGCCCGGCACGAAGTGGGGGAAGCCCACCGAGACGACGTCGTCACGGCTGTCGATGCACGACAGTTCGGCTTCGGTTTCGCCCTGCTCGGCACCGGCCTTCTCGAGCAGGTTCCACTTGCCTTCCTCGCCCCAGCGGAAACCGATCGAGCCGTTGGGCGCGACGTAGCGGCCGCTCTTCTTGTCGAAGACGATGGTCTTCCACTCGGGGTTGTTGGTTTCGCCGAGGCTGCCGTCGAAATCGGATGCGCGCAGGTTGCGATCGGAAACGTAACCTTCGCCATGCTTGCGCAGGACGACCTGCATCGGCAGGTCGGTGTACTTGCGCGCGTATTCCTGGAAGTACGGATCCTGCTTGTTGATGTAGAACTCTTTCAGCGCGACATGGCCCATCGCCAGGAAGGCGGCGGCGTCGGTGCCCTGCTTGACCGGCATCCAGAGGTCGGCGAACTTCACGTACTCGGCGTAGTCCGGGGCCATCGAGACGATCTTGGCGCCCTTGTAGCGCACTTCGGTGGCGAAGTGGGCGTCCGGGGTACGGGTCATCGGCAGGTTCGCGCCGGTGATGATCAGGTAGGTCGAGTTGTACCAGTCGGCCGCTTCGGGCACGTCGGTCTGCTCGCCCCAGGTCTGCGGCGATGCGGCCGGCAGGTCGCAGTACCAGTCGTAGAACGAACCGCAGGCACCGCCGATCAGCGACAGGTAGCGCGCGCCGGCGGCGTAGGAAATCATCGACATCGCCGGAATCGGCGAGAAACCGTAGATGCGGTCCGGGCCCCACTTCTTGATCGTATACACGTTGGCTGCGGCGACGATCTCGGTGACCTCGTCCCAGCTCGTGCGCACGAAGCCGCCCAGGCCGCGCACGTGCACGTACTTGTCGCGCTTGGCCGGATCCTTCTGGATCGCTTCCCAGGCCTCGACCGGGTCGCGGCCCGCCTTGCGCTCGGCACGATAGAGATCGAGCAGGCGGCCACGGATCATCGGGTGCTTGATGCGGTGCGGCGAATACAGGTACCACGAGAACGAGGCGCCACGCTGGCAGCCACGCGGCTCGTGGTTAGGCAGATCCTCGCGGGTGCGCGGGTAGTCGGTCTGCTGCATCTCGAACGACACCAGGCCGTTCTTCACGAAGATCTTCCACGAACAGCCGCCGGTGCAGTTCACACCGTGGGTGGAGCGCACCACCTTGTCATGGCGCCAGCGGTTGCGGTAGGCATCCTCCCAGTTGCGGTCTTCATTGGTGATGATGCCATGCCCGTTCGAGAAGGTGTCCTTGACCTTGTCGAAAAACCTCAGGCGATCGAGAAAATGACTCATGGTTTACTCCTTTCAAGTCGTCGTTCCGATACGGAAGGGCGATCGGTGATCCGAAGGGTGAAAAATGTTCAGGGATTGCGGATGTAGGCGTTCTTGCGCAGGTAGAACCACCAGTTGATGACCACGCACAAGGCGTAGAACACCGCGAAGCCGTACATCGCGTTCTCCGGCGAGCCGGCCTTGATCTGGCCGCCGATGACCACCGGTGCGATGAACGAGCCGTAAGCCGCCACCGCCGAGGTCCAGCCCAATGCCGGACCGCGCTGATCCTGGTCGAAGACGAAGCCGATGGTGCGGAAGGTAGAGCCGTTGCCGATCCCGGACGCGGCGAACAGAACCACGAACAGCGCCATGAACGTGAAGAAGTGCTCTTCGGGCGTCGCCGACTGATAGGCGAGGAACATCACGTAGCCGGTCGCAGCCGAGGCGATGACGAGCACGATCGAAATCCACTGGGTGACGATCGAGCCGCCCAGCTTGTCCGAAATCCAGCCACCCACCGGACGGATCAGGGCGCCGACGAAGGGGCCGATCCAGGCGTACATCAGCGCCGAGGGTGCGTTCGGGTTCTTCGCATGGACCCAGGCCTGGGTGCCGGCGTCGAACACGTGGGTGTTGCCGAAGATCACCGTGATCGACAGCGGCAGCGCCATCGAGAAACCGATGAAGGACCCGAAAGTGACGACGTAAAGCGCGGTCATCGACCAGGTGTGCTTGTTGCCGAAAATCGCGAACTGCTTGTTCAGGTTGGCCTTCATCTCGCCGCTGGCGACCGCTTTCATGCCGTACAGCGTGCCCACGATCACCAGTGGCAGCACCACCCACATGCCGTTGCCCGAAAGCAGGCCGGAGCCGCTCGGCGCCGGCAGGTAGAGGTACAGGCCGATCGCCGACACCACCAGCGCGATGCCGTAGAACAGAACGATCTTGCTCATTGCCGCGCCGGTGGAGCCGATGTTGGGCGACACCGTCAGCAGGTTGTTCATGCCGAACCAGCCGATCACCGCCAGCGGCACCAGCAGCAGCAGCCAGACGAAGCCGGCGTTCTGGACGAAGGTCGGCGTTCCCGCGGCGATCTTGCCGATCAGCGTCGCCGAATCCTTCACCAGCGGAATCGCATCGCCGCCGATGACGCCGAACAGGCCGACGGTCATCACCGCCGGAATCAGCAACTGCATGGTGGTAACGCCGAAGTTGCCCAAGCCGGCATTGAGCCCGAGCGCGGTCCCCTGCAGGCGCTTCGGGAAGAAGGTGCTGATGTTCGACATCGAGCAGGCGAAGTTACCGCCGCCGATCCCCGAGAGCAGCGCCAGCAGCTGGAATACCCACAGCGGCGTAGACGTATCCTGCAGCGCGACCCCCGTACCGAAAGCGGGAATCATCAGCAGCGCGGTCGTGAGCCACACCGTATTGCGCCCGCCGCAGATGCGGATGAAGAACGAAGCCGGAATGCGCAGCGTGGCACCGGAGAGGCCGGAAATGGCCGCAATGGTGAACAGCTCGTCCGGTTTGAACGGGAAGCCGGCATTGGCCATCTGCACCGTGATGATGCCCCACATCAGCCACACGGCGAAGCCGCACAGCAGGCTGGGGATCGAAATCCACAGATTGCGGTTGGCGATCCGGGCTCCCCGCTCCCGCCAGAAGGCTTCGTCCTCCGGCCGCCAGTCGGCGATATCGACCGAACTAGTGCTGACCGGCGCTACCGCGGTGGCGGCGTTCGCTGCTTTCATGTAACCGACTCCTCGTTGTCGTAATTGTTTGAATCAGGCCTTGCCCGGTTGCTGCGCGATCTCATGACCATCGAGCACGTCGGCACGGCGGACTTCGGTGAGATACATCCAGATCAGCGACACCCAGGTCACACCGTAGAGCAGCATGAAGGCGCTCGAGCGTACGCCGGTCAGATCGAGCAGCGCGCCGAACATGATCGGCAGCAGGAAGCCGCCCATGCCGCCCACCAGACCGACGATGCCGGAGACCGCGCCGATGTCGCGCGGAAATTCATTGGAGATGTACTTGAACACCGAAGCCTTGCCGAACGCCCAGGCCACGCCGACGATGAACATCAGCAGGGTGAAGAACCACACGTTGTGGTGAATCTCGAAGCTGCGCACGCCATCCACAGTGCGGATGCTGAACTCGGTGTGCGGATAGGACAGCAGGAACAGGCAGATCCACGACACCCACATCACCCACCAGGTCACCTTGTGCGCGCCGTACTTGTCCGACAGCCAGCCGCCCACGGCACGCAGCACCCCGCCCGGCAGCGAGAAGCAGGCCGCAAGCAGCGCCGCAACCTCGAGTCCCAGGCCGAATTCGGCCACGTAGTACTTGGTCATCCACAGCGCGAGCCCGACATAGCCGCCGAACACGATGGAGTAGTACTGGCAGTATTTCCACACCCTGGGGTCCTTCAGCACCCGGAGCTGGTCGCGAAAGGTCACCGACGAATGAACACGATGCTCGGGATCGTCGTAGGAGAAGAACCAGAACGCGAGCGCGGTGACCAGCATCGCCGCGGCATAGACTTGGGGCACCACCTGCCAGCCGAAGGCGACCACCAGCGCCGGGGCGACGAACTTGGTGAGCGCTGCCCCCGAGTTGCCGGCACCGAAGACCCCCATCGCAAAACCCTGGTTCTGGCGCTCGAACCAGCGCGCGCAATAAGCGATCCCGACCGAGAAGGAGCCGCCGGCCAGACCGACGAACAGACCAGCGACGAGGAAATGCCAGTACTCGGTGCTATGCGCGATCAGGTAGATCGGCAGCACGGTGCACAGCATCAGCACGAAGAACACGATGCGCCCGCCGTACTTGTCGGTCAGCATGCCGAGCGGCAGGCGGATCAGCGAACCGGTCAGCACCGGCGTCGCCGCCAGCAGGCCAAACTGGGTTTCGTTGAGCGCGAGGATTTCCTTGATCGGAATACCGATCACCGCGAACAGCATCCAGGCCGCGAAGCAAACCGTAAATGCGAAAGTGCTCATGATGAGCACGGATAGCTGCTGACGCTTGCGAGAAACCATCGTATTCCCTCTCCTGTCGCTCCCAGGACGCTCCCCGGGTCACTGCGCGGCAGGATAGGCGCATAGCCCGGCCGCGGCCATTCGCCAAAAGCAGGAGAAAACGAGCGAGTCATCGACAGGAACTAGTTCCAAGTAACTAGGGAACCCCTGATCAATTGACGTTTTGAGCACGATCACCCAAGCCAGCCGGATCCACTGACCCCGATGATCGATTTTTCCGCTTCTACCGCTGTTTTTCGAGGCCTTTTCGGCCCCGAGCGCCCGTTTTCGGGCGCAGCGGGCGGATTTCGCCCATCAACTCATCAAGGCGCGTCTCGCAAGATAAAGATTGGTCAAACCGATCAGCGAGAACACCTGTGCGGCGTTCTTCGCGATCCCCTTGTAGCGCACCTTCGTGTAGCCGAACTGGCGCTTGATGACGCGAAACACGTGCTCGACGCGCGCACGGATCGAGGACATCTTGTGGTTGAAGCGCTTGTTCGCCTCGGTCAGTGGGTGGTGCTTGCTGGCCTTGAGCGAGACGCCCCAGAACAGGCCCGCCTCGCGCGCCACACGCTTGAGCTTGTTGTTCACGTAGCCCTTGTCGCCGAACACCGCCCGGTCATCTTCGCGCACCAGGTGCGGCAACTGGTTGATGTCCGGAACATTGGCAGGCGTCACCGAAACGGTATGCACGAGCCCGGAATTGACGTCGGCACCCACGTGGACCTTCATGCCGAAGTACCACTGGTTGCCCTTCTTGGTCTGATGCATCTCGGGGTCGCGCTGCTTGTCCCGGTTCTTCGTCGAGGGGGGCGCATGGATGATCGTGGCGTCGACCATCGTGCCGCCCTTGAGGAGCAGCCCGCGCGCCTCGAGCGTGTCGTTGATGGTGTTCATCATTTGCCCGGTCAGCGCATGTTTCTCGAGCAGGTGGCGGAACTTGAGGATCGTCGTCTCGTCGGGCATCGCGTCGTCGGTGAGGTCCAGACCGGCAAAGCGCCGCATCGACTCGACCTCGTAGAGTGCATCTTCCATCGCCGGATCCGACAGCGCGTACCACTGCTGCATGAAGTAGATCCGCAGCATCGTCGCCAGCGGCATCGGCGGACGGCCACGCCGGCCCGTCGTCGGGTAGTGCGGCTCGATTACTGCCAGCAACGCTGCCCAAGGCACGACCTTCTCCATCTCGGCCAGGAAGCGCTCCCGGCGGGTCTGTTTCTTCTTCCGTTCAAACGCCAGCGAGGCGAAGGTCGTTTGCTTCATGGTGGCAGCGCGATTTATGACCTCAGTATTTTACCGTCTCTGAATAGATCAGAGCTTCCCTAGTCCTCGCCGACGCGAGAGGTATTCAGGAAAGAGGCATCAGCACGAATCGGGCCACTGCAGCGATGGTCCGCCTCATGAATCACCGCAGGATGGGCGAACGGGGAAGACTCAGCCGGCTGGCGCGCTCGGGTCGGCGGCGGTCATGCGGCGCAGTTGGGTACGGCTGCGGATCCGGATGCGCCGCCCGCTCACGGTCAATACACCCTCGTCGCTCATGTTGCGCAGTACGCGCGACAAGGTTTCGGGCGTCAGGTTGAGCAGGGACGCGATCGTGTTCTTCGGCGCCGGCAGGACCAGGGGGCCCTCGGGGCGCGCGGCGCGCTCATCGAGTTCGAGCAGGTAGGAGGCGACCCTCGCCGCCGCACCGCCCGAAGAAGTGCAGCCGATGCTATCGACCAGCCGCTGGATGCGCGCGCACACCGCGGACAGCATGCGGTTCGACAGCGGATTGTCGATCGCCACCGCCTGCACGACGCGCTCGCACGGGACATGGATCAGCACTGTCCGCCCGACTGCCTGCGTCCAGGTGCGATAGCGCTGGCCGGTAAACACGCCGATTTCACCGAACATCCCCCCCGGCTCGAAGATCTCGACCACGCGCGCGCGCCCATCCGGCCCGAGCGCCATCAGGCGGACGGCGCCGGAATAGACCAGGAAGAGGCCGGTCGGCAGGGATTCGCGCTCGAAGATCGAGTTCCCCGATGGCACCGATACGAACTCGGCGCCATCGGCGAGCAGATCCAGCGTTTGCGCCCCGGCGGCGCGCAAAATGGGCATTTCGGCCAGCGCGTTGCGAACGCAGACCGGCGGAGCGATCTTGCGCAGATGATAAGTCCCTTCGACGGGCTGCCTGAGGGCGACGCTGGGCACGGAAACGCTCCATTAATAGGGTAATAATAAAAAAGGATACCTCTTTCAGCGGATCCATTGTGCAGGTTTTTGCATCCGGGCGTAGGCCGAAAGAACTAGTCACCCGGATGAAAGAGAGGTGTCGCAGCCACCGCGCCGGAGGGCGGAAGCCACGACACCCGATCAGGAACTGCACGACAACATCGAGCAGCCGGGCTTGTCGCGCGCCCAATCCGGGCGTTTCCCGGCGAAGCGTTCGCCGCCCGGCTGCTCGGTATAAGGGTGGCGCAGCACTTCAAGCCATCGCTCGAGCACGGACAGGTCCCCTGCCTCGGCCGCATCGATCGCCTGCTGTGCAAGGTAGTTGCGCGGCACATAGAGCGGATTGACCCGGTTCATGCGCTCACTGCGCAGCGCCTGCGCAACCCCCTCCCCGTCCACCCTCGCTGCATAGCGCTGCAGCCACTGCTCCAGTTCGCCGGCACTCGCCTCGCGCCGGGCGGCATCGTAGAAGACGTCGTCGAACAGCCCCGGCTGCACCGCCGCGGGGTCGAACATGGCCAGGCGGCGGAAAAAGAGGGTCATGTCCATTTCCCCATCCCGCAGCAAGCGGTGCAGATCGCCCAGCAGCGCTTCATCCGCGCCACCGGCCCCACCCTCTTCCCCGTCCAGCCACCGTGTCAGCCCGAGCTTCTCCCACATCAGGCGGCGATGCTCGGCCTCGTACACCTCGGCATAGAGTGCGAGCCCGCGCTCGAGCGCGCCCACATCCCGGACCACCGGATAGATCGCATTGGCCAGCTGCCACAGGTTCCAGTGCGCGATCCGGGGCTGTTCGCCGAAGCGGTAGCGGCGGTGGAAGGCGTCGGTGGTATTCGGCGTCCAGTCGGGGTCGAAGTCGTCGATCCAGCCATAGGGGCCGTAATCGATCGTCAGGCCGAGGATCGACATGTTGTCGGTGTTCATGACGCCGTGCACGAAACCGACCCGCATCCAGTGCGCGACCATCACCGCGGTGCGCCGGCACACCTCCTCGAACCAGCGCACGCGGCGCGATGCGGGGTCGGTCTCGTCGGCCAACCCGGGAAAGTCGCGTGCGATGGTGAACTCGATCAGACGCTCGAGCACGCTTTCCTCGCCACGCGAAGCAAAGATCTCGAAGCTGCCGAAACGGATGAAGGAAGGCGCCACCCGGCACACCACCGCGCCCGGTTCGGGGCGGGGGTGACCGTCGTAGAGCATGTCGCGCACCACCTCTTCGCCGCTCCCGACCAGGCTCAGCGCGCGTGTGGTCGGCACCCCCAGGTGATGCATCGCCTCGCTGCAGAGGAATTCGCGCAGCGAGGAGCGCAGCACCGCGCGGCCATCGGCGTGGCGCGAATACGGCGTGGGGCCCGCGCCCTTGAGCTGCAGTTCCCAGCGCTCGCCGCGCCGGTTGATCACTTCGCCGAGGGTGATCGCCCGCCCGTCGCCGAGCTGCCCCGCCCAGTTGCCGAACTGGTGGCCGCCATAGCAGGCGGCGTACGGTTCCATGCCGGGCAGCAGGCGGTTGCCGGCGAATACTTCGGCGAACTCGCGGCTGCGCGCGTCCGTCTCATCGAGGCCGAGCAGCTCGCCGACCTCGCGCGACCAGGCCAGCAGCGCCGGGGCGCGCACCGGCAGCGGGTCGACGCGGGAGTAGCAGGCCTCATGCACCGGGCGCACATGGCGCCCGCTTTCCGGATCGCCCGGCAGCTCATGGACGAAGCGGTTGTCGAACTTCAACGCTCTCATCGGGGGATGTCCTGTATGTATTTTATCGGCCGGCCGCATGCGTTCCCGCCCGCAGCCCTTGCCGCCTGCGGGCAGTCACCTTCGGTGAGAGTCGCCGCGCCCGCTCGTGGTTCTGGATCGCCGCTCTGCGGGGGCTCCGGCAAAGGCTAGCGGCGGGGGTCGAACGCATCACGGACGACATCCGCGAACAGGTTCGCCGCCAGCACCAGCACGAACATGAACACGAAGGCCGCCGCCAGCGACCACCACACCATGGGTTCGCGGGCCAGCTCGGCGCGCGCCATGTTGATCATGGTGCCGAAACTGATCGTGGTCGGATCGACTCCGATACCGACGTAGGACAGCACCGCCTCGGCCAGCACCAGCCCGGAAAAGTCCATCACCAGCGCGATCGTCACGATGTGCATGACGTTGGGCAGGATATGGCGGCGCAGGATGGCTGGCGTGCCGACCCCGAAAGCACGCGCCGCCTGGACGTACTCCAGCTCGCGCAGCTTCAGCGTCTCGCCCCGCAGCAGGCGGGCGAGCCCGGTCCAGCTGGTGATGCCAAGGATCAGGCACAGCGCCAGCAGGCGCGCGTCCGAGCGTTCGGCGGCGGTGTCGAACCACTGCGGGTGAGTGTCGATGACGACCTGCATCATCAGCACCGCAGCAGCGATCAGCAGCACGCCGGGAATCGCGTTCAGCACCGTGTATGTATATTGCACGGCGTCATCCACCCAGCCACCCAGATAGCCGGCAGCGATTCCCAGCGCCACCGCGAACGGCAGCATCACCAGCGTCGTCAGGGTGCCGATCACGAGCGCGGTGCGCACGCTCTTGAGCGCCAGGTAGAGCACGTCCTGCCCGACCTTGTCGGTCCCCAGCACGTGGTAGGCCGGTGCAAGCTGCAGGCAGAGCGTGGCGATGAGCACGAGGATCCCCAGCGTGAGCAGCGCCGCGCGCCAGGCGAGCACCGTACGCCCTGCGGCCAGGGCGCACGCGGCCTCGCCCCAGCCCAGCCCATTGCCGCGCCGGATCAGGCCGACGAGCAGCGCGACACCCCCGGCCCAGGCGAGCAGCGCCTGGCCCAGCGCGGCCAGCATCCGGGTGGCGATGTCGCCGGCACGCTCCGCCTCCGGGTCGACGAGATGGGCGCTGCCGTGCGCAAGGCGGGGGTAGGCGCGGATCTGCCGGCCATCTTCCAGCTGCACGATTTCACGCTGGTACAGGGTCGATGCGAACGGTGCCGAATACGTCTTCTCGGTGTGCGCACGCAGCGGCGCCAGCAGGGCGTCGAGGAGCGACAGCACCTCGGTCGAATACACCGCAGCGGGCAGCGCCGCCGCCCGCCGGCGTTCTTCCCCATCCTCGATTTCCGCCCCGTTTCCGATCGCCGCCGAGGCCGCATCGGCACCCGGATCGAGCACGGGCAGCGGCGGCAGTTGCGGACGGTAGTGCAGGCTGTCGAGCACGCCGAGGGCGACGAAGACGAGCAGCATGGTCGCCGCCGCCATCCCCGCGGGGCGCCGCCCCACCTTGCGCCAGGCCGCGCGCAGCGGCGGCTGGCGGCGCGCATGCAGCGCCCCCAGCAGCGCGACGCCGATCAGCGCGAACAGCAGCAGGTCGGTCCACAACAGCACCGGCTGGAAGCCCATCGACGCATTCATTCCAGCCTCACCCGGGGGTCGACCAGCGTATATGAGAGGTCGGTCAGCACCAGGCCGACGATGTACAGCACCGAGCCGATGAACACCATCGCCCGCACCACGGCGAAGTCCTGCGCGTTGATCGCGTCGATCGTGTAGCTGCCCAGGCCCGGAATGGCGAAGAAGGACTCCACCAGCAGGCTGCCCATGAACAACAGCGGAATGACGACGACGACACCGGTGAGGATCGGGATCAGGGCGTTGCGCAGGACGTGGCGGAACAGCACAGCGAGCTCGGACAAGCCCTTCGCCCGCGCGGTGCGCACGTAGTCCCTGGAAATTTCCTCGAGGAAGATCGTGCGGTACCAGCGCGCACTCGAGCCGATCCCGGCGAGCACGCTGATCAGCACCGGCAGCACGAGGAAGCGCGCCGCATCCAGCCCCGGCGCATAGCCCGAGATCGGCACCAGGGCCCACATCTTCGACACCAGCCACTGCCCGCCGATGATGTAGAACAGGCTTGAGATCGACATCATCGCCACGCACAGCACCACCCCCCAGAAGTCGAGATAGGTGGCGCGGAAGAACACCAGCAGCAAGGCGAAGCTGATCGCGGCGACCAGACTCAGGACGAAGGTCGGCAGCGCGATCGCCAACGACGGCCCCATGCGGTCGCGGATCTCCTGGCCGATGTCGCGGCCGTCGTCGGCGCGGCCGAACTCGAGCGCGAACATGCGCAGCGACTTGTCGAAGAAGATCGTTTCGGTGAAGCGCGCGCTGCCATGCGCTTCGGCATTGACGAACATCGGCTTGTCGTAGCCGCGCTCGGCCTTCCAGCGCTCGATCGCCTCCGGGGTGGCGCGCTTGACGCCGATCTGCATGCGCGCCATGTCGTCGGGCGAATTGACGACGAAGAACAGCACGAACGTCAGCAGATTCACCCCGATCAGGATCGGGACCGCATACAGCACGCGGCGCAGCAGATACGCCAGCATCAGCGCCCTCCCCCGCCTTCGCCCGCGCCGGCCGGCGCCGCGGTCGCCGCCTCACGCCGCCGCCAGTGGATCAGCGCCGGCGCGACCAGCGCGGCGAGCAACAAGGCGAGCAAGGCGAGCGGCCACAGCACCGGCCGGTTCCACTGTGCACGCGCGGCGGCGCGACGCGCGACATCGATACGCTGGTACTTCATCGTGTTGCGCACCATCGCCCCCGGCTTGCGGTTCTCCACCCAGCCGTGCTGCAGCGAATACGACATCGGGTGAAAGCCGAACACCCACGGCGCATCGTGCTGCAGCAGCGCCACCATGCGCTCGATGATCCGCTGCCGGGCCGGACCGTCGGGCATCGCCTTCATGCGCTCGAACAGCGCGTCGTATTCGGGGTTCTCGTAGTTGGCCGCGTTCTGGCCGTTGAACTTGACCTTGCCCTGGGGGCCATGGAGCAGGAACAGCAGATTCTCCGGGTCGGGGTAGTCGGCGTTCCAGCCGAAGAAGAACAGCTGCGCATTCCCCTGGCGGATTTTGTCCTGGAAGCGGTTGAAGTCGGTCGGGCGCACGACGAACTGCACTCCGAGTTCGCGGAACTGCTTGGCCAGCCAGTTCGAGCGCGCCTTGTCGCCCAACCCGCCCGGGGTGGTGTCGAGGTGGATCACCAGCGGCTCGCCGCTCTGCGCATCGCGGCCGTTGGGCCAGCCGGCCTCGGCCAGCAGGCGGCGGGCGACCTCGATGCTGCGCCGCTGCGGCCGTCCCCCATCCACCCCCTCGCCGTCGCGCCATTCGTACACCGTCGGGTTCATCCCCGCCTGCCCTGCGCGCGCGCCGAAGATTCCCGGCGGCAGCGGGCTCATCCCCGGCAGGCCGCGACCGTTGAGGAAGATCGACACGAACTCTTCCATGTCGAGCGCGATCGAGATCGCCTGGCGCAGCTTGCGCGCCTTCTCCTTGCCGGCGCTCGAAGGCCCGCCGCCGACGAGCGGATCGAGCATGTTGAACCCCAGATAGAAGATCGACGGCGACACCGAAGTCAGCAGGCGGATGCCATGCGCCTCCATCTCGTCCGACAGTGAAACTTCACCCTGGCTGGTCAGCGTCACCGCCTGGTCGAAGTTGTCCGAGGACACCCCGGAAGCGTCGTAATACCCCTGCAGGAACTTGTTCCAGTACGGAATGCCCTCGCGCTCGCGGGAGAACACCACGCGGTCGACGAAAGGCATGGCCTTGCCGCAGTCCGCCAGCAGTCCGCTTTCGGCATCGCCCGGCTCGCCTTCGCAGGGATAGGAGTCGGTCCGGTAGTTCGGGTTGCGCACCAGCACCATGCGCGCGTTCGGATTGTTCTCGACCAGCATGTAGGGGCCGGTGCCGATCGGCCACCAGTCCAGAGTCAGGTTGCGCTCGGCCATGCCGGGCTGGCTGAAGAAGCGGTCGGCCTCGGGCGGCACCGGGCTGAAGAAGGGCATCGACAGCCAGTAGAGGAACTGCGGGTAGGCCCCCTGCAAGGTGATGCGGTAGGTGTGGCGATCCACCACCTCGACGCCGGGCAGCTCGAAGCGGCGCAGATCGAGCCAGGGCGAAGCCGGCTCTGCCCCGTCGCCCCCTTCCTGCAGGCGCAAGGCTGCGGCCAGTTCGGCCTGTAGCGTCTTCAGCCCGGGCAGGTACTCGGCCATCAGCTCGAAAATCGGCGAATGCAGGCGCGGATCGGCGAGACGCTTGATCTGATAGACGTAGTCGCCGGCCTCCAGCGCGCGCGTGCCGGTCGCGGTGAAATCCCCCAGTGAGCGAACCGTGCGCAGATCGCCCGGTTTGAGATCCAGGTAGCGTGGGCGGCCATCCTCGCCGGCGGCAAAGGCCGGGTGCGGCTGGTAGAGAATGCCGGAGCGGATGCGCACTTCGACCACCGTGCGGGCGACCGCCGCCGCATCGGTGCCGGCGGCAAGCTCGCGCCCGGAGCGATCGTAGCGGCGCAGCACCGGCATGCCGTCGGCCGTCGCCGGCTCGAGCACGTAAGGGCGCTTCAGGTAGTGGTACTGCAGCGGAGGTTCGACGATCTGGTACAGAAAGCTCGCCTCGTCCTCGCTGTAGGACTGCACCGGGTCCAGATGCTTGGGGCGCTCGGTGAACGCGGTATACAGGATATTGTCCCCGCGCTCGTGCGCCGGATAGGGATCGTTCCACGCCGAACCGCAGCCCCCGAGCAACGCCGCCACCGCCAGCACGGGTAGCGCGGCCGCGAGCGCACGCGCCGGAACGCGGCCGCGGGCCTCGGCGCCGACGCGGCGAAGTGGGCAAGGAAGGCTGAGAAATCGGCGCACGCGCAAGCCGTAGAATCAAGAACAGGGCGGATTCTGGCAGGTTTTGGACGGCGGTGCGATCGGAAGGACATGCCGCGGGCAGGGATTTGGCTATAATCCGCTCCTTGTCATTCGGAGTCTCACCCATGGGCTTTCTCGCCGGCAAACGAATCCTCATCACCGGGCTGCTGAGCAACCGTTCGATTGCGTTCGGCATCGCCAAAGCCATGCACCGCGAAGGCGCGGAGCTCGCTTTCACCTACCAGAACGAGCGCTTCAGGGACCGCGTCGCCAAAATGGCGAGCGAATTCGGCAGCGAGCTGATCTTCCCGCTCGACGTCCAGGACGATGCCCAGCTCAGCGGTCTGTTCGAACAGCTCGGCCAGCACTGGGACGGGCTCGACGGCCTGGTCCATTCGATCGCCTTCGCTCCCAGCGAAGCCCTCGAAGGCGATTTTCTCGACGGCCTGACCCGCGAAGCCTTCCGCATCTCGCAGGAAGTGAGCACCTACAGTTTCCCGGCGCTGGCCAAGGCCGCCCGCCCGCTGATGAAAGGCCGCAATGGCGCGCTCCTGACCCTGTCCTACCTGGGCGCGGTACGCACCATGCCCAATTACAACATCATGGGCCTGGCCAAAGCCAGCCTGGAGGCCGCGGTGCGCTACCTTGCCGTCACCCTCGGCCCCGAAGGCACCCGCGCCAACGCCATCTCCGCCGGCCCGATCAAGACCCTGGCGGCCTCCGGAATCGGCAGCTTCGGCAAGCTGCTGTCGTTCAACGAGCACAATGCGCCGCTGCGCCGCAACGTGACGATCGAGGAAGTCGGCAACGCCGCCGCGTTCCTGTGCTCGGATCTCG
Source organism: Thauera aromatica (assembly GCF_023093595.1). Lineage (GTDB taxonomy): Bacteria > Pseudomonadota > Gammaproteobacteria > Burkholderiales > Rhodocyclaceae > Thauera > Thauera aromatica_A. Next base: position 29,532 of record NZ_JALLIK010000092.1, read on the forward strand.
CCAGCGGCATCACCGGCGAGGTGATGTACGTGGACGGCGGCTTCAACACCACCGCACTAGGCAACGCCGCGCCTCTGCCGCAGTAGTCCTTGCCACGGCAAACCCGCTGCAACAATCGAAATGGGGGCGGTCAGGACAACTGACCGCCCCCATTTCGTCGCCCCCTCGGTGCCGCCCCCACCCGACGATCCCCGACGCCGGCAGGGCGGCACCGGGGCTGCCGTTACTGGGACTGGGCCTGCAGCGCCGCGGGCTTGATCTCGACCTCGTAGCGCTGGCGCAGCGAGGCCAGGAAAGCACCGAAATCGCGTGCCGCCAGCAGTTGCCCGTACTGCGCGGCGACCGCGCCGATACGCGGATCATCCGCGGCGATTTGCGGACGCTCGACCGCCTCGATGCGGTAGATGACGTAATCCCCTTCGGCCAGGCTCACGCCGACGTGGGCGGGCAGCGCCGTGGACGGCGCGGTAAACACCGCCTGCATCGCTGCCGCCGGCAAGCCCGGAGCACCGCGCTGCACGGTCCGCTCCTCGCCCCAGGCGGCCTTCACCGGCTCGCCCTGCTGCAGCCGGGAGAGGGTTTCGGCCCCCTGCTCGGCAGCCAGGCGCTGGCCGCGCTCACGGCGCAGCTCGTCGACGATGCGCCCGCGCACCTCATCGAGCGGCAGGCGCTGGGCTGCTTCGAAGACCTTGACCCGGGCCGACACCAAGGTCCCGTTTCCGACCTCGATGGCCTCGGTGTTGCGTCCATTTTTCACCGCCTCGTCGGAGAACACGGCTTCGAGCAGGCGCTCGTTGGTAAACGGCTCACTGCCACTGCTGCGCGAGATCCAGTCGCTGCTTCGAAGCTCCAGGCCGAGCGCCTCCGCCGCCGGCGTCAGGCTGTCGGGCTGCTCGTACACCGTATTGGCGAACTGCTCGGCCAGCTCGGCGAAGCGACGGCCGGCTTCCTGCGCCCGCAGCTCGGCGCGGATCTCCTCGCGGACCTCTTCGAAGGGCTTGACCGAGGCCGGCTTGATGTCGGTGACCTGGATGATATGGATGCCGAATTCGCTTCGCACCGGATCGCCGATCCGGCCCTTTTCCTGCGCGAAGACCGCATCCTCGAACGGGCCCACCATCATCCCACGGCCGAAGAAGCCGAGGTCGCCGCCGCGCCCGGCCGAACCCGGGTCCTGCGACTTGTCACGGGCAATGTCGGCGAAGCGCGAGGGGTCGCTGCGCAGCGTATCGACGAGCGCACGTGCCTCGCCCATGACCTTTTCCACCGTCGCCTCGTCAGCCCCGCTCTCGAGCGCGAGCAGGATGTGACGGGCCTGGCGCTCTTCGGCAACACCGAAACGGGCCGGGTTGCCTTCGTAGAAGGCGCGGACCGCGTCGTCGCCGACTTCAACCCGGCCTTCCACAGCAGCCCGGTCGAATACCAGGTATTCGGCCTGCAGCCGGGCCGGACGCTCGAAACGCGCCGGATTCGCGTCGTAGAAGGCCGTGACGTCCTCGTCCGCCACGGCGATATCGGCGGCCAGGCGCGCGACCGGGAAGCGCAGTTCGCGGACCCTGCGCTCCTCGAGCTGTGCATTCATGAAGCGTTCCGCCGAAGCCTTCGGCACCAGGCTGGCATCGCCGATCGCAGTCACGATCTGCTGCACGCGCACGTCCTGGGCGAGGCGGGCTTCGAAGTTCGCCGGAGTCATGCCTTGGGCACGCACCACCGCCTCGTAGCGTTGCAGGGAAAACCGCCCCCCCTCCTGGAACGCCGGCACCGCGGTGATGGTTTCCTGCAACTGCTGCGGCGTGACCACGAAGCGGTTTTCCGCCGCGTACAGGGCGAGCGCGCGCTGATTGATCAGATTGTCGAGCACCGCCCGGCGCAGTTCGGCCGACTCCAGCAGCGCGCGATCGAGCTGGCCGCCGGCACTGGCGCGCAGACGGTCCTGCTGCTCGCGCAGGGCCTGGTCGAACTCGTAGGCGCTGATCGCGGTTCCGCCCACGGTGGCGACCTCGCTGCCGGTGGGCGAGTCGCTGAAATAGGCATCCATGCCGAAGAAAGCGAAGGGAACGATGAGGATTGCCAGAATCAACTGGGCAACCCGCTTGTTGTTGCGAATGGCCTCGAACATCGCGGTTTCCGTAGAAGGGAACAAGAAAGATGGGCGCGCGGCGGCGCCCACAAGGGCGGCAGTTTAGCGCATCCGCCGCGGTTTCTGCCCCTGTCCCGGCGCCCGCGCGGGCTTGTCGCACCGGCGGGGGCCGCTCCCGGTCACGGCTTCACCCCGCGTCGACGAGCCCGCAAAGAGCACCGTACGGCTCAGCACTTCAAAGCTCAGGGAGTGGCGCCTTCGAACACGAGACGGCCGTCCCGGGCATCGACCCGCACCCGGTCCCCGGCACTGAACTGCCCTTCCAGGATCGCCTTCGCGAGCGGATTCTCGATCCGCTCCTGGATCGCGCGCTTCAGCGGCCGGGCGCCGAACACCGGGTCGAAACCGGCCTCGGCGAGTTCGCCGAGCGCCGCGTCGCTGACTTCCAGCACCATCTCCAGCCGTGCCAGGCGCTTCTCCAGATGCTGGAGCTGGATGCGCGCGATGCCGGCGATGTGCTTCTCGTCGAGGGCATGGAACACCACCACCTCGTCGATGCGGTTGATGAACTCGGGACGAAAATAGGTTTTGACTTCGGCCATCACCGCGAGCTTGATCACGCCGTAGTCGTCGCCCGCCATCTGCTGGATCATCTGGCTGCCGAGGTTGGAGGTCATCACGATCACGGTGTTCTTGAAGTCGACCGTGCGCCCCTGACCGTCGGTCATGCGACCATCGTCGAGCACCTGGAGCAGCACGTTGAAGACGTCCGGGTGGGCCTTTTCGACCTCGTCGAACAGGATCACGCTGTAGGGCTTGCGGCGCACCTGCTCGGTGAGATAGCCGCCTTCCTCGTAGCCGACATAGCCCGGCGGCGCGCCGATCAGGCGCGCGACCGAGTGCTTCTCCATGAACTCGCTCATGTCGATGCGGATCAGGTGCTCCTCGGAGTCGAACAGGAAGCTCGCCAGGGTCTTGCACAGCTCGGTCTTGCCGACGCCGGTGGGGCCGAGGAAGAGGAAGGAGCCGTAGGGCCGGTTCTCGTCCGAGAGGCCGGCGCGCGAACGCCGGATCGCGTCCGACACCAGGCGCACCGCCTCGTCCTGGCCGACCACGCGCTGGTGCAGCTTGTCTTCCATCTGCAGCAGCTTCTCGCGCTCGCCCTGCATCATCTTGCTCACCGGGATGCCGGTGGCGCGCGACACCACTTCGGCGATCTCCTCGGCGCCGACCTGGGTGCGCAGCAGCTTGTTCGGCGTCGCGTTCTCGCCCGCCTGCTCGGCGAGCTTGAGCTGCGCCTCGAGTTGCGGCAGCTTGCCGTACTGCAGCTCGGCGACCTTGTCGAGCTGGCCCTTCCTCTGGAACTCGGCCATCTGCGCGCGCAGCTGGTCGATCTCTTCCTTGACGTGGGCCGAGCCGGCGGCCTTCGATTTCTCCGCCTTCCAGATCTCCTCGAGATCGTTGTACTCGCGCTGCAGCTTGGCGAGTTCGTCCTCGATCAGCTGCAGGCGCTTCTGCGACGCTTCGTCCTTTTCCTTCTTCACCGCCTCGCGCTCGATCTTGAGCTGGATCATGCGGCGGTCGAGCTTGTCCATCACTTCCGGCTTGGAGTCGATCTCCATCTTGATCCGCGCCGCGGCCTCGTCGATCAGGTCGATCGCCTTGTCGGGCAGGAAGCGGTCGGTGATGTAGCGATGGCTCAATTCGGCGGCAGCGACGATCGCCGGGTCGGTGATGTCGACGCCGTGGTGGATCTCGTACTTCTCCTGCAGGCCGCGCAGGATGGCGATCGTGGCCTCGACCGTGGGCTCGTCGACGAGCACCTTCTGGAAGCGGCGCTCGAGCGCGGCGTCCTTCTCGATGTACTTGCGGTACTCGTCGAGCGTGGTGGCGCCGATGCAGTGCAGCTCGCCGCGCGCGAGCGCGGGCTTCAACATGTTGCCGGCGTCGATCGCGCCTTCGGCCTTGCCCGCGCCGACCATCGTGTGCAGCTCGTCGATGAAGACGATGATGCGCCCTTCTTCCTGGGCGATCTCCTTCAGCACCGCCTTCAGCCGCTCCTCGAACTCGCCGCGGTACTTGGCGCCGGCGAGCAGCGCCGCCATGTCGAGCGAGAGCACGCGCTTGCCCTTCAGGGTCTCGGGCACTTCGTCATTGACGATGCGCTGGGCGAGACCTTCGACGATCGCGGTCTTGCCCACGCCGGGCTCGCCGATCAGCACCGGGTTGTTCTTGGTGCGCCGCTGCAGGATCTGGATCGCGCGGCGGATCTCGTCGTCGCGACCGATCACCGGGTCGAGCTTGCCGCTGCGGGCGCGCTCGGTGAGGTCGAGGCAGTACTTGGCGAGCGACTCGCGCTGGCCTTCGGCGTCCTGGCTGGCCACGCCGGCACCGCCGCGCACGGCCTCGATCGCGGCCTCCAGCGCCTTGCGCGTCAGGCCGTGCTCCTTGAGCAGGCGGCCGGCCTCGCCCTTGTCCTCACACAGCGCGAGCAGGAACATCTCGCTGGCGATGAACTGGTCGCCGCGCTTCTGCGCCTCGCGGTCGGTGACGTTGAGCAGGTTGTTGAGATCGCGCCCGAGGCTGACCTCGCCGCCATGGCCCTCGACCTTGGGCAGGCGGCCGATCGCCTTCGCCACCGCGTTCTTCAGCGGCGGCACGTTGACGCCGGCGCGCTGCAGCAGCGAGACCGTGCCGCCGTCGTCCTGTTCGAGCATCGCCTGCAGCAGGTGAAGCGGCTCGATGAACTGCTGGTCGTTGCCCACGGCGATGCTCTGCGCATCCTGCAGGGCCTGCTGGAACTTGGTGGTGAGCTTGTCGAAGCGCATGGAGGGCGTCCTCAGGAACGGTTGACTGACTCGTTATGTGGGGCGCGTTCGGCGCGCTTCAAGAGCCGCGACCAAAGCGCACCGGGCACACGACACAGAGTGCGGCGATGTTAACGAATGTCAATATCGCCGGCGCGCTTTCGGCATAGGCTGCAGACAGGGAGGCAGGCTATCGATCGGGAGCACGCCATGAGCAATCGCAACGTTTCATTCATCGTCAAGGATCAGAATCCGTTGATGTTGCGCCCTGCAGATACGGTGCAGACGGCATGTCGGAAAATGTGCGAACGCAACGTCGGTGCAGTGCTGGTTACCGATGCCCGCGCCCACCTGAAGGGGGTGTTCACCGGCCGCGACGCGGTGCAGATGATCGCCCGCGGCGGCAATCCCGCCAGCGTCAGGCTGGCAGAAGCGATGACACCGCACCCCGACACCATCGCACCGGAGCGCACGGCGATCGAGGCCCTGCATATGATGTGCGATGGCGGGTACCGTCACCTGCCGGTAGTGGTGGAAGGCAAGGTCGTCGGCATCGTCTCGCGCAGCGACTTCAAGGGCCTGGAGCTGGACCGCTTCGAAGACGAACAAGGCCTCTGGGAACGTATCTGCTGAAGCGGCAACGGCCTGGGCAGGCCGGCTTGCGCCCCGGCGCCATACGTCCGAATGTCGGCGGAGGGGCCGCGCCGTAGCTTACTCTTCCCGCTCCGGGTAGGGCTGCAGTTCCGGATAGCGCACGTAATCGACCAGATCCTGGATCTCCCGCGGCGGCGGCGCGGTCAGCAGGCTGACGACGACGATGGTCACGAACCCCAGCGGTACCCCGAACACGCCGGCCGAAATCGGATTGATGTCGAACCAGGCATTGGCCATCGAGCCGCCGAAAAACGGATGCGTCTGCACCACGTAGATCAGCGTCAGCGCCAGGCCGGCGAGCATGCCGGCGACGGCTCCGGGGCGGTTCGCCCGCTTCCAGAAGATGCCCAGAACCAGCGCCGGAAAAAACGCCGACGCCCCGATCGAGAATGCCAACCCGACCATGAACAGGATATTGTCCGGGCGCATCGACGCCACCCAGGCCGCCACCACTGCGACCACCAGCAACTGCGACTTGGAAATGACCAGCCGGCGGTGGGTGGAAGCCTGCGGATTGACGACCTTGTAGTACAGATCGTGCGACAGGGCGTTCGAGATCGTCAGCAGCAGGCCGTCGGCAGTCGACAGCGCCGCCGCCAGCCCCCCCGCCGCTACAAGGCCCGACACCACGTAAGGCAGGCCGGCGATTTCCGGGGTGGCGAGCACGATTACGTCAGTGTCCATGCGCAACTCGGCCAACTGCAGGATGCCGTCCAGGTTGAGGTCCTCGATCTTGACCAGACCGACCTTGCCCCACGAGCTGACCCATTCGGGCAGGATGCTGATGCTCGAGCCGACCACGTTGTGATACACCTCCCACTTCGCGAACACCGCGTAGGCCGGTGCCGTCACATAGAGCAGGAAAATGAACAACAGCGACCAGGCTACCGAACGCCGCGCCTCGACCACGCCGGGGGTGGTGTAGTAGCGCATCAGGATGTGCGGCAGGGCCGCGGTGCCGACCATCAGCACGAACATCAGGGCGAGGAAGTTGTTGCGCGCGACGGTGGATTCGGCGGCATTCGCCCCCGGATGCGCCTGGGCATGGCGCGGGGGGGGGCGCGAGCGCTCCAGTGCCTCGGCGCGCGCCCGGCTCCACATCTGCTCGGCCTCGGTCGGCGTGCGCGGGAGGTCGCGCAGAGCCCGCTCGGTGAGGGCGATCTCGCGTGCCGAGGCGTTTCCCAGGCGCAACTCGTTCAGGCGCTCGATCAGCGCACGACGCTCGGTTTCCAGCGAATCGGGCAACGCGGCGATCTTGGCCTGGTAATCCCGCGCACGGGCGGCGTACAGGGTGCGCACTTCGACCTCGGAAGGCGCATCGAACAGAGCGTCTTCGCGGACGACAATTTTCTGCAGCACGCTGCCGTAGGCAGCCTGGGGCAGCGGGATGCCCGTCAGCTTGTAGGACAGGATCACCACCGGCACCAGGTAGGCGATGATCAGGATCACGTACTGCGCCACCTGGGTCCAGGTCACCGCCCGCATGCCACCGAGAAAGGAACACACCAGGATGCCGGCGAGCCCGATGAACAGTCCGATCTCGAACTCGACGCTGACAAAGCGGCTGGTGACCAGGCCGACGCCGTAGATCTGCGCCACCAGATAGACGAAGCTCGCCAGCACGGCCGCACCCAGCCCGACCAGGCGCACCACGTTGCCCTGGTAGCGTGCGCCGAGGAAATCGGGAATCGTGTATTGGCCGAATTTGCGCAGATAGGGCGCGAGCAACAGGGCCACCAGCACGAAACCGCCGGTCCACCCGGTGACGAAGGCCAGCCCTTCAAAGCCGGAAAAATAAAGCGTTCCGGCCAGGCCGATGAAGGACGCCGCACTCATCCAGTCGGCGGCGGTGGCCATGCCGTTGAACATCGCCGGCACCCGGCGGCCGGCGACGTAATACTCGGACACATCGGTGGTGCGGCTCATGACGCCGATGGCGGCATAGATCGCGATGGTCACGAACAGGAAGACGTGGCCGATCACCGGCTGCGACAGCCCCAGGTATTCACCCATCGCCAGCAGCAGCACGAACAACACGAACACGACCGTATACCAGCCGTAGTAACGCCGCAGGCGGCGGGCAAAGGCGCGATTGCGCTTCATGACCACACCCGCGGACTGGAACGGACACTCGTCATCAGTAGCGGATCCGCGCGTAATACGATTTTTCCGCCGCCTTGCGGGCGTCGCGCAGGGTGTGGATGCCCATGTCGGCGAGCAGCGGGACCAGCTTCAGGAACACTTCGGCGGTGACGATCGCATCGCCTAGCGCAGTGTGCCGGCCGACGATGGTCAGGCCGAGCCGTTCGGCAATGGCCTCGAGGCGGTGCGAGGCCTGCTGCGGGTGGACCACCGCCGACAGCAGCAAGGTGTCGAGCACCGGCTGGTCGAAGCGCAGCCCGGTCTGCGCTTCCTTGAGCTGCAGGAAGCGCATGTCGAAAGCGGCGTTGTGGGCGATCAGCACGGTATCTGCAGCAAAGGCGTGGAACGCGGGCAGCACCTTGTCGATCGTGGGCTGGCCATGCAGCATCTCGGCGCTGATGCCGTGCACCTTGGCCGACTCGGCGCTCAGCGCCCGCTGCGGGTCCACCAGTTGCTCGAAAGACTCGCTGCGCAGCAGCTTGCCATTGACGATGCGGGTGGCGCCGATCTGGATGATCTCGTCGCCCTGCGAAGGGTTGAGCCCGGTGGTCTCGGTGTCGAACACGGTGAAGGTCAGCTCGGTGAGCCGCCGCTCTTCGAGTTCGTGCGATTTTTCCGACCAGGCGAAGAGGTCGAAATCGTAGTATTCCGGCCGGCCTTCGCCGCGCAGGTGGATCCCGGACTCGAGCACCTCGCGGGGGGCCGCTGCCGGCAGCAGGATGCGGAAGAAGGCGCGGTGGCGGACCTTCTCGCGCTCGAGCCACATCTCGCCATCATGGCGGTCGATGACGTCGCGCACCGACAGCGGACTGCTCTCGCCCTCGAAGCGCATCGACTCGAGTTCCCAGCCCATCACCGTCTCGGTGCTCATCGCCTGCCCCGACCAGATCAGGTCGAGGTGGGCGAGGCGGCCCGCGGCGCTCAGCCGGAAACGCACCTCGCGCACCCCGAATTCATCGGAGAGGCGGCTGGCGAGGTAGGTGATGGCCTGGATCAGCGAGAAGCTGTCGACCTTCACCCACAAGCTTACGTCGATGTCCTCGAGCTTGGTCGGCAAGCCGATGCACTGTTCGATGCGGCGCTGGGCCGCCGCGATCAGGTCGGCGCCGAGCATGTCCTCGAGTGGCCAGCGCACTTTGAGCGCGTCGGCGAACTCGGTTGCGGTGCGGTCCAGGCGCGCGCTCATCGCCTGCACCTCGTCGCGGATCACTTTGCGAAAGCGGTCGCGCAGGTCGTCGGAGAGGTCTCCGTACTCGAGCATCTCGACCGCAGCCCGCACATTGGCGAGCGAGGCCCGGTTGCCTTCGGTGAGTTCGTGCAGCATGCGGTCGCGGCGCGACTCGACCTCGAAGTTGCGGGTGATGTTGTCCAGCATCAGGATGAAGCCGGTCAGCACCCGCCCCGTATCCTCCCCCTCTTCGGGCCGAGCTTCGCTGCCCTGCCCGGACACCGCGTGCGCGGGCTCGGGCTCGGCGGTCGACAGCACCGGCGCCATCTGCACCCGCAACAGCTGGCCGGCGCGGGTCGTGGTCACGAAGTTGGCCTGCACTTCACTGTCGCCACGGCGCAGTTGCACCTGGATCGTGTCGAGCGCGTGGGCGATCAGGTTGCGCTCGAACACTGCATAGATCGAACGCCCGAGGCCGATCAGCTCCCCCCCGCCGGCCACCCCCGGGGCTTCGGACAACGCCCGGAACTGAGTGCGCGCACGCTGGTTGTAGAGCAGCACCCGGCCGTCGAGATTGCACACCACCACGCTCTGGGTCAGTTCGGACATCAGCGCGGCGAGGCGGTTTTTTTCCAGCTCGAGCGACTCCTTGGCACGCCCGATCTGCGCCTCGACATCGACCATCAGCGCATCGCGCTGGCCCGCCAGCTCGTTCGCCGCCTGGGCCAGGGCCTGGACTTCGGGCGGCCCCTCGGGCTGGACCCGGAAGCCCCTGTTCGCCCCCAGCATCAGCCCGAGGTGCTCGGCCATGCGCAGCAGACCCTGGACGTACTGCCGGAACAACATCCGCACCACGCCTACGCCGGCAGCGAAGCCGAGCGCGGTGAGCACGAAGCCCAGCGTCAGATGCGGACTCAGCACCTGCACCAGCAGCGCCCGCCCCGACTCCTGGGTTTCCGTCCAAATGATCAGGGCGGTGAGCAAGAACGGACCGGTCATCAGCAAGAACAGCACGATGACCGCGAAGGCAAAGCGCACGCGCGCCGGCATCGATCAGGACTCCAGCAGGCTGCGCACCTTGTCCACCAGTTCCCTGGTCGAGAAAGGCTTGGTCATGTAGGCATCGGCCCCCAGGGCGAGCCCCTTGGCGACCTCGGTGTCGCGCCCCTTGGCGGTCAACATCAGCACGCGCACCGCAGCCAGCGTCGGATCGGCCTTGATCTCCTGGCACACTTCGAAGCCGCTTTTTTTCGGCATCATCACATCGAGCAGCACGAGATCCGGGCGCTCGGCACGAATCCTCCGCACCGCCTCCTCGCCGTCGTGGGCGATCGACACCTCGAAGCCTTCGCGCTTCATCAGGAATTCCAGCGAAATGACGATGTTCTGCTCATCGTCAGCGATCAGAATCTTCTTGTGCATGCACTGTTTCCCCCCTCGGCATCATTCTAAGTCATCCGCCATCGGACGCAGGCGCCAGCGGCAGTTCGAACGAAAAGCGCGCACCTTCGCCGGGCACCGACTCCAGCCACAGGCGGCCGCCGAAATGCTCGACGATCTGCCGGCTGATCGGCAGGCCCAGTCCGGTGCCTTGCGGCCGCGAGCGCTCGTCGCCGCCCTGGCGGAATTTCTGGAAGATCACCGGCTCGAGCGCCGGCTCGATACCCGGCCCGTTGTCCTTCACCTCGACGCGGACATGGCGGCTGTCGCAGCTCAGGCGCACGTCCACTTTCCCCGTGCCCGCGGGCACGAATTTGGCAGCATTGGACAGCAGGTTCAGCATCACCTGCAGCAGGCGGTCATGATCGGCGCGCAGCAGCGGCACCGCATCGGGCACCGACACCCGCACTTCGGCGCCGCGGTCGCGAAACAGTTGCAGCGTGGCTTCGACCGAATGGTTCACCAGTTCGCGCATGTCGATGTCGGTGTTGTGCCACTCGGCATGACCCGATTCGATTTTCGCCATGTCCAGGACCTGGTTCACGAGCCGGGTCAGGCGCACGGTCTCGGACACGATGATGCCCAGGAAGCGCTGGCGGTCGGCAAGCTCGATCCCGGGATCATCGACCATCATTTCCGAAAGCGCCCGGATCGAAGTCAGCGGCGTGCGCAGTTCATGGGTCACCGACGACATGAAGTCGTCCTTGAGGCGGTCGAGTTCCTTGAGCTGTTCGTTGGCCGCGCGCAGTTCGGAGGTCGCCACCTCGAGAGCACGCGACTTCTCCTCGAGCTCGCGCGAGTAGGCACGAACCTGCGAGGCCTCGTCGAGAATGTCCATGACCTCGCCCAGGCCGAGGCGCTCTTCCTGCACCACGGTCGCCACCATCACCCGCGCCGAGGCGCTGCCGATCGCGCCGGCGAGCAGGGATTCGGCGAAATGCACCAGTTCAGGATCGGCTCTGAGCTGCTCGATGTGCTCGACGCCGTGCGCCCGGGCATAGGCGCCGAACGCCTCTTCGGTGCGGCGCTGGCCGAGAAAGCGCGCAACCAGCGGCAGCAGATCACGCACTTCGGCGCCGCCGCGCCAGAAGCTCGCCGGCGGCGCCGCACCGCGCCGGAACACATCGACGAACAACGCGCCCTGGGTCGCCTCCGAACCGGTCGGCACGCGCAACAAGGATACGATCACGTAACAGCCGATATTCGCGAACAGGCTCCAGAACAGCGCATGGCTGATGTTGTCCCAGCCGCCGATGCCGAACAGTTGCTCGGGCTTCAGCCACCACAGGTCGAACAGGCCGTATTCGAGAAAACGCGCATCGAGCCAGCCCGACTTGGCGAAAGACGGCAGCATCAAGGTGTAGCCCCACACCAGGAAGCCGGCGAGCAGGCCGGCGAACGCCCCTTCGCGCGTGCCGCCCCGCCAGTACATGCCACCGAGCACCGCCGGGGCGAACTGCGCCACCGCGGCAAAGCTGATCAGGCCGATGCTGACCAGGGCATAGGCCTCGCCGGCGAGACGGAAATAGAGGTAGCCCAGCAGCAGCACGCCCAGGATCGCCCCGCGCCGGATCCCCAGCAGCAGGCCGGTGAGATCGCGCTCGCGGGTCAGGTCCAGCCGCCGGCTGCGCAGCAGCATCGGCATCACCAGGTCGTTGCACACCATGGTCGACAGCGCGATCGCCTCGACGATGACCATCCCGGTCGCTGCCGACAGTCCGCCGACGAACACGAGCAGCGCCAGGGCGGCGTTGTCGTGTGCCATCGGCAGCGTCAGCACGAACGTGTCGGGGTCCACCGTGCCCTGGCCGAAATGCAGCAGGCCGCCGAGCGCGATCGGGACCACGAAGATGTTGATCGCCAGCAGGTAGGCGGGAAAGACCCAGGTCGCGCGGCGCAGGTGCTGTTCGTTGACGTTCTCGACCACCGCGATCTGGAACTGGCGCGGCAGGAAGATGATCGACAGCATCGCCAGCAGCACGTGGGCGAACCAGCCGCCGTACCCTAGCCGGCCGGCGCCGTCGAACACGAGCAGCGTCCCGAGTTCGGGCCGCGCCATCGCGCGCGCATACAGATCGGCAAAGCCGTCGTACAGCCAGTAGGTCACGTAAACGCCTACCGCGAGGAAGGCGAGCAGTTTCACCACCGACTCGAAGGCGATCGCCGCCACCATGCCTTCGTGGCGTTCGGTGGTGTCGAGGTGGCGGGTGCCGAACAGGATGGTGAACGCGGCCAGCGCGAGCGCGATGTAGAGCGTGCTGTCCTGCCACCAGGCGGCACTCGCGGCCTCGACCCGGAACACGATATCGTGCTCGCCGATCATCAGCGCATAGGCGCTGGAGATCGCCTTCAGCTGCAGCGCGATGTAGGGCACGATGCCGATCACCGCGATGATCGTGACCAGACCGCCGAGCAGGTGGCTCTTGCCGTAGCGCGAAGCGATGAAATCGGCCACCGAAGTGATGCGGTAGCTGCGGGCGATGCGGATCATCTTCAGCACCACCAGCCAGGCCAGCGTCAGCCCCAGGGTCGGCCCCAGGTAGGTGGGCAGGAACCAGATCCCGCCTGCCGCAGCACGCCCGACGCTGCCGAAGTAGGTCCACGCAGTGCAATACACCGCCAGCGAGAGGCTGTAGACCCAGGGATTGGCAATGATCGAACGCCCCTGGTCGGCGCGGCGGTCGCCGAAATACGCGATCGCGAACAGGATCAGCAGGTAAGCGAACGAAGCTCCGACGATCAGCCAGCCAGGCAGCATCGAGATCTCCGGCTCAGCGCGCGCCGCGCTCGACGATCCAGGCCACGACCACCACCAGGCCCAGCCACATTCCGAACAGATAGACGTGGAGCAGCGGCAGCCCGAACACGCTCAGCGGCCGGTCGAACAAAGACAGCAGCGGGTAGTTCAGCAGCAGCAGGCCGGCGATGAACACCGCCACCAGGCGCTGCCCGGCAAGTCCCTTGCGCATCATGCAGCTCTCATGACGTCCGCCGCGGTAAATGCTGGACGAAGGCGCCGCCCGCTCTTGTCGGCGGATTCGGCGCTTCGCACCGACAGGGGGCGCGCAGGGCGCGCCCGGTCTCCCTCCCCTTCCGGCCCGGCGGCGTGGCCGGACCTTCTCCTGTCACTCCTCATGCCGGGCGAAGCCCCGCCCGGCGCGGCGATCAGCCCTTGAGCTGTTCGAGGATCGCCGGGTTTTCCAGCGTCGAGGTGTCCTGCGTGACGTCCTCGCCCTTGGCAAGCTGGCGCAGCAGGCGACGCATGATCTTGCCGGAGCGGGTCTTGGGCAGGTTCTCGCCGAAGCGGATGTCCTTCGGCTTGGCGATCGGGCCGATCTCATGGCCGACCCAGGTCTGCAGTTCCTTGACGACCTTCGCCGCCTCCTCGCCGGTCGGGCGCGGCCCTTTCAGCACCACGAAGGCCACGATCGCCTCGCCGGTGACGTCGTCCGGACGGCCGACCACGGCCGCCTCCGCCACCTTTTCGTGCGCCACCAGGGCCGACTCGATCTCCATCGTGCCCATGCGGTGGCCGGAAACGTTGAGGACGTCGTCGATGCGGCCGGTGATGGTGAAGTAACCCGTCTCCGCATCGCGGATCGCACCGTCGCCGGCAAGGTAGAGCTTGCCCTTGAAGTCGTCCGGGTAATAGGTCTTCTTGAACCGCTCGGGGTCGCCCCACACGGTGCGGATCATGGCCGGCCACGGCTTCTTGACCACCAGGATGCCGCCCTGCCCCCAGGGCACTTCGGTGCCGGTTTCGTCGACCACCGCGGCGATGATGCCCGGGAAGGGCAGCGTGCACGAACCCGGCACCATCGGCGTGGCGCCCGGCATCGGCGTGATCATGTGCGCGCCGGTCTCGGTCTGCCAGAAGGTATCGACGATCGGGCAGCGGCCGCCGCCGACATTCTCGTAGTACCACTCCCAGGCCGCCGGGTTGATCGGCTCGCCGACCGAGCCCAGGATCCGCAGACTGGACAGGTCGTACTGCTTGGGATGCACGGCCGGGTTGTTGTCGGCGGCCTTGATCAGCGAGCGGATTGCGGTCGGCGCGGTGTAGAAGATGCTGACCTTGTGGTCCTGGATCATCTTCCAGAAGCGGCCGGCGTCCGGGTAGGTGGGCACGCCCTCGAACACGATCTCGGTCGCGCCGCAGGCGAGCGGACCGTAAGTGATGTAGGTGTGGCCGGTGACCCAGCCGATGTCGGCGGTGCACCAATAGACGTCGTCGGGCTTGATGTCGAAGGTGTACTTCATCGACAGCACGGCATGCAGCAGGTAGCCCCCCGAGGAGTGCTGCACGCCCTTCGGCTTGCCGGTGGAACCCGAAGTGTAGAGAATGAACAGCGGATGCTCGGCCTCGACCCACTCCGGCTCGCAGGTTTCCGACTGGCCCGCGACCACGTCGTGGTACCAGCGGTCGCGCCCCGCGACCATGGCGGCATCGGCGCCGGTGCGCTTGACGACGATGACATTCTTCACCGAATCGCAGCCGCCCAGGGCCAGCGCCTCGTCGGCGATCGGCTTCAGCGGCAGGGCCTTGCCGCCGCGGAACTGGCCGTCGGCGGTGATCACCGCCACCGCACCGGCGTCCTCGATGCGGTCGCGCAGGGCCTGGGCGGAGAAGCCGCCGAACACGATCGAATGGGTCGCGCCGATCCGGGCGCAGGCCTGCATCGCGACCACGCCTTCGATCGACATCGGCAGGTAGATGATGACGCGGTCGCCCTTCTTGACCCCCATGGCGCGCAGGGCGTTGGCGAGCTTGCCGACGCGGGCGAGCAGATCCTTGTAGGTGACGCGGGTGACTTCACCGCCGTCGGCCTCGAAGACGATCGCGACCTTGTCGCCGAGACCGTTATTGACGTTGCGGTCGAGGCAGTTGTACGAGACGTTGAGTTTGCCATCGGCGAACCACTTGAAGAAAGGGGCGTTCGACTCATCGAGCACCTGGGTGAAGGGCTCTTTCCAGTCCAGCAACTCCTTGGCGCGACGGCCCCAGAAACCTTCGTAGTCGTCCTCGGCTTCCTTGCACAGCGCGCGGTAACCGTCCATGCCGGACACTGCGGCGTTCCTGACCATTTCCTGGGGGGGGGTGTAAATGCGGACTTGCTGCTCGTTTGACATGCTCGCCTCTCCTCAACGATTCGAATGGTTGAAGCTGACCCTCACGGGTCCGGCTGGTTGGTTCCAGCCTTGAACGGGCCTGGGCGACACGCCCACCGGGAGACGGTCGCGGTAAAGCCCTGGATGTGCCGGCATTTAAGGGCATTTATCTTACACAGGACTTACACCGCCCCACCCGCGACGGGCGCGGCGGCGCGGTGCTAGAATTCCGCTCCTTGGCGGACCCCGGTCCCGCCGCACCATTCTGCCCCCTTGTCATCCCGGAGACCAAGCGCCATGACGATGATTCGCGAAGAAGACCTCATCCAGTCGATTGCGGATGCGTTCCAGTACATTAGTTATTATCACCCGCTCGACTACATCAAGGCACTCGGCGAAGCCTGGGAGCGCGAGGAAAGCCCTGCCGCCAAGGACGCGATCGCGCAGATTCTGACCAACTCGCGCATGGCGGCCGAAGGCCATCGCCCCCTGTGCCAGGATACGGGCATCGCCGTGGTCTTCCTCAAGGTCGGCATGAACGTGCAGTGGGACGCGAAAATGAGCGTCCAGGACATGGTCAACGAAGGCGTGCGCCGCGCCTACACCAACCCGGACAACAAACTGCGCGCCTCGGTCCTGCTCGACCCGGCCGGCGCCCGCATCAACAGCAAGGACAACACCCCGGCCGTAGTGCACTACGAGATCGTGCCCGGCGACGGCGTCGAGGTGATCTGTGCGGCCAAGGGCGGCGGCTCGGAGAACAAGACCAAGATGGCGCTCCTCAACCCCTCCGACTCGATCGTCGACTGGGTCCTCAAGACGGTGCCGACGATGGGCGCGGGCTGGTGTCCGCCGGGCATCCTCGGCATCGGCATCGGCGGCACACCGGAAAAGGCGATGCTGCTGGCCAAGGAGTCGCTGATGGCGCCGGTCGACATCCACGAACTGCGCGCCAAGGCCGCCGCCGGCGCCGCGCTGACCCGCGCCGAGGAACTGCGCCTGGAGCTGATGGACAAGGTCAACGCGCTGGGCATCGGCGCCCAGGGCCTGGGCGGACTGACCACCGTGCTCGACGTCAAGATCCTCGACTACCCGACCCATGCCGCGAGTCTGCCGGTGGCGATGATCCCGAACTGTGCCGCCACCCGCCACGTGCATTTCCACCTCGACGGTTCCGGCCCCGCCCACCTGCCCACGCCCAGGCTCGAAGACTGGCCGCAGATTACCTGGAAGGCCGACACCAACGTCGCCACCCGGGTAAACCTCGACACCCTGACCAAGGAAGAGGTCGCCTCCTGGAAGCCGGGCCAGATCCTGCTACTCAACGGCAAGATGCTGACCGGGCGCGACGCCGCGCACAAGCGCATCCAGGACATGCTCGAAAAGGGCGAGAAACTGCCGGTCGATTTCACCAACCGGGTGATCTACTACGTCGGTCCGGTCGACCCGGTGCGCGACGAAGTCGTCGGCCCTGCCGGCCCCACGACCGCGACCCGGATGGACAAGTTCACCCGGATGATGCTGGAGCAGACCGGGCTGATCTCGATGATCGGAAAATCCGAACGCGGCCCGGTCGCGATCGAGGCGATCAAGGACAACCGCTCGGCCTACCTGATGGCGGTCGGCGGCGCCGCCTACCTGGTGTCGAAGGCGATCAAGGAAGCCAGGGTGGTCGGCTTCGAAGATCTCGGCATGGAAGCGATCTACGAATTCACCGTGCAGGACATGCCGGTGACGGTCGCAGTCGACGCCCAGGGCAGCAGCGTGCACAACACCGGCCCGCGCGAATGGCAGGCCCGGATCGGGAAGATCCCGGTCAGCGTCGCCTGAGCGCCCCCCGCTCGCTCCTCCGGCACCGGCGCCGCAAGGCGCCGGTGCCATTCGGAACGGATTCAATTCGGCCCCCATTCCGCCCCTCCCCGGCGTGCATCGACCAGACGCTGGATCCGCGCATGCACCGTACGCAGCTGTCTGCGGGCAAGATCGAGGGCGCGCACCATCCCCGCACGATCCTGCCTCCAGTGGCACTCGAGCAACGCCCCGACACGGGCATACAGCAGGCGGCATTGATCCGCGATTTCATGCCCGCCCCGCCCCCCGCTCCCGACCTGCAGGCGCTCCAGCCACTGCAGCAGGCGCCCGTCACGAAATACCGGCGGCGGCGGAGTGCACGAATCGTCCGCGACCCACGCTGCAAGCCGGTTCATCATCGCGCGCTGCTCCACCTGGGCGCGCAGGAGCACGGCGTAATCGTGCTCCACCGGGTGGCGGTCGCGCCAGGCGACCGGCAAGGACCAGGCCGCTGCCCACAAGGGCACCGCATCGCCGGCCAGCGGGCGGCTGATGCCGTAGCCTTGCCCCAGCTCGCATCCCAGTTGCAGTAAGAGCTTGCCGTGCTGCACGCTTTCCACGCCTTCGGCGATCACTTCGCGCCGGAATGCGTGCGCCAGCCCCAGGATCGCTTCCAGGATGGCCAGATCATCGGGATCCTCAAGCATGTTGCGCACGAAAAGCTGGTCGACCTTCAGCTTCGCCGCCGGCAAGCGCTTCAGGTAGGCGAGCGAGGAATACCCGGTGCCGAAGTCGTCGAGGGCGAACGACACGCCGATTCCGGCACACTCTTCGACGATCCGCGATACCTGGCTCATGCTCTCGAGCGCGCTGGTTTCGAGCACCTCGAGTTCCAGGCTGCCCGCCCCCAGTTCGGGATGCGCGATCAGCATCGACTGCAGGCGCGGCATGAAATCCGGCGACTGCAGATGGCGGGCGCTGATGTTGACGCTGACCTGCACTTCGAAGCCGACCCGTTTCCAGCGCCCCATCCGCTCCAGCACGTTCTCGATCACCCATTCGCCAAGCTCGACCGACAGGGGATGGTCCTCGAGCACGGGAAGGAAGGATGCCGGCTCCAGTTCGCCCTGCTCGGGATGCCGCCACCGGATCAGGGCTTCGAGTCCGCTCAGCAGGCCGGTGCGCATATTCACCTTGGGCTGGTACAGGAGCATGAACTCGCCGGCTTCCAGCCCCTGGCGGATACGCGCCAGGCTCTCGTGGCGGCCGCGCTGGCAACGGTCCTGGGCAGTATCGAAAATGTGGTAGCGGTTCTTGCCGGCAAGCTTGGCCTGGTACATCGCCAGGTCGGCCTGGCGCAGCAACTGGTCGGCATCGACCTCCTCGCTTTGCGGATACAGCGTCAGACCGATGCTGGCGGACACTTTCAGAACCCGCCCGCCTGCCGGAACGCTCTGCGCCACAGCCGACAGCAAGCGCTGGATCAGGTGCAGGCCGGCTTCGAGATCGGCAAGATCGACCAGCACCGCGACGAACTCATCGCCTCCCAGGCGTGAAACGCTGTCGCCCTCGCGCAACACGGCCTTCATCCGCGTGGCCAGAACGGTCAACAGCTGGTCTCCTACGCGGTGGCCGTGCACGTCGTTGATCGCCTTGAACCCATCCAGGTCGATATAAGCCACGGCCAGCTGCTGCCCGCGGCGCCGCGCCTGCACCATGCCGCGCTGCAGCCGGTCGTGCAGCAGCACCCGGTTTGGCAGCCCGGTCAGCGCATCGTAATGGGCGATGTACTCGAGCTGGGACTCGTGTTCTTTCTGCGCCGTGACATCGTTCAGCGTCCCTGAAATGCCGACGATGCTGCCGCCCGTGTCGGTGATCGAGCGGGCATTGACCTCGACCCAGCAGAACCCGCCCCCGATCCGCAAATAGCGCACGACCAGGCAGCAGGCCTGGACTTCGCGCCGGATCAGGCGCTCGAACCAGGCACGGTGCTGCTCGCGGTCGTCGGGATGGACGTAATCGAGAAAGCGGGTTCCCAGGGTCATGCCTACGCGATGACCGGTGACGTCCGCCCATGCGCTATTGAGAAAAGTCCAGCAGCCGCCGGCATCGGTCTGAAAGATGACCTCCTTCACGCTCTCCACCACCAGACGGTAGCGCGCCTCGCTGTCGCGCAGGGTGTCGTGCGCACGCTTGCGCTCGAGCACTCCGGTGATGGCGTTGCCGGCGAGGGTGAGCAGCGTCTTTTCCTCGTCCGACCAGACCCGCGCGGTACGAACGCTATCCAGTCCGATGAAGCCGATGAGCCGCCCTTCGGCCGCCATCGGCACCGCGAGCAGCGACTGAATCGATTGCGAAGTCAGGATCTTGCGGTCGAGACCGTTTTCGTCGGCAAGGTCTTCGACCCGCGGAATATCGACGATCTCGAAGCGCCGCATGCGCCGGCTGAACATCAGCCGGTCGTCGAACGGGATGCCCTGCAGATTCTGCCGCTGCGGCTCGATGCCCGGCGCGCACCACTCGTGCGTATTGTCGACCGCCCCGCCGTCGGCCGTCAGCTGGAACACATAAACGCGGTCGGCGGCGGCAAACACGCCGATTTCGCCCAGGGCGTGAGTGAGCACGGCATCGAGTTGCTCCGGGCAGGCGAGGATGAGCTCGGAGGCCACCCCCGACACCAGGCGCTCGAAGGCGACACGCCGGGTCAGGGCCGCTTCGGCGCGTTCACGCTGCATTTCGGCGCTGACCCGGTCATCGAAGAGCTCGATCAGGGCACAGACATATCCGCAGTCGCGCAGCGGACGACGCCCCAGGCCGACGATCAGGCCGAGCGCGCTGCCGTCGCGGGCGAAAAGCGGCACCCCGCAGTAGGACTCGATGCCGTTCGCGGCCAGTTCCGGGTCATCGGGAAAGCGCGACGCCACCCCCGCGGGGTGGATGCAGGTCGCCCAGCCGACCACCTCGGCACAGGGCGTGCCTTCCAGGCGGTAGGAATACGGCGCCAGCGGTTCGCCGAAGGCCCAGCCCGCAACCACCGCCACGGTCTCGCCACCGGGCTCGAGCCGCCCCACGCACACCCTGTCGAGTTCGAGCGCTTCGGCCAGGTGCCGGCACACCGCCTGATAAAAAGCCGTGCCCGAAAGCAGCGCAAAATGGCTGGCAAGACAGTCGAGCGCCTGCATCTTGGCGTGCAGCAAGCCCCTGTCCCGGCTGGCAGCACCGCACGATTGTTCCGATTGCGCCCGCGGATCATCACTCATCATGAACCAGCCCGTTCAAGGACGGGCACATTATGCGCTCGTTCCGGCCTGGTGCATTATCGCCACTGCAGACGAAAAAACCGCCCCGAAGGGCGGTTCAGCTGCCATCTGCGCCGCTGTGACCAGCCTTACTGCTGGCGGTGCGCGGCGAGCTTGAGCCAGGTATCGACCACGGTGTCGGGGTTCAGCGAAATGGTCTGGATGCCTTCGTCCATCAGCCACTCGGCGAAATCCGCATGATCCGACGGCCCCTGGCCGCAGATGCCGACATACTTGCCGAGACGGTTTGCCGCCTGGATCGACATCGACAGCAGCTGCTTCACCGCCGGGTCGCGCTCGTCGAAGGCATGCGCCACCAGGCCCGAGTCGCGGTCCAGGCCCAGGGTGAGCTGGGTGAGGTCGTTGGAGCCGATCGAGAAGCCGTCGAAGTGCTGCAGGAACTGCTCGGCCAGGATCGCGTTGGACGGGATCTCGCACATCATGATCAGCTTCAGTTCATTGACGCCGCGCTTGAGGCCGTGCTCGGCGAGCAGCTCGACCACGCCCGCCGCCTCTTCGACGTTGCGCACGAAGGGGATCATGATCTGCACGTTGGTGAGGCCGAGTTCGTTTCTCACCTTCTTCATCGCCGCCACTTCCATTTCGAAGCAGTCGCGGAAGCTGTGGGCGATGTAGCGCGAGGCGCCACGGAAGCCGAGCATCGGGTTTTCTTCTTCCGGCTCGTAGATCTCGCCGCCGAGCAGCTTGCGGTACTCGTTCGACTTGAAGTCGGACATGCGCACGATCACCGGCTTGGGGTAGAAGGCCGCGGCGATGGTGGCGACGCCCTCGACCAGCTTCTCGATGAAGAACTGCTTGGGCGTGGCGTAGCCGCGCGAGCGGCGGTTGATCTCGTCGCGCAGGCTGGCCGGCACCTGGCCGAGGTCGAGGATCGCCTTCGGGTGGATGCCGATCATGTTGTTGATGACGAACTCCAGGCGCGCCAGGCCGACGCCGCCGTTGGGAATCTGCGCGAACTCGAAGGCAAGTTCCGGATTGCCCACGTTCATCATGATCTTCACCGGAATCTCGGGCAGGTTGCCCATGTCGGTGGTAATGACCTCGAACTCGAGCTTGCCCCGGTACACGTAGCCGGTATCGCCCTCGGCGCAGGACACGGTGACCGATTCGCCTTCCTGCAGCACTTCGGTGGCGTTGCCGCAGCCGACGATCGCCGGGATGCCGAGTTCGCGGGCGATGATCGCCGCGTGGCAGGTGCGCCCGCCGCGGTTGGTGACGATCGCGCTGGCGCGCTTCATCACCGGCTCCCAGTTGGGGTCGGTCATGTCGGTGACGAGGATGTCGCCGGCCTGGACACGGTTCATCTCGGAGGCATCGCCGACGACGCGGACCACACCGGCGCCGATCTTCTGGCCGATCGCACGGCCGTGGGTCAGCGCCTTGCCGTACTGCTTGAGACGGTACTTCTCCATCACCAGGCCGCTGTCCTGGCTCTTCACCGTTTCCGGGCGCGCCTGCAGGATGTAGAGCTTGCCGTCATCGCCGTCCTTGCCCCACTCGATGTCCATCGGCCGGCCGTAGTGCTGTTCGATGATCACGGCGTAGCGGGCGAGTTCGAGCACATCGGCGTCGGTGAGCGAGAAGCGGTTGCGATCGGCTTCGGGCACATCGACGGTGCGCACCGACTTGCCGGCCACCGCCTTGTCGGTAAACACCATCTTGATCAGCTTCGAGCCCAGATTGCGGCGGATGATCGCCGGCTTGCCGAGCGCCAGCGTGGGCTTGTGCACGTAGAACTCGTCCGGGTTCACCGCCCCTTGCACCACGGTTTCGCCCAAACCGTAGGAAGCGGTGATGAACACCACCTGATCGAAACCCGATTCGGTGTCGATCGAGAACATCACCCCCGAGGCCCCGGTGTCGGAACGCACCATGCGCTGCACGCCGGCCGACAGCGCCACGTCGGCATGGGCGAAGTTCTTGTGCACGCGGTAGGCGATGGCGCGGTCGTTGTACAGCGACGCGAACACTTCCTTCATCGCGTGCAGGATGTTCTCGTAGCCGTGGATATTGAGGAAGGTCTCCTGCTGGCCGGCGAAGGAGGCATCCGGCAGGTCTTCCGCAGTCGCCGACGAGCGCACCGCGAAGCTGCCCTCGCCCTCGGCGGTGATCGCCTCGTAGGCGGCCTTGATCTCGGCTTCGAGCTTCGCCGGGAACGGCAGCTCGACAATCCACTGGCGGATCTGTGCGCCGGTTTTCGCCAGCGCATCGACGTCATCGACGTCGAGCGCGTCGAGCGCGGAGTTGATACGATCGGCAAGGCCGCCGTGGGCGAGGAACTCCCGGTAGGCCTCGGCCGTAGTCGCGAAACCACCCGGAACCCGAACGCTGGCAGGCAGCTGGCTGATCATCTCGCCCAGCGAGGCATTCTTGCCGCCGACCTGTTCGACGTCGGTCATGCGCAGTTCGTTGAAGGGGATCACGTAACGGGTCATGGGTGGCCTTCCGAAAATTTTGGATAGAAAGCAAAATGCAATTCTAACGTTTTTTTGTGCTGCGCCGCACCGCAGGGTTTGCCCCAATGCCGCAGCAAACCGGATGCCCCAGCCACAGGACAGACACCATGAGCGACACTCGCCCGCGCACCATCTTCTTCGTCTCCGACGGCACCGGCATCACCGCGGAAACCCTTGGCCACAGCCTGCTCGCCCAGTTTCCCGAGCGCAGATTCAAGCAAATCCGCGCCCCTTTCGTGGACAATCTCGACAAGGCCATCGAGTGCGCCAGTCAGATCCGCGAGGCCGCGGCCGAAGACGGCGTGCGCCCGATCGTGTTCAGCACCCTGGTCAACGAAGACAGCATTGCTGCACTGCACCAAGCCGACGCCCTGTTCCTCGACCTCTTTGAACGCTTCATCGGTCCGCTCGAAACCGAACTGGGCGAACGCTCCACCCACGCCGTCGGCCGCTTCCACGGCATCGCCGACAGCATCAACTACAAGCACCGCATCGAGGCGATCAATTTCGCCATGGCCCACGACGATGGCATCTCCAGCGACGGTGAGCTGGCCGAAGCCGACGTCATCCTGGTCGGCGTGTCGCGCTCGGGCAAGACGCCCACCAGCCTGTACCTGGCGATGCAGTTCGGCGTCAAGGCGGCCAACTACCCGCTGATCCCGGAAGACTTCGAACGCAACAAGCTGCCGGGAGAGCTGCACCGCTACCGCAACAAGCTCTTCGGCCTCACCATCGCCCCCGAGCGCCTGTCGCAGATCCGCCAGGAACGGCGTCCCAACAGCCGCTATGCCGCACTCGACAACTGCCGCTACGAGATCGAAGCGGCACATAAGCTGATGCGCCGCGAAAACATCCGCTGGCTGGAATCCACGGCCAAGTCCATCGAGGAAATCTCGGCGACCATCCTCCAGACCATTCGCCTCGACCGTCCCGGCTTCTGACTCTCCAGAGCCTCTCCGGGCGGGGCGCGGACTCGACTCCTGTACCTAGCGCCCTTCGCCGGCGCGGACACGTCCTTCGGCTAGAATACGGGTTCACGCGGGCCGGGCTCGCCCCGCCCGCCTCGAACAGCAACAGGACATTCCATGAAAAGAACGCGCATCAAGCGCCGGGGCGGCCTCGGTCGTATCGCCGAACAACTCGTCTGGCTCGCCAACGGCCTGGCCGACTCGGGCAGCCGGGTCGAAGACCGGTACTGGGACCAGCAACTGGCTGCCGACCTTGACGAGGCACTCGCGCACGGCGAGGAAAGCGCCCTCAATGCCGCACTCGACCACCTCTACGGCACCGGGCCGCGGGCCTACGACGAGCTTGCCGACCAGATCGAATCGCGGGCCGAATGCGCCGCGGGCACCTTCGATGCGCACGAAGTCGTCCTCATCGCTGCACCGGTACTCGCCTGGTCGCGTTATCGCATTCCCGCCACTTCGATTCCGCCCGCGGTACTCGCCAATCTGCGCGTGCATCTCCAGGCCCACGTGCTGGCAAAAGGGGCACGGCTGTCGGTCGCCGATTTCCTCTTCAGCCCCGACCAGCTGCCGCAGGGCTATTGCGCCACGACCGAGTTCGCCAAAGCGATCGGCGGCGCGGCGCTCGACGACCACGACTTGCATGTCGACACCGAAGGCATGCCCGAGACCGCGCAGTTCCTGTCCGACACCCGCTACCTGCTCGCCGCGGTCGCCGTCCCCCACGGCCAGGCCCTGTTCCGCTGGCAGGAAGCCGACGGCAGCCGGGAAACCGCGCGCGACCAGTGGCGCACCCAGGGCGGCGCCTGTCTGGCGCCCCTGCTTCCGGGCTGCGCCATCGAACTGGTCCTGCCGGAATCCTATTTCGCCGCCAGCCGCACCGCCGACACCGATAGCCGCCCGTACTCGGTCCGCGCCTCGGTCGCGTTCCTCGCCACCACGCTGGAAACTCCGGCGGCCAATCTGCGCGCCGTGATCGCGCCGTTCTGGGAGCAGGATCTCGAGGAATACCGTATCGGTCTGAGCGTGCGCGGGCACGAGCAGGTCGTGCATGGGGTCGTCTGGCCCCTGCTCGGTGCCGAAGACGAAACCACCGACGGCTCTGCGCAAATCGAAGCCGTACTGCGCGAATCCGGGGTCAGCGACATCGTGACGCTCGACCACCAGTTTCCGCTCGAGTACTGCGACGACTGCGGCGCCCCCCTCTACCCTTCCGCCGAAGGCGAAATCGTCCATGCGGAAATGCCCGAGGGACATTCGGAACAGATGCCGCGGCATCTGCACTAGACGATGAGCCGCAAGATCGAAAAAAGCGCCGCCGAATGGCGCGCCCAGCTCACCGACCTGCAATACCGCGTCGCCCGGGAAAAAGGCACCGAGCCCGCCTTCAGCGGCGCGTACTGGGATGTCTGGGACAAGGGAGAGTACCGCTGCGTGTGCTGCGGAGCGCCGCTGTTCCGCTCCGAGCACAAGTTCGATGCCGGCTGCGGCTGGCCCAGCTTCTGGACGGCGGCCGAGCCCGGCAACATCGACACCGCGGTCGACCGCAGCCACTTCATGGTGCGCACCGAAGTGCTGTGCCAGCAGTGCGGCGCCCACCTCGGCCATGTCTTCGAAGACGGCCCCCAGCCCACCGGCTTGCGCTACTGCATCAACTCGGCATCGATCAGGCTGGAAAAGGATCCGGCCGCGGAATCCTAGCGCGCGCCGCGGGCCACCTCGAAAACAGGCCGCATAAACGGAAAAACCGCGCAAGCCTTGCAGCCGCGCGGTTTTTTCGTGGGTGGAAAGTACGCTTACACGCGTTCCCACACCGTGGTGATGCCCTGGCCGCCGCCGATGCACATGGTGGCGAGGCCATAACGGCCGTTGCTGCGGATCAGTTCGTGGAGCAGCTTGGTGATGATCACCGCGCCGGTCGCGCCGACCGGGTGGCCCAGCGAAATGGCGCCGCCGTTCGGGTTGACCTTGCTCGCATCCAGCTCCAGGCCACGATTCACCGCGATCGACTGGGCGGCGAACGCTTCGTTGGACTCGATCACGTCGATTTGCTCCAGCGTCAGCCCGGCGCGCTGCAGCGCGAGCTTGGTGGCGGGAATCGGCCCCTCGCCCATCACGTCGTTCGGCACCCCGGCGATGGCATAGGAAACCAGGCGGGCGATCGGCTTCTGGCCGGCCGCGGCGGCTTTGGCGGCATCGGCCAGCACCAGGAAGGCGGCGGCGTCGTTGATCCCGGAGGCGTTGCCGGCGGTGACCGAGCCGTCCTTTTTGAACGCCGGCTTCATCTTCGCCAGCGCTTCCAGGGTGGTCATGCGCGGATGCTCGTCGGTGTCGAACACCACGGTACCCTTGCGGGTTTCGAAGGTGATCGGAACGATCTGGCTCTTGAAACGGCCGTCGGCGATCGCCGCCGCCGCACGCTTTTGCGATTCCAGCGCGAACGCGTCCTGCTCTTCCCGCGAGATACCCCACTTGGTGCACAGATTCTCGGCGGTGATCCCCATGTGGCCGACACCGAAGGGATCGGTCAGCACCGCCACCATCGCATCGATCGCCTTCGTGTCGCCCATGCGTGCGCCACTGCGCAGGGTCGGCAGCAGATAGGCACCGCGCGACATCACTTCCACGCCGCCGCCGACGGCGTAGTCGGCGTCACCCAGCATGATCGCCTGCGCGGCGCTGACGATGGCCTGCTGCGCCGAACCGCACAGGCGGTTCACCGCGAAAGCCACCGAATCCATCGCCATGCCGGCGTTGACCGTCGCCACGCGGGCAACGTACGGATAGCGGGAGTCGGTCGGAATGCAGTTGCCAACGGCGGCAAAAGACACGGCCTTCGGGTCGACGCCGGCGCGGGCGAACGCTTCCTTCGCCACCACCGCGCCCAGTTCGCAGGGTTCCATGTCTTTCAGCGAGCCATTGAAGCCCCCCACCGCGGAACGAGCCGCACTCAGAACAACGACTTCACGATTTGCCATTACCAGCTCCCTATCAGGAAAAAGGGCGTTACCTGCCCACCCACCCGGCCGCGCCGAGCAAGGCAAGCAGGAACAGACACACGAGCAGTACCCGCCATACTAGGCCTACTGTGCTTTGCATGTGATCGACGTTTGCATCGTCGCCCAAGCCCATCTCGGGCCGGTCGACGATTGCGCCGGATTCATGGACCGGCATGCCGAGGCGTACCCCCAGCGCGCCGCCGCCACAGGCAATTAGTATAGCCGACGACCTCTCCGGCCACAGCACCGCCTGCGAACGCCAGCAGTAGATCGCATCCTCGAAATTGCCCATCACCGAGAACACTGCCGCGGTCAGGCGCACCGGCGCGGCATCGATGAAATCGAACCCACGCTGGGCGAACCCTTTACCCGCACCCTCCCCGGCAACACGCCCCCAGGCGTCCGGCTCTTCCGCCAGGAACCGCGCCAGCCGGTACATCAGCGCACCGCTCGGGCCGGGCAGAAGCACGAACCAGAATCCCACACCGAACACCGTGCGATGTGCCGCCACCAGTGCCTTTTCGATCGCCAGCCGGGCGATTTCGCTGGCGCTCGCATCCGGATACTGGCTGCCGCGCCACTGTCCCAGCAGCGTGCGGGCACGATCGATCTCGCCCAGGCGCAAGGCGACGTGAATCTCGGTGAAAAAACGGCTTTCCTGGCGAAAGCCCATGGCCGAATACAGCACCACGACATTAAAGCCGAAGGCGAGTGCCGGATGCAGTTCCCACAGCAGCCAATACCCCAGCGCAGAACCCAGCGTGCCCGCAGCCATCACCGCGAGCCATATTGTCCGGGTCGCCCGCGGCGGTGCGTCGCCGCAGCGTCCGCCGAGCGTGGCCATCCCCCTACCCAGCGGAACGAGCACCCAGCGCCGTACCGGCAATGGGCGCGCCTGCTCCAGCAGCAGTGCGAGGATCAAGGTCAACAGCGTCATGTGGGGTGGGAACGGAAAACGGCCAGCGGGTGCATGCAGGACGAAACGGCGCGGAAGATATCACAAAGCCCGGCGCTCACCCTTCGTCCCGCACCGGCATCGCCGCCTCCCCGCGCAGGGCCCGGTACAGAGACATCAGGATTCCCGCGGTCGCGCCCCAGATGTAGTACCCCTTGTACGGCATCGCATGGTAATAGCGCAGGTGTCCTTCATAGACCATGCTGTGGCGCTGGTGGTTGGCCGGATCGAGGAAATGCGACAAGGGCACCTCGAACGCCTCGGCCACCTCGAAGGCGTCGAGCTTCAGTTCGAACGGCGGATGGACCAGCCCCACCACAGGAGTGATCCGAAAACCCGTACCGGTGAAATAGTCCGGCAGCGCACCGAGCAACTCCACATGGCCGCTGTAGAGGCCGATCTCCTCCTCGGTCTCGCGCAAGGCGGTGTCGACTGCGGAAGAATCGTTTTCTTCGACCCTGCCTCCGGGAAAGCTGATCTGCCCGGGGTGGTGGTGAAGGTGCGCGGTGCGCTTGGTCAGGAGCACCGACAACTGGGTCGCGCGCACGACGACGGGAACCAGGACGGCCGCCGGTGTATGCGTCCCAGTGTGCTCGACGCCGAGCCAATCCCCCTGCCCACCCCCGCGTACGGCGGCGGAGAGCGATGTTTTCAAGTCGCCGATCTCGACGAAGAGCGGATTCGAAGCAGGTACCTGCATTTTCATGGACCGGCAAAAAGCGGCATTCGCCGCGAAGATCATGTACCAACGGCAGAAGAATACTCAATCGTCTCAGCGCGCGAAACGCAGGGCATGCCCGTCGTGCTGCCACTGGACACGATCAAGGAAACTCATTCCCAGCAACGCATGCGGCAGTTCGGAATCGGGCACGAGGGCGTCGACATCGCACGGGTACAGATCCATCACGGTGCCGGCATGCTCGGCAAGCACCGCATTTTCCCCGGCGGTTGCGCGCGAAGATGGTGCACAATACCCCGGCGCGAAAACCAGCGACAGGCCGCCCGACCGGGAATGGAAAACGGCGTCCTGCCTTCGAACACCACCAGGCGGAGACATTGTCCCCCGCTCGCGCACCCGAGGGATACCGGAAACCGGACAGGAGTTCCGTAGATGAATCAGGCCTCGCGGCGAAGCATTGCCCCTTGTTCCGCGTTCGCGGGCTTTTCCCTCGTCGAATTGATGGTCACCGTCGCCGTTCTGGGCATCATCGCCGCCATCGCAACACCGTCGATGGTGGACATGATCGACAGGAAGCACGCCCTCGGCGCCACCGAAGAAGCCTATTCACTGCTGCACATGGCGCGCTCCGAGGCGATCAAGCAGTCGCGCACCATACGGGTCACGGTGGGTGAAGGCGCCGCAAGCAGCTGGTTGATCGGCCTATCCGACGGCGACGACGCGTGCACGGGAACGAGCGACTGCAAAATCCTCGAAGGCGCAGCGGGTGTGACCCGGATGAGCGATCCCTCCCGCTATCCCGGCGTCAAACTGGAAGCAAGCTTGGCAACATTTACGTTCACCTCCCGCGGACTCGCCGGCGGCATCGCTGCGGACGGCGCCACGCTGGATTTCACTTCACAGCGCGGGTGGACGGCGCGCCTCGCCCTCAACCCGATCGGCCGCATCCGCCTCTGCTCGCCATCCGCCACGAAGAATGCCGGGGGCTACAAGCCATGCTGAAAGAAAAATGCGTGCGCATGCTTCACCCGGAGCAGGGCGTTTCACTGATCGAGCTGATGGTCGGCCTGCTCATCGGCCTTCTCGTCGTCGCCGCGGTCGGCGGCGTGTATGTCTCCACCACCCGCAGCAGCGCGGACATCCTCGCCGCAAACCGACTCAACCAGGAGGTCCGCGCCATCACCGAGCTGATGAATTTCGAAATCCGACGGGCCGGATTCGGCCTCGATGCGGGCGAGGAATCGGTCGCAATCGATGACAGCGGCAGCTGCATCGTCTATCGCTACCAGTTCGGCGGCAGCGAACGCAATGCCGGTTTTCGCCTCAATGCAGGCCAGATCGAATTGAAGGACGGCGGGACGCTCGAAGACTGCTCCAGCGGCACCTGGGCAGCGGTCACCGACTCGAGCATGGTCAACATCACCGCCCTCGACTTCGATGCCAGCGGATCGGCATGCTTCGATCGAATCACCAGCGACGCGATCGATTGCAGCGATCTTGTTTCCGGCGTCCTCGTCCGGCGCATCACGGTCGAAATCGCGGCCCAGCTCACTGCCGACCAGAGCGTAGCGGTGCAAACCCGCGACACGATCCGCGTGCGCAACGACAGGGTGTTCTGAAACGAAACATGGAAGCCAACACGATGCCCGTTTCGAGCCTTGTTCATCGCGCACCAACGGCCCCACGTGCGCAAGAAGGGGCGATGGCCCTCCTGTTCTCGGTCGTCATCCTGCTGATATCCACGCTCACCGTCTTCGTCGCCTCGCGCTCCACCCTCTCCGAGCAGCGCCTGTCGGCCAATGAGGCGCGGTCGAGGGCCGCGTTCGAGCACGCCCAAGGCGGCCTCGATTACGCCGTGGGCGAATTTGCCGGAGGCCTCGACATCACGTCCGTCAGCCGCCCGCTGGCCATGGGGGGCGAAGTTCCGGAAGGTCTGGCGGCCCGCGTCCGCGTTGCATTCTGCTCCCCCGCCGCAGCCGATTTCAGATGTGCCGACACGCCCGATGCGGTGACGCCGATCCAGAACTGCCAGCCGCCCGCCGGCGAATACCTGCTCCAGCCCTTCGCCGTCGCCTGCGGCTGGAGCGACGACGATTCCGCCCGCCACATCGTCGTCCAGCGTCTCAGCGGCACCCCTGCATTTCCCTCCGGCGCGGTAAACAACCCGCTCTCGACGCCGGCCTCCGCCGGCATGGGCGGCAGCTTTACGGTCGTCAACTATTTCAACAACCTCACTTACTGGGCCGGCGGCAGCCTCGATTATGGCAACGCCACCGTGAAGAGCTTCATTCGCAATCCTGGCAGCACACCGACCAATTACAGCGATGACAGTGTCTATCCAGGCGAATCGGACATCTACAAAAGCTATCAGCTGGCCGATGCCCTCGGTGATCAATGCGCGGTCATCACCGATGAAAGCGACCGCATCTACAACAACAAGTGCAAGGCGCCGACCAACAAGAGCACCACCCATTTGCTGCAATCGACCGACAAGGGCGCCAATGCCAATACCATCGGCGCCGACGTCGTCGACAAGGACATCAACCTCGCCGCGCTGTCCGAAGCGGACTTCTTCCGCCAATTCTTCGGCCTCGACAAGGCCGATTACAAGGACAGCGTCGCCAGCCAGGTCCTGACCCCGGGCGAGGCCGCCGATAAATTTGCCGATGGGGCGCACGGAGAGGTCATCTGGGTCGACGGCAACCTTACCCTGTCCGGCAACGAACCGATCGGCTCCATCGACCGCCCGGTGGTCCTCGTCGTCGATGGCGATCTTGCGCTCGGCGCCGGCATCGACTTCTACGGTGTGGTCTACACTTCAGGCAGCCTCAGCGGCAATGCAAACGGCAATATCTACGGTGCCGTCCTGGCCCATGGCGGCACCACCAATCTCAATGGCAACCCGACCATCTTTTACGACGAGGCCGTGCTCGGCAACACCATGAAAGTAGGCCGCCGCACGGTCATCCCCGGATCGTGGCGCGACTGGTCCATCGAATAAGCCGCGCCAGCGCAGGAGCCCCCATGCTGATCCATCACCATCTACGCGGCATCGCACTGCTCGAGGGACTGATCTCGGTGGTGGTCCTCTCCGTCGGCATCCTCGCCCTCGGCAAGCTCGACGCCCACATGATGGGCGCCGCCGGCCTCACCAAAGCCAGAGCCGAGGCCGCCCAGCTGGCGCAGGCCGAAATCGAAACGCTGCGCACCCAGGTGTTGAAGACCAGCTTCGACGGTATCGGAGATGAGACAACGACCAATGTAGCGGGCAAGAACGCACTATTTACCGTGCTGCGGACGGTGACGGACCTGAGCGCTACCTTGAAGAGCATCGACGTCACGGTCAGCTGGGTTTCACCCGCGGACGGCGGTACCGACAACGTCACCGTTAGCACCCTGCTCAACTGGTCGGACCCGGCACTTCTGATCCACCTCGAGGAAGGCGTCCCCGGCTATGACAATGCCCTACGTCCGCCGATCGGCGTCGCCCGACGGCCTGCCGTCCCGATCCAGCGCGAAGCCGGCGACCCCGGCGTCTACAACGATGGCGACAAGCGCGAGCTGCGGGACGCCGAAGGCAACGTCCTGCTCATTCTCGACCCGATCGCCGAAGACAACCCGCGCGAATTCGCCACCATCAGCGGGCGGGTGTACTTCGACTTCGCCCGGCTGAAGAACACTTTCAGCGCCGCCAACGTTTTCGTCGCCAGCACGGCAGAAGGACACTGTTTCCCCAGCACCACCGCCAGCATCTCGCTGACAGCAGTTTCATCCAGCCTGAAATATTACGATTACATCTGCTACGTCGGCGAAGGCTGGTATGCCAACATCGCCATCCAGAATCTCGACAACAACGAAGTGAACGTGTGCGTCGGCGACCCCACCTTCACCACCAGCCCGAGCATGAACTACTGGACCACCCTGCCGATGGCCCAGCCCTCGTCACGCCGGGTGTACCGCGGCTACAAAACCCTGGAGGGCTCGCCGACCGGTTATTTCATCACCGGCATCGCCAACGGCGGTGAGTATCCCGAAGACGGGATGCCGAAGCCGTCGCACTTCAGCAGCTACAGCACGTCGTCGACAACGCAGAACTACTTCAACCACCACTTCCTGATCACCGACCTCAAAGGCCAGGACAGCTGCCAAAGCGTGATGGGCGAATTCAGCACGCACTTCCACAAGAATGCCGGCGCGGCCCTGTGCCTGTCGCCCGACGACAGCCCCGCAGACGACAAGTGTCCCAAAATATGGCCGGGCTGGCCCACCTTCATCGGCGCCGGTGCCGGCGATTTCGGCAGCACCGACGGCGACGAAGATGGCGGCTCCGATGAGTCGACCGGTACCTGTAGCGGAACGGTCAGTGGCAGCACCGAGAGCTCGGGCGCGAAGGTCAGCGCGACAAGTTCGGTTGAAACCGTCGAGTGCGCGACCAGCGGCGGGAAGATCAAGAACTACACTTGCGGAATCACTGCCGCACCGGGCTCGGTGGTCACCATCAGCCAAACTTCAGGCAATACCACCACCACAAAAACCCTGGAATCATTCGCCTGCAACGCCATCAACGAACTCAACTTCCCCTGAAACCGCTGGCGGATCGGAGCGCTGGCTCGACGGCCTTGCGGTCACCGCTTGAGCCTACTCCGATCTGCCCCAGCCCGCCGAGCCTGCGATGAATGCCCGTCTGAAACAAGCCGCCTTTACCCTCATCGAGTTGATGGTGGTGGTCGCCATCATCGGCATCCTGTCCGTGATCGCCTACCCGAGCTACATCGAATATGTCCAACGCGCGCGCCGCGCCGATGGCCAGGACGCCATCCTCCGCGTCCAGCTGGCGCAGGAGAAATGGCGTGCGAACAACGCAAGTTATGGGAGTCTGGACGATCTCGACATTCCGGCAGAATCGTCAGAGGGGTATTTCACCCTTGCGCTCAGCGACCCCAGCGCAACCGGCTATACGGTGACGGCAACCAGCACCGAGCAACTGGCCGGCGCCTGCCACACCCTGACCCTGACGATCTCGACCACGGGGGAAGCACGTTCGCCAGCTGGATGCTGGTGACGGTCAGGGCCCACCGCGCCGATCGGTCCGCACACGACGTGCATGCGACAAAACCCGCACGCACGGTCTAACGTTCGCTCCAGATTCTGTCGTCAACGGGTTCGAACTCGGGATACGCGATGTCGTGCTCCAGCAGCAGGCGGACGATCGTCTTCGCGTGCTCCGGGGGGAAGCCCTGACGCTGGCCGTCGCGGGTATCCATGATCAGGCTGGAAAGATAATTACGCCCGTCGCGGGTTCCCCACATTGCGCTGATGCGCGGCACCAGGTGGGGAAAACGCTCGAACAAGGCCGTCGTATCGACCTTCGGGCCGGCGCCGGATGTGCTTTGCATGGTGTGGAGTGTGCCAAGGGTGGAAAAACGCGACCATTCTCAGCCCTCCCCTACCGGACAGTGAGCGAATACTTCACGATTCCGGATCGAAAGCAGGGGGAGCGCACCTTCGCGCAATACATGAGGACACCCGAACCGGTGTTCCGAACGAGACCTTCCGCTCCCGGCAAGCCCGGGGGCTTCAGCAGGGCTCCCGCAGCTACGCGTTCATCATTAATCGTCACCATCCTCGTCGTCCTCGTCCGGCGCCTCGAAACCGAGCAGCGCAGCGCGAAACTCATCGGACGTCGCCGCCA
>NZ_JALLIK010000110.1:0-286139 GCF_023093595.1 Thauera aromatica
GGATATCTGTCGCCGACCACGTTCCTGCAGAACTGGATCGCACGACAGGATCAGCAAGAAATGGCAGCATGAAGACGACCGGTTGGAAGACGGAAAACGTAGGGCACCTCATTGGAGCCCGGGTGATTATTTCGCGCAATTTGACAGTCAAGCCGTCGCCGCGTGGCGAACAGCGACCTTCGTTTGCCCCCGCAGCCCGGCCTGCCACAGATCATATGCAATCTGCCCCTTCAGCCAGCTTTCCGCGCTCGGACCGTCGAGCCACGCCTCCAAGCGCAACGCGAGATCGACGCTGATGCCCGCCTTGCCGTTCACCACCCGCGAAAGCGTTACGCGGTTGATGCCGAGTTCCTGTGCCGCCTGGGTCACCGTCAATCCCAGTGTCGGCAGAACATCCTCGCGCAAGGTTTCGCCGGGGTGCGGCGGATTGTGCATTCTGGCCATATGAGCTCCTTCTCAGTGGTAATCCCGGTAATCGACCAAGATGGCATCTTCGCCTTCGAACACAAAAGTCATCCGCCAGTTGCCATTGACCGTCACCGACCAATGCCCGGCCAGATCGCCGGAAAGCGGGTGCAAGCGCCAGCCGGGCATATTCATCTCGCGCGGACTCGCGGCATCGTTCAATTGCCGCAGTTGCCGTGCCAGGCGGGGGGCATGATCCGGCCGGATGCCCGATTTGTTCCCTGTTTCGAAGAACGACTCAAGGCCCTTGTGCTTGAAGTGCTTGATCATTTGTTTACTGTAGCGTCACGCGCTACATTCAGCAACTGCAGAAAACCCCACGCCCATGAAAGTCGGCGCTGGCGAGACTGCGCCGTAGACCGAAAAACCCCCGCAGCCTTTTGAGCAACGGGGGTTCGGGTTGCTGCGCCCTCGGTAGATTAAGGGTCAGGGGATGGGCCAGTAAACCGTGGTCTGTCCCCGATTATTCTCAGCAAGGCACAGCGCGGTGCGCTGCGCACCTGCCCAACAGGCCGAGGCCTTACTTCTGCTTGCCCTTTTGCGGGGCGCCCGACTGAAGCTCTGCGGCTAAAGCCTGGGCATAGGCGGCACGCGCCGTCTGGGCGATGGCCAACTGGGTCTGCAGGCGGGCAATCTCCTGGTCGGTCACCCGCAGATTGACGATCTGGGAGCGCGCGGCGGCACTCAGGTCATCCAATGCAAACTGCTTGCCGTCGATGGTAATGGAGGACTTCTTCGCTTCCTTGGTCATTGAACAATCCTTAACGATATTGAAAAAAACCCCGCCCCCTTGCAGGGGCGGGGTCGTAGCTTATAACCTCGAGGGAGCTGGGCTCCCACGAGACCTCAGCCGCCTTTAGGCGATCTCGATCAGGCCCGCAGTACCGCCCGTCACAGCCTCGACACCGTTGTACACACCGACCAGTTCGACCACCGTATCGGCAGCGCCGTCCTGGAACACGAAGGTGTTGTCATTGACACCGTCGCCGTCGGCATCGTAGTTGAACGCCACGGTGGCGCTGAAGCCGTTGAAGTTGGTTGCCAGGTAGCTCAGCACGTTCGCGAGCGAGAGCTGACCCGCCCCCGTTCCCACGAGCACCGGAGCGGCATACGCATCTACGTCGTCGAAGGTCACGAGGTTGCCGGCTGCGACGCTGTGCGAGCGCACGTTTCCAACGTTGGCACCATCGACAGCACCAGCGCCGACCGCTGCGAAAGCAGAGGCGAGGTCCAGCACGTCGTCACCCGCCGTCGTGGAGCCGGCCACTACACCGGCCGCACCCGCAGCACCGGCTGCTTCGAAGCCCACGATCACGTCCCAACCAGCGGCAGTAGAGTCGCCGTCGGCGATGACGATGGTGTCGACCATAGTATCCACCGCTGCCACGTCCTGCAGCACGAACTTGTCTGCACCCATGCCACCCGCGAAGGTATCGTTATCGATGGTACCCACAGCAGCGTCGTTACCCGCACCGCCGTTGAAGATGAGGCCATCGCCAGCGGCCGACCCCGTCCACATGGCCACGTCGTTGCCGTTGCCAGCATTGACGGTCTTCACGCCGGTGGAAGCACCGGCAAGCCCCGTGCTTTGCAGCGTCGAGCCCGCGCCAGCAATGATGCTGAGGTTGGCGTTTGCATCGCCCGTAATAGTCGCAGCAAGGGCTACGTTCTCTACCACTGCCAGTCGACCATCCAGCACTGCCGACGCGTCGAGCAGCGTTGCACCGGTCCAGCTCAGGGTCAGGTCGGAACCTTCGCCCACAGCCAACATCTGGTCAATGTCACCAGCGCCAGCACCGTTACCGGCAACGTCAATGAACAGCGTGGTCACACCGCCACTCATGGACACCGTGTTGGTCGCCAAGGTGGCATTGATGCCGGTACCGAGGTTGTCGGTCACGGTGTCGATACCCGTGCCCACGTCGAACGTATCGTTACCGTCCTTCGCGGTCACGGTGTCGTTGCCCGCGCCCGTGCTGATGACGTTGTCACCCCGGTCGCCAGCCACCACGTCCCAACCAGAGCCGGTGTTGATGTTGTCCTTCTGAGCCGAGCCAGTGATGGTGTTGTCACCATTGCCAGCATTGATGGTGATGTTCGTACCGGCCGAACCCAGCGCCGAGAACACGTTGTCGCCGTCAGCCAGGGTCACGGTGGCGTTGTTGCCCAGCGAGATCACGGTGGCCGTCAGGTCACCGCCGACAGCGGAGGCGTCGAAGGTGGTCAGCGAGTTGTTGAGCGCTGCGCCCGACACGGTGTTCAGGTTGACATCGTCGGCCGCCGAAACGGTCAGCGAGGTCATGGTCTTCGACCAGATGTTGTTGATCGTGGTCACGGCGTTTGCAGCACCGGCGGTGACATCTTCGTCGGTGACGACGATGTTCATCGAGGTGATGCCGTGGGCGGTCAGCTGACCCAGGTTGTAAGCCGTTGCACCGTAGATGACGTCATCCAGGTTGGCATTGATGTTGACCGTCAGCGCGGTGGCCGCGTTGTTGGCCAGGGTCACGCCGTTGAAGTTGCCAACGGTGCTTTCGTCGCTGATAACAGCCTTATAGGCCGCATCGCCTGCAGCGCTGGTACCGATACCGTTCCACGCCGCATCAGCACCACGCGCTGCCGCTTCGGCGAGGACGCGGTTCGCAGCGGTGTTGTCGTCGTCGGTATCCAGGTCGGCGCTGAAGTTCAGCTCGGTCAGGTTGGTGTCGTTCAGGGTGATGATGTCGGCAGTCGTCACGCCGGCAACGTTGAACGGCTCCGCGGTCAGAGGCGAAGCGTCAGCACCACCGTCGGCGGCGTTGGCCGCCAGGATCACCAGGTTCTCGACGTCGGCATTGGCCATACCCAGCGTGACGTTTTCGTTGGCGATGATGTGCAGGTCTTCGATACCGGTCAGCGTCAGGTTCGCGTTCTGGCTGAATGCGGCGCGGACGGTGTCATTGCCGCCAGCGTCGGTGATGCTGTCGGTGGTGTCGAAGTCGTTGATATTGACGAAGGTCAGGATGTCGTCGCCTGCACCCAGACGGATGTCCTGGGTGATGGTGGTGATCGGGGCAACGGTATCACCCACGGACAAACGCAGGTTGCTCAGTTGCGCCGAGGCTTCGATCACGCTGGCGTTGAGCGCGGAGACCACGGTGTAGTCATCGCCCGCACGACCGCCGGACAGGGTCACGGTGCCGGTGTGCTCTTGCGCAGCGGTCAGAACAACGTTGTTGTCTTCGGTGTCGGCGTCGACGATGGTTACGTTTTCGATCGCACCCACGCCATTGGCTTGGCCGTCGAAGTTCAGCGTGTAGTTGAACTGGGTTTCGGTGTTGCGCTCGTTTTCGACGCGGATGGCGACGGTGTCGTTGGTGCCCGAAGCATCAGCCAGACGAACGCGGACCGTCGCATTGTTCGCGATCACTGCACCTTCGGTCACCGAGTGCTGCAGCACCAGGCCATCAGCAGCCAATGCCGCACCGACGTCGTTCAGGAGGAACGTGCCGCCAGCGCCGTTGCTGTTCTCATCACGCATAACAACCGAAGTCAGCTCTGCGTCATCAAACGCATCGAAGTCCACTGTCTGAGCACCAGCCTGCTGACGCAGCTCCAGAGTCTGGATGTTGGTGATCGAGGCGTTACCCACGATGTTGCTGGTGGTCTTCAGGGTGTTCACGCCTTCGCCGCCATTGATGACGTCGCGGTTGGTTGCCGAGGTCGCAGCCACTGCAGCGCTGGTCCAGAAGGTGTCGTCGCCCAGGCCACCAGTCACGGTGCCATGCACGGTCTGACCGGAGTTGGCCGGATCGGCAAAGCCACCCAGGGAGTTGGTGATGTCGAGCGTCAGGTCACCTTCGAAGGCAGAGGCATCCAGCGTCAGCAGGCCAACGGCACCCAGGTTGGCAATGCCGGGGGCGCCCAGCGCATCAAACTCGGGCGTCGTCACGATAGCGGTCGGGGTCAGCGTAGCAATCTTGAGCGCACCGCTACCGGTGATGACCAGCGACTCCATCTCGTTGACCGAGAAGTTAGCGAGATCAACGCCGTTCAGCGCATTCAGGTTGACCGCTTCGAAACCCTCGATACCAGCGCCGGCACCACGGGCGTTTTGAGTAACCGAGTTGGCGAGAACGTCATTCAGCTCAAGCGACAACGTTTCATCGCCGGTCAGCACACCCTGCTTGAAGCGGAACAGTGCGATCACGTTGTCCGACGCGGTGTTGGCCACGCGGAAGTCGGCTGCGGGGGTGCCAATGTTGTCGACCGTCACTGTGGTCGCGTCACTGGTCACGCGCTGAACATTCACAGCTTCGGTGGCGTCGGCGTTACGCAGATCAAGCGTGGTGGTGTTACCGGTCCAGTCGATGTTAACGTTCTGGATGTTGTTCAGGTAAGGCGTCGTGGTTACGGTCGTACCTTCATTCGCGTTGATGTTGCCCATCGTCACGTTCAGGGTGTTGTCCGTACGACCCGCAGTACCGGTCAGCACGTCTTCATCTTGCAGCGACAAAATGCGGTCATCACCGTTCGGCGTGAACACCATCGGGGCGTTGAACACGTTGGCAGTGGCAACGTCGGTACCATTGGTGAGCGTGAAGGTCTCACCCGTCGCCAGATTCCCCGCATCAATGGCGTCGATCGCATCCTCGACCGAATCACGGGTGCCATCCACATCATCAACCACAGCGGTCGCCGCTTCAGCCGTGTAATCGTCACCGGCCGCCGCGGTATAGTACTCGGCCACTTCGGTCTTGTTGTCCAGAACAAGCTGGTCGGCAGCCGAAGCGCCGTTGATCAGCGCCAGCACGAGTTGGTCGATGTTCACGCCGGCACCGTCGCCATTGACCCAGTATTCCAGGCCGTCGGCTTCCGGGGCGCGGTTGAACAGATTCTGGTACAGATCGGCAACCGCCTGGGCGCGCGTCATGCTGCCCTGCCCGGCGGCGTATTCCGGCTGTTCGTTCACGATGTTGGCACGCAGCTGTTCGATCGTCAGAACGCCACCATCGATTTCGGCCGTCCAGTAGTCCAGGCCGGCCTGGTCAGCGGCGCGGCCCAGCAGGCCGATGTAGATCTGCTGAATTTGTTCAGAAACGGTTGCCATATAAAACTCTCCAGTGATAAGTCGAATCGACACTCAGACCGTTCCGTACAGGCTGAGGGCCCGTCAGCCCCCGGTCTGTTGCCATACCCCACTGTGGGGCATGGCCCCCAAACATGGGTCTTTTGACGCAGCGGCGACCTTCGCCGACGACAGTCATAGAGACTATCATACACAATCGTGCTGCTTTACAACAACAAAGCTCCCCGAACACCCTGCAGGCACATGCCATCGGGGCAGGCTCGTCGGTCGGCGGCCCGCATATGGGATACCGAGGCCGCCCACACCGAGCCGCCTGCCCCACCCGCACGGCTTACACCCGACACACGGCGCGCCGCGAACATCCCACGCCAGAGCCTTGTATGCCGAGGAATTTTTGACAATCGTCGCAACCTCAAGCTTGACAGACACGCCCCAAACGCATGTTGGCGGCCCCCGATCTCCTGCGTCAATCGGGCACACATCACCGGCCAGCCCGCCGTTGCAGGCATGCAACACCTGCCCGCTGTTTCATGCGGACATCACGGGTTTGACGCTTGCCAGGCCGCCCCATACACTCGCGCACTCTTTCGGGCTGGCACATATATGAAAGGCTTTTTAATCAACGCTTGGCGCTACCGGCAGTTCATCCTGTCGTCCATCCGGAATGACTTGCACGCCCGTTTTGCACGCAACGCGCTGGGGGGCGTCTGGATGGTGCTGCATCCGCTGGCGCAGGTGGCGGTGTTTGCGCTGGTGCTGTCCGGGGTGTTTGCCGCACGCCTGGGCGGGCTGGAAGGCCCGTTCGCCTACGCGATCTACCTGACGGCCGGAACCATGGCCTGGACCTTGTTTGCCGAGCTGGTGACACGCGGGCAGATGCTGTTCATCGATAACGGCAACCTGCTGAAGAAGATCGCCTTTCCCAAGATTTGCCTGCCGCTGATCCTGACCGGCTCCGCACTGGTTAACAATAGTGCGCTGGCGCTGGTGGCCCTGGCATTTTACGCTCTGGTGGGGCATTGGCCGGGCTGGCTGGTGTTGTGGCTGGTGCCACTGTATGCGGTGGTGGTGGCCTTCGGGCTGGGGCTGGGGCTGCTGCTGGGGGTGCTGAACGTGTTCATCCGCGACATTGGGCAAATGACGCCGATCGTCCTGCAGTTCTGGTTCTGGTTCACCCCGATTATTTATATGGCATCGATCCTGCCGGCCGGGGCGCAGCCCTGGATGCGATTCAACCCGATGTTCCATGTGGTGGATGGCTTTCAGGCGGTGCTGGTGTTCAAGACTGCGCCGGCGATGGGCGGGCTGGTGCTGGTGGCGGGGTTGGCACTGGGGCTGATGGCACTGGCCCTGTGGTGCCTGCGCGCAGCGGGGCAAGAAATGGCGGACGTATTATGAACGCCCTGCTGGTGGTGAATGGACTGAGCAAGGCGTACCGGCAATATTCGTCCGAATGGCGGCGGGTACTGGGCTGGCTTGGGCTGCGGCGCAAGCCGGCGACCGAGCATTGGGTGATCAACGATGTGAATTTTGTCCTGGCGCCGGGCGAAGTGGTGGGCATCATCGGCCACAACGGCGCGGGCAAAAGCACGCTGCTGAAGATGATTACCGGGACACTGCAGCCCTCAGCGGGCG
Organism: Thauera aromatica; assembly: GCF_023093595.1. GTDB lineage: Bacteria > Pseudomonadota > Gammaproteobacteria > Burkholderiales > Rhodocyclaceae > Thauera > Thauera aromatica_A. The sequence goes on from NZ_JALLIK010000110.1 coordinate 7,169, forward strand.
AAGTGCACCGGCGCGGACGCGTCGGCGCCATTCTGGAGCTGGGGCTGGGCTTTCACCCGGAACTGACGGGGCGCGCCAATGCGCGTCATGCACTGGGGCTGATGGGGTTTAGCGGAGACGAGATCGCGCAGGCCTTGCCGCAGGTAGAGGCGTTTGCCGAGGTCGGCGAATACTTCGAGCAGCCTGTGCGGGTGTACTCCAGCGGCATGCAGATGCGACTGGCCTTTGCGGTGGTGACGGCCTTTCGCCCCGACCTGCTGATCGTGGACGAAGCGCTGTCGGTGGGCGACGCGTACTTTCAACAGAAATGCTTCGAGCGCATCCGCGCGTTTCGCAAGGCGGGCAGTGGCTTGCTATTCGTTTCGCACGACTTGAATGCCGTCAAGCTACTGTGCGACCGCGTGCTGGTGATGGACCACGGGCATTGTGTGTTCCAGGGCGAGGCCGAGCCGGCGGCGGTATTCTACAACCAGTTGATCGCCCGCCTGAGCGAAGAAGCCGCCCTGGCCATGACGCCGGAGACCGGCTTTGGCACCGGCGAGGCGCGCATCGTGCGCGGCTGGCTGGAAGGCAAGCAGGGCAACCCCGGCCCCTTTGCGGCGGGCGAACGGGTGGACGCCTGCCTGGAACTGCAGTGCGACACGCCTGTGCCCATGCAAACCACCGTGGGCATCCTGGTGCGCGACCGCTTTGGTCAGGACATTTATGGTGTAAATACCGAATACCTGGGCAGTACGCTGACCCTGCAGCCCGGACAGCGGCAAACCGTGCGCTTTGCGCTGGAGCTGAACCTGGGGCCCGGAAAATACACCCTGACCGCAGCCCTGCACAGCCAGGAGCACCACCTGGAAGCCTGCTACCACTGGGCCGACGCGCTCCTGAGCTTTGAAGTGGCGGGTTTCCGGGGGGCACGGTTTGTGGGGCTGGCCGGGCTGGGGGCACACTTTTCCATCGACGCGACGACTGAGCCGGCTGCGTCGGTCACCTATGCAGAGCGGACCGAAAGCTGATGTTTCTCGAGCAGAACCCCCATATCGACTATGCAGCGCTGAAGGCGGCGGTCGAAGCCGAACTGCAGCGCCCACCCGGGCGTGTGCCGCCACCGGCGCCGCTGCGCACGCCACTGGCAAACACCTCGCCCGCACCAGGACTGCCCCAGTCCACCGTGGCCAGCAGCATTGGCGCCCGCCTGCAGCGCTGGCCGCGGGTGTATGGCCTTGCACGCAAGGGGTGGCACGGCTTGCGGGCGGCGATGGTGGCGATACGCAAGCGACCGGTGCTGCATTACTGCGTACGCTGGGCACGCTGGCAGGTGAGCCTGCCCAAGCTGGCCGACCTGCTTGCTGCACAGGCGGCGCAGGCGGACCAGCAACGCGCCGTTTTGCTGCGGCTGGAACACACGCTGACCCAGCGGCAGAACGTGCTACAGGCCGAAATCGAACGAATGGAACACCGCCTGGGCACGCACCTGAGTGCAAATACTGCAGAGCACGCCCGCATCGAGGGACAAGCGGTGTTGTTGCGCGAGTCATTGGACAACCTGCAACAAGTCTGGCAACGCTTCAAGTCAGAAGCAGCGCAGGTGCGTACCGCGGGCACGCAGGCAAAGACAAGCACTTCGGTGAGTTCTGCTGCCGGGGCCCCGCTCTCGACGGTGATGGATAAGTTCTACCAGGACTTCGAAGACGCCTGGCGCGGCCCGCAGGCGGTAATCCGTGAACGGGTGGCACATTACTTGCCGCGGGTAACCGCTGCAGGCGCCGGCACCCCCGACGCCCCGCTGACAGACCTGGGCTGTGGCCGGGGTGAATGGCTGGCGGTGCTGACCGAGGCCGGGCTGACCGCCTTTGGCGTGGACAGCAATGCCACGGCCATTGCCCGTACTCAGGCTCAGGGGCTGACCGCCTTCGAAGCCGACGTGGGCGAATGGATGAGCGCCCGTGCCTCCGAATCCCTGGGAGCCGTCAGCGCGCTGCATGTGGTGGAACACCTGCCTTTCGAAGTGCTGGTCCGCACCCTGGATGAAGCGCTGCGGGTGCTGCGCCCGGGCGGCCTGCTGATTCTGGAAACGCCGGACCCGGCCAACATCATGGTGGCGACGAGCAGCTTCTGGCTGGACCCCAGCCATTTGCGGCCGATTCCGGCCGATTTGCTGGCCTTTACCGTGCGCTCGCGCGGCTTTGAGGCGGTCGAGATCGAGCGCCTGCACCCGGTCGATGAAACCCTGTGGTTTACGGCCGGACACGAGGTGGGTGACCGCCTGAACAGCCTGCTGTACGGCCCGCAGGACTACGCCATCATCGCCCGGAAGCCGCAGGCATGAGGCCGCTGAACGTGCGTGCGGTGCATCAGCTGACCCCGGCCATCAGCAAGGACGACGGGGTGTCGAATGGGATATTCTTTACGCGTACCTTGCTGCGCGAAATGGGCTATGAATCGGAGATCTATTCATTCACCACGCCACCGTCGCTGAGTGGCGAGGTGCACTTCCCGACCAGTTGTCCGGATGACGAGGACCAGGTGCTGCTGGTGCACCACGCACTGGGGCACGAGTTCGGCGACTGGATCGAGGCGCGCAAGGCGCGGCGGGTGATGGTGTATCACAACATTACGCCCGCGCATTTCTTTCCGCTCGAACACCCGGTGCATGGGTTGTCCCTGAAAGGCCGCAATATGCTGGCGCGGTGGCAGGCGCAGGGCACCTTTGCCACCTGCATTGGCGATTCGGACTACAACAGCGCCGAGCTGATCGAGTTGGGCTATCCGCTGGTGCGAACCATCCCCTTGCTGGTGGATGTGGACGACTGCCTGGCCAAACCCTGGAACGAAAAGATCGTCGCGGACCACGCCGACCGGTTCACGATTCTGTTCGTGGGGCGACTGACGCCCAACAAGTGCCAGCACGATTTGCTGCGGATGATGCAAGTATTGCTGCCACACCTGGACCATCCGGCCGAGTTGCTGCTGGTGGGCGGTAGCGCCAGCGACAGCTATGAAGCCCGCTTGCGCGACGACATTGCCCACCTGGGGCTGCAAGGTTACGCGCACCTGATGGGCAAGGTCGATGAGGCAACTTTGTATGGTCTTTATCGCGCGGCGGATGTCTTCGTATGCCTGAGCGAGCACGAGGGGTTTGGCATGCCACTGATCGAAGCGATGCTGTTCGATACACCGGTGATCGCAGCCGATTTCGCCAGCGTGGCCGACACGATGGGCTGCGGCGGCCTGGTGGTGCGGGACAAATCCCCCGAGCCACTGGCCGCCACCCTCGCCTGCCTGGCGCGCGACCCCAGCCTGCGCGACGCGATGCTGGCCGGGCAGCGCGAACGTATGAGCCGCTTCGCCCGCGACCGCCTGAAGCAGGACCTGGCCGGCTGCCTGCGTGAGATCGGTGTGTCATGAGCCCGCCCCGCCCCCTTGCCGTGCATCAGTTCAGCCCCGCTGTGCTCGCAGCCGACGGGGCATCGAACGGCATGTTCTTGACCCAGCGCATGCTGCGCGAGCTGGGCTTCGTGTCCGAGATCTACGCTTCCATGATCGACCCCGCGCTGGCGGACGACGTGCGGCCGGCCGAGGACTATGAGGACGCGGCCGACACGCTGCTGCTGGTGCACCACACGCTCGGGCACGACTACGGAGACTGGGTAAGCAGCCGCCGTGCGCGGAAGGTGCTGGTGTATCACAACATCACGCCAGCGCATTTCTTTGCGCCGGATCACCCGGTGCACGGCTTGTCCTTGCGTGGCCGGGCGATGCTGGCCGGCTGGCACGCCCAACGGACCTTCGATGCCTGCATCGGCATGTCGGACTACAACACCGACGAACTGAAGGCGCTGGGTTACGACACGGTGCGCACCCTGCCGCTGCTGGTGGATGTGGAGCAGTGCCTGGACGCCCCGTGGGACGCAACGCTGGCGGCACGCCATGAGGACCGCTTCACGGTGCTGTTCGTCGGGCGGATTGCGCCCAACAAATGCCAGCACGATTTGCTGGAAATGATGGCCGCCCTGCTGCCGCGCATGACGCAGCCGGTGGAACTGATCCTGGTGGGCGGCACCTCCGATGCCGAATACGAGGCGCAGTTGCGGGCCGACATCCGCCACCGGGGGCTGACGGGCTATGTGCACCTGACCGGCAAGGTGGACGCCGCCGAATTGTTTGCCTGGTATCGCGCCGCCAACGTGTTTGTATGCCTGAGCGAGCATGAAGGCTTTGGCATGCCTTTGCTGGAGGCGATGCTGTTCGATGTGCCGGTGATCGCCTGGGACAGCAGCAACGTGGCGGCCACGCTGGGCACGGGTGGGCTGGTGTGTCGCGAAAAATCGCCCGCGGCGCTGGCGGCGCTGGTCGCGCTGCTATCGCGCGAGCCTGGCCTGCGGCGGCACATGATCGAAGGCCAGCGTGAAAACCTGCGTCAGTACGACTACGCTCGCCTCAAGACCGGACTGGCGCGCTTCCTGGCCGAGTTGGGCATTGTGGCCCCATATTCCCCCGCCGCTGCCGACGATTTTGTGATGCGGCGGCAGATGGACTGGCGAATCGAGGGGCCCTTCGACCGCCACTACAGCCTGGCCCTGGTCAATCGCGAATTTGCCCGCGGCTTGATGGCAGCGGGCGATTCGGTGAGCCTGCACAGCACCGAAGGGGGGGGCGACTTTGCGCCGGATGTGGGTTTTCTGGCGGCCAATCCGGACCTGGCCGAGGCGTGGGCGCGCGGGCAAGCCAGCGGTTTTGCCGACGTTGCCACCCGTAACTGCTACCCGCCGCGCGTGACCGCCCTGCGCGGGCGCGACCGTTGGCTGCTGAGCTACGGTTGGGAGGAAAGCGGTTTTCCGGCCGCCTGGGTGGATGCGTTCAACGACCACCTAACGGGCATTACGGTGATGTCGTCGTTCGTGCAGCGTGTGTTGCAGGACAACGGGGTGTGCGTGCCCATCGAGGTAGTGGGTCTGGGGGCCGACCATGTGCTGCGCGCCGAATCCACGCCGACCGCCCTGCCGCTGACGCGGCGCGCAGGCTGCTTCACCTTCGTCCATATTTCGTCGGGTTTTCCGCGCAAGGGGCTGGATGTGTTGATGCGCGCCTGGGCCGCACGCTTCACATCTCGAGACCCGGTGCGCCTGGTGGTGAAGACTTTCGCCAACCCCCACAACACCTTCGTAACCGACCTGGCCACCTGGCGCCAGGCGCACCCGGATGCCGCCGAAGTGGAACACATCGACGGCGACCTCAGCCCCGGCGCACTGCGGGCCTTGTACGAACTGGCGGATGCCTTCGTTGGCGTGGCACGGGGCGAGGGTTTCGGCCTGCCGCTGGCCGAAGCGATGTTGTTCGGCGTGCCGGTGGTGGCCAGTGCGCATGGTGGGCAGCGCGATTTCTGTACGCCCGAAACGGCGTGGCTGGTGGATTACCGCTATGCGCGGGCGCAGTCGCACTTCGGGCTGTTCAATTCGGTATGGGCCGAACCGGACGAGGCCGACCTGGGGGCGCAGTTGCGTGCGGTGTTCGAAGCCCCGGCTGCGGTGCGCGATGGACGTTGTGCCGCAGCGCGCGCCTTGGTCGAGTCGCGCTTTACCTGGGCGGCGGCCGTGCACAACCTGCGCATGGCGCGCCAGACCTTGGCGCCCACGACGGTACGGCGCACGCCGGGCCGGGTTGCGCTGGTGTCGAGTTGGAACGCGCGCTGCGGCATTGCGGACTATGCGCACGCGCAAGTGCAGGCGTTTTCGCCCGCCGTGCTGCGCGTTTTTGCCAATGAAGACGAACATGCGTGGGACGACACCGCGGTGGCCGTCGAGCGCTGCTGGATCAGCGGCGCGCGCGACACGCTGGATCGGCTGCGCGACGCCTTGCTGGCGTGGGCACCGGACGCGGTGTTGCTGCAGTTCAACTTCGCCTTTTTCGATCTTCCTGCGCTTGACATGCTGCTGCAGACCCTGACCGAGCGTGGCATTGCCTGCCACGTCGTGCTTCATGCGACGCGTGACGTAATGTGGGGCGACATCGAAAAGTCGCTCCGCCATGCCCGAACAGGTTTGTCGCGCTGCACACGGTTGATGGTGCATTCGATCGACGATCTGAACCGCCTGAAAGACATGGGACTGGATCACAACGCCATGCTGATACCGCACGGCATTCCGGCCTACACCGTGGATGTGGATCGGCGCAGCGCACTACGTGCGGCCACCGGCTTCAACCCTGAGGACGTGGTGCTGGGGTGCGGCGGCTTTCTGCTGCCGAACAAGGGCTATCTTGAGCTGGTGGAGGCCTTCGATCAGCTCCGTCCGAGCCAGCCAAACCTGCGGCTGCTGCTGCAGACACCCGAATACCCGGGCGAAGCATCTCGCAGCTACCGCGAGTTACTGATGAAGCGGATCACCGCATCGCCCTGGCGGGGTGACATCGTGCTGGAGACGAGCTTCCTGACTGAAACGGAGACGCTGGACCGGCTCGCGATGGCGGACCGACTGGTATACCCGACCGGCGCCACCGGAGAGTCGTCGAGCGCATCGGTGCGCTGGGGGCTAGCCGTAGCGGCCCCCGTGGCGGTGACAACCTCGCCGATTTTTGCCGATGTACGCGAGGTGACCTATACCCTGCCCGGCCACCAGACAGGCGAGATCGTCGAGGGCTTGAAGCACTGGTTGTCACACCCGGACCCCTACGGAAACGAACGGGAGCGCTGGGCGGCCGACCATCGCTGGCCTGCGGTGTCGAAGCGGCTGTGGAACATCGTGTGCGCAAGCTGCCAGCCTGGCTGAGCCGTGATTTTCAGCAGCTATCCGTTTTTGTTGGTGTTCCTGCCGGTGATGCTGCTGGTGTTTGCGGTGTGCCGCAGACTGGGCCGCCCGGAGTGGGCCATTGCCGGTCTGCTATTGGGCTCGGTAGTGTTTTACCTGGCGTGGAGTTGGCGGGACGGTGCGGTATTGCTGGGCTCGATCCTGTTCAATTACGCCGTCGGCCAGCGCCAGGCGCCCACGCCGAGCAAGCGCTGGCTGAGCGTCGCGGTGACTGGAAACCTGGCGGTGCTGCTGTATTTCAAGTACGCCGCGTTCCTGCTGGCCTTTTTGCCCGATACACAGGCTTTGCAGTTCGTGCTGCCGCTGGGCATTTCGTTTTTCACCTTCCAGCAGATTGCCTGGCAGGTCGATCTGTACCAGCGGCGCATTACCGCCGATAGCGGTATCGCACGCTATGCCTTGTTCGTGTCGTTTTTCCCCCAGTTGATCGCCGGGCCGATCGTGCACGCGCGCACGATCATCCCCAAGCTCACGCGGGCATGGCTGGCGCGCCCCCTACCCTGGACGCTGGGGATGAGCCTGCTGTGCGTGGGGCTGGCGAAAAAGGTGTTGCTGGCGGATTCACTGGCGCCGGGCGTCGATGCGCTTTTCAGCGCGGCCGCCGGCGGGCAGGCACTGGATGCGCTGCAGGTGGCGACGGCAGCATTCGGTTATGGGCTGCAGCTGTATTTCGATTTTTCCGGGTACGCGGACATGGCCATCGGACTGGGCCTGCTGTTCGGCCTGCGTTTTCCGACCAATTTCCGCACACCTTATCGCAGTGTGTCCGTGGTGGAGTTCTGGCGACGCTGGCACATCACGCTGTCGCATTTCCTGCGCGATTATTTGTACGCGCCGCTGGGTGGAAACCAGGTTGGGCCGGTGCGCAGATCGTTCAACTTGGCAGTGACGATGCTGCTGGGTGGATTGTGGCATGGCGCGGGCTGGCAGTTCGTCGTGTGGGGCGGCCTTCACGGATTGATGCTTGCGGTGGCCCATGCCTGGCGACGCGGGGGCGGGCTGCGCATCCCGTCGTGGCTGGCCTGGAGCCTGACGCTGTGCGCGGTGATGCTGGCCTGGGTGCCGTTTCGTGCGGCCTCGCTGGAGGTTGCGCTGGCCATGTATGGCGGTCTGCTGACACTCCCGAGCGCCTTCACCCTTCCCACATTCGAACTGCTGCTGACGGAGTTGGTGCAGCAGCAGGTCATCGGCGGACTGATCTGGGTAATTCCCCCGCTGCTTGTCCTCGCCACACTGGGGCGAAACAGTCTTCAGTGCTGCCTGAGCCTTGGCGATCGCGCCCGCGGGGCGGTATGTGTTGCGCTGATGCTGATGGTATTGAAAGCGCTGGCGGAACGCCCGGATCGGGCATTTTTGTATTTCAATTTCTGAACCAGGGCGATGAAACAGGCCCGCTCACTGCACTTCATCCTCAGCGCCATCATCACGCTGCTAACACTCGCCGCGCTCTGGCTGGTTGTGGTGGCGAGCCTTGCAGGCCGCCCTCACGCGTATAACCAATGGGTGGAGCAGGCTTATGCGTACAAAATTGCCGCAGCCAATACGATTGAGGGCCCGAGGGTGGTGATCGTGGCGGGGTCGAGCGCCATGTTCGGGATCGACTCGGGTTTGCTCAGCCGCGCGCTAGGCCGGCCGACGGTCAATCTGGGTGTCAATGCCGGGGTGCTGGCGCCATTCATCATCGATCGAGCACGACAGATCCTACGCCCGGGCGACTGGGTGATTCTGCCGCTGGAATACCCGCTGTATCACGACGAAGGGGTGATCAACCGGCAGTTCATCGACTTTTACGCCACTCATCCTCTACCGATCAGCGAAATCGGTTGGTGGCGCTGGTTGCAACTGATTTGGCAGTTACCGCTTGAGCGCGTGCTGGAGGGATATCGAGGCTTACCGCCAGGCTTTCATGTTGCGGGGCTGTATGGCCCACAAAACCTGGATGCCAGGGGGGATCAGATCAATAGCGAAACGGCACACCGCACCGATGCAATGAAAGCCGCCGTAGAGCAATCGACACCAGAGCAGTATGGTGCGCGTGCCCTGCGGGGCGGCGCAAGCTGGGCACGGTGGCGGGCATTGGCGCGGCACATTGAAACGATGGGCGGGTGTGCGATTTTCGTGCCGCCTGCCATGCTTTATCGCCCAAGTTATCGGAACAATGCAATCGAACGTGATTACTACGAGACGCTGCCCGAAGTGGCGCGCTCAAATGGATTGAGCTACGCGGGAGAACCGTTCGATTTTATGTACGAAGAAGAAGCCTTCTTCGATACGAATTTTCATCTGACGGCGGAAAGGCGCGTGGAGCACACCAACAGACTTGCGACAACGGTTTCGGACGCAATCGGCCAATCTTGCATGCGGAATGACTGAGATCAGTCATAAGCTGCTGACTGTGAACGATTTTTCATGCTTCGGCCCTCCCGGGCACCCTCACCCCCGCCCCAGCCACCCATTCACCTCCTCGATGCTCCGCGCCCGGTCCATTCCCACCAGTGCGCGCAGCCGCACCCGCGACACCAGATACAGGTAGCGCGCTTCGGCCAGGTCGCGCAGCGTGGTCTGCAGCTGCTGTTCGGCGTTGAGCACATCCACCATCGTCCGACTGCCGGCCTCGAACGAGCGTTTGCTGGAGGCGACCAGCTGTTGCGCCGAGCGCACCGCCTGCTCCAGCGCCCTGACCCTGAGCACCCCCTCGGTGACGCCGCGGTGTTCGCGATGCACGCGCACGGCGAGGTCGCGGCGGGTGGCTTCGAGGTTTTCTTCAGCGCGCACCTGCTCGGCGATGGCCTGGCGGGTGGTGGAACTGACGTAGCCGCCGGCGAACAGCGGGATGTTCACCTGTACGCCGATCATGTGGTTGGTGTAGCTCGAACTCGGCGAAGTGACGTTTTCGCTGCCGCTCTTGGAGATCTGCGCCACCGCGTCGACGGTCGGGTAGTGGCCGCCGCGGGCCTTGGCGATCTCGGCTCGGGCGGCTTCGACCCGGGCCTCGAGAGCGCGCACTTCGGGGCTGCTTTCTTCGGCGAGGCGGACCCATTCGCTCACATCGGCGGGCTCGGGCGGCAGCAGCGGCAGGCGCTGGGCGTCGACCGGGAGCAGGGTGTCGACCGGCCGGTCGATCAGGATTTCGAGCTGGCGGCGGGTGAAGTCCACGTGCTGGCGCGCGCTCAGCTCGTCGGCGGTGTTCATGTCGAGCCGCGCCTGGGCTTCGTCGATGTCGGTGCGGGTGCCGTAGCCGGCCTCGAGCGACTTGCGCGCGGCATCGAGCTGGGTGGTGGTGACGGTCTTCTGCTTGAGCACCAGTTCGAGCGCATCCTGCGCCAGCAGGGCTTCCATGTAGGCGCCGGTGACGCGTGCGCCGAGGTCCTGCAGCTCGCGTTCCAGTGTCGCTTCGGCGTCATCGACGACGAAGCCGGCCTGGCGCAGGCCGGCGAACAAGGGCATGCGGAACAGCGGCTGGCGTAGCTGGAGGGTCTGGTTGTAGCTGAAATACTCCTCGCCGAACTCGACGTCGCGCCCCAGCGCGTTTTCCTGGGTGCGGTCGATGTCGTTCTTGTTGCGGCCGAGGTTGATCGCGATGTTCGGCATCAGCTGGGCCTGCGCCTGCGGCAGGCGCTCGACCGCCGAATCGCGCGCGGCGCGCGCAGCGCGGACGCGGGCATCTTCGGCGAGTGCGGCCTGGTAGGCCTGCATCAGGTCCAGGCTCCAGGCCGGAGCGTTGAGCACGCCGAGCAGGCCGGCCACCGCCAGGCGGCGCATCCACTGGCGAGGCTGCCGGCGGCGGGAGGCGTCGTCGCGCATGCTCACTCCTCCTTCATCGACGCCGCGAGGCGTTTGGTCAGCGGGTTGAGCAGGTAGGTCAGCATCGAGCGTTCGCCGGTCTTGATGATCACTTCGGCGGGCATTCCAGGCTGCATGCGGCGCTTGCCGAGCACTTCCATCCCTTCGGGGGTGACCTTGACGCGGGCGAGGTAGTAGGCGATCTGGCCGTTGCCAACCTGCTCGGTGAGCAGATCGCTCGACAGCGAGACGATCTCGCCCTCGACGACCAGTTGCGGCGAATGCGCGAAGGCGTTGAAGCGAATGTCTGTCTTCAGCCCGGTGCGCACCTTGTCGATGAGGTGGGGTTCGATCTTCGCTTCGAGCAGCAGCGGTTCGTCCTCGGGCACGATGTCCATCAGCTTCTGCCCGGCCTGGATCACGCCGCCCACCGTCTGTACGGCGAGGCCGATGGCCTGGCCCGAGGCCGGTGCGCGGATTTCGGTGCGTTCGAGGTCGGCGTGCACGGCGATGAGCTTTTCGGCATCGGACTGGACTTCGCGCAGCACGTTGCCGAGTTCGGTTTCGACTTCCTTGCGGTATTCCTGCTGGCGGGCGATGGCCTGCTGGCGCAGCTCGGCGATCGCGCGCCGGGCGCGCAGGGTGTTGCCGGTCAGTTCGGCGATGGTGGCCTCGGCTTCGGCCACCTGGCGTTCGAGTTCGAGCTGGCGGTTGCGCGGGGCATAGCCTTCGGCGACCAGGCCGCGAGTGTGCTCGAGTTCCTCCTGCAACAGGGCGAGCTGGCTGCGACGCGGGCCGAGCATGCCGTCGTAGGTCTGGAGCAGCGCTTCCTGGCCGTGGATGCTTTCCTCGATGCCTTGCAGCGCGGCGTGCAGGGCGGCGCGGCGCGACTGGAACAGCTGGCGCTGGGTTTCCATCTGCACCCGGATCAACGGGTCGGAGGCGGCTTCGAGCAGATCGGGGTGGAAGGCGACCGCCTCGGCATCGGCCTGCTCGGCGGTCAGGCGGCCCTGCATCGCACGCAGGCCGAGGTAGCGCTGGCGCACGGATTCGTAGTTGGCGCGGGCGGTGGCGGCGTCGAGTTCGATCAGCGCCTGGCCTTCGTGCACGAGCTCGCCTTCGCGCACCAGCACCGCTTTGATGATGCCGCCGGAGAGGTGCTGCACGGCCTTGCGCTTGGTGTCGACCATGACCGTGCCCTGGGCGGGCACGCCTTCGTCGAGCGGGGCAAAGGCGGCCCACAGCAGAAAGCCGCCGAAACCCAGGCCCAGCGCCCACAGGCCGACGCGCGCGGCACGGCCGGTGTCGGCGGGCGGAGCGCCGTTCTTGGGGGCAACCGGGGAGAGGTTGAAGTCGGAAGTAGCCATGTCGGTATCCAGCAGAAATCGGTTCGAAAGTCGGTCGGTGCCTCGGGGCGCGGGCGGGAATCAGGCGGAAGTCAGGCGGGGACGGCGGCCGGCGGGGCGGCGGGGGGCGTGGTGACCGAAGGCGCGGCCGGACGTGCTGCCTGCAGCTGGGCGAGCACCGCGTCGCGCGCGCCCTGCACCTGCACCCGGCCATCGCGCAGCACCACCAGTTGGTCGGCCACCGCCACCGCCCCCGGGCGGTGGGTGATCAGGAACACCGTGCGACCCTTGGCTTTGAGTTCGCGCACGGCCTGCATCAGCGCGGCCTCGCCGACGTCGTCGAGGTTGGCGTTGGGTTCATCGAGCACGATCAGCGCCGGGTCGCCGTAGATCGCGCGCGCCAGGCCGACGCGTTGGCGCTGGCCGCCCGACAGCAGGCCGCCGGCCTCACCCATCGGCGTGTCGTAGCCCTTCGGGAAGCGCAGGATCATGTCGTGGAGGCCGGCACTGCGCGCGGCGGCGATGACCTTGTCCGAGTCGATCTCGGCAAAGCGGGCGATGTTCTCGGCGATGGTGCCGTCGAACAGTTCGATGTCCTGCGGCAGATAGCCCAGGTAGGGGCCGAGTTCGGCACGGCTCCAGCCGGCGAGCGGCTGGCCGGCGAGCAGCACCTCGCCGGCGACGTCGGGCCAGATGCCCATCAGGACCCGCGCCAGGGTGGATTTGCCCGAGCCCGAGGGGCCCAGTACCACGGTGACGGTGCCCGGCGTGGCCTCGAGGCTGAGCCCCTTGAGGATGGGCTCGGCCCGGCCCGGCGCGCTGGCGAGCACGTCGCGCAGCACCACGGCGCCGGTCGGCGGCACACGGCTCAAGGCCGGGTCGCGCTCGGGATGAGCCTGCAGCAGTTGTTCCAGGCGGAGGAAGGCGCTGCGGGCACCGATGAAGCTGCGCCAGGTGTTCACCATCTGGTCGATCGGCGCCAGGGCACGGGTCATCAGCACGTTGGCGGCGATCATGCCGCCGGCGGTGAGCTGGCCGTCGATCACCAGCAAGGCTCCCGCCCCCAGCGCGAAGGATTGCTGGCAGTAGCGCACCCATTTGCTGATCGCGGTGATGCGATGGCTGAGCGCCTGCGTGGCGCCTTGGCGCTCCATGTAGGCGGCATGGCGTTGCGCCCAGCGCTGGCGCAGGCCAGCCAGCATGCCCATCGATTCGACCACTTCGGCGTTGCGCAGCTTGCTTTGCAGGTACAGATTGACCTCGAGCGCGGCCTTGGAGGCTTCTTCCGCCGGGGCAATCGTGCGCCGGTGGCCGAACCAGGCGAGCGCCGCCTGCACCAGCGCGAAGCCGATCGAGACCCAGCCGAGGAAGGGGTGGAGGAAGAACAGCACGCCGATGTAGATCGGCGCCCAGGGCGCATCGAAGAAGGCGAAGATGCCGTTGCCGGTGAGGAACTGGCGCACTTCGGTCAGGTCGTTGAAGGCGCGCTGCGCCGGGGCGCCGGACTGGCTGAGGTTGGCCTCGAAGCTGGCGTTGAACACGCGCGTGCTGAGCACCGCGTCGAGCCGCACTCCGGCGCGCACCAGCAGCCGCGAGCGCGACCATTCGGCGAAGGCCATCACCGCGAAGAAGAACAGCGTGATCAGCGACACCACCAGCAGGGTCAGCTCGCTGCGGCTGACCAGCACCCGGTCGTAGACCTGCAGCATGTAGAGGGTGGGCGCCAGCATCAGCACGTTGGCCACCATGCTGAACAGGCCCACGATGAGGAATTCGCGCCTGAACGCGTACAAGGTGGCGGCAAGCTCGCTGCGCGCGAAGAAACCGGTGGATGCCATGGTTGTTCCGATCAGATCATGGGTGAGGCGGCGTTCAGCGCGCCGCGGCCACGGCCGGCGCGGCGCCGGTCGCGGGCGGGCGGGCGCCCTGTGCCTGTTGTGCGGCTTGCTGGGAGGCCTGGTTGAGCGCGGCCAGCACCTGGTCGCGCGGGCCGAAAGCCTGTTGCGCGCCATCGCGCAACACCAGCATCTTGTCGGCCACCGCCAGCACGCTGGTGCGGTGGGTCATCACCACGAAGGTGGTGCCGCGCGCCTTCAACCGGGCGATGGCCTGCGCCAGCGCGGCGTCGCCGGCGTCGTCGAGGCTGGAGTTGGGTTCGTCGAGCACCACGAACACCGGCTCGCCGTACAGCGCGCGCGCCAAGGCGACGCGCTGGCGCTGGCCGCCGGACAGGATGGCGCCGTCGCGTCCCACCGGGCTGTCGTAACCCTGCGGCAGCGACAGGATGAATTCGTGCAGGCCGACTGCGCGTGCCGCCGCATGCACCTTGTCGAGATCGACCTCGCCGAAGCGGGCGATGTTCTCGGCCAGGGTGCCGTCGAGCAGTTCCACGCCCTGCGGCAGATAACCGAGATGAGGACCGAGCTCGAGCTTGTCCCAAGCGAAGACGTCGGCACCGTCGAGGCGCACCTTGCCGCTGTTGGTGGGCCACAGCCCTACCAACAGCCGCGCCAGCGTGGTCTTGCCGGAAGCCGACGGTCCGACCACCGCGAGCACTTCACCCGGCTGCAGACCGAAAGCGACGCCGCGCAGGATGGGGGCGTTGCTGCCGGGCGCGGCGGCGATGAGATTGTCGACGCTGACGATGCCGCGCGGCGCCGGCAGCGCCATCGCCGGCGGGCGTGGCTGGATCTGCGCCAGCAGCTTGTCCAGCCGGCGCCAGGCGTCGCGCACGTTCACCACCGCGCGCCACTGGCTCACCATCTGCACCAGCGGCGCCAGCATGCGCCCGCCCAGCACCGAAGCGACGATCATCATCCCCGGGCCGCCGGCGAGCGCGTCTTCCAGAATCAGCCAGCCGCCCAGACCGAGCAGCAGCGAGCCGATCGTGGTCTGGACGAACTTGCTCCCGGCCTGGAAGGCGCCCGCCTTGTCCGAGGCCTCGGCCTGCAGGCCGAGGAATTCATGCTGCTTTTCCATCCAGCGCCGGTGGATGTGATGCAGCATGCCCATCGCCTCGATCACCTCGGCGTTGCGCAGCGAGCCGTCGGCATATTGCTGGGCGCCGATGGCCGCGCGGTTGGCCTCGATCAGCGGCGGATTGGTGCTGCGTTCGTTGAGCCAGGCAAGGACGACCTGCACCACCGCGCCGGCGACCGCCGTCCACCCCAGCACGGGGCTGGCGAGGAACAGGATCACCATGAACACCAGCGAAATCGGCGACTCCATCACCGCGCCCAGCACCGGATGGGGCAGAAAGTCGCGCACCGTGCGAAAGTCGTTCATCGGCTGCACGGTGGGCGCCCCCGAGCGGCGCAGGTTGGATTCGTACAGCGCCTGAAAGATGCGCGGCGCCATCCGCTGGTCGAGCAGCTGTCCGGCCTCGCGCATCGTCTCGGAGCGCGCCCAATCCAGCACTTCCATGACGATGAAGGCGAGCACCACCAGCAGGGTCAGCATCGCCAGGGTGATATGGCTGCGGCTATCCACCACGCGGCCGTACACTTCGAACATGTAGGCGGTCGGCGCCAGCACCAGCAAGGCGCCGATGAGGGCGAAGCGGAACGCGCGCCAGTAATGGGGCTTGAAGGCCAGCACGGCCTCGCGCAGTTCGGACGGGGTCTTGTCGGGATTCATGCGGTGGCTTCAACCATGAGGTATTCGGGAATTTCGTCGGCGGTTTCGGTGGGCGCGGCAGCAGTGTCGGGGTCGGCCTCGGCAAACCAGAACGCCAGTTCGAAACCGCCGTCGGCCCGCCGCGACAGCACGATTTCGCGCAGCTTCTGCTCGTGGAAGGCCTGCTCATCCTCGGGACGCAGCGCAAGCTGGAAGCGCATCCGCCCGTCGAGCGTATACATCGACACTTGCCCGGCCTTGAGGCTCAGGGTGTGGCGGTCGAAATACACCGGGCAGTTGTCGGCGAAACGCAGCAGGGGCAAGGGGCGCTCGCCCAGGCGGGCGACGTTGAACGGGCTCTTCGGGTGCTGATACACCAGCCGGCTGGTGCGGCACACCGAGTAGATCGCGTTGCACACCATCTGCGAGCCGATCTCCGGGAACTGCTCGCGCAGGCTCTTGTAAGTCATGTGGTGCAGCGCCACCCGGTTCCAGCAGCGGGTGGTGCGCACCACCGGCGCCAGCGCGTTGCACAGCCGCGCGAACACAGCCTGCAGGGCGAGCAGGCGGGCTTTCTGGTCGGGCGAGGTGTCGAGCCGGAGGCGGAGCTGGGTAGGCATGTGGGGCGCGATTGTACAGCAAGTCCTATATGAAATTTTAAAAGAGATTTACACCTTGCTCAAACCCGCACCGTGCAAGCGCTCCACCCGGGATGAGTGGATGCCGCATTGCACCATGGGCATCGACTTCGCCCGCCGTGATGCGATAATCCGGCGCTAATTTCCTGCAATCGAACGGGGATGACCCGAAACGAGGTTTTGTGTGAGCACGTCTGCAATCGTCACCGGCATCACCGGACAGGATGGTGCCTATCTGGCCGAACTACTGCTGGACAAGGGGTACACGGTGTTCGGCACCTACCGTCGCACCAGCTCGGTCAATTTCTGGCGCCTCGAAGAGTTGGGCATTGCCAGCCATCCGAACCTGAAGCTGGTGGAATACGACCTGACCGACCTCTCTGCCAGCATCCGCCTGCTACAGACGACGGGCGCGACCGAGGTGTATAACCTGGCGGCACAGAGCTTCGTGGGCGTCTCGTTCGACCAGCCCATCACCACGGGCGAAATCACCGGCCTGGGGGTAGTCAACCTGCTCGAAGCGATCCGCATCGTCAATCCGCAGGTGCGCTTCTATCAGGCGTCGACATCCGAAATGTTCGGCAAGGTGCAGCGCATTCCGCAGACCGAAGACACGCCCTTCTATCCGCGCAGCCCCTACGGCGTCGCCAAGCTGTACGCGCACTGGATGACGATCAACTATCGGGAAAGCTACGGCATCTTTGCCACGAGCGGCATCCTGTTCAACCACGAGTCGCCGCTGCGCGGCCGCGAGTTTCTGACCCGCAAGGTGACCGACAGCCTGGCCAGGATCAGGCTGGGCAAGCTGGATGTGGTCGAACTGGGCAACCTCGATGCCAGACGAGACTGGGGCTATGCCAGAGAATATGTCGAGGGGATGTGGCGGATGGTGCAGGCCGACAACCCTGACACCTACGTGCTGGCCACCAAGCGCACCGAGACGGTGCGCGATTTCGTCACCCTGGCGGGCAAGGCCGTCGGCTACGACCTGCAATGGGAAGGCCGCGAAGACAAGGAAGTCGGCATCGACCGCCTGTCGGGCCGGACGCTGGTGCGGGTGAATCCCAAGTTCTACCGCCCGGCCGAAGTCGACCTGCTGATCGGCGACCCGGAAAAGGCGAAGCGCGAGCTAGGCTGGGCGCCGCAGACCACGCTGGAGCAGCTCTGCCAGATGATGGTGGAGGCGGACATCCGCCGTAATGAACACGGCTTCTCGTTCTGACGCGCGACGATGAAGCGCGCGCTGATCACCGGGATCAAGGGTTTCACCGGCCGCTACCTCGCCGCCGAGCTTGAACGGTGCGGCTGGGAGGTGTGGGGCATCGGTTTCCATGCAGAGACAGGTGATACCCGGTATCGGTGTGTGGACCTCGCAGACGCGGCGGGGCTCGAAGCGGCGGTTGCGGAAATCCAACCCGATGCAGTGGTACACCTTGCCGCCAT
Organism: Thauera aromatica; assembly: GCF_023093595.1. Taxonomy (GTDB): domain Bacteria; phylum Pseudomonadota; class Gammaproteobacteria; order Burkholderiales; family Rhodocyclaceae; genus Thauera; species Thauera aromatica_A. Next base: position 24,794 of record NZ_JALLIK010000110.1, read on the forward strand.
TGCCTTTGTCGGCCACGGCGAGCCGGAAGCCTTCTACCAGGTCAATCTGATCGGCACACGCACGCTGCTGGCCGCGCTGGCCGCATGCGACAAGACCCCCGAATGCGTGCTGCTGGCCAGCAGCGCCAACGTGTACGGCAACACGACCGGAGGCGTCCTCAACGAGTCGACTCCGCCCAACCCGGCCAACGACTATGCAGTGAGCAAGCTGGCGATGGAATACATGGCCCGGCTGTGGATGGACAAGCTGCCGATCGTGATTGCGCGGCCGTTCAACTACACCGGCGCGGGGCAGGCGGAGTCCTTCTTGCTGCCGAAGATCGTGGCGCATTTCCGCCGCCAGACAAAGGTGATCGAACTGGGCAACCTGGATATCTGGCGCGATTTTTCAGACGTGCGCGCTGTAGCTATGGCTTATCGCCGCCTGCTGGAAACACGGCCGGCGGGTGAGACAGTGAATGTGTGCTCGGGCCAGACGCATTCCCTACGCGAGGTGATCGCAATGGCAGAAGATATCAGCGGGCGCAGTATTCAGGTGCAGGTGAACCCCGCTTTTGTCCGTGCCAGCGAAGTGAAGACCCTGTGCGGCGATGCATCGAAGTTGCGTGCCCTCGTCGGCGAGTGGCATACGCCTCCACTCGAAGAGACGCTGCGGTGGATGCTGGAGAAATGACTTGAAGGTCATCCTGTCGATCGATGCCGTGCGCTTCCCACTGACGGGGATCGGTCGCTACACCTACGAACTGGCACGTCAGCTGCCGGATGAAGTGCCCGGGCTCGATCTGCAGTTCATGGCAGGGCACCGTTTCGTGCCGCGGTTACCCACCGAGAAGGCGTTCTCGAATCCAGCGCAGGGCCGATCGCTTGCCGTTCGCGTGCGGCAACGCTTGCAGAACAGCCCTGCCATCGTTTCGGCGCATCGCGTATGGCTGTCGCGGCGACAATCGCATAGCCTAAAAGAGCACAACGAGGCGATCTTCCACGGCCCGCAGTTTTATCTGCCGCGGTTTGACGGCAAAAGCGTGGTGACGATTCACGATTTGTCGGTATTTACCTGGGCACACTGCCACCCCGGCGGGCGGGCGCGGATGATGCGGCAAGAGATCGTCAAGTCGGTGAGTCGGGCATCGATGGTGCTGACGGATTCTGAGTTCACACGACAGGAACTGGTCGCATTCTTTTCGCTGCCGCCCGAACGCGTGCGCGCCATCCCGCTGGCCAGTGCAGCGTGCTTCAGACCCCGCCTCCCCACCGAACTCGATGCGGTACTGCCCCGATTGGGCTTGCGTCCAGGGAATTATTGCCTCTACTCCGGCACAATCGAACCGCGCAAGAATCTCGGGGCATTGCTCGATGCCTACCAACGCCTACCCACCTCACTACGGCACCGCCTTCCTTTGGTTCTATGTGGCTATCAGGGCTGGCAGAGCGCCGATCTGCATGCGCGTATACAGAAGGCGGCCGGCGAAGGCTGGGTCCGCTATCTCGGTTATGTCTCCGGCGCGGAACTGCCCCATGTGTTCGCGGGCGCCCGCCTTTTCGCTTTTCCTTCCGTGTACGAAGGGTTTGGGCTGCCTGTCCTCGAAGCCATGGCATCGGGCGTACCGGTCGTGTGCTCGAACAGTTCTTCCCTACCCGAAGTCGCCGGCGATGCGGCACTGATGTGCGCTCCACATAACGTCGATACGCTCACCGATCTGCTACGCCAGGGCCTGGAGGACGAAGGGTGGCGCAGCGAGGCGCAGCGTAAAGGATTGGCCCAGGCGGCACGTTTCAGTTGGGCGCAGTGCGCCCGGAAAACGGGCGCGGCCTATCGCGCTGTTCGGAGCGACTGAAAGATGGCACCAGCCACGCTGCGTGTCCTGCACGTCTATCGCACCTATTTCCCCGACCCACCCGGCGGGCTACAGGAAGCCATCCGCCAGATCTGTCTCGCGACCCAAGCATTCGGCATCGAGAACACGATTTTCACCCTGTCTCCGGCGCCTGCGCCGGCAACCCTGCAATGCCCGGAGGCGCGGGTGGTACGAAGCCGCTCATGGGCGGCGCCCGCCTCCTGCGATCTTGGCGGCATGGACGCCTTTACACAGTTCAAAAAGCTGGCCCGGACGGCCGACGTCATCCATTACCTGTTCCCGTGGCCGTTTGCGGACATACTGCACCAGTGCGTGCGCCCGCGCACGCCTGCGGTACTGACCTACATTTCGGACATCGTGCGCCAGAAATGGCTGGGGGCGGCCTATGCCCCCTTGATGCGGCGCACACTGAAAGGCATGCAGGCGATCGTCGCCAACGCACCGGCCTACGCGCAGACCAGTCCGATCCTGTCCGACCCATCCATCAGCCATAAGCTGCGAGTGATTCCGCTGGGCATCAATGAGCACTCCTACCCCGAAAAGGGGGACGGGCGCATCCTGCAGCGCCTCGATCTGCAGCACGGAGTGCCCTTCGTCCTGTTCATCGGCGTGCTGCGCTATTACAAGGGGCTGCACAACCTGATCCGCGCCGCGCGCTTGCTGGGCACCCGCATCGTGATTGCCGGAACGGGGCCAGAGGGAGAAACACTGCGCCGACTTGCCGCCGACATCGAAGCACGCAACGTGGTATTCGCGGGCCAGGTTAGCGACGAGGAGAAGGTCGCACTGCTCGGGCAGTGCCGGGCTCTGGTACTGCCCTCGCACCTGCGCTCGGAAGCCTTCGGCATGGTGCTGGTGGAAGCCGCCATGTTCGGCAAGCCAATGATCTCGTGCGAGATCGGCACGGGCACCTCGTTTGTCAATGCCGATGGCGAAACGGGCTTCGTGATCGAGCCCGATGACCCGAATGCGCTAGCGATGGCGATCGATCGACTGCTGCGGGACGAGAGGCTGGCGAGCCGGATGGGAATAGCCGCACGGGCGCGTTATGAGCGACTGTTCTCGGGTGAAGCGTTGGGCTGCAAGTATGCAGCGCTGTACCGCGAAGTCGCCGAGCGCGGTGCCTGAGCGTTTCCGCCGGGGTGCCGGCTAGCGCGTATACTGCGCGCTTCGCCCCGCCTCCGTGGTCCATGCTCACCCGCCTGCCCTACACCCTGCTGTGGATCGTCGCCCTGCCCGTCGTGCTGCTGCGCCTGCTGTGGCGGGCGCGGCGCCAGCCGGCCTACCTGAAGCACCTCGGCGAGCGTTTCGGGCGCTACCGGGTGCGGGCGCCGGCGGCGGTGATCTGGGTGCATGCGGTGTCGGTGGGCGAGACGCGGGCGGCCGAACCGCTGGTGCGCGCACTGCTGCAGCGCTGGCCGGACCACAGCGTGGTGCTGACCCACATGACGCCGACCGGGCGCGACACCGCGAAGGCGCTGTTCAAGGGCGAGTCGCGCGTGCTGCGCACCTACCTGCCCTACGACTTGGGCTGCTTCGCGCATGCCTTCCTGCGCCGTTTCCGCCCGGTCTTCGGGGTGGTGATGGAAACCGAGCTGTGGCCGAACCTGCTTGCCGCCTGCCGCCGCCGCGACATTCCGGTGCTGCTCGCCAATGCCCGCCTGTCCGAGCGCTCGGCACGCCGCTATGCGCGCCTGCCCGCGCTCACCGCGCTGACGATGAAGGCGCTCAGTGCGATCGGGGCGCAGACCGCGGCCGATGCCGCGCGCCTGACCCAGCTCGGCGCGCGCCGGGTCACCGTGACCGGCAACATCAAGTTCGACATCACGCCGCCGGACGCCGCGCTGGCGCTGGCCGAGGCCTTCCGCACCCGCATCGGCGCGCGCCCGGTGCTGTTGGCGGCGAGCACCCGCGAAGGCGAAGAGGCCCTGCTGCTGGCGGCCTTCGCCCGCCATGCCGGCACCGACGCCTTGCTCCTGCTGGTGCCGCGCCACCCGCAGCGCTTCGATGAAGTCGCCGCGCTCGTCGCCGCGCGGGGGCTGAAGCTGCAGCGGCGCAGCGCCGAAGCACCGGTCGACGCCGATACCCGGGTGCTGCTGGGGGATTCGATGGGGGAGATGTTCGCCTATTACGCGGTCGCCGACGCTGCCCTGATCGGCGGCAGCTGGCTGCCTTTCGGCGGCCAGAACCTGATCGAGGCCTGCGCGGTCGGCACCCCGGTGGTGCTCGGGCCGCACACCTTCAACTTCAAGGCGGTGGCCGAGGATGCGGTGCGCGCCGGCGCCGCCCTGCGTGCCGCCGATGCCGATGCCGGCCTGCGCGCGGCCGTCGCGCTGCTCGCCGAACCCGTGCGGCGGGCGCAGATCGCCGCCGCCGGGCGCGCCTTCGCCACCACCCACCAGGGCGCCACCGCGCGCACGGTGGCCCTGCTCGAAGGCCTGCACCCGAGCGGACGGGTTTCGCCGCCGGGGCCGGCGCAAAAACCGGCATAGGAGCCGGCGCAGGGTTCAGGGGCCGGAGCGGCGCTCAGGGGGCGAGCAGGGCGTTGATCGCGGCCACGTCGTCCTCGCCCAGGGTGCCCGCAGCAGCCTTCAGGCGCAGCTGGGCGAGCAGGGTGTCGTAGCGGGCGCGGGAGAGCCGCTGCAAGGTGTCGGCGAGCTGGGTCTGGGCGTTGAGGACGTCGATGTTGATCCGCACCCCGACTTCGTAGCCGAGCTTGTTGGCTTCGAGCGCCGAGGCGGAGGAGACGCGCGCGGCCTCGAGCGCCTTCACCTGCGCCATGCCGCTGGTCAGCCCCAGCCACGATTCGCGGGCCGCGAGCGCGGCGCTGCGGCGGGCGTCCTCGAGTTCGGCGTCGGCCTTGACGCGCAGCGCGGCGGCTTCGCGGGAGAGCGAAGACACGCGCCCGCCGGCATACAGCGGGAGGTTGAGCTGGAGCCCGACGGTGGTGGCTTCGGAACGCTCGATCGAAGCCTGCGGGCGGTTGCTCACGCCGTGGGTGGCGAGCAGGTCCAGCGTCGGCAGATGGCCGGCGCGGGCGCGCTCGACTTCGCGCGCGGCGATCTCGCGCGCGAGCTGCTGGGCCTGCACGCCGAGGCTGCCGGTCTCGGCGGCAGCGACCCAGTCGACGATGCGGTCGGGCTGCGGGCGCTGGAGGTGGACGCCTTCGCGCAAACCGGCGAGCGCCTCGGGGTCCTTGCCGATGATCTGCGCCAAGCTGTGGCGGGCAACTTCGAGCTGGTTCTGCGCGGCGATTTCCTGCGCCGAAGCCAGGTCGAAGCGCGACTGCGCCTCATGCACGTCGGTGATGGTGACCGTGCCGACTTCGAAGCTGGTCTTCGCCAGTTCGAGCTGCTCGGCGGCGGCCGTGCGCAACTGGCCGACCGCGGCGAGCGTATCCTGGGCGTTGAGGACCTCGAAGTAGGCCTCGGCCACGCGCAGGACGAGCTCCTGGCGCGCCGTGCCGAAGCGGGTCTCGGCCAGCGCGCTCTGCAGTTCACCCTGCTTGAACTGGACCCAGTTCTGCCAGCGCAGCAGCGGCTGGGTCAGCTGCACCCGGTAGCCGTTGCTGTTGTAGCTGCGCGCGGGCAGCGGCGCGGCCGTCGCGGAGCGGGTTTCGGCGTCGTTCCAGGTCGTGTCCGCGGCAAGCCCAATCTGCGGCAGCAGGCCGGAGCGCCCCTGCACCGATTTTTCCCGCCCGGCGTCGAATTCGGCGCGTGCCGCGGAGAATTTCGCATCGTTGGCGAGCGCATCGCGATAGACCTCGATCAGGTCGGCGGCCGCTGCGCCATTCGGAAACGGGCCTGCGATGCAGGCCGAGGCACAGACCGAAACGGCCAGGATTCGCTTCATCGCACTCTCCACGGTTTTGGGGCCGCCTTCAGTAGCGCGCCATCGTCGGATCGACCTGTGCCGCCCAGCCGGCGACGCCGCCGGCCAGATTGATCACATCGGTGAAGCCCTGGTGGGCGAGGAACAGGCATACCTGCGCGCTGCGCGCGCCGTGATGGCAGACGACCACGGTTTCGCGCGTGCGCTCGAGCTCCCCGAACCGCGCCGGCACGCTGCCCATCGGCATCGGCACCGAGTCCGCGATGCGGCAGATCTCGAACTCCCACGGCTCGCGCACGTCCAGCAGCAAGGGCTTGGGCTGCCGGGGGTCGCTCAGGCGCTGGGCAAGCTCGGCAGGACTGATCTGGCGCATGGCGGCGGGGCTGTCTCAGAAACGGAAAGGGTCCTGGCGCGGCGCGTTCTTGAGCATCGGCACCACGGTCTCGAAGATGTCTTCGGTGCGGAAACGGCCTTCGGCCTCGCAGGTGATCAGCCGCGCCTTCATCACCGGCGCTTCGCCGACGAAGGCGAACAGGCGGCCGCCGACCTTGAGCTGTTCGAGCAGGGCCTGGGGCACGAAGGGCAGGCCGCCCGACACCACGATGACGTCATAGGGGGCGCGTTCGGCCCAGCCATCGACGCCGTCGCCGTGCACCACGACCACGTTGTCGACGCCGTTGCGGGCGAGGTTCTCGCTCGCCAGCTTGACCAGCGCGCACTCGATTTCGACCGCGCGCACCCACTCGGCACGCGCCGCCAGCAGCGCGGCGAAGTAGCCCGAGCCGGCGCCGATTTCCAGCACCAAGTCGGTTTTTTCGACCCGCAGGGCCTGCATGATCTTGCCTTCGATCACCGGCTTCAGCATCACCTGGCCGCAGCCGATCGGGATTTCGACCTCGGCGAAGGCCAGTTCGCGGTGGCTGGCGGGGACGAATTCCTCGCGCCGGACCGTCATCAGGAGGTCGAGCACGTTTTGATCCAGCACCTCCCAGGGGCGGATCTGCTGCTCGACCATGTTGAAGCGCGCTTTCTCGAAGTTCATCAGGGGCTCCTGGCGAAATATTAGCACACGCTAATTTATAGCGTCATCCGGAATGGCAAAACCGCGTCATTCTAGCGCAGATGCTGCACTGCGATCGGCGGAGTTCACGGCGATGCCTTGCGAGCACGGGGTGCATGAAGTATCTTCAGCGGTCTCGTTGGGGGTGCCCGCGCCGCACGGGCTGAGAAACACCCTTGGAACCTGATCCGGCTCGGACCGGCGTAGGGAAACGTCGTGATGAATACTTCCGCAGCCTCCGCTTCCGCCCCCGCCGGGCGCATTCCGAACGTGGTCTCGATCGCCGGCGTCGATCCCGGCGGCGGCGCCGGAGTGTTCGCCGACCTGAAGACCTTCTCCGCGCTCGGCGCCTACGGCTGCGGCGTGATCGCCGCCCTCACCGCGCAGAACACCCGCGCCGTGGCCGGCGTGCACGTGCCGCCGACCGACTTCCTGCGCCTGCAGATCGACACCTTGTTCGCCGACGTGGCGCTGGCCGCGACCAAGATCGGCATGCTCGGCAGCGCCGAAGTCACCGCCACCGTCGCCGACCGCCTCGCCCACTGGCAGGCGGCCAACGTCGTCCTCGACCCGGTGATGGTGGCCAAGAGCGGCGACAGCCTGCTGGCGAAAAGCGCGCTCGCGATGATGCGCGAGGCGCTCTTTCCCCGGGCCTTCATGATCACCCCCAACCTGCCCGAGGCCGGCGTGCTGCTCGAACAGCGCGCACCCGAATCGGTGAAGGAGATGTACCGCGCCGCCGAGCGCCTGCGCGAACTGCTGCCGCTGTCTTCCGAGCGCTGGGTGCTGCTGAAGGGCGGCCACCTGCCCGGCAGCGAGCTGGTCGACCTGCTGTTCGATGGCGACCGCATGGTCGAGCTGCCGGCGCCGCGCATCGACACCCGGAACACCCACGGCACCGGCTGCACGCTGAGCTCGGCGGTCGCCGCGCTGCTGCCGCAGACCGCCGGCGGCCTGCGCCCGGTCGAAGCCGCGGTGCGCCACGCACGCCAGTGGCTGCTGGGCGCGATCGCCCGCGCCGGCGAACTGACGGTCGGCCACGGCCACGGCCCCGTCCATCATTTTCATGCGCTATGGCGCAGACAAGAACCCCCGAAGGAGAGCCCATGAACGCCCACGACAAATTCATCGCCGCCACCGCCCACGTGGACGCCGCCGCGATCGCGCCGCTGCCCAACTCGCGCAAGATCTACGTCGAAGGCAGCCGCCCCGACATCCGCGTGCCGATGCGCGAGATCTCGCAGTCCGACACCCCGGCCTCCTTCGGCGCCGAGCAGAACCCGCCGATCTTCGTCTACGACTGTTCCGGCCCCTATTCCGACCCGCAAGCCAAGATCGACATCCGCTCCGGCCTGCCCGCGCTGCGCCAGCAGTGGATCGAGGAACGCGGCGACACCGCGCTGCTGCCCGACCTGTCCTCCGAATACGGCCGCGCCCGCGCCGCCGACCCGGCCCTGGACGAGCTGCGCTTCCCCGGCCTGCACCGCACCCCGCGCCGCGCGCGCGCAGGCCGCAACGTCAGCCAGATGCACTACGCGCGCCGCGGCATCATCACCCCCGAGATGGAATACGTCGCCATCCGCGAGAACCTCAACCGCGAGCAGTACATCGCCTCGCTGCGCGCCAGCGGCGGCCTCAAGGGCCAGAAGATGGCCGACATGATGCTGCGCCAGCACCCGGGCCAGAACTTCGGCGCCAGCCTGCCGGCGACGATCACCCCCGAGTTCGTGCGCGACGAGATCGCCCGCGGCCGCGCCATCATCCCCAACAACATCAACCACCCCGAGTCCGAGCCGATGATCATCGGCCGCAACTTCCTGGTGAAGATCAACGCCAACATCGGCAACTCCGCGGTCACTTCCAGCATCGCCGAGGAAGTCGACAAGATGACCTGGTCGATCCGCTGGGGCGGCGACACGGTGATGGACCTGTCCACCGGCAAGAACATCCACGAGACGCGCGAGTGGATCATCCGCAACAGCCCGGTGCCGATCGGCACCGTGCCGATCTACCAGGCGCTGGAAAAAGTCGACGGCAAGGCCGAGGAACTGACCTGGGAGATCTTCCGCGACACCCTGATCGAGCAGGCCGAGCAGGGCGTGGACTACTTCACCATCCACGCCGGGGTGCTGCTGCGCTACGTGCCGCTGACCGCCAACCGCATGACCGGGATCGTCTCGCGCGGCGGCTCGATCATGGCCAAGTGGTGCCTCGCCCACCACCAGGAGAGCTTCCTGTACACGCACTTCGAAGACATCTGCGAGATCATGAAGGCCTACGACGTCGCCTTCAGCCTGGGCGACGGCCTGCGTCCGGGCTCGATCTACGATGCCAACGACGAGGCGCAGCTGGGTGAATTGAAGACCCTCGGCGAGCTCACCGACATCGCCTGGAAGCACGACGTGCAGACCATCATCGAAGGTCCGGGCCACGTGCCGCTGCACCTCATCAAGGAGAACATGGACCTCCAGCTCGCGCACTGCAAGGAAGCCCCGTTCTACACCCTCGGGCCGCTGACCACCGACATCGCCCCCGGCTACGACCACATCACCAGCGGCATCGGCGCAGCCACCATCGGCTGGTACGGCACCGCGATGCTGTGCTACGTGACGCCGAAGGAGCACCTCGGCCTGCCCAACAAGCAGGACGTCAAGGAAGGCATCATCACCTACAAGCTCGCCGCGCATGCCGCCGACCTCGCCAAGGGCCACCCGGGCGCGCAGATCCGCGACAACGCGCTGTCCAAGGCGCGCTTCGAGTTCCGCTGGGAAGACCAGTTCAACCTCGGCCTCGACCCGGACAAGGCGAAGGACTTCCACGACGAGACCCTGCCCAAGGACTCGGCCAAGGTGGCGCATTTCTGCTCGATGTGCGGGCCGCACTTCTGTTCGATGAAGATCACCCAGGACGTGCGCGACTTCGCCGCCGCCCAGGGCATCGGCGAAGCCGAGGCGCTGCAAAAGGGCATGGCAGTGAAGGCGGTGGAGTTCGTCGAGAGCGGCGCCGAGGTGTATCGCAACGTCTAAGCCCGCGCCCGGCTCGACGAGCCCGCCCGCTGGCACAGGCCGCATCCGCGGCCTGTGCCTCGTTCACCGTCCCCCGCACTCATGACGACTCCCCTCGACCGCTTCACCCAGGATGACCTGATCGCCGCGCTCGGCTACCCGACCGTCGCCAAAGGCCTCGGCTATCTCAGCCGGGTCAGCACCCTGTCGAGCGACAGCGAAACGGTGTCGGCCCTGGTGAAGGGCCGCCAGCGCACCCCCTACGACGTTTTCGCCGAAATCCGCGAGCAGAGCGGCCGCCGCCTGCTGCACAGCGAATGCACCTGCCCGATGGGCTACGACTGCAAGCACGTCGCGGCGATGATGCTGATGTGGCTGCACCAGCGCCGCAGCCCCGACCGTCCGCGCGAGCAGGTGATGGCATGGGTGGAAGGCTTCCGCCATGCCGCCGCGGCGCTGGCGCCCGGCGCCCGGCCGAAGCGCAAGGCCGGTGCCGGCACGCACGCGCTGCGCTACCTGATCGAACAACACGCCTACGGCAGCGACTACCTGCTCAGCTGCCACAAGGTCCGCCTCGACCAGGGCGGGCACATCCGCCATCGGGAAAGCTGGAGCAACATCGAACGCGCCCTGCAGGCGCCGCCCGCCTTCGTCGATGAGACCGATCTCGAAATCCTGCGCCTGCTGTGGGCCCACCGCCCGCGCGGACGCACCCACCCCGCCAGCCTGCCGCTCGAGGGGCGCAACAGCGAAGCCCTGATGGCGCGGCTGCTCGACAGCGGCCGGCTGCACTTTCCCACCCTCGACACACCGGCGCTGGAGGCCGGCGGCCCCCGTCCCGGGCGGGCGGACTGGCGCCTCACCGAAGACGGCCTGCGCGCGCCCACGGTCTGCGTCGACCCGCCGGCCGAGCTCGTATTGCCGCTGCTGCCGCCGTGGTACGTCGACGCCGCCGCCGCACAGGCCGGGCCGGTCGCCCTCGACGTGCCCGCCGAGCTGGTCCATCGCCTGCTGTGGCTGCCTCCGCTGACCCAGTCCGAAGCCGAACTCGTCGCCGAGACTCTGGCCGAAGTCGCTCCCGCGCTGCCCGTCCCCACCTTGCGCGGCGAGCCGCCGGTCGAACTGGGCGGGGTCCCGGTGCCGCTGCTGCGCCTCGCGACCCGGCCGGTCGATCACGCCCGCTTCCGCAATTACCCGCCCTACGGCACCTACGTCTTCGACTTCGCCACGCTCGCCTTCCGCTACGGCCCGCTGACCGTCGACGCCCACGACGCGCGCACCTTCCATCCGCTGCCCGACGGCCGCAGCGCCCGCCTCGCGCGCGACGAAGCCGCCGAACGCGGCGCCACCCAGAAACTCGCCGCTGCCGGCTTCACCCGCATCCCGCCCGGCGCGGTGCAGGTCACCTGCGGCAGCCTGCCGGCCGACGCCCTCGGCCTGGCGAACGAAGCCGCCTGGCCGGCGTTCATGGCCGACAGCCTCCCCGCCCTGCGTGCCGAGGGCTGGGACATCGAGCTGCCGGTCGATTTCCGCCACCACGCGATCGACATCGACGCCCTGATCCTCGACGTCGACGAAGGCGAGGACGGTTGGCTGGGCCTGTCGCCCGGGATCGAGATCGACGGCCGCCGCCTGCCGCTCGCCCCGCTGCTCGCCGGCCTGTTCGCCGAAGACCCGCGCTGGCTGTCCGGCCGCCTCGACGACATCGACGACCACGAAGCCCTGATTCTGGAAGACCCCGCGCTCGGCCGCCTGCGCATCGGCGCCGGTCGGCTGAAACCGCTGGTGCGGGCGCTGGTCGACCTGTTCGATCGCCCCGACGGCGACTGGCGCCTGTCCCGGCTCGATGCCGTCCGTCTCGCCGAGCTCGATCTGCCCGGCCGCGGCGGCGAGCTCGTCGCCGGCCTCGCCGCCCGCCTGCGCGCGGCCGAGGGCATCGCCGCCGTTGCCGCCCCGGAGGGCTTTCGTGCCGAACTGCGCCCCTATCAGCTCGAAGGGCTGGCCTGGCTGCAGCACCTGGTGCGCCACGACCTCGCCGGCATCCTCGCCGACGACATGGGCCTGGGCAAGACCGCCCAGGCGCTCGCCCACCTGCTCACCGAAAAACACGCCGGCCGCCTCGGGCAGCCGGCGCTGGTGATCCTGCCGACCTCGCTGGTGTTCAACTGGCAGGCCGAAGCCGAACGCTTCGCGCCCGCGCTCAAGGTACTCAACCTGCACGGCGCCGACCGCCACGCCCGCTTCGAGGAGCTCGACGGCGTGGATGTGGCGCTGACCACCTATCCGCTGCTGTGGCGCGATGCCGAAGCCTTGCAGGCGCGCGAATGGAGCCTGCTGATCCTGGACGAGGCGCAGACGGTGAAGAACGCCGCAAGCAAGGGCGCGCAGGTGATCCGTCAGTTGCAGGCCCGCCACCGCCTCGGCCTGACCGGCACGCCGCTGGAAAACCACCTCGGCGAGCTATGGGCGCAGTTCGACTTCCTGCTGCCGGGCTTTCTCGGCAGCCACAAGCAGTTCACCGCGACCTGGCGCACGCCGATCGAAAAACACGGCGATACCGTGCGCCGCGACCTCCTCGCCGCCCGCCTCAAGCCTTTCATCCTGCGCCGACGCAAGGAAGACGTCGCCACCGAGCTGCCGCCGAAAACCGTGATCGTGCGCAGCGTCGACCTGGGAGGCGGCCAGCGCGACCTCTACGAGGCGGTGCGCGCAGCGATGGACGAGAAGGTGCGCGCCGAAATCGCCGGCAAAGGCTTCGCCCGCAGCCAGATCGTGATCCTCGACGCGCTCCTCAAGCTGCGCCAGGTGTGCTGCGACCCGCGCCTGCTGAAGTCGCCCGCCGCCGCGCGGGTGAAGGAACGCGCCAAGCTCGACCTGCTGATGGACATGCTCCCCGAGCTGATCGCCGAGGGCCGGCGCATCCTGCTGTTCTCGCAGTTCACCACCATGCTCGGGCTGATCGCGGCCGAGCTGGACAAGGCGAAGATCGGCTGGGTGGCGCTCACCGGCGACACCCGCGACCGCCGCGTCCCGGTGGAAGACTTCCAGAAGGGGCGCGTGCCGGTGTTCCTGATCAGCCTGAAGGCGGGCGGCGTGGGGCTGAATCTGACCGCTGCCGACACCGTGATCCACTACGACCCGTGGTGGAACCCCGCGGCCGAGAACCAGGCCACCGACCGCGCCCACCGCATCGGCCAGGACAAGCCGGTGTTCGTGTTCAAGCTGATCTGCGCCGGCAGCATCGAGGAGAAGATCCTCGCCCTGCAGGAAAAGAAAGCCGCGCTGGCCGAAGGGGTGCTGTCCGAAGATGCGAACGCGCTGGCGAAATTCGGCGAGGCCGACATCTCCGCCCTGCTCGCGCCGCTGCCCGCCCCCGCGCGCTGATCGCGGCCGGCGAAGCACGCAGACACACAAACGCCCGGCCGGGCGAATCCGGGCCGGGCGTTGTTGCGACGCGCGCGATTTTCAGCGCGCCGGTTCGGCAATGAAGATTTCCACCCGCCGGTTCATCGCCCGGCCGCTGGCGGTCGCGTTGTCGGCGATCGGCTGGCGCGAGCCGCGGCCGTCAATCGCGATGCGCTGCGCCGCCACCCCGCGCATCACCAGATAGTCGCGGGTCGCGGCGGCGCGATTGACCGACAGCGGATCGTTGATCGCATCCGAGCCGGTGCTGTCGGTGTGGCCGATGATCGTCACCGTGGTGACCGGGTGCTGGTTCAGGCTGGTGGCGAGGCGGTCGAGCACCGGGCGCATGTTGGGCTTGATGTCGTAGCGCCCGGTATCGAAGGAAATGTCGCTCGGGATGTCGACCTTGAGCTGGTTGTCGGCGGTCTGGCTGACGCCAACGCCGGTGCCGGCGGTCGCCTGCTCCATCGCCGCCTTCTGCTCCTGCATGCGCTGCGACCACAGGTAGCCGCCCGCCGCGCCGATCGCGGCGCCGACCGCGGCCCCGGTCGCGGTGCTCTTGGACTTGTCGCCGCCGGCGGTGGCGCGACCGATGATCGCCCCGGTCACCGCGCCGATCCCCGCACCGATGCCGGTGTCGCGCTGGGTCTCGCTCATGTTGGCGCAGCCGGACAGGCCACCGATCGCCAGAGTGAGGGCGGAAAGGGAAAGGACGAGCTTGTTCATGTTGTTTGCCTCCGTTGGATTGCGGGTTCGGGAATTATCGCCGGGTGGCGCTTCCACTCTAGCCCACCGGAGTGCAACAGGACATGACAACGGCGGACGGCGGCGACTCGCCGGACGCGGCCGCGCTTGGCTGCACTCAACCGCGCAGGGCGTGGAACAGCGCGTAGCCGGCCCAGGTCATCAGCACCGAACCGGCGACATGGATCAGCAGATGGAGGCCGAACCAGCCGAGGGCGCCGCGCTGCAGGAGGTGAAAAGCCTCCGCGGAGAAGGTCGAAAAAGTCGTCAACCCGCCCAGCAGGCCGGTCGTCAGCAGCAGCCTCAGGGCCGGCGCCATGGTCGGCCATGCCTGCACCGCCCCCAGGGCAAAACCCATCAGCAGCCCGCCCACCAGATTCGCCGCCAGTGTGCCGAGCGGGACGAGGGCAAAGGCCGGGTTGAGCCAGACGCCCAGACCCCAGCGCAGCCACGCGCCGCAGGCCGCACCCAGGCCCACGGCGGCAAATGCTGCGACATTCATCGTTCTGCTCCCGCCATCTGTTCCGCTCCACCTTCACCTCCGACCAGGTGAAGGGTCCGCGTCGGGAACGCGATCTCGGCCCCGTGCGCAGCCACGATACCGGCCACCTTCAACATGACGTCCTGCTTGATCTGGTGGAAGCGCACCCATGCGGTCGTCCGGGTGAAGGTGTAGATCATGATGTCGAGCGAGGAAGGGCCGAACTGGTTGAGATTGACGATCAGGGTCTGGCTCTGATCGATTTCTTCATGGCTGCGCAGCATCGCCCGGATGTCCTCGACGATCGCCGCCACCTTTCCGGCGTCATCGTAGCGCACGCCGACGACTTCGTTGATGCGTCGGTTGGTCATGCGCGAAGGGTTCTCCACGGTGATCTGGGTGAACACCGAGTTGGGCACGTACAGCGGGCGCTTGTCGAAGGTACGGATGCGCGTCAGCCGCCAGCCGATCTCCTCCACCGTGCCCTCGATCTGCTTGTCGGGGGAGCGCACCCAGTCGCCGACGGCAAAAGGGCGATCGAGATACACCATCAGCCCGCCGAAAAAGTTGGCGAGCAGATCCTTTGCTGCGAAGCCGACCGCGATGCCGCCGATGCCGCCGAAGGCGAGCACGCCGGAAATCGAAAAACCCAGGCTTTGCAGCGCGACCAGCACCGCGGTAATGATCACCGACACCCGCAGCAGCTTGCCGATCGCGTCGACCGTAGTGCGGTCGATCGATTCGCCCCGGCGCTGCCGCTGAATCATCACCGCATCCTCGACATTGCCGATGAAGCGCACCAGGAACCACGCCATGCAGGCGATCACGCCCACGGTGCGGAGCGGATCGATCGCCTCGAACAGGGCAGCTTCGGTCTCCGTCTGCACGATACGCGCGGCGAATGCGAGGCCAATGACCCACGCCACCACGGTGAGCGGCTTGCGCGCAGCCGAAACCAGCGCGAAGTCCCACGGGGTCGGAGTGTTGCGGGTACGTGCTTCGAGTTTTGCCAGCATGCGGCGCAAGAAAAAGTTGGCGACGACGACCGCCAGTACGACGAGGAAGAGCTGCAGGATCAGCGTCAACGTGTGGTCGCCGCCGGTCAGGCGGGAAAGCGGCCGTTCGAGCCAGGCAAAAGCTTCGGTCTCGGGCATTGGAACCCTTGTGGAGTCGGACAAGCCTCGATTCTAGCGGCCGACGCCCCGGGGCCGCTCATGGATTGCCCGTACCCTGGGCGTCACCTGCGGCACGCAAGATGCATCGTCGGGATCGGCTACAATCGGATCCATCGAAAACCGGTCGCTACCCGGCCCCCTCCCTTATCCCCAGCCGATGAAACCCGCAAAGAACTCCGCCGCCCCGCTCGTCGACGCCCCCGTCGTCTCCAACTTCATCCGCAACCTCATCGACGAAGACAATCGCACCGGCAAATGGGGCGGCCGCGTCGAGACGCGCTTTCCGCCCGAGCCCAACGGCTACCTGCACTACGGCCACGCCAAGTCGATCTGCCTGAACTTCAGCCTGGCCCAGGCCTACGGCGGCGTCTGCCACCTGCGCTTCGACGACACCAACCCGGAGAAGGAAGAGCAGGAATACGTCGATGCGATCGTCGAGGCGGTGCACTGGCTCGGCTTCGAGTGGGGGGCGCATCTGTACTTCGCCTCCGACTACTTCGACACCATGTACGCCTGCGCGCAGAGCCTGATCGAGGCCGGCAAGGCCTATGTCGATTCGCAGTCGGCCGAAGAGATGCGCGCCAACCGCGGCACCCTCACCGAGCCGGGCAAGGACAGCCCGTACCGCAACCGCAGCGTGGCCGAGAACCTCGACCTGTTCGCGCGCATGCGCGCCGGCGAGTTCGCCGAAGGCACGCACATCCTGCGCGCCAGGATCGACATGGCGAGCGCCAACATCAACCTGCGCGACCCGGCGATCTACCGCATCCGCCACGCCACCCACCACCGCACCGGCGACGCCTGGCACATCTACCCGATGTACACCTTCGCCCACCCGATCGAGGACGCGATCGAGAACATCACCCATTCCATCTGCACGCTCGAGTTCGAGGACCAGCGCCCGTTCTACGACTGGCTGCTCGATGCGCTCGCCAGCGCCGGCCGCTTCCCGCGCCCGCTGCCGCAGCAGATCGAGTTCGCCCGGCTGAACCTCACCTACGTCGTGCTCTCCAAGCGCAAGCTGATCCAGCTGGTGAACGACGGCCACGTCGACGGCTGGGACGACCCGCGCCTGCCGACGCTCGCCGGCGCGCGCCGGCGCGGCTTCACGCCGGCGGGTTTCCGCCGCTTCGCCGAGCGCATCGGCGTCTCCAAGGCGGATTCGTGGATCGACATGAGCGTGCTCGAAGAATGCATGCGCGACGACCTCAACGAGGCCGCCGAGCGCCGCGTCGCCGTGCTCGATCCGTTGAAGCTCGTCCTCACCAACTACACCGAAGGCGCCTCCGAACTGTGCCAGGCGCCCAACCACCCGCTCAAGCCCGAGCTCGGCAAGCGCGACATGCCCTTCGCGCGCGAGCTGTGGATCGAGCGCGAGGATTTCATGGAAGCGCCGGTCAAGGGCTTCCACCGCCTCTACCCGGGCAACCGGGTGCGCCTGCGCTACGGCTTCGTGGTCGAATGCACCGGCTGCGAGAAGGATGCCGCCGGCAACATCACCGCGGTGCTCGCCGAATACCTGCCCGATTCCAAATCCGGCACTCCCGGCGCCGACAACTACAAGGTCAAGGGCAACCTGCACTGGGTCTCGGCCGCGCACGCCTACCAGGCCAAAGTGCGCCTCTACGACCGCCTCTTCGCCCACCCCCACCCCGGCCAGCGCCGCGAGGGCGACGCACCGGACGCCGAGCGCGACTTCATCGACGACCTCAACCCGGACAGCAAGCGCGTGATCACCGCCTACCTCGAACCGGCACTGAAGGATGCGCAGGCCGAGGACCACTTCCAGTTCGAACGCCACGGCTACTTCGTCGCCGACCGCGCCGACTCACGCCCCGGCGCCCCGGTGTTCAACCGCACCGTGACGCTGAAGGATTCGTGGGCGAAGGGCGGGAAGTGACACCACGCTGACAGGAGAGCGAGCATGGCCAGTGCCGACCGTACAACCGACCCGATCGTCGCCTCGCTCGCCTGCCTGCGCGGCCGTCTGCCTCCGGGTAGCCGGGTAATCGTGTTCGGCTCGCAAGCGCGCGGAGACGCCCGCGCAGACAGCGATCTCGACCTCCTGGTGATCGAGCCCGAAGTACGCAACCGCTTCGATGAAATGGCCCGCCTCGGTGCCCTGCTCGGCCGCCAATTGATTCCTGCCGATGTCGTCGTGATGAGCGACGAAGCGTTCGAGCAGGAACGCGCTCAACCGAACACGCTCGCCTGGCGGGCCGTTCACGAGGGCCGGATCCATGAGTTCCCCCGCTGAGTTCGCGCTCGGGCTACTGCGCAGGGCCCGCGACGATGCCTACGTGGTTGTTCAACTCGTGCCCGACCATGCCGCACCGGACTGGGTCATCGGATTCCACGCCCAGCAAGCCGCCGAGAAGGCCCTCAAGGCCGTTCTCGCCAGCGCCAATGTCGTATTCCCAAGAACGCACAACATCGCGATGCTTCTCGCCCTGCTCCGGCAGAATGGAATCCAGCCGCCGAAGCAGAGCACCCTCCTCGAAAGGCTGACTCCCTTCGGTGTTGCAGCCCGATACGACAGCGAACTGGACCAGAGCTTTACCCTCGATCGAGCGCTCACACAGACAGAAATCATCGCAGTACTCGAGTGGAGTGAAGCCGTACTGACGGGCGTAAGCAAACCTGAAGCGGAGTCGCCATGAGTGTTCCCAAGTACCACGAACTGATGCGCCCCCTGCTCGACCTGATCGCCGATGGGCGTGCGCGCAATCTGCGCGAAGCATCGCAAGAGCTTGCGGAACGGCTGGCGCTGACCGACGAGGACCTCGCAGAAATCCTTCCCAGCGGACACTCCAGATATTTGAACAGGGTTGGCTGGGCAAAGAGCGACCTCAACAAGACCGGACTCATCGAAAGCTGTGGCCGTGGACTGTTCCGGATCTCGGAAAAAGGCTGCGCAGCCCTACCTGACCTGCCCTTCCAGCTCGATCGGAAGTATTTCGAGACTCGCGGCATGGGCAGCTGGAAAGCCGTCGCCTCTCCCGATCCCGATGCACCAGGAATCTCCCTCGGGGCCGAACCCGACGAAACCTTGACTCCCGAAGAGCAGATCGACGAAACCCTGGCGGAAATCCAGGAAGCACTGGAGCAGGAAGTCCTCACCCAGCTTCGGTCGATCAACCCAGCGAGCTTCGAGCGCTTCGTCGTGCGTCTTCTCGCCGCAATGGGTTACGGCGTCGGCGAAGTGACCGGGCGCTCCGGCGACGGAGGCATCGACGGCGTGATCTACGAGGATCGTCTCAAGCTCGATCGGATCTATCTGCAGGCAAAACGTTGGGCGGACGCCCCGGTAGGCGGCCCGGACATCAACGGGTTCCTCGGTGCGCTGGCGAAGCACGGTGCAAACCGTGGAGTCTTCGTGACGACCAGTCGATTCACCCAGGATGCGAGGCGCGCGGTCGAGTTGCCGCACTTGCGACTGGTTCTGATCGATGGCGAAGAGCTTGCCCGACTCGCGGTCGAGCATAACGTCGGCGTCTCGCTCAAGCGCAGGATCGAGCTGAAGCGTCTGGACAGCGACTTCTTCGACGATCTTTAAGCTCATCCTCGTGATGAAGACGCTGCCCCGCATTCTCCTTCTCGCCCTGCTTGCCGGACTGATCGCCACCGGCATCTGGTGGTTTACCCGGCCCCAACCGGTCGAAGTGGTGGTGCACGAAGTCGCGCGCGGCACGGTCGAGGCGACGCTGACCAATACCCGGGCGGGCGAGGTGGAAGCCTGCCAGCGGGCGAAGATGGCGACCATCGCCGGTGGGCGGATCGATTACCTGGGGGTCAGGGAAGGCGACCGGGTCGAGGCCGGGCAGGTGCTGATGCGACTGTGGCATGGCGATCTCGACGCCCGTCTGGCGGTGAACCGGGCGCAGCTCGCCACCGCACAGCAGCGCGCACGGGAAGCGTGCACCGTGGCCGACAACGCCGAGCGCGAAGCGGCACGCCAGACGGCGCTGGCCGGGCGCGGCTTCGTCTCCACCAGCGCCGAGGAAAAGGCCCGCACCGAGGCGCACGCGCGCCGCACCGCCTGCGACACCGCGCGCGCCGACACCGACACCGCCGCGGCGCAGCTCGCCGCCACCACCACCGAGCGCCAGCGCCTGGTGCTGGTGGCGCCCTTCGCCGGCACGGTGGCGCAGATTTCCGGCGAGCTGGGCGAGATCTCCACGCCCTCCCCGCCCGGCGTGCCGACGCCGCCGGCGATCGACCTCATCGACGACGCCTGCCTGTACGTAAAGGCGCCGATGGACGAGATCGACGCGCCCAGGATCGAACCCGGCCTGCCGGTGCGGATCACGCTCGAGGCGATCCCCGGCAAGGTCTTCGAAGGCCGCGTGCGGCGCGTCGCGCCCTACATCACCGCGGTCGAAAAGCAGGCGCGCACGGTCGCGGTGGATGTGGACTTCGCCGACCCGGCCGCAGCGCGCGGTCTGCTCGTCGGCTACAGCACCGACGTCGAGATCGTGCTCGCGACCCGCACCGACACCTTGCGCATTCCCACCGCCGCGCTGCGCGAAGGCAGCACCGTGCTGGTCGCGGAGGGCGGCATCCTCACCGAACGCCGCCTCAAGACCGGCATCGCCAACTGGGAATACACCGAGGTGCTCGAGGGCCTCGTCGCCGGCGAACGCATCGTCACTTCGCTGGAGCGCGAAGGCGTGGTCGCGGGAGCCGCGGTGACGGTGCGGCAGGACCCGGCGGCGCCCTGAACCCGGACGCGCCGGCGCGCTGCGGAAAACCTCATGGCCCAGATCGAACTCGACGGCATCGACCGCAGCTTCCAGCTCGGCGACAGCGAAGTGCACGCCCTGCGCGAGGTCTCGTTGCGCATCGACGCCGGCGAATACGCCGCGGTGATGGGGCCGTCGGGCTCGGGCAAGTCCACCCTGCTCAACCTGCTCGGCCTGCTCGACCGCCCCAACCGCGGCCATTACCGCCTCGAAGGTCGCGACGTCACCACCTTGTCGGCCGACGAGCAGGCGGCGGTGCGGCGCGCGCGCATCGGTTTCGTGTTCCAGAGCTTTCACCTCGTGCCGCGCCTGACCGCAGCCGAGAATATCGGCTTGCCGCTGATGCTGGCCGGCGTCCCCGCGGCCGCGCGGGCGCCGCGCGTGGCGCAGGCACTGCGCGACTTCGGCCTCGAAGAGCGCGCCGGCCACCGCCCCGAAGAGCTCTCCGGCGGCCAGCGCCAGCGCGTCGCGATCGCCCGCGCCACCATCATGCGCCCGGCGATGCTGCTCGCCGACGAGCCGACCGGCAACCTCGACCGTGCCACCGGCCAGGAAGTGACCGCCCTGCTCGAGGCGCTCAACGCCGCCGGTACCACGCTGATCGTCGTCACCCACGACCCGGTGATGGGCGCGCGCGCGCGGCGCCGGATCCTGATGGAGGACGGCGCCATCGCGCAGGATCTGCGTACGGAGGGGGGTGCGTGACCGCGTCCGCCGGCCGGCTCCAAGGCGCCCCATGAGCCCGGCCGACACGCTGCGCTTCGCCACCCGCGCCGCCACCGCCTACCCGCTGCGCACCGCGCTGATGATGCTGGCGATGTCGATCGGGGTCGCCGCGGTGGTGGTGCTGACCGCGCTCGGCGACGGCGCACGGCGCTACGTCGTCAACGAGTTCGCCGCGCTCGGCGCCAACCTGCTGATCGTGCTGCCCGGGCGCACCGAGACCGGCGGCGTCAATCCCGGCAGTTTCGTCGCCAGTACGCCGCGCGAGCTCACCAACGACGACGCCGCCGCCCTCCTGCGCCTGGCGCTGGTGCAGCGGGTGGCGCCGCTGGCGGTCGGCAACAGCGAAGTGGCCGCCGCCGGACGACTGCGCGAAGTGATGGTGGTGGGCACCAGCGCAGACTTCCTCGTGCTGCGCGGCCTGCGCATCAGCCAGGGCAGCTTCCTGCCGCGCGAGGACTTCGGCCGCGCCTCGGCGGTCGCGGTGATCGGCGACACCATCCGCCGCGAACTGTTCGGCAACCAGGGCGCGCTCGGGCGCATGATCCGCATCGGCGACCACCGCCTGCGCGTGGTCGGCGTGCTCGCCCCGGCCGGGCGCGGGCTGGGGATGACGACCGACGAGCTGGTCCTGGTGCCGGTCGCCACCGCACAGGCGATGTTCGACACCAACAGTCTGTTCCGCATCTTCGTCGAGGCCCGCAGCCGCGACGCCCTGCCCGCCGCCCAGCGTCAGATCGAGGAACTGCTGCGCGCCCGCCGCGAAGGCGAGCTCGACATCACCGTCATCACCCAGGACGCGGTGCTCGGCACCTTCGACCGCATCCTCGGCGCCCTGACCCTGGCGGTGGCGGGCATCGCCGCGATCAGCCTGGCGGTGGCCGGGATCCTGGTGATGAACGTGATGCTGGTCGCCGTCACCCAGCGCACCACCGAGATCGGCCTGATGAAAGCGCTCGGCGCGGGCACGGCGACGATCCGCGCCGCCTTCCTGGCCGAGGCCGCGCTGCTGTCGCTGGCCGGTGCGCTCACCGGCTTCGCCCTCGGTCACGCCGGCGCCTGGGGGGTGCGCCTGGCGTGGCCGGTGCTGCCCGCCTGGCCGCCGGATTGGGCGGTGCTCGCCGCGCTCGCCACCGCGCTCGGCACCGGCATCCTGTTCGGCACCCTGCCCGCGCGCCGCGCCGCCCGCCTCGACCCGGTGCAGGCCTTGTCCAGGCGTTGACCTCGATGCGCTGGCAAGACACCCTCCACCTCGCCCTGCGCGCACTGAGCGCACACCGGCTGCGCAGCTTCCTGACCCTGCTCGGGATTGCGGTCGGGATCGCCGCGGTGATCCTGCTGACTTCGATCGGCGAGGGCCTGCACCGCTTCGTGCTCGCCGAATTCAGCCAGTTCGGCACCAACGTCATCAGCCTCACGCCGGGCCGCCAGGGCGCGCGCGGCGGCCCGCCGGGGCTACCCTCGACCGCACGCGAGCTGACCCTGGACGATGCCGCGGCGCTCGCCCGCCTGCCCCGGGTGCGCCACCTCAGCGCCTCGGTCAGCGGCAACGCCGAAGTCCGCGCCCGCGGCCGCGTGCGCCGCACCACGGTGCTCGGGGTCGGCCCGCAGATGCAGCAGGTCTACGCCATCCACGTCGTCGTCGGCCAGTTCCTGCCGCCCGACGACGACGCCCATGCCCGCCCCTTCGTGGTCCTCGGCGCCAAGCTCAAGCGCGAGCTGTTCGGTGCCGGCAATGCGCTCGGCGAGCGCGTGCAGATCGGTGCCGAGCGCTTCCGCGTGATCGGCATCATGGAAGAAAAAGGCCAGTTCCTCGGCGTCGACCTCGACGACGCCGCCTACATTCCGGTGGCGCGCGGCCTGGCGCTGTTCAAGCGCGACGGGGTGATGGAGATCGCTCTCACCTACGACGAGGGGCTGGCCGCGGCCGCAGTCGCCGACGACGTCCGGGCGCTGATGAGCGCGCGCCACGGGCGCGAGGACTTCACCCTGATCACCCAGGAGGACATGCTCGCCACCCTATCCAACATCCTCGGCATCCTCACCGCCGCGGTCGGTGCGCTGGGTGGGATCTCGCTGCTCGTGGGTGCGGTCGGGATCGTCACCATCATGACAATCGCGGTGTCCGAGCGCACCAACGAGATCGGC
The DNA here is from genome assembly GCF_023093595.1 of Thauera aromatica. Taxonomy (GTDB): domain Bacteria; phylum Pseudomonadota; class Gammaproteobacteria; order Burkholderiales; family Rhodocyclaceae; genus Thauera; species Thauera aromatica_A. The sequence goes on from NZ_JALLIK010000110.1 coordinate 47,964, forward strand.
CTGCTGGTCGCTCTCGGTGCGCGCCGGCGCACCATCCTCGTGTTGTTCCTGGGCGAGGCGGTGGTGCTCGCGGCGGCCGGCGGCATCCTCGGCCTGGTGCTCGGCGCCGGCCTGGCGCAGGCCGCCGCGCTGCTGCTGCCGGCGCTGCCAGTCGCCACACCGTGGCATTTCGTCGCCGCCGCCGAACTGCTCGCGGTGCTGATCGGACTGGCCGCGGGGGTCCTGCCGGCGCGCAGGGCCGCGCGGCTGAACGCAGTGGAGGCGTTGCGCGCCGAGTGAGCGCCGCCGCAGGACGCGGAGCCCGGGAGAACATTGATTTCAATCAATCCCGGCTCCGATCCCGCGGCAGGAAACCTGCCCGAGTCTAGACTTGAAAAAAGGTTGTGGCATCGCTCACGATCCAGCGCACTGCATCACCGTTCAAGGAGATCATCATGAGCATTTTCGACGCCCCGATCGGCCGCTGTGAAGTCATCCACGAAATGGTGCTGCTCGATGAAACCCGCCGCGAATGCGCCTGCGAACACGGCTGCCCGCCCGGGCAGGCCTGCCCGCTCGCGCACTGCTTTGCCCGGCGCAGCGGTTTGTACGAGCCGCATCCCGAGTTCAAGGCCCTGATCCACCGGCACGCGCCGCACGCCGTGCACTGAACGCGAAGGCGCTTCCGGCCAGGGCGCCCTCGGAACCTCGAAGCGAGGGGGGCGGTCTGTTTTCCACGATCAGAATAACAAGCGCCCGCTGCGCACCGTTCGGGGAGATCGCTTGCATGCAGCACACGAAGGCGGTGCCATGTTCGCGAGCCTAGGCCTCATCGCCTGCGCGATGCTGCTCGCGCCGCTGCTCGCGCGCGCCTTCGACGAGCGCGCCGGATGGTTGCTGGCCCTGGCGCCGCTGGCGGTGTTCGGCCATTTCCTCTCCCTCGTGCCCGAAATCGCCCACGGCGGTGCCCTCACCGAAACCCTGGCCTGGGTGCCCGCGCTCGAGATCGGGCTCGCCTTCCGCCTCGACGGCCTGTCCCTGCTCTTCGCGCTGCTGATCAGCGGCATCGGCACCCTCATCGTGCTGTACACCGGCGCCTACCTGTCCGACCACCACCACCTCGGGCGCTTCTACGCCTATCTGCTCGGCTTCATGGCGGCGATGCTCGGCCTGGTGCTGGCCGACGACCTGATCGCGATGTTCGTGTTCTGGGAGCTGACCAGCGTCACTTCCTTCCTGCTCATCGCCTTCCAGCACGACCAGGCGGCGTCGCGCCGCGCGGCGCTGCAGGCGCTGCTGATCACCGGCGGCGGCGGCCTGGCCCTGCTCACCGGGCTGATCCTGCTCGGCAGCGCGGGCGGCAGCTGGCAGTTCTCGGGGCTGGCAGCCGGGGCCATCGCCGATCATGCGCTCTACCCGGCGATCCTCACCCTGGTGCTGATCGGCGCGTTCACCAAGTCGGCGCAGCTGCCCTTCCACCTCTGGCTGCCGAACGCGATGGCGGCGCCGACGCCGGTGTCGGCCTATCTGCACTCGGCGACGATGGTGAAGGCCGGCGTGTATCTGCTCGCCCGCCTCAACCCCGCGCTCGGCGGCTCGGCGAGCTGGAGCACGATCCTGATCACCGTCGGTGCCGCCACCGCGCTCGTCGGCGCGGTGCTGGCGCTCCGCCAGACCGACCTCAAGCGCGTGCTCGCCTACACCACGGTGACCGTGCTCGGCCAGCTCACCATGCTGCTCGGCACCAACACCCACTACGGCCTGCAGGCCTTCGCCATCTACCTGGTGGCGCACGCCTTCTACAAGGCGGCGCTGTTCATGGCGGTGGGCGCCATCGACCATGCCACCGGCACGCGCCAGATCGCCCTGCTCGGCGGGCTGATCCGGCACATGCCGCTGACCGGCTTCGCGGTGGCGCTGGCGGCGTTCTCCAACGCCGGGCTGCCGCCCTTCTTCGGCTTCATCGCCAAGGAGTTCACCTACGCCGGCCTGATCGAGCTCGGACCCGCAGGCTGGATCACCACCGCGGTGATGATCGTGACCAACGCCCTGCTGCTGACCGCCGCGGGTCTCGTCTTCGTGCGCAGCTTCCTCGGCAGGGAGGGGCGCTACCCGCACGAGCCGCACGAGGTGAGCGTGCCGATGTGGATCGGGCCGATGCTGCTGGCGGTCGGCGGCTTCGTGTTCGGCGCCTTCAACAATCTGGCCGAAGTGTGGCTGATCGATGCCGCGGTGCAGGCGGTGTCGCGCACCACGGTACCGGTGAATCTCTACCTGTGGAGCGGCTTCACCCCGGCCCTGCTCGCCAGCCTGCTCACGGTGGCGCTCGGGGTCTTGTTCTACCTCCAGCGCACCCGGCTGCGGCGCCGCCTGGCGCGGTGGCGGGTGCGGTGGCGGGTGAGCGGCGACAGGATCTGGGACCGCCTGCTCAAGCGCGTGTTCGCGTTCGCCACGCAGGTGGCCGACCGTTTCCAGCACGGCTCGCTGCGCCAGCACATCAGCGCGCTGGTGCTGGCGATCACCGGCTTCGCGCTGATCGGGCTGGTGGCCTCGAGCGCAGACGACCTGCTGTGGCCGGAGGTGGCCAGTCCGGTGAACGTCGCCGCCCTGCTCGGCTGTGTGCTCGCGGTGGCGGGTGCCGCCGCCGCCGCGACGATGCCCGGTCGGGTCGCGCTGGTCGCCACCCTGGGGGCGAGCGGCCTCGGCCTGGCGCTGGTCTTTCTCGCCGCGCGCGCCCCGGACGTGGCGATCACCCAGCTGATGGTCGAGACGCTCACCGTGGTCTTCCTCGCCCAGGTACTGCGCCGGCTGCCGCCGACGCGCCAGGTGGGCTCGCGCAAGCCGGCGGCGCGGCGCTTCCACGCCCTCGTCGCCATCGTCATCGGCACCGTGGTCACCGCGATGATGCTGATCACGGTGAGCCAGCCGCTGCCCGGCAACATCGCCCAGTGGTACCTCGACCACAGCCTGGCCGCGGGCCAGGGCGCAAATGTGGTGAACGTGATCCTGGTGGACTTCCGCGCCCTCGACACCCTGGGCGAGATCCTCGTCGTCGCCCTTGCCGGGCTGGCCGCCGCCCCCCTGCTTGGCGGCGGCAGGCGACACCGGCACGCCGCCAAGCGCATCGGAAACGGCCCCCGCGACGAGCACCCCGGGGGCGCGGGCGAAGGCAGCGCCGATTTCGCTTCGGTGCTGCTGCGCCAGGGCATCCTGCCGCTGTCCGCCCTGCTCGCCCTGATCGCGCTGGTGCGGCTGTGGCGCGGCCACAACCTGCCCGGCGGCGGCTTCATCGGCGCTCTGGTGGCGGCCTGCGCGGCGGTGCTGCTGGCGCTGGCCTTCGGCGTCGATCGGGCACGCGCGGCGCTGCGCCTGCCGCCGCTGGCGCTGCTGGCGATCGGGCTGGCAGTGGCCGTCGGCGCGGGCCTGATCGGCCTGCTGCAGGGCCAGGCCTTCCTTGCCGGGCGGTGGATCTTCCCCGCCGGGCTGGCGCTCGGCACGCCGCTGCTGTTCGACCTCGGGGTGTTCCTCACCGTGCTCGGCGCGGTGCTGCACATGCTGTTCCGTCTGCTGGCGCGGGAAACCTGATGAAACTACCCCCACGCTCACTGCGTTCGCGGAGGGTCCGCTTTGCACAGCCGACCCGTTCGGCAGGCACGGCGCGGTGCGCCGCGAAATCCCTGCCTCACCCCCCCAAGGGGGTGTCAGTACGCTTGAGGCGGCTCGGCGCATACTGAAGTGGAAATCATCCTCTCCATCACCGTCGGCCTGCTGGTCGCGATCGGCACCTGGATGCTGCTCGACCGCGGGCTGCTGCGCGTGGTACTCGGCATCGTGGTGCTGGGCAACGGCGTGAATCTGGCGGTATTCACCGCCGGCCGCATCGACGGCCGCGCCGCCGCCTTCGTCACCGAGGCCGGCGCCCCGGCGCTCGCCGCCAACCCCCTGCCGCAGGCACTGGTGCTGACCGCGATCGTGATCGGTTTCGCCCTGTTCGTGTTCGCCCTCGCGGTGCTCAAGCGCAGCTGGGAGCTGCACGACCACCTCGAGACCGACCGCATCACCGCGGTGGCCGAGGAGCCGGCGCCGGATCGGCCTGCCGCCGCCCCTGCCCCCACTCCGGCCGCGGCGACCGCACGCCCGGCCGTACGCACTTGCGCATTGGCGCAGCCCGGCGCCGCGCGGGCGGGCAACACGGACGGGGGCCACGCATGAACACACTGATCGTCGCCCCGCTGCTGATCCCGCTTGCCACCCTGGTGCTGACCCTGCTCGCGCGCCGGTCGCCACGCGCGGTGAGCGCGCTCAGTCTCGCCGGCGCGCTCGCGCTTGCCGCGGCCGGGCTGGTGCTGGTCGGGCTCGCCGCGCAGGGGCAGATCCTCGCCACCCAGGCCGGCGGCTGGGCGGCGCCTTACGGCATCACCCTGGTCATCGACCGTCTGTCCGCAGTGATGGTCGCGATCACCGGCATCGTCGGCGCTGCGGTGATCGCCTTCGCCCTCGCCCGCGACGACGATCCGGCCCGCGGGCGCAATTTCCATCCGCTGGTGCACGGCCTGCTGGTGGGGGTGTGCGGCGCCTTCGTCACCGGCGACGTGTTCAACCTCTACGTCTGGTTCGAGGTGCTGCTGGCCGGCTCCTTCGCCCTGCTGGTGCTCGGCGGCGGCAAGCGCCGGCTGGCGGGGACGGTGGTGTATATGGTGCTGAACCTGGTGGCGACGCTGATGTTCCTACTCGCCGCCGGGATGCTCTACGGCGCCAGCGGCAGCCTCAACATGGCGCTGCTGGCGCAGGCCTTCGCCGCCGACGAGGTGCCGGCAAGCGCGCACGCCGCGGTAGTGCTGATGCTCACCGCGTTCTCGATCAAGGCCGCATTGTTCCCGGTGTTCGGCTGGCTGCCGGCGTCCTACCACGTCGCCTGGCCCCCGGTGTCGGCACTGTTCGCCGGGCTGCTGACCAAGGTCGGGGTGTATGCGCTGATCCGCAGCGTCACCCTGTTCTGGCCCGAACCGGGGATCGTCCACGAGGTGCTGCTGTGGGTGGCGTGCGCGACGATGCTGATCGGCGTGCTCGGCGCCGCGGCCCAGGTCGAGGTGCGGCGCATTCTGTCCTTCCACATCGTCAGCCAGGTCGGCTACATGATCCTCGGCCTCGCGCTGGCGACCCCGCTGGCGCTCGCCGGGGCGATCTTCTACCTGATCCACCACATCGTGGTGAAGGCCAACCTGTTTCTCATCGGCGGCATCGCCGCGCACCTCACCGGTTCAGAGCGGCTCGCGGCGATGGGCGGGCTGTATGCGCGCACGCCCGGGCTGGCGCTGCTGTTCGCGATTCCCGCGCTGTCGCTCGCCGGCATTCCGCCGCTGTCGGGCTTCTGGGCGAAGTTCGCGCTGGTCAGGGCCGCCCTCGACGCCGGCGCCTGGAGCGCGGCGGCGGTGGCGCTGGCGACCGGCCTCCTCACCCTGCTGTCGATGAGCAAGATCTGGAACGAGGCCTTCCTCAAGCCGCATCCGGCCGGGCACGAGGGCGAGCGCAGCGCGGACGGCCTCCGCCCGGCGCGATGGGTGGTCAGCGCGCTTGCGGCGATGACCGTGGCGATCGGTCTCGCTGCCGGGCCGGTGATGGACTACGCGGTGGCTGCGGCCGACCAGCTCGGCGCCCCCGCCGGCTACATCGCCGCGGCCACCGGCGACGGAGGACACTGAAGATGCTCGGAGTGCACATCCTGCTCGCGCTCGGCGTGGCCGCCTTTGCCGGTGCGTTGAGCCCGCTCGACGTGGTCGCCGCCTTCCTCGCCATCCACGTCGCACTGCGCCTCGCGGCCGAGCTGCTCGGCATCCGCCGCTACGTCCGCCGGCTCGAAATCGGTACCGCCTTCGGCCTGTGGTTCATCGCCGAGGTCTTCAAGGCCACCGTCCACGTCGCGCGCATCGTGCTCGGCCGCCGCGTCGCGCCCGCGCCGGCCGTCGTGCGCATGCGGCTCGCACGCGACGACGAGCGCATCGCCACCCTGCTGGGCTGCCTGCTGACCCTCACCCCGGGCACCCTCGCGCTCGACTACGCGCCGCAGTCGGGGCTGATGTACATCCACGTCCTCGACGCAGGCGACGCCGATGCGGTCGAAGACGGCGTGCGCGAGATCGAACGCCGGCTGTTGCGCTGGATCGACGCCGGCGAAGCCCCCCCACCGGCGCCTTCCCCACCGGCGCCCCGCGCCGGGGAGCACGCGCCATGATGAGCGAAATCGCCGGTGCGGCCTGGGTGCTGCCGCTCACCTTCGCCCTGCAGGGCGTCAGCGCGGCGCTGATCCTGATCCGCCTGATCCGCGGGCCGCACGCCACCGACCGCGTGGTGGCGATCGACGCCCTCACCATGATCGGCATCGGCGTCATCGCCCTGCTCGCGCTGGCCACCGCCCAGGCCGTGCTGCTCGACGCCGCGGTGGTGCTGGCGCTGGTGTCCTTCCTCGGCACCACCGCCTTCATCCCGATGTTCCGCCGCCGCGGCCGCGGCCCCGACGAGCGCGTGACCACGGCCGACACCCCCCTGCCGCCCGCCGCAGCCACCCCGGTGCCAGCCCGCGCGGGACGGAATCCGCCGGCGCTCGGGCGCACCACCGAAGACGCGCCTTCCGGGGAGGACACGCCATGAGCCACGGTCTGCTCGCCTGGCTGCCGTCGGCGCTGCTGCTGGGCGGCGCGCTCATCGGCCTGGTCGGCGCGATCGGCGTGCTGCGCCTCCCCGACAGCTACACCCGCATGCATTCGGCAAGCAAGGCGGGGGCCCTGGGGGCCGCCCTCGTGCTCGGCGGCGTGGCCGCCGCGAGCAGCGGCGCGAGCGCGCTCGGCGCCGTCTTCGCGCTCGTCATCGTGCTCGCCAGCGCGCCGCTGGCCGCGCATGCGGTGGCCCGCGCCGCCCATCGCAGCGGCATGACGCCGAAAACCGGTGCGCTGGGCGACGCCCTCGCGCGCGATCTGCAGGCAGAACGGCGGGCGGAGGAAGAACCGCCCCCCTGACCCCGCGGCGGCGGCGCAACGCCCGGCGCGGCGACCGCCTTACCGGCGGGCGAAGAAGCGGAAAAAGCCGTCGCCGGGGCGGCGCCGTTCAGAACTGCTCGTCGTCGCGCAGGAAGCGCCACTGGCCCAGCGGCAGGTCGCCGAGCTTGACTCCGCCGATGCGCACGCGCTTGAGGCCCACCACCGTCAGCCCGACCAGCTCGCACATCCGCCGGATCTGGCGCTTGCGCCCTTCGCGCAGGACGAAGCGCAGTTGGTCTTCGTTGAGCCACTCCACCTTGGCCGGGCGCAGCCTGCGGCCGTCGAGTTCGAGGCCGTGGTTGAGCAGCGCGAGGCCGTCGGCGGCGAGATCGCCTTCGACCCGGACCAGGTATTCCTTGTCGACTTCCGAATGTTCGCCGATCAGCTGGCGGGCGATGCGCCCGTCCTGGGTCAGCACCAGCAGGCCGGTGGAGTCGATGTCCAGCCTTCCGGCGGGGGCGAGGTTTTTCAGCTGGCTGGGGTGGAAGCGCTGTGCGCGGTCGCGATCGAACTGGTTGTCGGCGCCGATCAGGCTCACCGCCGGGGCGTAGCCGGGTTCGGGCTGGCCGGAGACGTAGCCGACCGGCTTGTGCAGCAGGATGGTGACGCGCTGCTGCTGGGTGCGCGTCGCCTCGGGGGCGAGCGTGATGCGCGCCTGCGGATCGATCCGCACCCCCAGCTCGGATACCCGCTTGCCATCGACGAAGACCCAGCCGCGCTCGATGAACTCGTCGGCCTCGCGGCGCGAGCAGATCCCGCGCTCGGCCATCACCTTGGACAGGCGCACGCCGTCCGGCGGCGGTGCTGCCGGCGGCAGCGGTGGCGCGGCCGGCGCCGGGCGGGAAGGCGCCGGCCCGGCGGCGCGTGCCCCGCGCTCGGGGCGCGGTCCGCGCTCCGCCGCAGCCGGTAGCGGGGGAAGCCGGTCACGGTCCCCGGCGCTGCGCCCCGGCTTGCCGCCGCCCGCCGGGCGCGGGCGCTCCGGAGCCTTGCCCGGATACTTGCCCGGCCCCTTGCCCGCGTCCTTGCTCTTGCCCGCGGAAGGCACGGGCGCCTTGCCTTTGCCCGCATCGGCACCGTGGGTACGGGGCGGACGCGCCTTCCCTTCGGGAGACGGACGCTTCCGTCCCGCGGGAAGCGCCTCCGGTGTCGGGCGGGCGGGCGGCTGGCCGTGCTCGTCTTCGCTCGTGGCGGATTGTTCTTCGCTTGCGCGGGGGCGCAGCTTGAGGGTGCCGCGGATGCGCGACGGAGCGGGCACGGGAGGCGTTCGGCGTACGGTATTCAAGACAAGAGGATTCCTGGACAAGCCGCATGCGGAGCGGGCCGGGGAAAGGAGGCGGGCCGTCGGGCCGTCGGCGCGGTCGCGCCGATGCTACCGGCAGCGCACCCGAAGCCTGCATTATCGCCCAAACCCCTGCGCAGGCCGCAGCGGTTTCAGTCGCCGAGCGCGGGCGGGCCGCCGCCGTGGCCGGCCTTCAGCGCGGCGGCGGTTCACTGTCGCGCTCGGCGTCGTCCGCTTCGGGCACGCCGTCGAACGTGCTCCAGCCCTGCGGGCGGCCGGTGGGCGGAAGCCGGTCGCGCAGGTCGACGTGCTCGTGGAGATGGGCCTTGGCGATGAAGTGGGCGGTGATCGGCGCAGTGAGGAACAGGAACACGCTGATCAGCAGCTCGTGGATCGATAGCCGGTCCTCGATGCCGAAGAAGAACAGCATCGACGCCGCCAGCGCGCCGCCGACGCCGAGCGTAGTGGCCTTGGTCGGGGCGTGCAGGCGGGTGAGCAGGTCGGGCAGCTTGACCAGGCCGACCGAACCGACCAGGGCGAACACGCCGCCGAGCACGATCAGCGCGGCGATCGCCAGTTCGAGGACGAAGTTCATCGCCGCCTCACTCGATGACGTCGCCGCGCAGGATGAAGCGGCAGTAGGCGACGGTGGAAATGAAGCCGAACATCGCGAACAGCAGCGCGGCCTCGAAGAACATCGTGGTGCGCTGCTCGATGCCGAACAGGATGATCAGGGCGATGGCGTTGATCACCATGGTGTCGACCGCCAGCACCCGATCCATCACCGAGGGGCCACGCAGCAGGCGCCACAGGTTCAGCAGCAGGGCCAGCGAGACGGCGAAGAAGCCGAAGTCGAGGGCAGGCTCGATCATGGGAAAATCTCCTTCAGGCGGGCCTCGTAGCGCTCTTTCATCTGGCGCACCGCGTCCTCCGCGTCGGGCGCGTCGAGGCAGTGCACGAGCAGGCTGCGGCCATCGGCGGAAAGGTCGCAGGACACCGTGCCCGGCGTCATCGTGATCGTTCCGGCGAGCATCGTGATCGCCTCGGGCGAGCGCAGTTCCAGCGGCAGCGTCACCCAGCGCACGCGCAGCCGGTCGTTGCGGCGGAACAGGATCAGGCGCGCAACCTGGAGGTTGGCGACGATCACGTCCCACAGCACCAGCGCGGAGTAGGACAGCACCTTGCGGTAGGCGCGCACCGGCGGGCGCCCGGGCCAGAAGTCGCTGGTGGCGATCGGGATCAGCAGGCCCAGGCCGAGGCCCACCAGCAGCCCGCCGACGCTGAAACTATTCAGCAGCAGCATCCACAGCACCACCAGCACCAGCGTCAGCAGCGGGTGCGGCAGCCAGCGCGTAGTCAGGCTGCGCCGGCCCCCGGCGGCAGGGTTGCGGGCCATCAGTGCGTTCCTCCCGCGGTGCCGAGCACCGCCTCGATATAGCCCGCCGGAGCGTAGAGCTGCGCCGCGGTGAGCTCCAGCCAGCGATGCAGCGGGCCGGCGAACACGGTCAGCGCCACCAGCCCGGCGAGCAGGCCGCCGACCGCGACGAAGGGCAGCGCCGGCGCCGCGCGGTAGGCCGGCGCCGGCGCCTCGAGCGCGCTGCACTTCCAGAACAGCAGGCTGCCGGCGCGCGAAAAGCCGACGATGGCGATCAGCGAGGTGCCCAGGATCAGGCTCCAGAACCAGCCCGCCTGGGCGGCGGCGCGCGCACCGTCGAGGATCAGCAGCTTGCCGATGAAGCCCGACAGCGGCGGCATTCCGGTGATGCCGATGGCGGCGACGAAGAACAGGCCGGCGAGCAGCCCCCCCTGCGCCAGCCGCGGGGCGAGGTCGAAGCGGTCGCGGTGCACGCCGCGGCGCTCGGCGACGAGGTCGGCGATCAGGAACAGGGCCGCGGCGGCGAGGGTGGAATGGAGCAGGTAGTAGAGCGCCGCGGCGGTCGCCTGCACGGTGAACAGCGCCACCGTCGCCAGCAGCATGCCCATCGAGGCGATCACCGCGAAGCTCGCCATCTGCCCCAGGCTGCGCGCCGCGAGCACGCCGAGCATGCCCAGCACCAGGGTCAGCAGCCCGGCCGGCAGCAGCCAGGGGGCGGCCAGCCAGGCCGCGCCGCCGGCCTCGGCGCCGAAGGCGAGGATGTACAGGCGCAGGATCGAATAGGCGCCGACCTTGGTCATGATCGCGAACAGCGCCGCCACCGGTCCCGGCGCGTTGGCATAGGTGCCGGGGAGCCAGAAGTGCAGCGGCACCAGCGCCGCCTTGAGCGCGAACACCAGCAGCAGCAGCACCGCCCCGGTGTGGAGCAAGGCCTGGTCGGCGGCGGCGACCTGCGGCACCTTGCGCGCCAGGTCGGCCATGTTGAGGGTGCCGGTGACGCTGTAGATGAGGCCGACGGCGATCAGGAACACCGAGGAACCGATCAGGTTCACCACCACGTACTGCACCCCGGCCTTCACCCGCAGCCCGCCGCCGCCATGCACCATCAGGCCGTAGGAGGCGATCAGCAGGACTTCGAAGAACACGAACAGGTTGAAGAAGTCGCCGGTCAGGAAGGCGCCGTTGAGGCCCATCAGCTGGAACTGGAGCAGCGGATGGAAGTGCCGCCCGCGCTCGTCCCAGCCATTGACCGCGTACACCAGCACCGCCAGCCCGAGCACCGCGGTCAGCACCAGCATCAGCGCCGCCAGGCGATCGAGCGCGAGCACGATGCCGAACGGCGCCGGCCAGGCGCCGAGTGCATAGACGCGCACTTCGCCATCGGCCGACATCGCCAGCAGGACGAGGCCGACCGCGAGCAGCAGCACGCCCGAGGCGAGGGCGAAGATGCGCGCCAGCAGCACGTCGTGGCGGACGGCGATGACGAGCACGGCGCCGACCACCGCCGGCAGCAGGGTGGGCAGGATCAGCCAGTGGTTCATCGCCGCTCTCCGCCCGCGGCCCGGCGCGGGCGCTGCTTCCAGTCGTCGACGCGGGCTTCGGGGTCGGCGTCGCCGGGCAGATCGACGTGGTCGTTGCCGGTTTCGAGGTAGGCGCGCAGCGCCATCACCACGATCACCGCGGTCATGCCGAAGGAGATCACGATCGCGGTCAGCACCAGCGCCTGCGGCAGCGGGTCGACGTAGGCGGTCGCCGCGGCGCCGATCACCGGCGGCCGATTGACCGCCAGCCGGCCGGTGGCGAAGAGGAAGAGGTTGACCGCGTAGGTCAGCAGCGACAGGCCGAGCACCACCGGGAAGGTGCGCGCGCGCAGCACCAGGTAGAGGCCGGCGGCGGTCATCGCGCCGATCGCGGTGGCGACGAGAAATTCCATTCAGTTCTGCTCCTGGGGCGGGACCGCGCTCGGGTCGATGTCCATCGGCGCCTTGTTCACCGGCAGGTGGCCGGCGCGCCGGCCCATCCGCGACAGGTTGGCGAGGGCGAGCATGACCGCCCCGACCACGGTCAGGAACACCCCGGTATCGAAGGCCATCGCGCTCGCGAGCTCGAACTCGCCGACCAGCGGCAGGTGGAAATGGCCGAAGGTGGAGGTCAGGAAGGGCTGGTCGAGCACCATCGCGCCGATGCCGGTGAGGGCGGCGATCAGCACCCCGGCGCCGATCAGGGCGTGGTAATCGACCTTGACCCGCTGCGCCGCCCAGCCGAAGCCGCTCGCCATGTACTGCATGATCAGCGCGATCGACACCACGAGCGCGGCGATGAAGCCGCCGCCGGGCTGGTTGTGGCCGCGCAGGAAGATGTAAGCCCCGACCAGCAGCGCCAGCGGCAGCATCACCCGGGTCGCCACCACCATGATCATCGGGTGGCGGTCGACCGACACCGGCAGATCCGGCGTCCACGCGCTCAGCCGGCGCCCGACGCGGCCGTGCAGGGCGCCGTCGAGGAGCGCGTAGATGGCGAGCGCGGCGATGCCGAGGACGGTGATCTCGCCGAAGGTGTCGAAGCCGCGGAAGTCGACCAGGATCACGTTCACGACGTTGGTGCCGCCTCCGCCCGAAACCGCGTTCTCCAGGTAATAGCCGGACAGCGAGCTGCCGTCGCGGGTCAGCATCGCCCAGCTCGCCAGCGCCATCCCCAGGCCGGCGGCACCGGCCAGCACGCCGTCGCGCAGATGGCGCAGCGGCTGGCGCTGGGCGCTGGAGCTGAGCGGCCCTTCCTTGGGCAGGAAATACAGCGCGAGCAGGATCAGGATCACGGTGGCGACTTCGACCGAAATCTGGGTCAGGGCGAGATCGGGCGCGGACAGGTAGAGGAAGGCGACGCAGACGATGAGGCCGACCGCCCCCACCGCCACCACCGCGAGCAGGCGCTTGCGATAGAGCAGGAGGGCGAGCGCGCAGCCGCCCAGCAGCAGCACCCAGGCGACCACCGCGACCGGCACCGCGGGCAGCAGCGCGCGCGTGCCGGCGCCATGGGGCGCGGCGGAAAAGGCGGCAAAGCCGGCGGCGGTCACCGCCCCGACCAGGAAGGCCACCGAGCGCTGCTGGGAACCGTTATGGACGCCGTGGATCAGCCGCCGGCAGCCCGCCACCGCGGCGGCGAGCACGCCATCGAAGATCGCCTTGGCCTCGGGATGGGCCCCCGCCTGCCACCGCGCGCGCAGCCGCGGATAGGCGGCGAGGGCACCGCCGCCGACGGCCAGCGCGATCGCCGACAGGCCCAGTGCCGGGGTGAAGCCGTGCCACAGCGCGAGCCGGTAGTCGGGCGCCGCGCCGCCGGTCACCGCGCCCGACACCACCGCCACCAGCGGTCCGGCGAGGGTCTCGGGGAACAGCCCGATCAGCACCACCAGCACCACCAGCAGCGCCGGCGGCAGCCACATCCCGACCGGGGGGTCGTGCGGCGGGTGCGGGTAGTCGTCGCGCCGGGGGCCGAAGAAGACGTGCACGATGTAGCGCAAGGAATAGGCCACCGAGAAGCAGGCCGCGAGCGTGGCCAGCGCCGCCACCACCCAGCCGTTGCCCAGCCACGCGGTCGCGGCCGCCTCGTGCAGCATCATTTCCTTGGAGAGGAAGCCGTTCAGCGGCGGCAGGCCGGCCATCGACGCCGCCGCCACCAGCGCCAGCGTCGCGCTCACCGGCATCAGCTGGAGCAGGCCGCCGAGGCGCCGGATGTCGCGGGTGCCGGTCTCGTGGTCGACGATCCCCGCGTTCATGAACAGCGCGGCCTTGAAGGTGGCGTGGTTGAGGATGTGGAACACCCCGGCGACCGCCGCGAGCGGCGTGCCGAAGCCGAACAGCATCGTCACCAGGCCGAGATGGCTGACCGTGGAGTAGGCCAGCAGCCCCTTCAGGTCGTCCTTGAACAAGGCGATGAAGGCGCCGATCAGCATGGTCAGCAGGCCGGTGGTGGCGACGAGGTAGAACCATTCCGCGGTGCCGGCGAGCACCGGCCACATCCGCGCGAGCAGGAACAGGCCGGCCTTCACCATGGTCGCTGAATGGAGGTAGGCCGACACCGGGGTGGGCGCCGCCATCGCGTGCGGCAGCCAGAAATGGAAAGGGAACTGGGCGCTCTTGGTGAAGCAGCCGCCGAGGATCAGGAGCAGCGCCGGCAGGTACAGTGGCGAAGCCTGGATCGCCTCCTTCTGCTGCAGGATGTCGGTGAGGTCATAGGAGCCGGCGATCTCACCCAGCAGCAGCATTCCAGCGATCATCGCCAGGCCGCCGGCGCCGGTCACGGTCAGCGCCATGCGCGCGCCCTGGCGGCCTTCGGGGAGGTGCTTCCAGTAGCCGATCAGGAGAAAGGACGACAGGCTGGTGAGCTCCCAGAACACCAGCAGCAGCAGGATGTTGTCCGACAGCACGATCCCCACCATCGCCCCCTGGAACAACAGCAGGTAGCTGTAGAACGTCCCCATCGGGTCGTCCTTGGCGAGGTAGAAGCGGGCATAGACGATGATCAGCAGGCCGATGCCCAGGATCAGCCCGGCGAAGAAGAAGCCCAGCCCGTCGAGGAAGAAGTTCGCCTGCAGGCCGAGCGCGGGCAGCCAGTTCCAGCCCGCACGCACGACTTCGCCGCGGAACACCGCCGGCGCGTGCGAGAGCAGCAGGGCGAAGGCGAGCAAGCTGAACGTGAATGCGGAGAGCACGCAGGCGTTGCGCCCGGCACGGATCATCAGCGCCGGGAGCAGCGCGCCGATCAGGGGCAACAGCACGATCAGGACAAGGCTCATCGATCAGTCCGCCGGCGCCGGGCGGCGCCGATAGGTTGGATGGCGGGCGACGGCCACGCCCGCCCGGGCGAAAAGGACAGACTGCGGCCGCGAAGATTCGGCAGAGTATATCGTCGTCAGCGCCGCACTCACTACACGGCAATGCATTTCACTAGGCGAAATCGACCCGGGCGGTTACCATCCTGGTTCACCACCACCCGAGTCAGCGCCACCGCCGTGCCCACGCCGAAGAACGATCCCGCCCCGCCTGCCAGCGAAGCCAAGAACCCGATCCAGGTCATCGACCGGATGATGAAGCTGCTCGAGGTGCTGGCCCAGCATGCCGACCCCGTGCCCTTGAAGCAGCTCGCGCTCGAGACCGGGCTGCATCCTTCCACCGCGCACCGCATCCTGGGGGCGATGACCCAGAGCGGCTTCGTCGAGCGTTCGGACGCCGGAGTCTATCGGCTCGGCATCCGCCTGCTCGAACTGGGCAGCCTGGTGAAGTCGCGCATTTCGCTGCGCGAGACGGCGATGCCGCTGATGCTCAGGCTGCACGCGGCGACCGGCGAGAGCGTCAACCTGGGGATCCGCGACGGCGACGAGATCGTCTATGTCGAGCGCACCTCGAGCGGACGCTCTTCGGTGCGCGTGGTGCACATCGTCGGCGCGCGCGCACCGCTGCACACCACCGCCACCGGCAAGCTGTTCCTGGTCGAGGACGGGCTCGAGCGCATCCGCGACTATGCCCGCCGCACCGGCCTGCCCGCGTCCACGGCGGCCTCGATCACATCCCTGCCCGCGCTGGAAAAGGAGCTCGACCGCGTCCGCCGCCATGGCGTCGCCTTCGACCTTGATGAAGTGGAACCGGGAGTGCGCTGCATCGGCGCCGGCATCCACGACGATTCCGGCGCGCTGGTCGCCGGCCTGTCGCTGTCGACCCCGTCGGAGCGCTTCAACCCGGAGTGGGCGCCCCTCGTGCGCGAGACTGCGGACGAGATTTCCCGCGCCCTGGGCTACGTACCGCCGCGCGCCGGCTGAGCCGGCGCCGCGGCGCGGGCGGAGAGGCGGCTTCGCGCGCCGGAGCTGCGGCCTCAGGCGGCGGCGCCGATCCCGGCAACCGCGGCGCGGCCGAGCTCGAAGGCCTGGCGGTTGAGGTCGACGAGCGCCGGCTTGCGCACGCCGAAGCGCGCCAGCACCGCGTTGCGCAGCACGTCGGCGGGAAAGGGCAGGCGGTCGGACATCGCCCCCAGCATCACGGTGTTGCCCAGGCGGATGTTGCCCAGCTGGAACGCGAGCGCGCTGGCATCGAAGTCGTACACTTCGACTCCCAGAGCGCGCATTTCGGCGATCGGATCAGCCGGGTAGTCGTAGAGGCCGATGGTGACGACCGGCGGCACGAACCGCCCCTGGTTGACCAGGGCGACGCCGCCCGGCTTCAACATGTGGGACCAGCGCAAGGCTTCGGCGGCCTCGAAGCCGACCAGCAGGTCGGCCTCTCCGGGCACGATCTGCGGCGACAGCACCTGCGGGCCGAAGCGCAGGTGCGAAGTCACCACGCCGCCGCGCTGGCTCATGCCCGCGACTTCGGTCTTCTTGACGTCGAAACCGAGCGACAGCGCCGCCTCGGCGAGGATTTCGGTGGCGGTCATCACGCCCTGGCCGCCGATGCCGCAAACCGCGATGTTGGTGATGGTCATGGTCGGTTCCTCAGATCTTCGCGTGCAGGAATTTCACCGGATGCTCGGGCGCGGCATGGACGATCGCCTCCGGCGCGCAGGGCTGCACGCACAGGCCGCAACCGGTACATGCCGAAGTCTCGATGCGGGTGAAGGCGAGTTCGACTTCCTTGCCGGAGGGCTTCACTTCCTTCGCCCGGCGGGTGACGTGGATCGCCGGACAGCCGACGTCGAGGCAGTTGCCGCAGCCGGTGCACTGGTCAGCGATGACCTTGTAGGGCTGGGCCGGCTGGTAGTCGTCGATGAGCACGCACGGGCGGTTGGTGATGATCACCGAGGGCTCGCGGACCTTGGTCTCCTCGCGCAGCGTCTTGAACAGCACCGGCAGCTGGTAGGGGTCGAGCACATGGATGCGCTCCTTGTTCACCCCCAGGGCTTCGCACAGCTTGGCGAAGTCGATGCGCGGCACCGTCTCGCCGTGGATGTCGCGGCCGGTGCCCGGGTTGTCCTGGCCGCCGGTCATGCCGACCGCGCGGTTGTCGAGCAGCAGGACGGTGACGTTGCCCCGGTTCCAGGTGATGTCGAGCAGGCCCTGCATGCCCATGTGCATGAAGGTCGAGTCGCCGATCACGGCGACCACGGACTTCTTCGCGTCGGCTTCGCCGCGGCCCTTGTCCATGCCCAACGCCACCCCCATCGACGCTCCCATCGAGATGCAGGTGTCGAGCGCATTCCAGGGCTGGCCGGCCCCCAGGGTGTAGCAGCCGATGTCGCCCGAGATGGTGATGTTGCGCAGCTGGGCGAGGGTGTAGTAGATGCCCAGGTGCGGACAGGCGACGCACATCGTCGGCGGGCGCGGGAACACCTGCTGCGGCGCCAGGTGTGCCTTCGCCGGCACGGGTTCGCCGAGCAGGCGGGCGACCGCCGGTTTGAGCACGTCGGGCGAAAGTTCGCCGACCCGGGGCAGCGTGTCCTTGCCGGAACAGGCGATGCCCGCGGCGCGCAGCTCGTTTTCGACCAGCGCCTCGGTCTCTTCGACGACGAGGAGCTGGTCCACGCCGGCGGCCAGTTCGCGCACGCGCTCGAGCGGCAGCGGATAGGACTGGCCGAGCTTGAACACCGGTGCGGCGGGGAAGGCTTCGCGCACGTGCATGAACGCCGGCCCGGAAACGACGAAGCCGATGCGGTGGTCCTCACCCGGCAGCAGCGCGTTGAACGCGCTCTCCATGCTCGCGGCACGCAGCGCCTCTTCGCGCTCATGCATCCGCGCCACGCGCGGCTTGGCGTTGCCGGGCACCATCACCCAGCGCTGGGGGTCCTTGACGAAGCCGCCCGGTTCGTGGGTTTCGCGCTCGCCCGGCATCACCCGCCCCTTGACGTGGCAGATGCGGGTGGTCAGGCGCAGGATCGCGGGGCAGCGAAAGCGCTCCGACACCGCGAACGCCGCGCGCGTCATGTCGTACGACTCCTGCGCATCGGCCGGCTCGAACAGCGGCAGATGGGCGAAACGCGCCCAGAAGCGCGAATCCTGCTCGTTCTGCGACGAGGACATGCCGACGTCGTCGGCCACGGCAATCACCAGGCCACCTTCGGTGCCGGTGACGGTCATCGTCATCAGCGCATCGGCGGCGACGTTGAGACCGACGTGCTTCATCGCGCAGAACGCGCGCGCACCCACCATGGAGGCGCCGAGCGCCACTTCGAGCGAGACCTTCTCGTTGATCGACCACTCAGTGTACAGGTCCGGATAGCGCGCGAGCACTTCCAGGATCTCAGTCGACGGCGTCCCCGGATAGGCGGCGGCGACGCGGCAGCCGGCGTCGCGCACGGCGAGCGCGACGGCGTCGTTACCGGACAGGAACAAGCGGCTCGGAGCCGGTTCGGGGAGGGCTGCACCCATGGAAGCTTCCTCTCGTCAGTCGTTTCGTAAATCGAGCCCGCGAGTCTAGTCGGCACGTCCGTGCCCCCGATTGATCTTGGTCAACCGGGGGCACGGACGTGCCGGCTGGCGGGGTCCCTGAAGCGAGGAGGAAGTGGCGGGCCGCAGCCCCGGCGCCCGTCCTGCGCGCCGGCACGGGCTAGCCGCCGGAGACGTGTGGCGCCGACGCCAGGCGCTGGGGCAGCATGTGCTCGAGCCACTTGCGCACACGCTTGGCATCGGCGGTGCGGGTATAGCGCCCGGCCGAGTCCATCAGCACCATCACCACCGGCTGCTGGTGCAGCCAGGTCTGCATGACCAGGCAGCGGCCGGCCTCGGAAATGTAGCCGGTCTTCGAGACGCTGATCGCCCATTCCGGGCTCTTCACCAGCGCGTTCGTATTGCCGAAGCGCATCGAATGCCCGCGCACGTCGACGTAGCGCTCGGGGGCGGTGGAAAACTCGCGGATCAGGGCGTAGGACGAAGCCGCGGACACCAGCCGGGCAAGGTCGCGCGGACTGGAGACGTTGGCCGGGTTGAGTCCGGTGCTGTCGCTGAAGCGGGTGCTCCACAGCCCGAGCAGGCGGGCCTTGACGTTCATCGCTTCGATGAAGGCGCGCTCACCACCCGGGTAGTTGCGTGCCAGCGCGGACGCGGCGCGGTTTTCCGACGACATCAGCGCCAGGTTCAGCATTTCCTCGCGCGTCAGCGCGGTGCCGAGCGACAGTCGCGAGCCGGTGCCCTTCAGGTGGTCGATGTCCTCGGCGGTAACGGTCAGACGCTCGGACAGGCTCTGCCCGGCATCGAGCACCACCATCGCGGTCATCAGCTTGGTGATCGAGGCGATCGGCAACACGGCGCCGGCATTGCGCTCGAGCAGCACCTCGCCGGTGTTCTGGTTGACGACGTAGAAGGCGCTCGAGCCCAGTGCCGGCAGCGCGTCGGTTGCGTCGCCGGCAGCGCTTTCCGGATCCACGGCCGCAGCCGCCGGAGCCGCGATCATGGTTTTCTTCGCTGCGACCCGCACGGCCGCGGACTTCGTCGCCGCGGATTTCGTCGCCTTCGCCCTGGACTTCTTCTTGGTCACGGCGCGCTTCGGCGCCGGCTTGGCCGCATTCGATTTGGCGCTTTTTTTTGCAACAACCTGCTTGCTCGTCGGCGCACTGCTGGCGCCGGTCGATGCGGCATCGACCGCCCCGGTCTGGAGCGCGAACAGCGCTGCGAACGCAGCGCCGAGAATTCTGAGCCTCATGGTCGGCAGCCCGGTGAAGGATTGCGAAATGTTTGTATTTAAAAATAAGCAGATACAAATTTATTTTCAAGTATTTTCGAAATCTGCCGGGAAATTCTCCCACATTCCGCTCCACCCTGCTCCGGCGCACATCGAAAATACTTCGATATGCGCCGGGCGCAGAGGGCTCAGCCGGCCTGCCCGGCCTCCACCACCGTCAATGCGGTCATGTTGATGATGCGGCGCACCGTGGCCGAGGGCGTGAGGATATGCACCGGCTTCGACGCCCCGAGCAGGATCGGACCGACCGTCATGCCCTCGCCGGCGGCGTTCTTGAGCAGGTTGAAGGCGATATTGGCCGCATCGAGCGTGGGGAAGATCAGCAGATTGGCGTCCTCGCGCATCTTCGCGTTGGGGAAAATCTGCAGCCGGTGCTTTGCGTCCAGCGCCGCATCGCCCTGCATTTCGCCTTCCACCGGCAGATCGGGGTGCTCGGCATGCAGGATGCGCAACGCCGCCCGCATCTTCTCCGCGGTGGGCGAGTCGGCCGCGCCGAAGGACGAGTGCGACAGCAGCGCCACCCGCGGCTCGATGCCGAAGCGTTTCATTTCCTCGGCTGCGAGCTGGGTCATCTCGGCGATCTGCGCCGGCGTCGGATCGTAGTTCACGTAAGTGTCGGCGAGGAACAGGGTGCGCTCGGGCAGGTTCAGCAGATTCACCGTGTACAGGTGATTCACCCCCTCGCGGCGGCCGAGCACGGTCTCGACGAATTCGCGGTGCAGCCGGTGCATGCCGTAGGTGCCGCAGATCAGGCCGTCGCCGTAGCCGAACTTGAGCAGCAGCGTGCCGATCAGCGTGGTGCGCCGGCGCACTTCCTTCTTGGCATATTCGACCGACACCCCGCGGCGCTCCATCAGGCCGTGGTAGTGCTGCCAGAGTTCGTTGAAACGCGGGTCCGAATCGGGGTTGACGAGTTCGAAATCGCGCTCGACGGCGATGCGCAGGCCGAAGCGTTCGATGTTGTGCATCACCACGTCCGGACGGCCGATCAGGATCGGGCGGGCGAGACCTTCGTCCACCACCTGCTGCACCGCGCGCAGCACCTTCTCCGATTCGCCCTCGGAGAAGATGATGCGCTTCGGGTTCATGCGCGCGGCGGCAAACACCGGCTTCATGATCAGGCCGGAATGCCAGACGAAGTTGTTGAGCTGGCTGCGGTAGGCGTCCCAGTCGCCGAGCGGGCGCGTGGCCACGCCCGAGGCGACCGCCGCGGCGGCAACCGCGGGCGCGATCTTGACGATCAGGCGCGGGTCGAAGGGGCGCGGAATGATGTACTCGGGGCCGAAGCCGCCCACTTTCTCGCCGTAGGCGGCGGCGACGATGTCGCTCTGCTCGACGCGCGCCAGTTCGGCGATCGCCTTCACCGCGGCGAGCTGCATCTCGTCGGTGATCGTGGTCGCACCGACATCCAGCGCGCCGCGGAAGATGAAGGGAAAGCACAGCACGTTGTTGACCTGGTTCGGGTAGTCCGAACGGCCGGTGGCGATGATCGCGTCGCCGCGCACTGCCTTGACCTCGTCGGGAAGGATCTCCGGGGTCGGGTTGGCGAGCGCGAGGATCAGCGGCTTGGCCGCCATCTTCGCCACCATCTCGCCCTTCACCACGCCGCCGGCCGACAGGCCGAGGAAGACGTCGGCCCCCTCGATGACTTCGGCGAGCTTCCTGGCGTCGGTCTTCTTGGCGTAGCGCGCCTTGATCGGGTCCATCAGCGCGGTGCGGCCCTCATAGACCACGCCCTCGATGTCGGTGACCCAGATGTTGTCGACCGGCACCCCGAGCTTGACCAGCAGGCCCAGGCAGGCGAGCGCCGCGGCGCCGGCGCCGGAGGTCACCAGCTTGACCTTCTTCAGATCCTTGCCCTGCAGGTGGAGGCCGTTCAGGACCGCGGCGCCGACCACGATCGCGGTGCCGTGCTGGTCGTCGTGGAAGACCGGAATCTTCATGCGCTCGCGCAGCTTCTGCTCGATGTAGAAGCACTCCGGCGCCTTGATGTCCTCGAGGTTGATGCCGCCGAAGGTGGGCTCGAGCGCGGCGATCATGTCGATCAGCTTGTCGGCGTCGGGCTCGTCGATCTCGAGGTCGAAGACGTCGATGCCGGCAAACTTCTTGAACAGCACCCCCTTCCCTTCCATTACCGGCTTGGCCGCGAGCGGGCCGATGTTGCCCAGGCCGAGCACCGCGGTGCCGTTGGTGACGACGCCGATCAGGTTCGAACGCGCGGTGAGCTCGGCGGCCTGCGCCGGGTCCTCGACGATCGCGTCGCAGGCCGCGGCCACGCCCGGCGAATAGGCCAGCGACAAGTCGCGCTGGTTGGACAGCACCTTCGTCGGCGTCACCGAGATCTTGCCCGGGCGCGGGTAGCGGTGATAGTCGAGGGCTGCGGTGCGAAGCAGTTCATCCATGAGTGTCCTCCCGTCTCGTCGTTGGAGTGCGGCACGCCGGAAGTGGAAGCTGCCGCGCCGGCGGAGGCGCAGTCCGGATCCCGGTTGCGCCAGGCTGCAAAGGATAACGCGGATCCGGTCTCTTCCGCATTACGAAAAACAAAATTGCGATGTGAAAACAACCCGTTTCAGTTTCATACAGAATCTGATCGACGATCGTCGCCCCGCCATTCATCGAAGCCTTCCGGTCATGGCATAATGTCGGGCTTTCGCCGATTGCGGTTTACCCTCGGGGCCGCCGCGGTCGCGTAAACGGGCGCCGCCGCGCCCGTGCAGCCCGCCGGCCAGGCGGCCTCCTCCTGCAGCGCTGGCCGACCGACGGGGATGGTTTTGCACCACAGCACACGGGAGAGCTGTAAATCATGACTCAAAGCCACGCCACGGCGGCCATTGCCGCCGCACCCGACTATGTTCGCCACGAAGGCCTCAAGAAGTGGGTCGGCGAAATCGCCGCGCTCACCGAGCCCGACCGTGTCGTCTGGTGCGACGGTTCCCAGGAAGAATACGACCGCCTGTGCGCTGAGATGGTCGCCTCCGGCATGCTGATCAGGCTCAACCCGGAAAAGCGCAAGAATTCCTACCTCGCCTGCTCCGATCCCTCTGACGTCGCCCGCGTCGAAGACCGCACCTTCATCTGCTCGCAGAACCAGGCCGACGCCGGCCCCACCAACAACTGGGAAGACCCGACGGTCATGCGCGGAACCCTGAACGACCTGTTCAAGGGCTCGATGCGCGGGCGCACGATGTACGTGGTGCCGTTCTCGATGGGGCCGCTCGGCAGCCCGATCGCCCACATCGGCATCGAAATTTCCGACAGCCCCTACGTCGCCACCAACATGCGCACGATGACGCGCATGGGCCGCGGCGCGATCGAAGTGCTCGGTGCCGACGGCGAGTTCGTCCCCTGCGTGCACTCGGTGGGCGCCCCGCTCGCCCACGGCGAGAAGGACAGCCGCTGGCCGTGCAACCCGACCACCAAGTACATCGTGCACTTTCCCGAGACGCGCGAGATTTGGTCCTACGGCTCGGGCTACGGCGGCAACGCCCTGCTCGGCAAGAAATGCTTCGCCCTGCGCATCGCCTCCACCATGGCGCGCGACGAAGGCTGGCTCGCCGAGCACATGCTGATCCTCGGCGTGGAAAGCCCCGAAGGCGAGAAGACCTACGTCGCCGCCGCCTTCCCCTCGGCCTGCGGCAAGACCAACTTCGCCATGCTGATCCCGCCGAAATCCTTCGACGGCTGGAAGATCACCACCGTCGGCGACGATATCGCCTGGATCAAGCCGGGCAAGGACGGCAAGTTCTACGCCATCAACCCCGAAGCCGGCTTCTTCGGCGTCGCTCCGGGGACGTCGGAAAAGACCAACTACAACGCGATGGCGACGCTGAAGGAAAACATCATCTTCACCAACGTCGCCCTGACCGACGACGGCGACGTGTGGTGGGAAGGCATGTCCAAGGAAGCCCCGGCGCACCTGATCGACTGGCAGGGCAAGGACTGGACGCCGGAAATCGCCAAGGAAACCGGACGCAAGGCGGCCCACCCGAACTCGCGCTTCACTGCGCCGGCCGGCCAGTGCCCGTCGATCGACCCGGCCTGGGAAGACCCCGCCGGCGTGCCGATCTCGGCCTTCATCTTCGGCGGCCGCCGCGCCACCACCGTGCCGCTGGTGTACCAGGCCTTCAACTGGAACTACGGCGTCTACATGGCCGCCACCCTGGGTTCGGAAACCACCGCCGCCGCCTTCGGCGCGCAGGGTGTGGTCCGGCGCGACCCGTTCGCGATGCTGCCGTTCTGCGGTTACCACATGGGCGACTACTTCAACCACTGGCTGAAGATGGGCCACGTGGTCGAGAACACGCCGAAGATCTTCTGCGTGAACTGGTTCCGCATGAACGAGAAGGGCGAATTCATGTGGCCCGGCTTCGGCGAGAACATGCGCGTGCTGAAGTGGATCGTCGACCGCTGCAAGGGCCGCATCTCCGCCAAGGAAACCGCGCTCGGCTGGATGCCGCGCTTCGAGGATCTGGACTGGAGCGGAGCGGACGTCACCCGCGAAGAGTTCGACGCCCTGACCCAGGTCGATGCGAAGGCGTGGAAGAGCGAGCTCAACCTGCACAAGGAATGGTTCGACAAACTGCAGGACCGCCTGCCGCGCCAGCTGGTCCTGAAGCGCGAACTGTTCGAACTGGCGCTGAACGCGGACTGATCCGCACCCGCAGCGCAACCACCGAAAAAGCGCCGCATGCGGCGCTTTTTCAATTCCGCGCGAGGCGGCAGACGGCACTACGCCAGCAGAATCAGCTCGCCTGCCCGGCCTCGCCGCGTGCTCCGGCGCTGCGCCCGGCGATCGTCATCAAACGCTTTTTCAGCGCCATGACCTTGCGCGTGTAGCGCGCATTCGGGTCCTTGAGGGCGCCGTTGTAGTACTGCAGCGCGCGCTGCATGCTGCCGTAGCGCTGCAAGCCCTCATGCAGCACGAGGGTACCGACGCGCACATTCACTTTCGGGTCGAACAAGGCGTTCTTGCCGCGCTGCGGGCCGATCTTGTCCTGATGGTAGCGCGGGATCACCTGCATCAGCCCCTGCGCCCCCATGTTGCTGACCGCGCGCGGATCGAAGCTCGATTCAACCGCCATGATCGCGACGATCAGCAAGGGATCGAAGCCGAGTTCCTGCGCCGAGGTCTCGGCTGCGACCAGCGCGGGCACGAGGGCGGTTTCGGAAACCCGGTAGGTGTCGGTGATCCAGTCGCGGACCCTGGCCATTTCGGCCGAAAGATCATCGGCTTCGCGCGCGAAGGGATCGGCCGCCAGCGCATCGAGCCCCCGCACCCGGATCAACGAGCGCTCCGCGCCTGCCGCCTGGACCGGAGCGACCGCCAGCGGGCCGACGGCGCTCATCGGCGCCGCGCGCTCGGCTCGCACCGGCGCCGCCTCCGCAAAGGCCACGGGGAATTGTACGCGCGCCGCGGCATCGTCCCAGCTAGTCACCTGCGCCATGCCCAGCAGGCCGAAAGAAAGAACTGCGGCGTGCGCCATGCCGAGCATGGCGCTGCCCGTTTCACGGGCGAGCGTATCGAATCGAGTTGCGTGTTTCATGGTGTCCTCCATGCTGTGGCCGGAGCCGCCGCCTGAGGAGCCTCCCGTATCGGGGGATCCGGATCGCCCTGCGCGGTAGGCAGGGCAAGCGCCCTGCGGCGGATGGGCCGCAGTGGCGGGCAGACATGCTCGGTCGCCAGTAGGTGTTCAAGTCGATCGCCGCAACCAGACGATGGACCCCGCGGTGCGTGCGTCCATGAAACTGCGTCTCCCCCTGCGGGAAAGGCGCCGCACCGTAAAGAATGAAAAGGCCGGAATAAAAATGCTGCATAGCAGCAGGAGGCGGATTTTATTTTCCTCCAACCATTTTGTCAAAACATATCGCACGCCAACAAACATATCGCACGCCGCCGGCTAGCGCCGCCGCAGCGTCCGCCCGAGCCTCGCCCAGTCGAAGCAAGGGCCGGGGTCGCTCTTGCGGCCAGGCGCGATGTCCGAATGCCCGACCACCGCCTCGACCGGGTAGCGCCGGCACAGTATCCGGAGCAGATCGGCCAGGCGCCGGTACTGCGCCGGCTCGAAAGGCCGGGTATCGCAGCCTTCGAGTTCGATGCCGACGGAAAAATCGTTGCAGCGCTCACGCCCTGCCCAGCACGACACGCCCGCATGCCAGGCACGCAGGTCGGGATCGACGAACTCGATCAGGCCGCCGTCACGACGGATGAAGTAATGCGCCGACACTCGCAGATCGTGGATCGCGGCGTAATAAGGATGGGCACCGGGGTCGAGCGTATTGGTAAACAGCTGCTCGACTCCGGGGCCGCCGAACTCGTCGGGCGGCAGGCTGATCGCGTGGATCACGATCAGGCGGACGGTTTCGCCCTCGGGGCGCGCATCGCGGTTGGGCGAATCGATCCGGCGCCACCCGCGGGCGGCGTCGCGGCGAGGCCCCGGATCATGCCCGGGCAGAGGCAGCGGGACCCGCGAGCGCACCCCGCCGAGCGGTTTTTCGATCACGGCACAAGACCTCCGGCAACGCCCTGAATGAGGCCGACAGCCTATGCGGAGCGCGCCGCCAAGCGCAAGCGCCGGCGGCGCGCTCCGCAACCCGCAGCACGCGCGCCCGTCCTCGCACGCCAGAACGCGCGCCTTGACTTTTCCCCCTTGCTCACAAAGAATGACTGAACGGTCATTCATATTTGCTGCCTGCCGATCCCGCTCCTTCGCAACGGATACGGCGGCCGAAGGGAGATCTCATGGAAACCGCATCGAGCACCAAATCGCCGGCAGTCAAGCGGGTCGCCGGCTACTGCTACCAGTGCGTGGCCGGCCCGGATCTGTTCAAGGTTCGGGTCGAAGACGGTGTGGCGACCGCAATCGAGCCCAACTTCGACGCCGAAGGCGTGCACCCAGCCGACGGCCGGGTGTGCGTGAAGGCCTTCGGCCTGGTGCAGAAGACCTACAATCCGAACCGCGTGCTCACGCCGATGAAGCGCACCAACCCGAAGAAGGGGCGCGACGAGAACCCCGGTTTCGTGCCGATCTCGTGGGACGAGGCCCTCGATCTGATCGCCGCCAAGCTCAACACGGTACGCGCGAGCGGGCTGCTCGACGCTTCCGGCTACCCGCGCGTGGCGGCAAGCTTCGGCGGCGGCGGCACCCCGACCGCCTACATGGGCACCTTCCCCGCTTTTCTCTCCGCCTGGGGGCCGGTCGACCTGAGCTTCGGCAGCGGTCAGGGGGTCAAGTGCACCCACTCCGAGCACCTCTACGGCGAGCTCTGGCACCGCGCCTTCACCGTCTGCCCGGACACGCCGCGCACCAAGTACATCGTTTCCTTCGGCAGCAACATCGAAGCTTCCGGCGGCGTGTGTGGGGTCTGGCGCCACGCCGAAGCGCGCGTCGAACAGGGCGTCAAGCGCGTCCAGGTCGAGCCCCACCTGTCGGTTACCGGCGGCTGCTCGGCCGAATGGGTGCCGATCAAGCCCAAGACCGACCCCGCGTTCATGCACGCGATGATCCACGTCATGCTGTTCGAGAACGCCCGCACGCGGCTGGACATCGACTTCCTCAAGCACATGACCGCCTCGCCCTACCTGGTCGCGCCCAACGGCTACTATCTGCGCGACCCGGACACGCGCAAGCCGCTGGTGTGGGACCTCAAGCGCACCGCCGCAGTGCCGTTCGACACGCCGGACACCGATCCCGCCCTCGAAGGCTGTTTCACTGCCGACGGCCTCGAACTCGGGGCCGACGGCGAGTACTTCGAGCACACCGCCGCCAGCGTCAGCACCGCCTTCGGCAAACTCCTCGAACACGAACGGGAGTTCACCCCGGAGTGGGCAGCGAACGTCTGCGACGTCCCCGCCGACACCATCCGTCGCGTCGCCAACGAATACCTCGACCACGCCCAGATCGGCGCCACCATCGAGATCGAAGGCCGCACCCTGCCCTTGCGCCCGGTGGCGATCACCCTGGGCAAGACCGTCAACAACGGCTGGGGCGGCTACGACTGCTGCTGGGCCCGCACCCTGATGGCCTGCCTGGTCGGCGCCCTCGACGTCCCCGGCGGCACGCTGGGCACCGCGGTGCGCCTGAACCGCCCGGCCAACGACCGCCAGAGCAGCGCCAAGCTCGGCGCCGACGGCTTCATGGACTACCCCTGGAACCCCACCGACAAGGACAACTGGGTCTCCCGCCCGCAGATCCGCAACGCCAACCGCACCCTCGTGCCGCTGGTGGCGAACTCGGCCTGGAGCGCCGCCCTCGGTCCCACCCACCTCGCCTGGATGCAGCAGGTGCAGGGCTTCGACCACTTCCCCGAGCCGACCCAGCCCGAGGTCTGGTTCTTCTACCGCACCAACCCGGTGATCTCGTTCTGGGACACGCCCCAGGTGGCGAAAACGCTGGCGCGCTTTCCGTTCGTGGTCGCCTTCACCTACACCCGCGACGAGACCAACCACTTCGCCGACGTCCTGCTGCCCGACTGCACCGACATCGAGGGCCTGCAGCTGATGCGCATCGGCGGCACCAAGTACGTCGAGCAATTCTGGGACCAGCAGGGCTTCGCCCTGCGCCAGCCAGCCGTTGCACCGCAGGGCGAGGCGCGCGACTTCACCTGGATCACCACCGAGCTGGCGCGGCGCACCGGCGTGCTCAAAAACTACAACAAGGCGATCAACAAGGGCGCCGCCGGGGTGCCGCTGAAAGGGGCGAACTACGATTTCTCCCTCGATCTCGAGCAGGCCCACAGCGTGGAGGCGATCTGGGACGCGAGCTGCCGCGCCGCCAGTGCCGAACTCACCGGCGGCACCGAGGAGCACGGCCTCGACTGGTGGCGCGAGCACGGCTTTCGCACCATCGACTACCCGCGCCTGCAGTGGTACCTCTACCCCCACCTCGTCGACAACGGAATGCGCTTCGAGATGCCCTACCAGGAGCGCATCCTGCGCGTCGGCACCGAACTCGGCCGCCGTCTCCACGAAGCCGGCATCGACTGGTGGGACCGCCAGCTCGGCGAATACCGTGCGCTGCCCGAATTCCACGATTTCTCGCAGCTGATCAAGGACGCGGTGATCTCCAACCTCGGCGGGCACGAGGAAGACTTCCCGTTCTGGCTGCTGACTTCACGCAGCATGCAGTACGCCTGGGGCGGCAACGTCAGCCTGCAGATGGTGCGCGAAGTCGCCGCCAACGTCGCCGGCCATCGCGGCGTGATCATGAACCCCGCCTCCGCGCGCCGGCTCGGGATCGAGGACGGCGACCTGATCGAAGTGCGTTCGCCGCTGCGCGAAACCCGCGGCCGCGTGGTGCTGCGCCAGGGCATCCGCCCCGACACCTTGCTGATGATCGGCCAGTTCGACCACTGGATCACGCCGACCGCGAAGGACTTCGGCGTCACGAGCATGAACAGCCTGGTGCCGATGCTGCTCGACCTCACCGACGCCACCGGCTCGGCCGGCGACATCGTGCCGGTCGGGGTGAAGCGGGTCGGCGGCGGGCAATGACCGCCGGCACGCGGATTCACCGCACCGGCGGTTCGCGTCTCCTCCTCCACTCCCCTTATCATGCGACCTTTGCCATTGCGGCGGCAAAGCCCGCCGCCGCTCCGTAAAGGAACCTGGAACAATGTTTGGAGAAAGCGAGCGCGAGCTGATGCACACGCGCCGGATCACCTGCCGCGCGTATCGGCGCAAGGACGGCCTGTGGGAAATCGAAGCCACGGTCACCGACGAAAAAGCCCATGAGATGGTGTTCCGCTCGCGCGAGTCGGTGCAGCCGGGCAAGAACCTTCACGACCTGACGATCGCCTTCCTGATCGACGGCGAGTTCACCATCCGCGACGTCGAGGCCCGGATGCAGACCGCCCCCTGGCCCACCTGCCCGGACAGCCTGGCCGCCTACCGCCGCCTGATCGGCCTGCAGATCGGAGCGGGCTTCATGCGCCAGGTGCGCGAGCGCGTCGGCGGCGAGGAAGGCTGCGTGCACCTGACCGACCTCATCACCCAGGTCGGCAACACCTACACCCAGGCCTCCTGGCCGGACCGGATCGCCCGCCAGCTCGCGGCCGAACCCGATCCCCGGCGCTGGACCGACCCGCGCGTGACCGCCTTCGTCGGCGAGTGCAAAGCCTGGCGCCACGGCGGCGACACCGTGCGCCGCGAATATCCGGAATTGCTCGACCGCTGAACGGCCGCTCGCCCGCTCCCGCAGCGGAAGCCCGCGGGTAGCCGCCCCCTCCCGGCCGGCCTTCCCCGGCCGGACCGTCCCTTTTACACCACGCCCCCCTGCCATCGCCGGCCACGAAGCACGGCGGCGGCGCCCGCCGGGCCGCGCTTCCCTTGACTGCCGCCTGAGCAGGGCGGGGCGCGGGTCCGCGCCATCCTGCGCCTTCGCCCCGGCAACGTGATACAAAAATTTGTTGCCCATCAATCAGAATGGTATCGTCTCGCCCGCTGAAATTCGCGCCCGGACGTGCAACGCCGTCGCAGCGCCCGTTCCGGGCGGAAACGGCTCGTCAGGCCCACTGCGCCGGTCGTGCCGGAAACGTGCAATCGCGCATCATCGATCCGGCCGTGAAACAGCCCCCGTATTCCGCGCGCGCGCAGGCGAAGCGCATCGAAAAAACGACCGGAAATCGATTCACCGTGCACAAACCTTCCTCCACGTCCGTCGACATCGGCGGCGTGCTCGACCACGGCCCATTCACTTCCATGCAGCGGATCGTCGTCATGCTCGCTGCGCTCGCGATCGTGACCGACGGCTTCGACGGACAACTGATCGGCTTCGCGATTCCGATGCTGATCCAGGAATGGGGCATCACCAAGGCTGCATTCGCACCGGCAGTCGCTGCCGGACTGGTGGGCATGGCCGTGGGCAGTGCCTGCGCGGGCGTCATCGCCGACCGCATCGGCCGGCGCCTGGTCCTTGCGGCGAGCGTGTTCCTGTTCGGCGCAGCGACCATCGCCATCGGCTTTGCCCCCGACGTGCTCGCGATCACGGTGCTGCGCTTCATCGCCGGCCTGGGCATCGGCGGCGCCCTGCCGAGCGCGTCGACGATGACTGCGGAATTCACCCCGGCGCGCAGCCGGACGCTGGCAGTGACCGCAACGATCGTCTGCTACCCGCTCGGCGGCATGCTCGCCGGGCTGTTCGCCGGCGTGATCCTGCCGGTGCTCGGCTGGCGCGGCCTGTTCTGGGTCGGCGGCGCCCTGCCGGTGGCCTACAGCCTGGTGCTGCTCGCAACCCTGCCCGAATCGCCCCGCTACCTCGTGCGCCAGCGTGCGCGCTGGGCCGAGCTGCGGGCGCTGCTCGCACGCATGGCCCGCCCGACCCCTGCCGACACCGTGTTCGTCGATGCCGCCGAGCGCGCCAGCGAACAACGCGCCGGCTTCGCTTCGCTGTTCGAGACCGGGCGCGCGCGCGATACGCTGGCGATCTGGATCGGCTTCTTCATGGTCATGCTCGCCACCTACAGCGCCTTCAGCTGGCTGCCGACGATGCTCGCCGCCGAAGGCCTGCCCACCACGCTGGCCGGCTCCGGCCTGACCGCCTACAACCTCGGCGGCGTGGTCGGCTCGCTGGGCTGCGCGCTCGCGATCACGCGCTACGGCTCGCGCATTCCCCTCGTCCTGTGCAGCATCGGCGCGGCGGCAAGCGCCTTCCTGCTGAAAAGCGTCGACATCTCCGGAAACACGACCTGGCTGATGCTCGGCCTCGGCCTCCACGGCATGTTCGTCCTCGCCGTCCAGTCCACCATGTACGCACTGTGCGCCTATGTCTATCCGACGATCGTCCGCGCCACCGGCACGGCGGCAGCGCTGTCCTTCGGCCGCCTGGGTGCGATCCTGAGCTCGTTCGCAGGCGCTGCAGTGATCACCTCGGGTGGCGCCTCGGCCTATCTGTCCCTGCTCGGTTTCTCGATGGTCCTGACCCTGGCCGCCCTCACCCTCGTGAAGAACCACATCCCGAGCGCCAAGAGGCAGCGTGCCGCGGCCACCGCGGCAGGCCAGCCGGCCTCCGGCAATGCGGAACTGGTCCGGGCAACACGCTGAACGGCACCACGCTCCGGCACCGGCGGTGTGATCGGCTATCATTGCGCAAACCACCACACCGCCACGATCATGACTGAAGAATACGACCCGGCCTCCCCGCACGCGCCCCGCGCGGGCGCATTCGCCACCCCGATCGACGACCGCTATTTCGAGGACTACCTCCCCGGCGCCGTCCACCGCTTCGGCGAAATGCGGGTGAGCGAACGGGAAATCATCGAATTCGCCCGGCGCTACGACCCGCAGGACTTCCACACCGACCCCGCCAAGGCCGCCGACACGATGTTCGGCGGACTCATCGCCAGCGGCTGGATGACCTGCGGGCTGATGATGCGGATGTACGCCGAGCATTACCTGAGCGCCAATGCCAGCCTGTCCTCCCCCGGGCTCGACGAGCTGCGCTGGCTCGTGCCGGTGCGCCCGGACGACGTGCTCAGCACCCGGGTCACGGTGATCGAGGCGCGGCGCTCGGCGTCGAAGCCGGACCGGGGGATCGTGCGCTCGAAAATCGAAGTGCTCAACCAGCGCGGCGAAGTCGTGCTGAGCATGCTCGCGATCAACCTGGTCGGCTGCCGGACCGCCCCCGAGGCATAACCATTCGCAGGCCGGGGCCGTCTGCCTCGATCTCTTCCCGATGCCGGCCGGAGCTCCGGAACCGCCCCCGCCACGAAAAGGACCCCGCGTGCTCTCCAACACCCGAACCCTGCAGGTCGAATTCGGTCACTGCGATCCGTCCGGGATCGTCTTCAACCCGCATTACTTCGTCTGGTTCGATTTCTCCGTGCATGCCCTGCTCGGGCGCGCCGGGCTGACGCTGAAATCGATGATCGACGAGTTCGGCATCGACGGCATCCCCCTCGTCGACAACCAAGCCCGGTTCAAGGCGCCGTCCCGCTGGGGCGACGACATCGTCATCGAATCGAGCGTTGCCGCGGTGCATCGCAGCGCGTTCGAGATCCGCCACCTCGTCCACAACGGCGGCACGATCGCGGTCGAATGCACCGAAACCCGGGTCTGGACCGCCTTCGACCCCGAACAGGGGCGGATCCGGGCGAAGCCGCTGCCGCCGCGGGTCGTCGCGCTGCTCTCGGGCGAGGCCTCCGGCGCCTGAAACGCCCCGGTCGCACGCCCCCAGCCGCGTCCCTGCCCCCCGCGCCGACACCCGCGGCGCCTGCGCGGGTGATCAGAAATGGATCACGCTGCGGATGCTCCTGCCTTCGTGCATCAGCTCGAAGGCGCGGTTGATGTCCTCCAGCGCCATCGTGTGGGTGATGAAGTCGTCGAGCGGGATCTCGCCTCTTTGCGCCTTCTGCACGTAGGCCGGCAGCTCGGTGCGGCCGCGCACGCCGCCGAACGCGCTGCCGCGCCAGACCCGGCCGGTGACGAGCTGGAACGGCCGGGTGCTGATCTCCTGCCCGGCGCCGGCGACGCCGATGATGGTCGATTCGCCCCAGCCCTTGTGGCAGCACTCGAGCGCGGCGCGCATCAGCCTGACGTTGCCGACGCATTCGAAGGAGTAGTCCACGCCGCCGTCGGTCAGGTCGACGATCACGTCCTGGATCGGCTTGTCGTGGTCGTTCGGGTTGACGAAATCGGTCGCCCCCAGCTTCTTCGCGATCTCGAACTTGCCCGGATTGATGTCCACCGCGATGATCCGCGCGGCCTTCGCCATGGTCGCGCCGATGATCGCCGCCAGGCCGATGCCGCCGAGACCGAAGATCGCCACCGTGGCCCCGGCTTCGACCTTGGCGGTGTTGAGCACCGCGCCGATGCCGGTGGTGACGCCGCAGCCGAGCAGGCACACTTTCTCCAGCGGCGCGTCCTCGGGGATCTTCGCCAGCGCGATCTCGGGCACCACGGTGTATTCGGAAAAGGTCGACGTCCCCATGTAGTGGTAGATCGGCCGTCCCTGGTAGGAAAAGCGGGTGGTGCCGTCGGGCATCAGGCCCTTGCCCTGGGTCGCGCGCACCGCCTGGCACAGGTTGGTCTTGCCCGACTTGCAGAACTTGCATTCACGGCACTCGGCGGTGTACAGCGGAATCACGTGGTCGCCCACCGCCAGCGAAGTCACGCCTTCGCCGAGCGCCTCGACGATGCCGCCGCCCTCGTGACCGAGGATCGCCGGGAACACCCCTTCGGGGTCATCGCCGGACAAGGTGTAGGCGTCGGTGTGGCAGACGCCGCTGGCGACGATGCGCACCAGCACTTCGCCGGCCTTCGGCGGCTCGACATCCACTTCGACGATCTGCAAGGGTTGGTTGGCCGCGAAGGCGACGGCTGCGCGCGATTTGATGGTCATGGCTGTCAACGGGGCGGAGGGAGCGGTCGGGGCCGATGGCGCGATCCGGGATCGCAGGGTCGGTTCGTGCGCCGAATATAGCAGAGCGCCGGCGGCAGGCCCCCGGCGGCACGAAAACGGAAACCGTCCCCGCGCGCGCGGGGGCTTGCACCCGGTCTCACCAGGGCAAAGCCTGCCCCCGGTAGTCGATGAAGTGCACTCCACCCCGGCCGGAAGCCTCCGCCAGCACACGGCACACGCCTTCCGTGCTCGTCGCCACGTCCAGCGGCGCCTCGGCGCCGCCCATGTCGGTCTGCACCCAGCCCGGATGGAGGCAGAGCAGGGTCAGGCCGGTTTCGCCCAGACCGGCCCACAGGCTGTGCACGAGGTGGTTGAGCGCCGCCTTGCTCGCGCCGTAGAGGCGGTGCTGGGCCTGGGCCAGCTCCACGCTGCCCATCACCGAGCTCATGAAACCGAGCACGCCGTCCGGCGCGAGTCGCGCGAGCAGCCGTTCGGCCATCTGCACCGGAGCGATGGCGTTGGTCAGGAACAGCGTGCCGGCCTCCTCCGCGGTCGCCGGCGCGACCTGGCGGTGCGCCGGCCCCGGAATCCCGGCATTGACGAACACGAGATCGAAGCTCCGGCCTTCCAGGCGCCCGGCCAGCGCCTCGCGGCTGGTGCGATCGCAGATGTCCACGCGCTCGATCTGCACCCCGTCGACCGCGCCCAGCGCCTGCGCCCCCCGCTCATCGCGACAGGTCGCGACCACGTCCCAGCGCTGCTCGCGAAAGCGCCGCACGAGGCCCAGGCCGAGCCCCCGGGAAGCGCCGATGATCAGGGCGGTCTTGGTCATTACAGCTCCTTCGGTCAACAAAGGTCCGAGAATAGCGCGATCGTCAACGCCTGTTAACGGGGCGCTGGGGAACGACGCCGGTGCGTGGGGCCGCATCTTTTTTTGCCGTTTACCTTGCGTTCGGCAGAACACAGCACCGATCATTGCGCACGCTTTCCATTGTTGAGAAACCATGAACACCCCAGCCACCGAATTGCCGTCGCCGGGCCAGGCCCCGGCGATCCTCCTTCCCGATCCGGACACTGTTTTCCTTACGCGTGCCGAGCGTTTCGAGGCGCTGGCGCTGCACCACGGCCTTGGCGAATGGCTCGGCTTCCTCGGCCGCCTCTCGCGTGCCCAGCACAAGGCCCTGGCGGCGGCCGGGCACGACCTGGCACCGCCCGCAGCGGACGCGCTGGAGCGGGCGCGCAAGCACCGCATGCCCCCGATCAGCGTTGCCTCGTTCGAACGCCCCGCCGTCTGGCGCGACATCCTGCGCGACATCGTCGGCGACCTCCTCGAGGACGCCCCGGTCGGCGCCCGCGACACGCTCGATGCGCTTCTCATCACCAGCGCCGAGGAACTCGACAAACTGGCGGGGAAGCTCCTCGACGGCGAACCCGATCCCGCCGACATGCCCCGCCTGCCCTACGTTGCGGCCGCGATCCAGGTGGTGCTCACCTCGATCGCCAGCCAGCTCGATGCCGCCGAACTGCCGCTGATGGAAGCCCACAGCACCTGCCCGGTGTGCGGCAGCCTGCCGGTCGTGAGCGTGATCCGCAACGAGGGCCCGGTCGCCGGCCTGCGCTACGTCCACTGCACCCTGTGCAACACCGAATGGCACGTGCCGCACGCCACCTGCGTGACCTGCGGCGACAGCGAGAAGGTCACCCTCCACGAGATCGACGGCGACGACGGCATCGCCCGCGCCGAATCCTGCGGCGCCTGCGACAGCTACACCAAGCTCATCGTCCAGGGCAGGAACGTCCGCATCGACCCCATCGCCGACGACCTCGCCTCGGTCGCACTGGACATGCTGGTCGATGACGCCGGTTTCGTGCGCAGCGGCCCGAACTACCTGCTCATCGGCGCGCCGGAGTGAGCCCTTGCCGCGTACCGGGTCAGCGAGGCGCTGAAGTTCGACCGGTGCGCTGCGCCCTCATTCTCCCGCCCCGGGCTGGAGCGCCTCCGGCTGCGGCCCGCGGGCGGAGGCGGGCCACGGCTTGCCCACCCCCTTTGCCCGGTACATCGCCGCATCGGCCTCTTCGAGCAGCCTCTCGCTGGTCGTCCGGCCGTCGGCGCTGGCGGCGATGCCGATGCTCACCGTGATCCGGATTTCCGCCCCGGCGACCGCGTAAGGCTCGGAAAGGGTTTCCGCCAGCTTCTTTGCCGCAGCGTCGGCCGCAGCGCCCCCTGCCGCGAACATCGCAACGACAAATTCGTCGCCGCCCAGTCGCACCGCGAGGTCGGAGCGGCGTATTCCCGCGCAGATGCGGTCGGCCACCGCACGCAGCAATTCGTCGCCCGCGGCATGGCCGAAGCGGTCATTCACCGGCTTGAACTCATCCAGATCGATGTAGAGCAGGGCCAGCTCCCCGCCCTGCCTGCGCGACAGGGCGAGCTGTCGATCGACGACTTCCTTCAGCAGCACCCGATTGCCGAGACCGGTGAGGGCATCGTGATGGGCATCGTGGCGCGCCTCGAGCAACATCCTGGAAGCCTCCATCAAAGCCCGGCCGACGGCATCGGCCTCCCGCAGCGCGAAAGAAGGAATCGTCACAACCTGACCACCTCCCAAGCGCAGCGCGTGCTCGGACAGCCCGTGAAAGGCCCCGGCAATCCGCCCGCCGAAGCGCCATGCAAGCACGAGGCTGCCACCGAGCAGCACGACCGTGCCCACGATCAGCCAGATGAGCGGTTGTTCGAGCCGGGCGGTGAAGGCCTCCCGGGGAACGCTGATGGCCACCGTCCATGCGGACACGGCGGATCGACTGAACGCGGTGATCACCGGAATGCCTTCGGCGCTGAGGGTCTCGACCGCCCCTGCTGTGCGCTCCCGCAGCCCCTGTTCCTGCGACAGTGCCGCCCGTTGTCCGACGAAGCGCTCCGGCTGGTGGGTGCGCGCGACGATGTTTCCCCCGCCGTCGAACAATTCGCCGATCCAGCCCGGCGGAAGGCGCTGCTCCTCCAGGATCGCAGACAGGCGATCGGGGAAAAACCCCATGCTCAGGTTGTAATGGACGCGGCCGTCACGAAAAACCGGGACCGAAACGCTGAGCGCGGGACGCTGCATGAGCGGACCGGTGAACAGGTCGGACACCACCGGGCGTCCGGAATCGAGCACTTTGCGCAGCTGGGGCATGTCTTTTTGCGGCAAGGGCGCGCCGAAACTGCGGAACGTATTGACCCGCTGCCGTCCGGCGGCATCGGTCAGGACGACATTGTCGGCCGCGTGGTTGGACAGCGCCTCCCTCGCCTGGGCGTCAAAAGCGGCAAGGTCGTCCGACTTCAGATGGGGGGAGGTCGCGAGCACCTGCAGTGCCGATTCCACTGCGGCCAATTCGCGATCGACCACCGAACTCAGGGCACGGGCCATGGCGACCGTGTCGCGCACGCGCTGGGCGCTCTCGCGCTGATAGCTGTAGACGAGCAGCACCGCCGCCATCAAGGCCATGGGCACAATGCATGCCGCGACCAGCCATGCCAGGCGGGAACAAACGGTGGCAGCCTTTCCTTGATCCATATGCGAAGACCGGACCTCCCTCCGGACTCACTCCACGGTGACACTCTTCGCCAGATTGCGCGGCTTGTCCACGTCCGTGCCCTTCACCAGCGCGGCGTGGTAGGACAGCAGCTGCAGCGGGACCACGTGCAGCACCGGCGACAGCATGCCGTAGTGCTCGGGCATGTGGAGGATGTGCACGCCTTCGGACTCGGCGATCTCGCTGCCGGCGTCGGCGAACACGTAGAGCTCGCCGCCGCGGGCGCGCACTTCCTGCAGGTTGGACTTGAGCTTTTCCAGCAGCTCGTCGGCGGGCGCCACCGCGATCACCGGCATGTCCCTGTCCACCAGCGCGAGCGGGCCGTGCTTGAGTTCGCCGGCGGCGTAGGCTTCGGCGTGGATGTAGGAGATTTCCTTGAGCTTGAGCGCACCTTCCATCGCGATCGGCCAGTGGCGGCCACGGCCGAGGAACAGCGCGTGCTCCTTGGCGGCGAAGCGCTGCGCCCACTGTTCGATTTCGGGTTCGAGTTCGAGTACCTTCTGCACCGCCACCGGCAGGTGGCGCAGGGCGCCGAGGTGGCGGGCTTCGTCGGCTTCGCTGAGGCGGCCGGCGAGCTTGGCGAGCGCCAGCGTCAGCAGCGCGAAGGCGGCGAGCTGGGTGGTGAACGCCTTGGTCGAGGCGACGCCGATCTCGGGACCGGCGCGGGTGACGAAGCGCAGCGCGGTCTCGCGCACGATGGCCGATTCGGGGACGTTACAGATCGCCAGCGTGCGCGTCATGCCGAGCGCCTTGGCGTGCTTGAGCGCGGCGAGGGTGTCGGCGGTCTCGCCCGACTGCGAGATGACCACGACCAGGGTGTCGGGATCGGGAACGGATTCGCGGTAGCGGTATTCGCTGGCGATCTCGACCGTGACCGGAATCTGCGCCATCGACTCGATCCAGTAACGCGCCACCAGGCCGGCGTGGTAGCTGGTGCCGCAGGCCAGCACCAGCACCCGGCGCACGCCGCCGAACACCTCCGCGGCGTGCGCGCCGAAGTGCTGCGCACTGATCCCGCCGCCGCCGGCGATCAGCTCGAGGGTGTTGGCAAGCGCCTGGGGCTGCTCGAAGATTTCCTTCTGCATGTAGTGGCGGTACTTGCCCAGTTCGACGGCATCGGCCGACAGGCTCGACAGGTGCTCGGCGCGTTCGACCGGGCTGCCGTCGGCACGCACGATACGGTAAGCGTCACGGCGCAGCTCGGCGAGATCGCCGTCTTCCAGATAGACGATGCGGCGCGTGACCTGCAGCAGCGCAGCAGTGTCGGAGGCGGCATACATGCCGTCCACGGCGCCATCGCCACCGATGCCGAGGAGCAGCGGCGAGCCGCGGCGGGCGACGATGGCGCGCTCCGGCGCGGCCTCGGCGATCACGCCGATGGCGTAGGCGCCGACGAGTTCGGCGGTGGCCAGGCGCACCGCCTCGAACAGATCGGTGCCGCCTTGCAGCTTGCAGTGGATGAGGTGGGCGATGGCCTCGGTGTCGGTCTCGGACTCGAACACGTAGCCTTCGCCCTGCAGGCGGGTCTTGATCGCCTCGAAGTTCTCGATGATGCCGTTGTGCACCACCGCGAGTCCGCCCGAGAGGTGCGGGTGGGCGTTGCGCTCGGAGGGCACGCCGTGGGTCGCCCAGCGCGTGTGGGCGATGCCGACGTGAGCGGAAAGCCGGTGCGCATCGGCGAGCGCGGCGAGTTCGGCGACGCGCCCGGCCGAACGCAGGCGGGTGAGCGTGCCGGCGAGCACGGCGAGGCCGGCCGAGTCGTAGCCGCGGTATTCGAGCTTGCGCAGGCCCTCGAGGAGCACGGGGACGACGTTGTCGGGAGCGATGGCGGTGACGATGCCACACATGGCGGAGCTTCCTTGTTCGGTTGTCGGATCGTGCCGGCTGGCGCGGCGCGGCGCGGGCGAAGATCATCGCCCGTGATGCACCCTGCCGCCATGCCGGCGGGGTTCAGCGCGGCTGCTTGAGCGGTTTCTTCCAGTTCGCGATCGACATCTGCTTCGCCCGCGACACGGTGAGCTGATCGGGCGGCGCGTCCTTGGTCAGCGTGGTGCCCGCGCCCAGGGTGGCGCCGCGGCCGACGCGCACCGGGGCGACGAGCTGGGAGTCGGAGCCGATGAAGACCTCGTCCTCGATCACGGTGCGGTGCTTGTTGGCACCGTCGTAGTTGCAGGTGATGGTGCCAGCGCCGATGTTGACCCGGCGGCCGACGTCGGCGTCGCCGATGTAGGCGAGGTGGTTGGCCTTCGAGTGGTCGGCGATCGCGCTGTTCTTGACCTCGACGAAGTTGCCCAGGTGGACGTCGTCGCCCAGCGTGGTGCCGGGGCGGGTGCGGGCGTAGGGGCCGATGACGCAGTCGCGCCCCATCGCGGTGCCGTCGAGGTGGCTGAACGGGGCGATGCGGGTGCCGGCGCCGAGACGGGCGTTGCGGATCACGCAATGGGCGCCGATGTGCACGCCGTCGCCGAGTTCGACCTCGCCTTCGAACACGCAATTGACGTCGATCTCGACGTCACGCCCGCAGCGGAGCGCGCCGCGCACGTCGAGGCGCGCGGGGTCGATCAGGGTGACGCCCTCGTCGAGCAGGCGGCGGGCGATGCCGGCCTGGTAGACGCGCTCGAGCTCGGCGAGCTGGGCCTTGCTGTTGACGCCGAGGGTTTCGGCGACGGTATCCGGCTGCACGGTGGCGACTTCGACGCCGTCGGCGACCGCCAGCCCGATGATGTCGGTCAGGTAGTACTCGCCCTGGGCGTTGTCGTTGCCGATGCGCCCGAGCCAGTCGCGCAACCGGGCCACCGGGGCGACCAGGATGCCGGTGTTGACTTCCTTCACCGTGCGCTCCTCGGCGCGGGCGTCCTTCTCCTCGACGATGCGGACGACGCGGCCGGCGGCGTCGCGCAGGATGCGGCCGTAGCCGGTGGGGTCCTCCATCGCCACGGTCAGCAGCGCGAGGCGCCCATTGCCGGCCGCGCTCGCCAGCCGGCGCAGCGTGGGCACGCCGATCAGCGGCACGTCGCCGTACAGCACCAGCGCCGGCTCGCCGTCGGTGAGGTGCGCCAGCGCCTGCTGCACCGCGTGGCCGGTGCCCAGCTGCGGTTCCTGCCGCGCCCAGGCGAGGTCCGGCGCATCCAGCCGCGTGCGCACCGCTTCGCCGCCATGGCCATGCACCACGCAGATGCGCCGCGCCTCGAGCGCGCGCGCGGCCGCCAGCACATGGGCCAGCATCGGCTGGCCGGCGAGCGGCTGGAGGACCTTGGGCAGGACCGAGCGCATGCGCTTGCCCTGACCGGCGGCGAGAACGACGACTTCCATGAGGTTTCCAGCGGGGTGGCGAGGAGTGGCGCGGAGTTTAGCACGCACGCCCCCAGGCGCCCCGCACGCGGGCACACTTGCCCCTCCCGGGGCCCCGCGCCGGCGAGTGCGCCGACGCCATCCCCGGATCATCCGGCCGGAACCTGCAACGGCGATCCAGGCTGGCCGGAAGACCACAGATGGCATATCCTCGTATTCGTGATGAATGCAAGCAACGGCACTGCCTGCGCTCCTGGCTTGCTAAATCACCGTGCAGACAGGCACTCTCCGCACATCCACTCCATGCAAATGCGATGGACCCGTCCGCAGCACGCAAGGGCAACCCGCTGCGGTCACCACGATCAGCTTTCCGGACGCGAGGTGGACCACATGACTGATGTGAGCAGGAATTTCCACGAATTCTACGGTTACCGCTTCGAGGATCTCGAAGTGGGAATGACAGCGGCGCTGGCGCGCACCATCACCGACGCCGATATCCTGATGTTCGCCGGCGTGTCCGGCGACACCAATCCGATGCACCTCAACCAGGACCTGGCCCAGGCCTCGATATTCGAAGGGCGCATCGCCCATGGCATGCTGTCGGCAAGCTACCTGTCCACCGTGTTCGGCACCCGCCTGCCCGGCCCCGGCAGCATCTATCTCTCCCAGTCGCTGCGCTTCAAGGCGCCGGTGCGCCCCGGCGACACCGTAATCGCACGCGTCACCCTCACCGCGCTGAATCCGGAACGCCGGCGCGCGAGTTTCGACACCGTGTGCACGGTGGACGATAGGGTCGTGCTCGAAGGCCAGGCCGAGCTGATGGTCCCGGCCCACGACTGACCCCTCGCCCGCCGCCCTGCTTGCGGGGTGGCGGGCAAGTCAGGCGATGAACACCGGATCGGAAAACACCAGCGTGCCGTCCTTGCGCATCATCAGGTTGTCCGCATGCAGCAAGTCGGGCAGCACCTGATAGCCCTCGACGAACTCGTCCAGCGCACGCAAGGCCTCATGCATCGACCCCTGGAATTCGGTCGGCCCGGTGGCGATCTGGTGCAGGGCGATGCGGCCCATGTCCGCCCCCAGGCGGCTCCATTGCCGGCAGGCTTCCCAGTACAGCGCCGCCAGGCGCAAGGCCAGTGCCGCGGAGGAGGACTGCGGGGCCAGCGGATACAGCTTTTCCATCTCGAGCAGGTGGAACAGGTAGCCCGACTGCGCCCGCCCGATGACCCCGTGATCGACATGAACGATGGGGAAATGCCGTCCCTGCGGACGGTCGTCAGCGGTCAGCAGGAAATAATCGGCCGGTGAACTCACCACCTTGTAGACACGTTCGCCATCTCCCTTGTCGAAGACGATGCTGTATTCGCCCCGCCCGATCTCGGCCTTGCCTTCGAGCAGCGGGTGGGAGGGAACCGGATCGGGCAGCACGATTCCCCGCACCAGGGCCTCGGGGCCGGCTTCTTCGAAAGCGTCCATGGCCGTGCTCAAGCCATGATGTTGTAGCCGGCATCGAGGAAGTGCACGCCCCCCGTCACCAGCCGCCCCGCATCCGAGACGAGGAAGGCGGTCAGCGCACCGATGTCTTCCGGCGTGACCAGCCGGTGCATGGGCGCACGGTCCACCGCCGCCGCCATGAGGCCGTCGAAACCGGCGATACCCGAGGCCGCGCGCGTCATCAGCGGCCCCGGCGACACCGCATTGACGCGGATGTTGCGCGGGCCGAGCTCTGCCGCCAGGTAGCGCGTCGCGGCTTCCAGCGCGGCCTTGCACAGCCCCATCATGCCGTAGTTCGGAATGACCTTTTCACTGCCCAGATAGGTCATCGTCACCAACGATCCGCCACCGGCCAGTTCCATCAGCGGCTCGCACATGCGCGCCAGGCGGATGAAGGAATGGGTGGACACATCCATCGCCAGGGCAAAGCCGTCGGCCGAAGTATCGACAACCCGCCCGTGCAGGTCGTCGCGCTTGGCAAAGGCCATGCTGTGCACGGCGAAATCGAGCTTGCCGAAGCGCGCACGGATGCGCTCGAACACCTCCTGCTGGGTATCCGGCCGGGTCGCATCGAGCAGGTAGACATCCTCGACCCCCAGGCGATGGACCACCGGCTCGATGAAGGCGCGGGTGCGCTCGTTCTGGTAGGTGATCACCAATTTGGCCCCGGCTTGGGCACAGGCTTCCGCCACCCCGGTGGAGATGGATTTCTCGTTTGCGATGCCGGTGATCAGCCCGACCTTGCCCTGAAGATCAACAATGGGTTGCACGGATTATTCTCCTGCGGAATCAAGCGCTGAAAATGCGGCACGCCCGGGCACAAGCTCGTCGGGCAACCGCCGCCGCATATGAAGTGAATACCGAAATCCACAATGCAGTATGATTCAAGTATATTGCGCATTGCAACATCCAAATTCCCCCGGCCCTCCGCCCGCCCCTTGAACTCCGATCATGACGGCACAGAAAACCTACATTTTCATGGACTTCGACGGCGTCACCCACCCCCTGGGCGGAGTCGAGGATTTTCGCAGCCTGCCGCTGATCGAAGGCGTCCTGCGCGACCACGACGAAGCGCACATCGTCATCTCTTCGGACTGGCGCATGCTGTATTCGCTCTCCCGCCTGAGCGGCCGCTTTTCACCCGACATCCGCCCGCGCGTGCTCGACACCACGCCACAGCTGTTCGCCCACCAGGGGGCAGAGCTGTACGGCTTGCGCGAACGCGAAGCGATGCTGTGGCTGTCGCAACGCAACCTGGATGCAGCGGCCACCGCCTGGTGCGCGATCGACGATGCGCCCGGCAACTGGCCGACGCGTTCCCGGCTGCTGTTGACCGATTTCAAGCGCGGCTTCGGCGAGGAAGACGCAACTGCACTGCGGTGCATGCTCGAAGCGCTCCGCCAGGGGACCCGTCCCCGGGCCCGGCCGCAGCAGGAAGGTTTCATCCGCTGCGCCTGAAGTGACTCCGCCTTCCCCGGCAACGTCTAGAATCGCATGCTGCAACCGCACATCATGAAGAGACCCGTAATGGAACATGCCACGCCGCCGCTCATCCAGAACCGCACCTTCGACGAGATCCAGGTCGGCGACTTCGCTCAGCTCGTGCGCACCCTGCGCCCCGAGGACATCCACCTGTTCGCGGCGATGTCGGGCGACGTCAACCCCACCCACGTCGATCTCGAATACGCCCGCTCCGGGCAGTTCCGCGAGGTGGTCGGCCACAGCATGTGGGGCAGCACGCTGATCTCCACCATTCTCGGCACCGAGTTTCCCGGCCCCGGCACGGTGTACGTGTCGCAGGGCCTGCACTTCTGGCGCCCGATCACG
This sequence comes from Thauera aromatica, assembly GCF_023093595.1. Classification (GTDB taxonomy): domain Bacteria; phylum Pseudomonadota; class Gammaproteobacteria; order Burkholderiales; family Rhodocyclaceae; genus Thauera; species Thauera aromatica_A. The sequence goes on from NZ_JALLIK010000110.1 coordinate 91,811, forward strand.
ATCGGCGACACGCTGACGATCACCGTCACCTGCCGCGAAAAATTCGAGCACAACCACCACATCATGCTCGACTGCCTGGCGCTGAACCAGGACGGGCTGAAAGTCATCGACGGCGTCGCCGAAGTGCTGGCGCCGACCGAGAAGGTCAGCCGCCCGCGCGTCGTGCTCCCCGAAGTCACGATCTCCGACCGCGAGCTGCGCTACCGCCACCTGCTGTCGATCTCGTCCGGGCTGGCGCCGATCCCGATCGCGGTCGCCCACCCGTGCGACCGCGAGTCCCTGCTCGGCCCGGTGCAGGCCGCCCGCGCCGGGCTGGTCGAGCCGATCCTGGTCGGCCCCGAAGCGCGCATCCGCGGTGTCGCCGAAGAACACGACATCGACCTGACCGGACTGCGCATCGTCGACACCGAGCACAGTCACGCCTCGGCCGAAGCCGCGGTCGCGCTGTGCCGCGACGGCGGCGCCGAAGCGCTGATGAAAGGCTCGCTGCACACCGACGAGATGATGAGCGAGGTCATCCGCCACCTGCGCACCGGGCGTCGCATCAGCCACGTCTTTCTCGCCGACGTGCCGAGCTACCCCCATCCGCTGATGATCACCGACGCCGCAATCATCATCGAGCCGACCCTGATGGACAAGGTCGACATCATCCAGAATGCGATCGACCTCGCCCACGTCCTCGGCCTGCCCGACCCCAAGGTCGCGATCCTGTCGGCGGTGGAAACGGTGACGCCCAAGATCCGCTCCACCATCGACGCCGCCGCGCTGTGCAAGATGGCCGACCGCGGCCAGATCCGGGGCGGGCTGCTCGACGGCCCACTCGCCTTCGACAACGCCGTGTCGCTCGTCGCGGCCAAGACCAAGGGCATCCGCTCGGCGGTCGCCGGCAACGCCGATATCCTGGTGGTGCCCGATCTCGAATCCGGCAACATGGTCGCCAAGCAGCTCGAATACCTCGCCAACGCGCTGATGGCCGGGGTGGTGCTGGGCGCGCGCGTGCCGATCGTGCTCACCAGCCGCGCCGACACCGCCGAGACGCGCACTGCCTCCTGCGCCGTGGTGCAGCTGATGGCGCACCGGAAACGCGAGGCACAGAAGGCATGAGAGCCGTCCTCGTCCTCAATGCCGGCTCGTCGAGCCTGAAGTTCGCGCTCTATCCGATCGACGGCACGGCCGGCACGCGGGTCGCCGCGGCGCCGGCGGTCTGCGGCCAGGTCGAAGGCATCGGCGCCACGCCGGAAGTCACGCTCGTGACCGCGGCCGGCGAGCGCGCCCGCGAAACGGTCGCCACCACCGGCAGCCAGGGCGAACAACATCGCGCCGCGCTCGAACACGCCTTCGGTCTGCTCGTCCGCCACAACCCGGCGCTCGACATCGCCGCCGCCGGCCACCGCATCGTGCACGGCGGCGACCACTTCAGCGCGCCCACCCGGCTCGACGAAGCGGTGCTGCGCACGCTCGACACCTTCGTCCCGCTCGCTCCCCTGCACCAGCCGCACAACCTCCGCGCGGTGCGCGCGGTGGCGGCGCTGATGCCGGACGTGCCGCAGGTCGGCTGTTTCGACACCGCCTTCCACCGCACCCAGCCCGCACTCGCACAGGCTTTTGCCCTCCCGCGCCGGCTGTCGGCCGAAGGCATCAAGCGTTACGGTTTTCACGGCCTGTCCTACGATTACGTCGCCCGCCAGTTGCCGGAGGTGATCGGCGAGCGCGCCAAGGGTGCGGTGGTGATCGCCCACCTCGGCAACGGCGCCTCGATGTGCGCGCTGCGCGAGGGCAAAAGCGTCGCCTCGACGATGGGCTTCACCGCGCTCGAAGGCCTGATGATGGGCACCCGCAGCGGCAGCCTCGACCCCGGCGTGATGCTCTACCTGATGGAGCAGAAGGGGCTCGACACGAAAGCCCTCACCAGGCTGCTCTACAAGGAGTCCGGCCTCCTCGGCGTCTCCGGCATCAGCCAGGACATGCGCACCCTGCTCGCCTCGGAAGCGCCCGAGGCGAAGGAAGCGGTGGACCTGTTCTGCTACCGCATCGCGCGCGAACTCGGCTCGCTCGCCGCCGCCGCCGGCGGGCTCGATGCGCTGGTGTTCACCGGCGGCATCGGCGAGCACGCCGCCCCGGTGCGCGAGAAAGTCGCCGCGTGGTCGGCCTGGCTCGGCATCGCGATCGACCCCGCCGCCAACGCCACCCCCGCCGGCCACGCCCGCCGCCTCGACACCGCAGTCAGCCGGGTCGCGGTCGCCGTGGTGCCGACCGACGAGGAGCGCATGATCGCGCGGTATACCGCCGAGACCCTCGGGCTGTAACGTCCTGCCGCGACGCCCCCGCGCCGATCAAGCCGGGTATTCCCGCCTTGGGCGCGGCCTCCGTCCGGTGCTACCGTCATCCTCCCCGGGATGACGGAGCCCCCCGTGAAAAGACAGACTCTCCTCGCCGTTGCGGTCATGATCGCCGCTTTCGGCGCCCTGGCGAAGCAGCCGCTCGCCACCGGCCGCGGCGGCGCCGTCGCCACCGTTTCCGACGAAGCCAGCCGGGCTGCGATCGAGATCCTCGACGGCGGCGGCAATGCGGTCGATGCCGCAGTCGCCGCGGCGGCCACGCTTGGCGTCACCGACCCCTTCAGCTGCGGCATCGGCGGGGGCGGCTTCATGCTGATTTATGCCGCCAGGGACAGGCGCGTGATCGCCATCGACCACCGCGAGGCGGCCCCGGCAAGCGCTCATCCGGACATGTTCCGGAACGCCGACGGCAGCGAGATGGCGTGGAAGGCCGCCGTGGCCAGCGGCCTCTCGGTCGGGGTGCCCGGCACCGTGCGCGGCTGGCACGAGGCGCTGGCGCGCTACGGCACGATGGGCCTGGCGCAGGTGCTGGCGCCGGCAATCCGGGTCGCCGAGGAAGGCTTCACCGTCGGCCCCGATTTCCACCGCATCAACACCGCCAACGAGGCCAAGTTCGCACGCTTTTCCAGCGCATCCGCGCTCTACCTGCGGGACGGCAAGGCGCTTCCGCCGGGCACGCACTTCCGCAACCCGGATCTGGCACGAACCTATCGCGACATCGCGCGCGGCGGGGTCAAGGCCTTTTACGAGGGGCCGATCGCAGCGAGCATGGTGGCGGCGGTGAATCACCCGCCGCTCAATCCCGGAACGAGCGTGATCTCCGGCGGCCTGACCATGGCCGACCTCAAGGACTACGAAGCGCGCATCCGCCAACCGATCCGCTCGACCTACCGCGGCTACGAGATTTACGGCATGCCCGCCCCCTCGAGCGGGGGGATCGCGATCGCCCAGGCGCTCAACCTGCTCGAGAGCTTCGAGCTCGCCGGCCGGCCGCGCGCCGAGATCGAGCACCTCTACCTCGAAGCTTCGCGCCTGGCCTTCGCCGACCGCAACGCCTACCTCGCCGACGAGGAATTCGTCGATGTGCCCAAGGACGGTCTGCTGTCGAAGGCCTACGCCCGCGAGCGCGCGCAGCGCATCGGCGCCACCGCCGCGGCGGGCAAGGTCGCGGCGGGCGATCCCTACGCCTTCGAGGACGACCGCTCGGTGCCGCTACGCCCGCAGCCGAGCCCGCTCGCGCAGGAGTCGATGCACACCACCCACCTCGCGGTGTCCGACCGCGAAGGCAACGTCGTCGCCTACACTTTCACCATCGAGGACTGGGGCGGCAGCGGCATCGTCGTCCCCGGGCGCGGCTTCCTGCTCAACAACGAGCTCACCGACTTCGACTTCCGTGGCCCGCATCCCAACGTAGCCGAGGCCTACAAGCGCCCGCGCTCGAGCATGAGCCCGACCATCGTGCTCAAGGACGGTGCGCCCGCATTCACGATCGGTTCGCCGGGCGGCTCGACGATCATCACCACGGTGCTGCAGACCCTCGTCAATCACATCGACCTCGGCATGAGCCTGGCCGATGCCGTGGCTGCGCCGCGCATGAGCCAGCGCAACGGTGACACCACCCTGGTCGAGACCCTGCTGAACTTCCCCGGCAGCGCGCAAGCCAGAGCGCTCGAAGCCAAAGGCCACACATGGCGCGAAACCGAGCAAATCGGTGCCGCCAACGGCATCCGCTTCAATGCCGACGGCACGGTCACCGCAGTCAGCGAGCCCCTGCGCCACGGCGGCGGCAGCGCGATCGTGCAGCGGCCGTAGGCTCGGGCACCCCTCGTGGGGGTGCGCGGGCGGGCAGAAAAGCAGGCCGGCTGCGAAACCTTCAGGCTTCGGGCTGGGGATCTCCCCCCCCCGCTTCGAGGGCGGATTCGGGCGCGATCTCGGCGGCCTCCAGTTCCACCGTCTGCAGCGCACGCAGGCGCGCGGGCGCCTGTAGCGCATGCTGGGCACCGCTGAACAGGTCGCGCTCGAGGACATCCACCGCCTCGACCCAGGCCGCGGACGATTCGCAGCCGGGCAGGCGCTCACCGCCGCGGCACACCGTCAGCCGCCGGCCCTCGACGGCGAAATGCATCCCCGGCAGCGGGCGCACGCGCACCACGTCATTGCTGCGGGCGGTAAAACGGAGCATGGTGTCGCGCCCGTCACCGAGCAGCTCGAGGATCAGCGCAGGCAGCGCGTAGATCGGCAGATCACCGGTGCGCAGCGGCCCGCGCCGGCCGTCGATCACCACCAGCGGGGTCGCCACCAGGGTACGGAACATTTCATCGTCGAACTCGGCGCGGTCGGGCGCGAGCAGGCCGGACTCGACATACCCGCCATGGTTCCAGCCCAGCGACGGCAGGTGATCGCCGAACAGCACCACGATCGCATCGGGGTCGCGGCGGCGTAGTTCGCCGAGAAAGGCCATCAGCTCGCGCGATTTGTAATGGACCGTATTGGCATAGGCGCGGACCAGGGGATTGTCGTCCGTGGTCGTGATGCGTTCGGGACGGCGCTCGTTGAGCGGATAGTCGAGATGGCCGAAATAGGTCAGCACATAGTTGAACACCGGTTGCGCGCCGTCGAGCTGCGGCCCGATGCGCTCGAGCACCTGGCGGTAGAGCGAAGCGTCGCCGAGGAACTCGCCGTTCATGTCGTCGAGGACGAAGTCGCGGGCGGACCAGTACTGCTCGAAACCGACCCGGTGGTAGGCGTTGATGCGGTTCCAGAACGGTGCCGCGTTCGGATGCGAGGCGACGCTGCGATAGCCCGCCTCGCCGAGATGGCGCGGCAGACAGGGCACGTCGCGGCGCAGCCGGCCCTCGAAGAACACCGCGTCGGTCTTCACCGGGAAGCCGCACAAGGCCTCGAATTCGGCGTTCGCGGTGTAGCCGCCGAACACCGGTGACAGCGCGCGGGCATGGCCGGCGGCCTTCCACAGGCGGCGGAAGGCCGGGTCGAAGGGGTCGGCCGACAGCTTCGCGGCGGTCAGCGCCGTCGGGTCCCAGAACGATTCGAGCACGATCATGTGGACGTTGCGCCCAGCGCGCGGCGCCGCCCCCGCGGCGGCCTTCAGGAAGGGATCGGGCTGCCCACTGCCGAGCAGCGCCAGCGCATCGTCGACGTCGCTGGCCGCCGGCGCTGTGCCACGGCGGGCGAGATTGCGCGCGGACTCCTGCACCAGGTGCAGGGGCAGGCCACGCATCTCGTAGTTGCCGCGCTGGTTCCACACCCAATCGCCGAAGCGGGCATCGAGCCAGGCGCTGACCGACGCCGGCTGCCCCACCAAGGCCGAAAGCGTGACGAGCACCAGGGCGAGCGCGGCCCACGCCTGCGGCCGGCGCCAGGCGAACATCCAGGCGAGGAAGGCCGGCGGCAGCACGAGCATGGCCACGCTGGCCCACAGCTGCCAGCCTTCCAGCAGCAGGAACAGGTTTCTTGCCGCGACGAAGTCGTCCGGCATCACCGGCCCGCCGAGCACGGCGAGTTTGATCGCGTTGCCGAGAGTGATCGCGGAAAACAGCACACCCATCGCCACCGCAAAGCGCGCCAGGCTGCGCGCCATCGCGAACATCACGGCGCCGATCAGCAGATGCGCGGCGAGATCCCGCGCCCAGGCTCCGGAGCCTGGTCCGACGCCGAAGAAAACGTGGATCCCCCACTGCGCGACGACATACCAGGCCGCGACCAGCGCCAGTGCCCAGCCCCATTCACGCACCACCGGCCGGTGCCGGGGGGCGGGAACGACAGCCGGGGCGGAGCGGGATTCGAAGTCGGGCATCGCGGAGGCGGAGACGGAGGCGGGAGGCCGCATCATAATTCCGTAACCTCGCCGGGGGGCGGATTCCGCGCCGTTCCGGTGGCGGAAATTGCGACAAGGTTTTGCCATCCCTCGCGCCGGGGCGGCTCCGCCCGCTCGCCCCGTTCAGTGCAACCTGCTGGCGATGTACTGCAGGGCGAGGCCGTAGCCCGGCGTGCCGAAGCCGGCCATCACCGCCTCGGCGATGTCCGACAGGTAGGAGTGGTGGCGGAAGGGCTCGCGCTTGTGCACGTTGGAGATGTGCAGTTCGACGAAGGGGATCGCCACCCCAGCGAAGGCGTCACGGATCGCCACGCTGGTGTGGGTGTAGGCGCCCGGATTGATCAGCACGAACGCAACCCCTTCGCCGCGGGCCTGGTGGATGCGCTCGACGATGGCCCCTTCGTGGTTGCTCTGGAAGCAGGACACGTCGAGGCCGAGCGCCTTGCCCTGCGCAACCAGGCCGTTCTCGACGTCGGCCAGCGTTGTCGCGCCGTAGATGTGGGGCTCGCGCGTGCCGAGCAGATTGAGGTTGGGGCCGTTGATGACGAGAACCTTGCTCATGAAGATCACTCCTGGTGAATGAAGGATGGAACGGCCCGCGGGCGCACGCGCGGAACATGCCCCCTTGGCCGGGTTGCCTAACCCAGGCCGGCCCCGACCAGCAGGCCCGCCCTGCCGAGCGCCCAGATCCACAGCGTGATGCTGGCGAAAGAAACCACCGTGGTCACCACCAGCGCCGCCGAACACAGGTTTTCCTGGCCGTACTGCTGGCCGAAGATCGGATAGATGCTCATCATCGGCACGCAGGCGATCAGCACCGCCACCGCCTGGTAGGCGGGTTCGATCCCGGGCACGAACAGCAGCGCCAGCACCACCGCTGCAGGATGGAGCACGAGCTTGGCGAAGACGATCAGGCCGACGTCGCCGAGCATGCCGCCAACCGGCGCCCGGGCGAGATTGCCGCCGACGACGAACAGCGCCACCCCGGCCGAGGTCACCGACAGCAGGTCGATCGCCTTGACCGCCGGCGCGGGAATCGTCAGTTCGAGCAGCGAAGCGAGAAACCCCGCGCTGATCGCGATCACCAGCGGATTCTTCAGCAGTCGCTCGAAGATCCGCAGCAGCGCGGGGAGCAGGCCTGCGCCCGGCTTGCCCAGACTTTCCGCCGCGGCCAGCAGCAGCGGCAGCATCATCAGGTTCTCCACCATCACCACCAGGGCGACGATCACCGACGCCACCGGCCCGACCACCTGCAGTGCGATCGGCAGGCCGAGGAAGAGGCTGTTCGACATCGAGCCGCCCATGCCGATGAGGACCGCCGTCAGCGGCGCACGCCTTGCCGCGTAGCGGGCGAACAGCGCCACTGCGGCACAGGCCAGCAGCGAGCCGAGCAGATAGGCGAGGAGGAAACGCAGGTTCATGATCTCGCCGATGCTGCGCTGCGACAAGGTCTTGAACAGCATTGCCGGCAGGGCGAACTGGATCACGAAGCGCCCCATCGCGCGAATGTCGGCGCTGGAGAACAGGCCGGCGCGTACCGCGCCGAAGCCGGCCCCGATCAGGATGAAAACGGGCGTGGTGATGGCGAGAATATCCAGCATCCGCGTGCGAACCCCATGCAATGAAAAGGCGGTCCGCAGACCGCCTCGAAGAATGCCTATGGTAACCCGCTTCAGCGCGCCGCTCACCGGGGAAGGAGACTTTCCCCATCAGGAACGCATCGACCGCACGCGCGCATTGGCGGCCTTCGCCTTGCGGGCCAGCCGGCCCGCAATCGTCCCCTCGCCCCGCGTAGGGCGATGAGCCGTTCACCGGGGAAGGAGGCTCTCGCCCATCAGGAACTCATCGACCGCACGCGCGCATTGGCGGCCTTCGCGAATCGCCCACACCACCAGCGACTGTCCGCGGCGCATGTCGCCGGCGGCGAACACCTTGGGTGCGCTGGTGGCGTAGTAACCCTCGCCATCGGTCGTCGCCTTGGCGTTGCCGCGCGGGTCCTTGTCGACGCCGAAGGCTTCGAGCACGCCGCCCACCGGCTGGGTGAAGCCCATCGCGAACAGCACCAGGTCGGCCTTGATCTCGAACTCCGAGCCCGGGACCTCGGACATCTTGCCGTCCTTCCACTCCAGACGGCAGGCCTTGAGCGCCTTGACCTTGCCGTTCTTGCCGATGAACTCCTTGGTGGCGACGGCGAAGTCGCGCTCGCAGCCTTCCTCGTGCGAGGACGAGGTGCGCAGCTTGACCGGCCAGTACGGCCAGGTCAGCTCCTTGTTCTCGCGCTCGGGCGGCATCGGCATCAGCTCGAACTGGGTCACGCTGGCCGCGCCGTGGCGGTTCGAGGTGCCGACGCAGTCGGAACCGGTGTCGCCGCCACCGATCACCACCACGTGCTTGCCTTTGGCCGAGATCGGATTGGGCTTGTCGCCGGCGACCTGCTTGTTTTGCGGGATCAGGAACTCGAGCGCGAAATGCACGCCGCCGAGTTCGCGGCCCGGCACCGGCAGGTCGCGCGGGACTTCCGCACCGCCGGCGAGCACGACGGCGTCGAAGTCCCGCTGCAGCTGTTCGGCGCTGACCACCTCCCTGGCGTCATTGACGATGCCGGCCGGCAGGTTCTGGGCGCCGACCAGCACGCCGGTGTGGAAGACCACGCCTTCGGCCTGCATCTGTTCGACACGGCGGTCGATCAAGCCCTTTTCCATCTTGAAGTCGGGAATGCCATAGCGCAGCAGGCCGCCGATCCGGTCGTTCTTCTCGAACACGGTGACGTCGTGACCGGCGCGCACGAGCTGCTGGGCCGCCGCCAGACCGGCGGGGCCGGAGCCGACCACGGCGACCTTCCTGCCGGTCTTTGTCTCCGGCGGCTGCGGGATCACCCAGCCTTCTTCCCAGGCCTTGTCGATGATCGCGTGCTCGATCGACTTGATCCCCACCGCATCGGTGTTGATGTTCAGCGTACACGCGGCCTCGCACGGCGCCGGGCAGATGCGGCCGGTGAACTCGGGGAAGTTGTTGGTCGAGTGCAGCACCTCGATTGCCTCGCGCCAGTGGCCGCGATATACGAGATCGTTCCAGTCCGGGATGATGTTGTTGACCGGACAGCCGTTGTTGCAGAACGGAATGCCGCAGTCCATGCAGCGCGCGCCCTGGATCGAGGCCTGCTCATCGGTCAGGCGGGCGACGAACTCCTTGTAGGTCTTCAGACGCTTGTCGATCGGCTCGTAGGCCGCGGACAGGCGCTGATACTCGATGAAACCCGTGGGCTTGCCCATTTATACGGCCTCCTTGTCTTCTTCGCGCTGCTGGGCCCTCGATTCGGCCATTTCGGCGAGCGCACGGCGGTACTCGTGCGGGAACACCTTGACGAACTTCTTGCGCCAGGTGGCCCAGTTGTTCAGGATCTCGCGCGCGCGCACGCTGCCGGCGAAGCGGACGTGGCGCTCGATCAGGCCCTTGAGGATGAGCTCGTCGCCCATCGTCAGGTGGTCGATGTCGACGCGGCCGTGGGATTCGAGGTCGTCCCCCGACTCCGAGCCCTTGCGCGCGGCGATCTCGTCGGGCAGCGGCTCCAGGGCCACCTGCGCCATGTTGCAGCGCTGCTCGAAGCTGCCGTCCTCGTCGAGCACGTAGGCCACGCCGCCCGACATGCCGGCGGCGAAGTTGCGCCCGGTCTGGCCGAGCACCACCACCGTGCCGCCGGTCATGTATTCGCAGCCGTGGTCGCCCACGCCTTCCACCACCGCCGTGGCGCCCGAGTTGCGCACCGCGAAACGCTCGCCGGCGACGCCGGCGAAATACACCTCGCCCTCGATCGCGCCGTACAGCACGGTGTTGCCGACGATGATGTTGTCGCCGGTTGCACCGCGGAACTCGGCCTTCGGGCGCACGATGATGCGCCCGCCCGACAGGCCCTTGCCGACGTAGTCGTTGCCCTCGCCGACCAGCTCGAGGGTGATGCCGCGCGCGAGGAAGGCGCCGAAGCTCTGCCCCGCGGTGCCGCTGAGGCGGATGTGGATGGTGTCGCTGGGCAGCCCGGGGTGGCCGTACCTGGCCGCCACCTGGCCGGACAGCATCGCCCCGACGGTACGGTTGATGTTGCGCACCGGCAGGTCGATGTTGACCTTCTCGCCCTTCTCCAGCGCCGGTTTGGCGAGCGTGATGAGCTGGTTGTCGAGCGCGCCCTGGAGTCCGTGGTCCTGGGTATCGACGTGCAGCCGCGGCACGTCGGCGGGCACCGGCGGCAGGTAGAAGATGCGCGAGTAGTCGAGCCCCTGCGCCTTCCAGTGGGCGATGCCCTTCTTCATGTCGAGCAGGTCGGCACGGCCGATCAGCTCGTCGAACTTGCGAACGCCGAGCTGGGCCATCAGTTCGCGCACTTCCTCGGCGACGAAGAAGAAGTAGTTCACCACGTGCTCGGGCTGGCCGGAGAAGCGCGCACGCAGCACCGGGTCCTGGGTGGCGACGCCGACCGGGCAGGTGTTGAGGTGGCACTTGCGCATCATGATGCAGCCTTCGACGACCAGCGGCGCGGTGGCGAAGCCGAACTCGTCGGCGCCGAGCAGGGCGCCGATGACGACGTCGCGGCCGGTCTTGATCTGGCCGTCGACCTGCAGGCGCACGCGTCCACGCAGGCGGTTCAGGACCAGGGTCTGCTGGGTCTCGGCCAGCCCCAGCTCCCACGGCGAGCCGGCGTGCTTGATCGAGCTCCAGGGGCTCGCCCCGGTGCCGCCGTCATGGCCGGCGACGACGATGTGGTCGGCCTTGGCCTTGGCCACGCCGGCCGCCACCGTGCCGATGCCGATCTCGGACACCAGCTTGACCGAGATGCTCGCCACCGGGTTGGTGTTCTTGAGGTCGTGGATCAGCTGTGCCAGGTCTTCGATGGAATAGATGTCGTGATGCGGCGGCGGCGAGATCAGGCCGACGCCCGGCACCGAGTGGCGCAGGAAGCCGATGTACTCCGAAACCTTGTGGCCGGGCAGCTGCCCCCCCTCGCCGGGCTTGGCGCCCTGCGCCATCTTGATCTGGATCTGGTCGGCGTTGGCCAGGTACTCGGCGGTGACGCCGAAACGGCCCGAAGCCACCTGCTTGATCGCCGAACGCAGCGAATCGCCGGCGTTCAGTTCGAGGTCGCGGGCGATGCGGTTCTCACCGATCACCTGCGACAGCTTGATCGCCTCGGTGAGCGGCTTGAAGCGCATCGGGTCCTCGCCGCCCTCGCCGGTGTTCGACTTGCCGCCGATGCGGTTCATCGCCACCGCCAGCGTGGTGTGGGCCTCGGTCGAGATCGAGCCGAGCGACATCGCCCCGGTGGCGAAGCGCTTGACGATCTCCTTCGCCGGCTCGACTTCATCGAGCGCAACCGGCGTCGCCGACGCCTTGAGCTCGAACAGGCCGCGCAGGGTCATGTGCCGGCGGCTCTGGTCGTTGATGATGTGGGCGTATTCCTTGTAGGTATCCGACCTGCCCGAGCGGGTGGCGTGCTGGAGCTTGGCGATCGCATCCGGCGTCCACATGTGCTCTTCGCCGCGGGTGCGGAAGGCGTACTCGCCGCCGGCATCGAGCATGTCGTGGAGCACCGGATCGGCGCTGAAGGCGGCCTTGTGCAGGCGGATCGCCTCTTCCATGACCTCGAACACGCCGATGCCCTCGACCTGGCTGGTGGTGCCGGTGAAGTACTTGTCGAGCAGCGCCTGCTTGAGACCAACGGCTTCGAAGATCTGCGCCCCGGTGTAGGACATGTAGGTCGAGATGCCCATCTTCGACATGACCTTCATCAGGCCCTTGCCGATCGCCTTGACGAAGTGCTTGACGTACCTCGCCGCGGTCTCGGTATCGTCGGCCATGTGCTGCAGCGTCTCGAGCGCGAGGTAGGGGTGGACGGCTTCGGCACCGTAGCCGGCGAGCACGGCGAAGTGGTGCACTTCGCGCGCGCTGCCGGTCTCCACCACCAGGCCGGCGCGGGTGCGCAGACCCTTCGCCACCAGGTGCTGGTGGATCGCGGAGAGCGCCAGCAGGGCGGGAATCGCGATGCGTTCGGCCGACAGCTTGCGGTCGGACACGATCAGGATGTTGTAACCGCCCAGCACCGCGTTCTCGGCGTCCGCGCACAGCGAGGCCAGGCGCGCCTCGACGCCTTCCTTGCCCCACTCGGCCGGATAGCAGATGTCGAGCTCGGCGGAACGGAACTTGTTCTGGGTGTAGCGCGCGATGTTGCGGATCTTGGCCATGCCGGCGAAGTCGAGCACCGGCTGGCTGACCTCGAGGCGGAACGGCGGGTTGATCTCGTTGATCTCGAGCAGGTTCGGCTTGGGCCCGATGAAGGACACCAGCGACATCACCATCTGCTCGCGGATCGGGTCGATCGGCGGGTTGGTGACCTGGGCGAAGAGTTGGCGGAAGTAGTTGAAGAGCGGCTTGTTCTTGCTCGACAGCACTGCCAGCGGCGAGTCGTTGCCCATCGAGCCGGTGCCTTCCTCGCCGCTCTTGCCCATCGGCTCGAGGATGAACTTGATGTCCTCCTGGGTGTAGCCGAAGGCCTGCTGGCGGTCGAGCAGCGGCGCGACACGCTCGCCGCGGGCGGCGGCGGTGTCGGCCACGGCGGGCACTTCCAGGGTGTCGAGCTTGATGTTGATCCGGCGCAGCCAGTCGGCGTAGGGGCGGGCGTTGGCGAGCGACTCCTTGATCTCCTTGTCGCCGATGATGCGCCCCTGCTCCATGTCGATCAGGAACATCTTGCCCGGCTGCAGGCGCCATTTCTTGACGATCTTGCTGTCGGCGATGGGCAGCACGCCGGACTCCGAGGCCATGACGACGAGATCGTCGTCGGTGACGAGGTAGCGCGCCGGGCGCAGGCCGTTGCGATCGAGCGTGGCACCGATCTGGCGGCCGTCGGTGAACGCCACCGCGGCGGGGCCGTCCCACGGCTCCATCATCGCTGCGTGGTACTCATAGAAGGCGCGGCGCTTCTCGTCCATCTGCGCATGCGATTCCCAGGCCTCCGGGATCATCATCATCATCGCGTGGGCGAGCGAATAACCGCTCATCACCAGCAGCTCGAGCGCGTTGTCGAAGGAGGCGGAGTCGGACTGGCCGGGGTAGATCAGCGGCCAGATCTTCTGCAGGTCGTCGCCGAGCAGCGGCGAATGCACGCCCTTCTCGCGCGCGCGCATCCAGTTGTAGTTGCCGCGCAGGGTGTTGATCTCGCCGTTGTGGGCGATGTAGCGGAACGGGTGCGCCAGATCCCATTTCGGGAAGGTGTTGGTCGAGAAGCGCTGGTGAACGAGCGCCAGCGCCGACACCGCGCGCGCATCGACGAGGTCGGGATAGTACTCGCCGACCTGGTTTGCCAGCAGCAGGCCCTTGTAGTTCACCGTGCGTGCCGACATCGACACCATGTAGAACTCCTTGCCGTGCTTGAGCTGCAGCGCGGCAATCGCGTTCGCCGAGCGGCGGCGGACGACGTAGAGCTTGCGCTCGAGCGCCTCGGTGACCATGACGTCGGCGCCGCGGCCGATGAAGATCTGGCGGATCACCGGCTCCTTGGCCTTCACCGTCGGCGACATCGGCATCGCGCGGTTGACCGGCACGTCGCGCCAGCCGAGCACGACCTGGCCCTCGGCCACGACCGCGCGCTCGATCTCTTCCTCGCAGGCGAGGCGGGACGCGGCCTCCTTGGGCATGAACACCATGCCGACGCCGTACTCGCCGGGCAGCGGCAGGGCGACGCCCTGCTTCGCCATTTCCTCGCGGTAGAACTGATCCGGGATCTGGATCAGGATGCCCGCACCGTCCCCTTGCAGCGGATCGGCACCGACCGCGCCCCGGTGATCGAGGTTTTTCAGGATTTCGAGGCCCTGCAGGATGATGTCATGACGTTTCTCGCCCTTGATGTGGGCGATGAAACCCACGCCACAGGCATCGTGTTCATTGGCGGGGTCGTAAAGACCCTGCTTTTGGGGCTGATCCATCTTCTATTCCTCAAACGACACGCAAGATCACGCGCATGGGGGCCGACAAAGGCCTTTCAAACCGGAAGGCCTGATAAACCGAACGCGCACAAAAAAGCCGGGCGCGCGCGCACCGGCTTTGTGATTTGCACCAGACTGGTGCAAAAACAACTGTTTGATGACCAGGACTGCAGGAGCGGGGGCTCCGCATGCACCATTTTGGACACCGCCACCAGCCTCGCTGTTGACAAAAAAACTATACGCCCGAGCACTCCAGGGTTCAAGGAGTTTTTGCACTGCGGCACGCCAGTGTCCCGCAGCTTGCGCCAGGCGTGCGCCCTCCTTCCGCCCTGCACCGCCGGTCGCATCCGGCAATGCCGCGTCAGTGGATCTCACCCACCGCGAACAACCGGCGGTGCTCCTTCATCGCGTAGCGGTCGGTCATCCCGGCGATGTAGTCGGCGATCGCGCGCGGCGTGCCCGCGCGTGCCATCGCCTGGTACTGCGGCGGCAGGATGTGGGGGTCGGCCATGAAGGCATCGAACAGCTCGGTAACGATGCGCCGCGCCTTGTTGGTCATGCGCAGCACCTGGTAATGGCGGTACAGCTTCTGGTGGAGGAAAGTCTTCAGTTCGCGCAGGCGCGGCAGCAAACCATCGGAGTAGGCCACCAGGCGGCCGGCGGCGCGCACATCGGCGAGGGTCCGTACGCCGCTGGCGGCGAGGTTGGCACGGGTCTGGGCGATGAGATCGAGCACCATCAGCTGGATCATCCGGCGCACCGTCTCGTTGATCAGCTTGCGCCCCGACAGACCCGGCCAGCGCGCCTCGACTTCGCGGCGCTGAGTGGCGAACAGGTTCACGTCCTCGAGCTGCTCGAGCGTGATCAGCCCCGAACGCAGACCGTCATCGACATCGTGGTTGTTGTAGGCGATCTCGTCGGCGAGGTTGGCGAGCTGGGCTTCGAGCGAAGGCTGGGTGCCGTCGAGGAAGCGCTCGCCGAGCTCGCCGAGGCGCACCGCATTGGCGTGCGAGCAGTGCTTGAGGATGCCTTCGCGGGTCTCGAACATCAGGTTCAGGCCGTCGAATGCGGCGTAGCGGTCTTCGAGCAGATCGACGGTGCGCAGCGACTGCAGGTTGTGCTCGAAGCCGCCGTACTCCTTCATGCAGGCGTTCAACGCTTCCTGGCCGGCGTGGCCGAACGGGGTATGACCGAGGTCGTGGGCGAGGGCGACGGCTTCGGCAAGGTCCTCGTTGAGGCCGAGCTGGCGGGCGATGCCGCGGGTGATCTGGACGACCTCGATGCTGTGGGTAAGGCGGGTGCGGAACAGGTCGCCCTCGTGGTTCACGAACACCTGGGTCTTGTATTCGAGGCGGCGGAAGGCAGTGGAATGGACGATGCGGTCGCGGTCGCGCTGGAACTGGCCGCGCGCGAGCGGAGCCGGCTCATCGTGTTGGCGGCCGCGGGAAGCGGCCTCGGTGACGGCATACGGTGCGAGCTGAAGCATGCGGTTTTCCTCCGGGCCGAAGTCGATCACGGTTCCCGTCGTTTGTGCAGGAGGCCTCCCCGGCGGCGTTTCGCTGCAGGAACCGTGCTCCCGCAGCGGCCCGGACTCAGCGGCAGCGTGCCTCGATCGCCGCGGCGATCTCGCTCAGCGCCGCCTCGCCATGCACTCGCGCACGTCCGAGGGCGTGCAGCAGCACGAGGCGCAGGCGCCCGGCCTCGACCTTCTTGTCGTGTGCCATCAGCGCGAGGTAGCGCGCCGCGCCCAGCTTCGGTCCCCACACCGGCAGCTTCGCGCGCAGCAGCAGCGCCTCGATCCGATCGACATCGCCCGCGGCGAGCCAGCCGAGGCGGCGCGACAGTTCGGCGGCCATCATCGTGCCCGCGGCCACCGCCTCGCCATGCAGCCATTCGCCGTAGCCGAGGCCGGTCTCGATGGCGTGGCCGAAGGTGTGGCCGAGGTTGAGCAGGGCGCGCTCGCCCTGCTCGGTCTCGTCGGCCGCCACCACTTCGGCCTTGTTGCGGCAGGAGCGCTCGATCGCGTACACCAGCGCGTCCGGGTCGCGGGCGAGCAGGCGTTCGAGGTTTGCTTCCAGCCAGGCAAGGAAGTCGGGATCGCGGATCAGGCCGTACTTGATCACTTCGGCGAGACCGGCAGCCAGTTCGCGATCGGGCAGCGTCGCCAGGGTGTCGATGTCGGCCAGCACCAGCCTGGGCTGGTAGAAGGCGCCGATCATGTTCTTGCCCAGCGGATGGTTGATCGCGGTCTTGCCGCCGACCGAGGAGTCGACCTGCGCGAGCAGGGTCGTCGGAATCTGGATGAAAGGCATCCCGCGCTGGTAGCAGGCGGCGGCAAAGCCGCCCATGTCGCCGACCACCCCGCCGCCGAGCGCGACCAGCGTAGTGGAACGTTCGCAGCGCTCGGTGAGCAGCATGTCGAAGATGCGATTCAGCGTTTCCCAGGTTTTGTACGCCTCGCCGTCGGGCAGGCTCACCACGCTCACGCTCACGCCCGCCTGCTCCAGCGCGGCGCGCAGTCCGCCCAGGTAGAGCGGGCCGACGGTGTCGTTGGTGACGATCGCCACCCGCGGCGTCTTCAGCCGCGCCAGGACGAGGTCGGCACGGCCGAGCAGGCCGCGGCCGATGTGGATCGGGTAGGCGCGATCGCCGAGGGCAACGTTCAGGGTTTGCATGGGCTCTTGTGGAAAGTCTGCAGGGCGGTTTCGACCAGCCGCACCATGGTGCCGGGGTTGCCGCGCCCGCCGTCGACGACGAGATCGGCCACTTCGCGGTACAGGGGGTCGCGCTGATGGTACAGCTCGATGATGCGCTGGCGCGGGTCATCCACCTGAAGCAGTGGGCGGTTACGGTCGTGACGGGTGCGTTCGTAGAGGATCTGCGGCGGCACGTTGAGGTAGATGACGGTGCCACGCTCGCGCATCAGCGCGCGGTTGGCCGGGGTCGTCACCACGCCGCCGCCGGTGGCGATGACGATGTCGGATTCGCGGGTGAGCTCGTCGATCATCTGCGTCTCGCGCCTGCGGAAACCGGCTTCGCCCTCGATCTCGAAGATCGTCGGGATGCTCACTCCGGTGCGGGCGACGATCTCGTGGTCGCAGTCGGCGAAGCGCGCCTTACGCCGCCGCGCCAGTTCCTTGCCGACCGTGGTCTTGCCGGCGCCCATCATGCCGATCAGTATCAGACAGCTCACACGCGATTCGCCGGAAGTCGAGAAAAAAAGGGCGGGCCCCTCTCGGGAGGCCCGCCCGGGCATTGTATCAGCAGAGCGGAGGGCTTACCGCAGGGTCAGCGCGTCGGCGACGATGCGCGGAGTGATGAACACGAGCAGCTCCTTGCGGTTGGATACGGTGGTCCGCGACTTGAACAGGTTGCCCACGACCGGGATATCGCCCAGCAGCGGCACCTGGTCGACGCCGCTGGCTTCCTCTTCCTCGTAAATCCCGCCGATGACGACGGTGCCGCCGTTCTCGATCAGCACCTCGCTCTTGACGTTCTTGGTTTCGATCGGCGGCACGCCGAGCAGCATGTTCTCGTACAGCGGCCGGTCCTTGTTGACCTCGATCGCCAGCTGCAGCCGGCCGTCGGGAGTGATCTGCGGCTTCACCTTCAACGACAGCACGGCCTTCTTGAACTCGACATTGGTCGCACCCGAGCTGGTCGCTTCCTGATAGGGAATCTCCGTGCCCTGCTCGATCGAGGCCTCGACCTGGTTGGCGGTCAGCACCCGCGGGCTGGACACGATCCGGCCCCGGCCGTCGGATTCGAGCGCCTGCAGCTCGAGGTTGAGGAAGCGGGTCAGGCCTTTGTTGAACAGCGTCAGGTTCAGCGCACCGTAACCCTTCGGCATAAAATCGCCGCCACCAACCTTCACCGACTCACCGACCATCTGCATCATGTCGGTGATCGGGTAGTCGCCCGTGCGGTCGATCTTCACCCCCCCCGTTTCTTCGTCGGGAACCAGGGAAACGAACTCCGAGTTGCCGAAACCGATCTTCGCCCCGTTGCCGAGCGAAGCGTATCCACGGCTGCCGAAACCCAGGCGCACTCCCAGGTCACGGGCGAAGGTCTTGTTCGCCTCGACGATCCGCGCCTCGATCAGCACCTGGCGCGGCGCGACGTCGATCTCCTGCACCAGCCGGCGCAGCGCCTGCAGGCGCGAGCCGACGTCGGTGACGAAGACCTTGTTGCTGCGCTCGTCGACGACGACCGTGCCGCGCTTGGAGAGCATGGTCTGGTCCTTGCTCTTGAGGAAATCGAAGATCTCCTTGGCCTTGTGGTAGTTGATCTGGAAGCTTTCGGTCTGCAGCGGTTCGAGGTCGCTGATCTGCGCCTTCGCTTCCAGCTGCTGCTTCTCGCGCGCGGCGAGCTCTTCGCCCGGAGCGATCCAGATCACGTTGCCGTTCTTGCGCATGTCCAGGCCCTTGGCCTGGAGGATGATGTCCAGCGCCTGGTCCCAGGGCACGTCCTTCAGGCGCAGGGTGAGGCTGCCCTGGACGGAGTCGGAGGTGATGATGTTGAAGTCGGTGAAGTCGGCGATCACCTGCAGCACCGAGCGCACATCCACGTCCTGAAAGTTCAGCGACAGCTTTTCGCCCTGGAACTGGCCGCGCGAACCCTGCACCAGCTTGTTCGGGTCCTCCACGACCCGCCTGACCTCGAGCACGAAGCGCGTATCGCTCTGGTAGGCGTTGTGCTCCCACAGGCCGTTCGGCGTTACGGTCAGGCGCACGCGATCACCGAGCTGCTGCGTGCTCATCGAAGTCACCGGCGTGGCGAAATCGGTGACGTCGGCACGCCGGCGCAGGTGCTCGGGCAGCGCCGCCTGGAGAAAATCGACCACCAGGCCGCCGCCTTGCTGGCGGATGTCGATCCCGGCGTCGGCGCTCGACAAGTCGACCACCACCCGCCCTTCGCCTTCGCTGCCGCGGCGGAAGCTGACGTCGCGCACGGCGACCCCCGCCGCCGCGGAAGGCTCGGCGAAGTTGCCCTCGGGCGCCGGAAGCGTGCTCGCCTGCGCCGCCGGGAGGCGCGGTGGCGAGATCGCGATCACCAGGTCGCGCCCCTCGATGCGCGCCTCGTAGGGGCTGATCTTGACCAGGTTCAGCACCAGGCGGGTGCGGTCGCCGACCTGCACGATGTCGGCACTGCGCAGATCGCCCTGCTCGACGCGCTGCACGCTGCGCCCGAGGGCATTCACGGTGGCGGCGAAGTCGAAAGCGATGCGCGCCGGCTCGGCTACGCTGAAGCTGGGCGGCAGGTCGGTGAGCGCCTCCTTCAGGCTCACCCGGACATAAAGCGCGCCGCCCTGCTCGGCGACTTCCAGCCCTTCGATGCGGTTGCCCGACGGCCGGACCTGCTCCGCCTCCTGCGCGCGCACGGCGGCCGCAGGCGCAAGGCCTGCGCAAGCGGCCACCAGCAGCAGCACTCCGATACGGTGTTTCATTTTCCGGCCTCCTGCCGCTCCTGCAGTATCAGCGAACGGGTGCGCTCGACCCAGTCGCCATAAACGTCCTCGACCAGCTCGCGCAACGTCACCTCGTTTTCCGTGACCCGGATGACGACGCCGAAATCCTGCCCCATGTAATTGCCCGGCCGCACCTGGTGGAGCGCGTTGCCGGCGCGGATCAGCGCATGCGTGACCCCGTCCCGGGTCAGCACCCCGACCATCTGCAGCGTCTCCAGTGCATGGCCTTCGAGCGGCTCGCGGCGGCGGTTCATGTCCGGCCCCGCGCTGCTGCCCGACACCCGCTGCGGCGCCATGCGCGCGCTGCGAAACGGATCGTCGCCCTGTTCGCCGGCATACCCCACCACCGGGAAGGGCCGCAGCTCGGGCAGCGGACGCACGGCGCCGCGCATGCCGCGCACCTGCGCCTCCATCCAGGGCTGGAGATCGTCCTGTTCTCCGCCCGCGCAGCCGGCCAGCACCAGGCAGGCGGCGAGCACTCCCGCCTTGTTCATTTCTTCTTCCCTCGCGCGGCCTGTTCAGCCTGTGCCGCCTGGCGCTGCTGCGCCAGCTCCTCTTCGTCGAGGTAGCGGTACGTCACCGCCTTCGCCTCGAACTCGAGCCGACCGTCCTTGCCCGCCTTCAGCGCGATGTCGTTGAGCGTGACGATCCGGGGCAGGCGCGCGATGTCGCTGACGAATTCACCCAGCTCGTGATAGCCGCCGGTGACGCGGATATCGATCGGCATTTCGGCATAGAACTCCTTGACCAGGTCCGCCCCCGGCTTGAACAGCTCGAATTGCAGGCCGCGCCCCAGGCCGGCCTGATTGAGGTCGGACAGCAGGGAATCCATCTCCGCCCGGTTCGGCAACTGCTTGAGCAGCGCGCCGAACTGGCGGTCGATCTCGGCCAGCTGGCGGCGATGCTCGTCCAGATTGACCGCCTGGCGCTTCTTCGCCACCCAGTTTTCACGCAGCTGCAGCTCTTCGGCCACGCTGCGCTCGAGGCGCTCGGCCTGGCTCCGCCAGTCGAACCACCAGAAAGCGGCGACCGTGGCGAGCAGCACCGCGAGCGCCGCCGCCAGCCGCGGCGCGAGCGGCCACAGGCCGGGGTCGTTCGGATCAAGGTCCTTGAAGTCCTGCGCCAGGCGCTGCAAGTCGGCGCGGGTGAGGCGCTTGCGTGCGACCGGGGCGGGCGCAGAGGCCTTACGCGACAGCAGGCGCTTCATTTCGCCCCCCCCTTGCCGCCGCGGGGCGGTTCGGGTGTTTCGGCCTGCGGCGGCACGATGCCGATACCGAGGGTGAATGCGCTGACCCGGCGGCTCTCTTCGGTGGCGGCCTTGGTCTCGATCAGGACCGGCTGCTCGAGAAAGGCCGAAGCATCGAGGTTGCGCATCAGGTGCGACACGCGCGCGTTGGACTGGGCGAAGCCGGCCAGGGTGACACGCCGGCCGCTCTGCTTGACCGATTTCAGATACACCCCCTCGGGAAGGCTCAGCGCCAGTTCGTTGAACAGATGCACGGTTTCGGCACGCGTACTCTGCAAGGCTTCGATCACCTGCTTGCGCGCGAGCATGGCGTCGATCTGCTCGCGCAGGCGGCGGATTTCGGCGATGTCCTGGTCGAGGCGGGCGATCTCGGTCTTGAGAAAAGCGTTGCGCGCGTCCTGGCGCTCGACCCTGAGATCGTACAGGACATGGACGAGCAGGCCGATCAACACACCGAGCACGGCCATCGCCCCCGCCAGCAGATAGAACTGCTGGCGGCGCTGGCGGCGCTTTTCGATGCGATGCGGCAGCAGGTTGATGCGGATCATGCGTCGAACCTCCGCAGCGCGAGGCCGCAGGCCACCATCAGCGAAGGCGCATCGGCGAGCAGGTTGCGCGGGCGCACCCGCTCGCCCGGCGTCATGCCCGCGAACGGATTGGCGACCTCGGTGGGAACCTGGGTGCGCGCCGCCACCACTTCAACCAGCCCCGGCATCCCCGCGCAGCCGCCGGCGAGGATGACGTGATCGACCCGGTTGAACTGGGTGGAAGTGAAGAAGAACTGCAGTGCGCGCGACACTTCGAGCGCGAGGCTGTCCATGAACGGGCGCATCAGCTCGCGCGGATAGGTCTCGGGCAGCGACCCGGCGCGCTTGCCGGCTTCGGCCTCGTCCAGGCCGACGCCGTAGTGGCGAGCGATGTCCTGGGTGAGCTGGAAACCGCCGAAAGCCTGCTCGCGCGTGTACACCGACTGACGGTTGCGGAACATGGTGACGTTCATCACGTTCGCACCGACATCGACGAGGGCGATCACCCGATCCTCGCCGCCGCCCGGCAGCCGCCGGCACACGAGTTCGAGCGCGGATTCGATGGCAAGCGACTCGACATCGACGATCACGGCCCTGAGCCCGGCGGCCTGGGCCGCGGCGACGCGGTCTTCGACCTTGTCCTTGCGCGAAGCCGCGATCATCACTTCGACCTCTCCCGGAGCGCCGGGCGCCGGGCCGATCACCTGGAAATCGAGATTGACTTCGTCGAGGGCGAACGGAATGTACTGGTTGGCCTCGGCCTCGACGGCGAACTCCATTTCGGCTTCGCGCAGACCTTCGGGGAGGACGATCTTCTTGGTGATGACCGACGAGGACGGCAACGCCACGGCGACATTGCGTATGCCGGGACCAAAGCGGCGCAACGCGCGCTTGAGCGCTTCGCCGAGCGGTTCGAGCTTGACGATGTTGCCATCGGCGACGGTGTCGCGCGGCAGCGGCTCGATCACGTAACGCTCGACTTTGTAAGCGTCCTTGTCGGTCCCGGACAGCTCGACCAGCTTTACCGATGAAGACGAAATATCGAGTCCGGCAAGCTGGCGTGTCGCCGAGCTGAAGAACGGGAGGTCAATCACAAAGAAAACCCTTGAATTTCTTCATGTTACGATCAACACCTTGACCGGGTCCAAGGATGCTAGCAACAAGCCGGGGGCAGTGTAAAGCGAAGTCCGCCGCGGATAATGTCCGCTCACAGCTGCGCCCGGATGCATCCTTTATAATGCTCGCCCGTTCCACACCCCCCTGGATTGCCCATGCGCTGGGTCCTGTATCCGGTCGGAGCGCTGTTCGCGCTGATCATTCTCGGCCTTGCCACGCTGACAGCGATGGCGCTGTTCGCCTGGCCGAACCTGCCCGCCCTCGACACCCTGACCGATTATCGGCCGCGCGTCCCCTTGCGCGTCTATACCGCCGACGGCCACCTGCTCGGCGAGTTCGGCGAAGAGCGGCGCGACGTGGTGCGCATCGCCGAAGTGCCCTCGGTGCTCAAGCATGCGATCCTCGCCGCCGAAGACGAGCGCTTCTACGAACATCCGGGCATCGACCTGATGGGGCTCGTGCGTGCCGCGCTCGCCAATCTGTCTTCCGGCGGCCGCAGCCAGGGGGCGTCGACGATCACCATGCAGGTCGCGCGCAACTTCTTCCTGACGCGCGAAAAGACCTACAACCGCAAGCTGTACGAGATCCTGCTCGCACTCAAGATCGAGCAGAACCTGTCCAAGGACCAGATCCTCGAGCTCTACATCAACCAGATCTACCTCGGCCAGCGCGCCTACGGCTTCGCGGTGGCCGCACGCGCCTATTACGGCAAGCGCCTGGACGAGCTGACCCTGCCCGAAGCGGCGATGCTCGCCGGCCTGCCGAAAGCGCCGTCGGCCTTCAACCCGGTCGTCAATCCGGCGCGCGCCGCAGTACGCCAGCAATACGTGCTGCGACGCATGCTCGAGACCGGACTGATCGACCCGTCCCAGTACGAGCACGCGCTGACCTTCGCCACGCCGAAGCAGGGGCAGCGCGACAGCACCGCGGTACGCCGGCAGCAGGACCTGTTCGTCGCCGGCGGCGAGCACGTTGCCGAGATGGCGCGCCAGATCGCCGTCGAGCAGTTCGGCGAGCAAGCCTACGAACTCGGCATCCGCATCGTCACCACGGTCACGCGCAAGGACCAGGAAGCGGCCTACGCGGCGCTGCGCAAGGGGGTGCTCGACTACGACCGCCGCCACGGCTACCGCGGCCCGGAAGCCTTCGTCGACCTGGCGGCGAACGAAACCAGCGCCGAACGCTTCGATGAACTGCTCGGCGACACCGCCGACCACGGCGACCTGCTCGCCGCCCTGGTGCTGAAAGCCTCGCCGAAGGAGGTCACCGTCTATCGCCGCGGGCGCGAATTCCGCATCGAGGGCAAGGGCCTGCGCTTCGCCGCACCGATGCTGGCCGACAAGGCGCCGCAGAGCCGGCGTATCCGCCGCGGCGCAATCGTGCGCCTGCGCGACACCGGCAAGGGCGACTGGGAACTCGCCCAGCTGCCCGAAGTGCAGGCCGCGCTGGTGTCGCTCGATCCACACAGCGGCGCAGTGCGCGCCCTGGTCGGCGGCTTCGATTTCGACCGCACCAAGTTCAACCACGTCACCCAGGCGCTGCGCCAGCCGGGCTCGAGCTTCAAGCCCTTCATCTTCTCGGCCGCGCTCGAACGCCATTTCGGCCCCGGCGACGTACTTGCCGACGAGCCGCTGTACTACCCCGCCGGCGTCACCGGCAGCCAGGACTGGGAGCCGAAGAACTACGACGGCAAATACGCCGGCCCGATGACGCTGCGCGAGGCGCTGACGCGCTCCAAGAACATGGTGTCGATCCGTCTGCTGGAGCGGATCACGCCCGAATACGCGCGCGACTACATCACCCGCTTCGGCTTCGACGCCGCCCGTCACCCCCCCTACCTGACCATGGCGCTCGGCGCCGGCACCGCGACCCCGTGGGAGATGGCCGCCGGCTACGCGGTGTTCGCCAACGGCGGCTACCGCGTCGAGCCCTATGTGGTGAAGGAAATCTACGACAACGAAGGCCGGCTGATCGCCCGCATCGACCCTCCTGTCGCCGGGCGCAGCGCGCCCCGGGTGATCGACGCACGCAATGCCTGGCTGATGGATTCGATGATGCGCGACACCGTCCAACACGGCACCGCGACCCGGGCGCGCAGCCTCAAGCGCGGCGATCTCGCCGGCAAGACCGGCACCACCAACGACTACGTCGATGCCTGGTTCTGCGGCTACCACCCCGAGCTCGTCGCCGTCACCTGGGTCGGCCACAGCCAGCCGCGCAACCTCGGCCGCGGCGAGACCGGCGGCGCCGCCGCGCTGCCGATCTGGATCGACTACATGGGCAGCGCGCTCGAAGGCGTCCCCGAAGTGCAGCGCCCCCGCCCCGACGGCCTGCTCCTGGTCGACAACGGCCTGCACAGCGGGCAGGACTACCACTACGCCGAGTACGCCCCGCCCGAACCGGCGCCGGCACCGGGCTGGCTCGAGCAGCTGTTCGCCGGCGACAAGCCCAGGCAGATCCTCCACGCCCCGATGGAAGCGCCCGAGGAAGCGATTCCGGCGCTTCCCCCGGCGGCCGCTGCGCATCCGCTGCCGCGTCCGGCGCAGGCTCCGGCACCGGTCGAAGAGCGCGCGCCGGTGCCGATCCGGCGCTGACCGCAGGCTGCGCCCGGCGCCGCCGGTTCAGGCCGGCGGCTGCAGGTCGATCGCTTCTCCCGCCTGCGCCCCGAGCAGCGCCGCGAGCATCGTCCACAGCTCGGTGCCGTCCCGGGTATTGACCCAGCGCCCGCCTTCGGGACGGAAGTGAAAGCCTCCCGACTTGGCCGCGACCCAGATCTCGCGCGCCGCGGTGTGGCGGTTGAGGATCATCTTCGTACCATTGGCGAACTCGAGCTCGAGCACGCCGCCGGGCTTGGGCTCGATGTCGATGTCCACGCCGCAGTCTTCCAGCGCATGCTCGATGCGGGCGAGCTCGGCCTCGGCCAGGGCATTGAATGCAGACTCTTCCATGCTGACTCCTTCTGTTAGGATTCCGGTTTTTTGCGAACGACGGCGATGCGAGCCCACTTTCCTGCGATCGCGCTTGCCTGCGCGCTACTGACGGCCTGCGGCATCAAGGGGCCGCTCTACCTCCCCGCGCCCGCCACCACCGGCCAGCCGGAACCGGGCGCCGATCATAGCAAACCCATCATCCCGCCGGACCTGATTCCCGAGCCTCTGATCGAATGAATCCCCCCGCCCCGCTCCCCCCGACCGCAGCACGCCCCTCCTGGCCCGTGCCCACCCTGCACGCGCACGACGGCGCACTGTGGCTGGAAGGCCTCGCCCTCGCCGAGCTCGCCGCCCGCTTCGGCACGCCGACCTACGTGTATTCGAAAGCCGCGCTGGAAGCCGCTTTCGCCGGCTGGCAGGAAGCTCTCGCCGGGCGCCGCGCGCTCGTCTGCTATGCCGTGAAGGCCAACTCCAACCTCGGCATCCTGTCGGTGTTCGCCCGCCTCGGCGCCGGCTTCGACATCGTCTCGGGCGGTGAGCTGGCACGCGTCCTGGCGGCCGGCGGCGAAGCCGGCAAGGTGGTGTTCTCCGGCGTCGGCAAGACCCGTGCCGAAATGCGCCAGGCCCTGCAGGCCGGCATCCGCTGCTTCAACGTCGAGTCGGCCGCCGAACTCGAACGCCTGGATGCGGTGGCCGGCGCGCTCGGCACCCGCGCACCGGTCGCGCTGCGGGTCAATCCCGACGTCGACCCGAAGACCCACCCCTACATTTCCACCGGTCTCAAGGGCAACAAGTTCGGCGTCGCTTTCGCCGACGCCCACGCCCTCTACCGGCGCGCCGCGGCGCTGTCCAACCTGCGCGTCACCGGCGTCGCCTGCCACATCGGTTCGCAGCTGCTCGACCCGGCGCCGATGGCCGAGGCCGCGCACAAAGTGCGCGGGCTGGTCGAGCGGCTCGCCGCCGACGGCATCGCCCTCGACCATGTCGACCTCGGCGGCGGCCTCGGCATCCGCTACCGCGACGAGGCTCCGCCCGCCGTCGCCGACTACCTCGCTCCGCTGCTCGAAGCCTTCGAGGGCTGCACGCAGGAACTGTGCTTCGAGCCCGGGCGCTCGCTGGTCGGCAACGCCGGCCTGCTGCTGACCCGCATCGAATACCTGAAGCCGGGCGAGACGAAGAACTTCGCCATCGTCGACGCGGCGATGAACGATCTCGCCCGCCCCGCCCTGTACGACGCCTGGCACGAAGTAGTGGCGGTGGCACCGCGTGCGACGGCGGCGCAGCGCTACGAGATCGTCGGCCCGATCTGTGAAAGCGGTGACTTCCTCGCCCACGACCGCAGCCTCGCGGTGGCCGAGGGCGACCTCCTCGCCCTCCTTTCGGCCGGCGCCTACGGCATGACGATGAGCTCGAACTACAACACCCGGCCGCGCGCCGCGGAAGTCATCGTCGACGGCAGCAGCGCGCACCTGGTGCGCGCGCGCGAGACCGTGACCGAGCTTTACGCCGGGGAAAAAGCGCTGGATTGAACTCAGGGCAGGGAGGGCGCGGCGGCACGAGCCGGCAGATTCTCCGCCTCCTCGTACAGCGCCCGCCCGAACGCCTTCCACGCCGGCCCGCCACGGGTGTGCACCCCGATCTGCGCGCTCTGGCGCATGGTGACCAGCATCAGCTCGGAAAGCGCGAAAAATTCCCCCTTGCTCCGCTCCATCAGATCCGGGTGGCGCAACAGGCCGATACGGCATGCCGGCGAGCAGCTCAGCGCCTCGCGCGCCAGTGTCCGCAGACGCGCCGTGTCGTCCCAGTCGAGGTTGATCACCCTGGCGTAACGGCGGATTTCCCGTTCGAGCGCCTGTGCAGTTTGATCGTAGTGCCCGAATCCACTCATGCTCTTTCCCGTCCTCTGGCCGCGCCCCGAGCCGGCATCGTCGGTCGCTGCTGCAGCTAAAATGGCGCTCTCACCGGAGCGCCGAAGGCAGGGATTCTACCCCCCTGCGGCGCATCCTGCTCAGGAAACCTGCATATGCAATTCGACTTATCGCCGATAGCCTTCCAGCGTCTGCTCGCCGCCCTGGCCCTGACCCTGGTTCTGGCACCAGGCCTCCAGCGCCCGGCTCTCGCCGACGGCCCCCTGCCGCCACCGGTAGCGCTCGCGCTCGGCGCCGCCGGCATCCCCGCCGCGGCGGCTGCGGTCTGGGCGCAGCCGGTCGATGGACAGCAACCCGTCCTCACCCTGAACGCCGCGCAGCCGATGAACCCGGCCTCGGTGATGAAACTGGTCACCGCCTTCGCCGCCTTCGAACGGCTCGGCCCGGCTCACACCTGGCGCACCCGGATCGCCGCCAGCGGCACGCTGCGCGAGGGCGTGCTGCACGGCGACCTCTACCTGGTGGGCGGCGCCGACCCGATGCTCGGCCAGGAGCGCCTGTGGAAGCTGCTGCGCCGGCTGCGCGCGCTCGGCATCAAGCACATCGCCGGCGACATCGTCCTCGACGCCTCGGCGCTGCGCCTGCCGCCGCACGACCCCGACGCCTTCGACGGCCGCGGCCTGCGCCCCTACAACAGCGGCCCGCACGGCCTGCTGCTGCAGTACAACACCGTGCTCCTCGGCCTGTTCCCGGGCCGCGCCGCCAGCGAACCGGTGGCGCTCGCCGCCGAACCGCCGCTCGCCGGCGTCGTCATCGACAACCGCATCCTGACCTCGGACGCGCCCTGCGGGCTGTGGTACGGCGACCTCCAGGCCCGCCTCGAAGCCGGCCCCCGCCTGGTGCTGAGCGGCAGCCTGCCGGCCGCCTGCGGACCCCGCACATGGAGCGCGGCGCCGCTGCCGCCGGCCGACTTCGGCATCGCCCTGGTGGCCGGGCTGTGGGCCGAAGCGGGCGGCAGGGTGGACGGCAGGGTGCGCCCCGGGGTGCTGCCCACCGCCAGCCGCGAACTGCTCGGCGACGACTCCCCGCCGCTCGCCGAAGTCGTGCGCGAGATGAACAAGTGGTCGAGCAACGTCATCGCCCGCCAGCTCCTCGCCACCCTCGGCGCGCACAGCACAATCGGCGACGCTGAGGCGGACACCACCCTCCCCCCGGCGACGCCCGGGGATCGGTCGCCGGTGCCGGACATGGTCGCCGGCGGTGCCCGCGCGGCCGTGGCCCTGGTCGCCGCCGCCGGGATCGACACGACCGGGCTGGTGATCGAAAACGGCTCCGGGCTGTCGCGTATCGAGCGCATCCGCGCCGACAGCCTGGGCCAGCTCCTGCTCGCCGCCTGGCGGCGGCCGTGGATGCCGGAATTCCTCGCCGCACTGCCGCTTGCGGGCGTCGATGGCACCGCCCGCGGGCGCCTGGCCGCCAGCCCGGCGCGCGGCCACGCCCACATCAAGACCGGCACCCTCGACGGCGTCCGGACGATGGCCGGCTACCTGCTCGACCGCCACGGCCGCCGCCACGCGGTGGTGATGATGGTCGCCCACCCCGAAGCCGCGAGCGCTGCCGCCGCCCAGGACGCGCTGCTCGAATGGCTGTGGGCCAACGGGGCGCCATAGGCGGCCCGCCGCTCAGCGCATCGGCAGCGTGCGCCGCCCGGCCAGCACCCACCAGCCGCGCCCCACCCGGTACACCACCCACAGACCGAGCAGGGCGACGACCAGCAGCGCGAACGGAAAGCCGATCACGGTGAGCACCATCAGCACCGCCAGCGCGACCCACAGCACGGCGAACCAAAAAGTGCGGATCTGCCAGCGGAAATGGCTCTCCAGCCAGGTACCGCGCACCGCGGCCTGGTTCCAGTAGTTCAGCACCACCGCGGCGATCGACGGCAGGCTGGCGATGAAGCTGCCGACGATGGTCGCCGAGCCGACGACCCCGGAAAACACCGCGAAGGCGTGCAGGGCATAGACCAGATGGGCGACGGTGACCATGTTCTCGCTCGGCTGGCCGGCCTGCAGGGGCGGGGGGGAAGGTTCGGGATAGTTCATGGGCAGAAGAGCCTCCGCTCGGGATGGAATGGAAAGTCCGCCGGGCCGGCAGCCGCCCGGACCCTATGGCCCGCTCCGGCGCATTCGCCGCAACGATACCCCGGGGCGGCCTTCGCGCACACCCACTTCACAAGCCGAACTCGGCCCAGCGCGCGTCGACCCGGTGCTTGACCGCCTCGTCCATGACGATCGGACGCCCCCATTCGCGGTTTGTTTCGCCCGCCCACTTGTTGGTCGCATCCAGCCCCATCTTGCTCCCCAGCCCGGCGACCGGGCTGGCGAAGTCGAGATAGTCGATCGGGGTGTTGTCGACCAGCGTGGTGTCGCGGGTGGCGTCGATGCGCGTGGTCAGCGCCCAGATCACCTCCTTCCAGTCGCGGATGTCCACGTCGTCGTCCACCACGATGATGAACTTGGTGTACATGAACTGGCGCAGGAAGCTCCAGATCCCGAACATCACGCGCTTGGCATGGCCCGGGTACTGCTTGCGGATGCTGACCACGGCGAGGCGGTAGGAGCAGCCTTCGGGCGGCAGGTAGAAGTCGACGATTTCGGGAAACTGCTTCTGCAGCAACGGCACGAAGACCTCGTTCAAGGCCAGGCCGAGCATCGCCGGCTCGTCGGGCGGCTTGCCGGTATAAGTGCTGTGGTAGATCGGGTCGCGCCGCATGGTGATGCGCTCGATCGTGAACACCGGGAACTCCGAGACCTCGTTGTAGTAGCCGGTATGGTCGCCGTAGGGGCCTTCGGGCGCCATGTCGCCGGGGTGGATCACGCCTTCGAGGACGATTTCGCTCGAGGCCGGTACCTGCAGCTCGGAGCCGAGGCAGCGTACCAGCTCGGTCTTCGCCCCGCGCAGCAGGCCGGCGAACTGGTATTCGGAGATCGTGTCCGGCACCGGCGTCACCGCGCCGAGGATGGTCGCCGGATCGCAGCCGAGCACCACCGCCACCGGGAAGGGCTCACCGGGGTGGGCGAGCTGGTGTTCGCGGAAGTCGAGCGCGCCGCCGCGATGCGCCAGCCAGCGCATGATCACCCGGTTGCGACCGATCACCTGCTGGCGGTAGATGCCCAGGTTCTGGCGCTTCTTGTGCGGCCCGCGCGTCACCACCAGCCCCCAGGTGATCAGCGGCGCGGCATCGCCCGGCCAGCAGTGCTGGATCGGCAGCCTCGCCAGATCGACCTGATCGCCTTCCCACACCACCTGCTGGCAGGGGGCGGAGCGCAGCACCGACGGCGTCATGTTGAGCACCTGCTTCAACACCGGCCACTTCTCCCAGGCGTCCTTCAGCCCCTTCGGCGGTTCGGGCTCCTTGAGGAAGGACAGCAGCTTGCCGACTTCACGCAGCGGCGTGCGCCAGTCGCCGGCGGCGCCGTCGACCTCCTCGCCCATCCCCATCGCCACCCGTTGCGGCGTGCCGAACAGGTTGGCGAGCACGGGAATGGCCTGGGCCACGCCCTGCGTCACCGGCTGCTCGAACAGCAGCGCCGGGCCGCCGGCGCGCAGCACGCGGTCGGCGATCTCGGTCATCTCGAGGTGGGTGTCGACCGGCGCGGTGATGCGCTTGAGTTCGCCGCGGGCTTCGAGCTGGGTGAGGAAGTCGCGCAGATCGTCGTATTTCATGCGGAGTCTCGGACGGGGGGCGGAAGAGGTGGGGAAGGACGCCGGCAGCCGGCAGACGCGGGCGGCGGCGCACCGGCCCGCGGCGCGCCGCCGCGGGTTCAGCGGTGGGCGTTGATCGCGTCGCGGGTGTCGAGCGCGGCGCGGCGGGCGGCGGCGGCGAAGTCCTCGTCCGCTCCGGCGTACAGGATCGCACGCGAGGAGTTGATCATCAGCCCGGTGCCGTCGGCGCTGCGCCCGGCGGCCACGGTCGCGGCGATGTCACCGCCCTGGGCGCCGATCCCCGGCACGAGCAGCGGCATCTCGCCGGTGAGCGCGCGCACGCGGGCGATCTCGTCGGGGAAGGTGGCGCCAACCACCAGCCCGCAATTGCCGCTCGCGTTCCAGTCCTCGGCGACCAGGCGGGCGACGCGCTCGTAGAGTTTTTCCACCCCGCCGCCGGGCCTGCCGACCTCAAGAAACTGCAGGTCGGAGCCGCCGGGGTTGGAGGTGCGGCACAACAAAATCACGCCCTTGTCAGCGTAAGCCAGATAGGGCTCGACCGAATCGCGCCCCATGTAGGGATTGACCGTGATCGCGTCCGCCCGGTAGCGCTCGAACGCCTCCACCGCATACTGCCCGGCAGTGCTGCCGATGTCGCCACGCTTGGCGTCGAGCACCACCGGGGTGGCCGGATGGCGCTCGTGGATGTGGGCGATCAGGGCTTCGAGTTGGTCCTCGGCGCGCTGCGCGGCGAAGTAGGCGATCTGCGGCTTGAAGCAGCACACGAAGTCGGCGGTGGCATCGACGATGGCCTTGCAGAACTCGAAGACGGCGTCCGCGCGCCCCTCGAGGTGGGCGGGGAAGCGGGCCGGATCGGGGTCGAGGCCGACGCACAGCAGGCTGTCGCGCTGCTGCCACGCGGCGCGAAGGGCGCTCATGAAATGCATGGGAGAAGAGTCCGGGTTGGGTGCGGGCTGAATGATAAGCCGGATCGCCGCCCGGGAGCGCATCGCCGCACGGCGCCCGGAGGGGAGGACAAGGGATGGGAAAAGTCGCGCCGACGAGCACGCGCAAGGCGCTCGGCAAACGCCCCGCCCTCCCCGCGCACCAGATGGCGGACGCCCAGCGGCGACGCGGGCGAGAGGCGCGCTGCGCTCAGATGCCGAGCATCTTCATCGCCTTGGCCAGCGTATCGACGGACTCCTGGTGCTTGCCGGCCTGGTGAAGCATTTCACCCTCGGCGCGCAGCTTCTGTACTTCGGCGAGCTGTTCGGCGCTGAGCGCCGGCTTCATCGACAGCGCCTCGTCGATCTTCTTCATGTCGGCGGGGCAGTGGAAGGCGAACGCCGCCGATGAAGACAGCACGGCCAGCGCGGCCAACAGCGGATAGCGGATTTTCATTGTGGCTCTCCTGGTGTGCGGGCACCTGCCCGCTCACCGTTGACCGGCCACGCGGCGAAGGGTTGCGCAGATGACGGCGGATTCATTTCCAGACCTCGCGCCAAGCATGGAATTCACTGGGCCTTAGGCGATATCGGGCAATGTTGCCTTCGTGAAGACTGAGCAGTTGGGTCTCGACCACTTCAATGAATCGTTCGCGATCCGGTGCCTCGATCCGCTCCTGCGCAAAGTGGTGGATATGGCTGATTGCCTGTGGTTTGCTCAGTTTTTCATGAACCACGGTCGCGACCACTTGAGTGATGCGCTGCCTGTGCTGCAAACGGAAGGGATCAGGGTCGCCCAGCGACTGGCGCACAGCAGAATAGCGCGCGCAGGATCGTTTGTAGGCCCATACAAAGACGTCGCGCAACAACTCGATGCGATTGAGTTCATAGATACCCAACATGGCGCTGATGTAAGTTGTCTGCGAGACATCGACGAAGGACAGCGGGCAGAGGTTGCGCCGAATCAGCGAAATATTGGCAGCCAGGCGGGAAACCCGCTTATTGACATCCTCAAAGGGCTGCAAATACGGCAAATGCACCATGGCAAAAAACGCCTGTTCGAAGGGGTCTCGTATGGCAGCGGCCGTATCCAGCACCTGGTCAAAACACTCCTCGATCCGTTGTGGCCCTTCCAGCGGCAGGAATGTGGTCCGGCCAATGCCAACGGCAATCGTGCGCAAGCGGCCACTGGCGGTGGGGTCGTCCAGCAGGTTATCGGACAGCAAGGCGTGCAGGTTGAGCAGGGTATAGCGGTTGAAGCCAATCTCCCCGGCCGAGTCGATCAAGAATTCGATGGCCTCCTTGTGATTCAGAATCATCTGCGCTTCGAGTGCATCCTTACCTGATGCGGCCTCGCCAGCCGAAATCAATCGTTCGGTTTCCAGAAGGGAATAGGTGTTGCCCTCCAGTCGGCTGGAGTTCCAGGAGAGGTCGATCAGCAGACGATTGGCCAGTTGCCGTGCATAGGTTCCCGCAGGTTCATTGCTGCTGACGGCTTGACCCTTTGATAGCAGTTCGTCTCGAATCACTTCGCTGAGGTAGTAGGTTTCGTTGGGTCGGTAGTCATCCAGAAATGCGCGGTTGTAGCCAACGGGCGTGCGCTGCGCCAAGGGTTGCCGGACCTGTTTCTCGACCGCTTTCGCTTCAGGTGATAGGGGAATCAGGATTTCTGCGTGAGCGGTTGCAGTTATCGTCAGGACGACATTTCCCTGCCCCCTGACCACCTTGCCACGCAG
Organism: Thauera aromatica; assembly: GCF_023093595.1. GTDB lineage: Bacteria > Pseudomonadota > Gammaproteobacteria > Burkholderiales > Rhodocyclaceae > Thauera > Thauera aromatica_A. Next base: position 125,494 of record NZ_JALLIK010000110.1, read on the forward strand.
ATATTTGACCGCGCGGCCCTGGCCTTCACGACGCACTCGCTCCTGAGCAATCAGGCTGTTGAGCCAGCGCTGCAGCGTTCGACGGCTAGGCGGCGCAGACAGGTTTTCTTCAATCTGCTCGATGCTGGCGCCGTCGGGAAAGCGAGCGATGGCTTCAAGAACAGCCTCGTAAGTCTCTGTCGGGATCATTCTGGCCACGGTTCTTCCTGTCGCGCACCGCCTAAATTGCGACACCAAACGGGATCGAGTGTCGCGATACCATTATCGCGACACTCGATTGTGTCGCGCAATCTCTCCCAGGCACTCAAGGAGTTCTTGTGCCGCCTGGGTGACCGTCAATTCCAACGCCGGCAAAACATCCTCGCGCAGGGTTTCGCCGGGGTGCGGGGGCCGCCGCAGGGGGGGCCGGAGTGCTTCGGGCACGATGTCACTCTCCCCGCCGGAGCCCGGCTGGCTGCGCAGCGGCCCCGGCTCAATGCAGCCGGCGCAGCAGGTCGTCGATGAAGATGCCGGCGAAGATCGCCCCGCCGACCCAGTTGTTGTGCAGGAAGGCCTTGAAGCAGGGAGCACGCTCGCGGCCACGGATCAGGGTGTAGTGGTAGAGCGCGAGGCCGCAGGCGATGAGCAGCCCGAGGTAGAAGGGCAGACCGCTGCCGGCGAGGGCGCCGGCCAGGGCGAGCAGGGCGAAGGCGGCTGCATAGCAGCCCATCACCGCGGCGACGTCGAAGCGGCCGAAGGTGATCGCCGAAGTCTTGATGCCGATCTTGAGGTCGTCGGGGCGGTCGACCATCGCGTACTCGGTGTCGTAGGCGATCGCCCACAGGATGTTGGCGAGCAGCATCAGCCAGGCCAGCGCCGGCACCTCGCCGAGCACCGCGGCGAACCCCATCGGGATGCCGAAGCCGAAGGCGATGCCGAGATAGGCCTGAGGAATGGCGAAGAAGCGCTTGGTGAACGGGTAGCTCACGGCGAGGAACAGCGCCGGCAACGACAGCCAGCGTACCAGTGGGTTGAGCGGCAGGATCAGGACGAAGGCGATCGCCGCGAGCGCGCTCGCCAGCAGCAGGGCTTCCTGCCCGCTCACCGCGCCGGTCGCCAGCGGGCGGCTCTTGGTGCGCTCGACGTGGCCGTCGAAGCCGCGGTCGGCGTAGTCATTGACCACGCAGCCGGCCGAGCGCATCAGGAAAGTGCCGACGACGAAGATCGCCAGGATATGCAGCGGCGGCCAGCCGTCGGCGGCGAACCACAGCGCCCACAGCGTCGGCCACAGCAGCAGCAGGGTGCCGATCGGCTTGTCGATCCGCATCAGGCGGGCGTAGAGGGGTAATTTGTCGGTCAGCGTCATCGATCCGGCTCCCGGGAAAAACCGGCCGATGATACCGCGCCCGCAAGGCTGCATGGCAATCGAGCCGAGCCGTCGACCGAAACCTGCCGCCCCCCTCGCTCAGGCGCGCAGCAAGGCTTCGCGCCCACCCAGCCAACGCGTCATCAGCGCCTGCGCGAGGGCAGGCTCATGGCTCAGGAGGTGCTCGGCGAGCTCACGCGCGGGTTCGATCAGCGCGGCGTCGGCTTCGAGGTCGGCGTAGCGCAGCAGCGGCACCCCGCTCTGGCGCGCGCCGACGAACTCGCCCGGACCACGGATGCGCAGATCCTCCCGCGCAATGACAAAGCCGTCGGTGTGCTCGTAGATCACTTTCAGCCGCGCGCGGCCGGCTTCCGACAGCGGCCGGGCGAAGATCAGGATGCACTCCGATTCGGCCGCGCCGCGCCCCACCCGACCGCGCAGCTGGTGGAGCTGGGCGAGGCCGAAGCGTTCGGCGTGCTCGATTACCATCAGGCTGGCGTTGGGCACATCGACGCCGACTTCGATCACGGTGGTGGCGACCAGCACGTCCAGCGCGCCGGCGGCGAACGCGGTCATGGTCGCGGACTTCTCATCGGCCTTCAGCCGACCATGAACGAGGCCGACGCGCAGTTCGGGCAGCGCCGCGGCGAGAGCGTCGAAGGTTTCCTGCGCAGTCTGCAGCTGCAGGGCTTCGGAGTCCTCGATCAGCGGGCACACCCAGTAGGCCTGGCGCCCGCCCGCGCATGCCGCACGCAGACGGGCGACGACCTCGTCGCGGCGCGCCTCGGACACCAGCCGGGTGCGGATCGGAGTGCGCCCGGGCGGCAGCTCGTCGAGCACCGAGACGTCGAGGTCGGCGTAATGGGTCATCGCCAGGGTGCGCGGGATCGGCGTCGCCGACATCATCAGCAGGTGCGGGCGCAGCGCCGGGTCCGCGCCCCCCTTCTCGCGCAACGCCAGGCGCTGGCGCACACCGAAGCGGTGCTGTTCATCGACGACGGCGAGCGCCAGCCGCGGCAGGATCACCGGATCTTCGATCAGCGCGTGGGTGCCGACCGCGAGCAGCACTTCGCCGCGCGCGAGGCGCGCGAGTTCGGCCTCGCGCGCGCGCTTTCTGCGGCTGCCCGACAGCCAGGCCACCTCCAGCCCGAGCGGCGCCAGCCAGGCGGCGAGCTTCTTCCAGTGCTGCTCGGCGAGGATCTCGGTGGGCGCCATCATCGCCGCCTGCCAGCCGTTTTCCGCCGCCTGCAGCATCGCCAGCGCGGCGACCAGGGTCTTGCCGCTGCCGACGTCGCCCTGCAGCAGGCGCTGCATCGGGTGCGGCGCGGCGAGGTCGGCGGCGATGTCGGCCACGGCGCGCGCCTGCGCCGCGGTGAGGCGAAACGGCAGCGCCGCGAGCAGGCCGGCGCCCAGCGTGCCGCGTCGCGGCAGCGGCGGCGCGGCGCGCGCACGGCGCGCCAGATAGGCACGGCGCAGCGACAGCTGCTGGACCAGCAGCTCCTCGAACTTGATCCGCCGCCAGGCCGGATGCGCGCGCCGCTCGAGGGTCACCGGGTCGGCATCGGGCGGCGGATGGTGGAGTTCGCGCAGCGCAGCGGCGAAGCCGGGCAGATCGAGGCGCGCACGCCAGGATGGCGGCAGCAGTTCATCCTGCGCTTCGCTGCACAGGGCGCGCTCCACCAGCTTGCGCAAGGTCGCCTGGCCGACCCCGGCGGTCGTCGGGTACACCGGCGTCAGCGCCTCGGGTAGGCCCTCGTCCGCTGCCACCACGCGCACCCGCGGATGCACCATCTCGTCGCCGAAGAAACCGCCGCGCACTTCGCCGAACAGGCGCACGCGGCGGCCGACGGCAAGCTGCTTCTGGTGCGAGGGATAGAAATGCAGCCAGCGTGCGGCCACCATGCCGGTGGCGTCGCGCACGCGGGCGACGAGCTGGCGGCGCGGATGGAGCACGACTTCACAGGACGCCACCTCGCCCTCGATCTGGGCCGGAAAACCGGGGCGCAGCGCGGCGATCGGCGTCAGCCGGGTCTCGTCCTCGTAGCGCAACGGCAGGTGGAGCAGCAGATCGCGCGGGCGGAGCAGGTCGAGCTTTGCCAGCCGCGCGGCAAGCGCGCCACCGACTCCGCTCCAGCCCTGTTCCGCTCCGGCCACGCCCGGCGCCCCGCTTTCCGCCTGTCAGTCGAGCACCAGCACCAGGTCGGCCTCGACCAGCGCGCCGCGCGGCAGTTCGCGCACACCGACGGTGGCGCGCGCCGGGTAGGGCTCGGCGAAATAGCGCGTCATGACTTCATTAACGGTGCCGAAATTGCCCAGGTCGGTGAGGTAGATGGTGATCTTGACGACGTCCGCAAACGAACCACCGGCCGCCTCGGCCACCGCCTTCAGGTTGTCGAACACGCGCACGGCCTGGGCCTCGACGCCCTCGACCAGCTGCATCGTCGCCGGATCGAGGCCGATCTGACCGGACAGGAAAACCTGGTTGCCGGCCTTCACGGCCTGGGAATAGGGGCCGATCGCGGCGGGGGCGTTGGGGGTGGAGACGATGCTTCGGGCCATGACATGAACCTCGGGGATGAGAAAGCGGGCATTGTAACCGGGCCCTCCTTCCTGCACGCCGGCAATCCCCCCGTGCGGTCGTGCGCATCGCCACCGGAGCGGGCGGTGGGAGAGAGGCCCGACCCGACCCGACCCGGCCCGGCCGCCTTCAGCCGCCCTTGAACTGCGGCTTGCGCTTGTCGAGGAAGGCGGTGACGCCTTCGACGAAATCCGCATCCGCGGAACAGCGACCGAACGCTTCGGCCTCGCTTTGCAGCTGGGCCTGCAGCGAGGCGTCGTGCGAATCGAGTAGCAGGCGCTTGATCTCGGCCTGGGTGCGGCGCGGCCCGGCCAGCAGGCGGGCGGCCAGGCGCGCGACTTCGGCATCGAGTTCGGCCGGCGCGGCGACCCGGTTGAGCAGCCCGAGGCGGAGCGCTTCGGCGGCGTCGAAGCGCTCGCCCAGCAGCAGCAGCTCGGCGGCGCGGCGGCGGCCGACGATACGCGGCAGGAAGTAGGACGCGCCGCCATCGCCGGGCAGGCCGATGCCGACATAGGCGGTGGTAAACAAGGCGTTGTCCGCGGCGACGGCAAAATCGCAGCCGGCCATCAGCGACAGGCCGAACCCGGCGCAGGCCCCGCGCACGCGGGCGATCACCGGCTGCTCCAGGCGCTGCAGGGTGTCGATCACCGGATTGACGTGCTGCTCGATCAGCGCGCGGAACGCCGCCTGGCGGCTCTCTTTCGACAGGCTGAAGTGGCGGGCGAAATCCTTCAGGTCGCCGCCGGCCATGAAGTGATCGCCGGCGCCGGCGATCACCACCACGCCAAAATCATGGCGTGCTCCCAGTTCGCGCACGGCGGCGCCGAGGTCCTGCATCATTTCCACCGACAGCGCGTTGAGCGCGGCGGGGCGGTTCAGGGTGAGGGTGGCGACATCGTCGCGGACGTCGAGCAGTACGGTTCCGGCCATGAAGATCCTCGAATAAAAATGCCCGCGCCCGCGTTCGACACGGCGGGCACGGGCACGGCGGCGGGGGCGCCGGAGAGGCGAGGCCGACGCGCCCGGCGCGGGACTCAGCCGCCGAAGTCGTCGAGCATGATGTTCTCGCGCTCGACGCCGAGATCGAGCAGCATCTTGATCACCGCGGCGTTCATCATCGGCGGGCCGCACATGTAGAACTCGCAATCCTCGGGCGCCGGGTGGTCCTTGAGGTAGTTCTCATAGAGCACGTTGTGGATGAAGCCGGTGTAGCCGGTCCAGTTGTCCTCGGGCAGCGGATCGGACAGCGCCAGGTGCCAGGTGAAGTTCGGGTTCTCCGCGGCCAGCTTGTCGAACTCGTCCACGTAGAAGGCCTCGCGCATCGAGCGCGCGCCGTACCAGAAAGTGATCTTGCGCGTGCTGTGCAGGCGCTTGAGCTGATCGAAGATGTGCGAGCGCATCGGCGCCATGCCGGCGCCGCCGCCGATGAACACCATCTCGTGGTCGGTGTCGCGGGCGAAGAACTCGCCGAACGGGCCATACACCGTGACCTTGTCGCCCGGCTTGAGGCCGAACACCCAGGACGACATCTTGCCCGGCGGAATGTCGTCGCGCCCCGGCGGGGGGGAGGCGACGCGGATGTTGAACTTCACCACCCCCTTCTCGTCCGGGTAGTTCGCCATCGAGTAGGCGCGGATCACGGTTTCATCGACCTTGGAGACGAAGCGCCAGAGGTTGAACTTGTCCCAGTCGCCGCGGAACCGGTCCTCGATGTCGAAGTCCTCGTACTTGACCACGTGCGGCGGGCACTCGAGCTGGACATAGCCGCCGGCGCGGAAATCCACGCTCTCGCCTTCCGGCAGGCGCAAGGTCAGCTCCTTGATGAAGGTGGCGACGTTGGGATTCGATTCGACCGTGCATTCCCACTTCTTGACCCCGAAGACTTCTTCCGGGACCTGGATCTTCATGTCCTGCTTGACCGGAGTCTGGCACGACAGGCGCCAGCCGGCGCGGGCGTCGCGCTTGGTGAAGTGCGATTCCTCAGTGGGCAGCATCGAGCCGCCGCCCTCCTTGACGATGCACTTGCACTGGGCGCAGGTGCCGCCGCCGCCGCACGCCGAAGGCAGGAACAGGCCGTTGCCGGCGAGGGTCTGGAGCAGCTTGCCGCCGGCGGGGACGATGAGCTTGTGCTCGCCGTTGATGTCGATGGTGACGTCACCGCTGGCCACCAGCCGCGAACGGGCAACGATGATGAAGACCGCGAGCGCGAGCACGATCGCGGTAAACATGCCGATGCCGAGGATGATTTCGGTATTCATGCGTTCATTGCCTCCTTACAGCTGCACGCCGGAGAAGGACATGAAGCCCAGCGACATCAGCCCGATGGTGACGAAGGTGATGCCCAGGCCCTGCAGCCCCGCGGGCACGTCGCTGTACTTGAGTTTCTCGCGGATGCCGGCAAGGAGCGCGATCGCCAGCGCCCACGAGGCCCCCGAGCCGATGCCGTACACCGTGCTCTCGGCCAGCGTGTAGTCGCGCTCGACCATGAACAGCGAACCGGCCATGATTGCGCAGTTGACCGTGATCAGCGGCAGGAACACGCCGAGCGCGTTGTAGAGGCTGGGCACGTACTTGTCGAGCAGCATTTCGAGGATCTGCACGATCGCCGCGATCACGCCGATGTAGGACAGCAGGCCGAGGAAGGACAGGTCCACGTCGGGCAGGCCGGCCCAGGCGAGCGCGCCGTCGCGCAGCAGCCAGGTGTAGATCAGGTTGTTGGCCGGCACGGTGATGGTCTGCACCACGACCACCGCGATGCCGAGGCCGATCGCGGTCTCGACCTTCTTCGAGATGGCGATGAACGTGCACATGCCGAGGAAGAAGGCGAGCGCCATGTTCTCGATGAACACCGCACGCACGAAGAGGCTGATGTAATGCTCCATCTCAGTAGGCCTCCTTGGTGATCACCTGCGGCGCCATCCGGAACGCGGGCTTCTCGACCTGCTCGGTCCTCCAGGTGCGCAGCGCCCAGATGATCAGGCCGATCAGAAAGAACGCCGACGGCGGCAGCAGCAGCAGGCCGTTGGGCACGTACCAGCCGCCATCCTTGGCGAGCGGAATGATCTCGACGCCGAACAGCTTGCCTGCACCGAGCAGCTCGCGGATCACCCCCAGCGTGAGCAGCATCGCGCTATACCCAAGGCCGTTGCCGATACCGTCGAAAAAGGACAGGCCCGGCGGGTTCTGCATCGCGAAGGCCTCGGCGCGGCCCATCACGATGCAGTTGGTGATGATCAGGCCGACGAACACCGACAGCTGCTTGGACAGGCTGAACGCATAGGCCTTGAGGATCTGGTCGACCACGATCACGAGCGAGGCGATGATCACCATCTGCACGATCATGCGGATCGACCCCGGGATCTGGCTGCGGATCATCGAGATGAACATGCTCGAGAACCCGGTCACCAGGGTCAGCGCGATCGACATCACCAGCGCCGTCTGCAGGTTCGAAGTGACCGCCAGCGCCGAGCAGATGCCGAGGATCTGCAGGCCGATCGGGTTGTTGTGGAAAATCGGGTTGAGCAGGACTTCCTTGACGGTGGGTTTGGACATGATCAGGCCCCCTGTGCGCTACGCAGCCGGGCGAGGTAGGGGCCGAAGCCCTGCTCGCCGAGCCAGAATTGAAGCAGACGATCGACGCCGTTGCTGGTCAGCGTGGCGCCGGCCAGGGCATCGACCTGGTGACCGGCGTCCGCGCTCGCCGGATCGACGCCGCCCTTGACGATGCGGATTACCGGCTTGCCGGCCGCATCGAACAGGGTCTTGCCCGGCCACAGCGCCTTCCACTTCGGGTTGTCGACTTCGCCGCCCAGGCCCGGCGTCTCGGCGTGCTGGTAGAAGCCGAAGCCGACCACGGTATTGAGATCCGCCTTCACCGCCATGAAGCCGTGCAGCGTCGACCACAGGCCGTAGCCGCGCACCGGCAGGATCAGGGTGTCGAGCGCGCCGTCCTTCTCCACCAGGTACACGGTGGTGAAGCGCTCGCGGCGCTTGATCAGCGCGATGTCCTGCTCGCCCGCCAGGGCGGTCGACAGCTTCGGGTCCCGGGCCGCCTTCAGCGGGTCGAACACCGCCGGATCGTAGGCCTCGGTGTATTCGCCGCTTTCCAGATCGACCACTTTCGCGCGGATGCGGCGGGCGAAGAGCTCCTTGACCTCGCGTGCCGACATGCCCGCCCCGCCCAGCCCGGCGATGGCCAGGATGCTGCGCTGCTTGTCGAGCTGGCGGTTCTCGATCTGCACCGGCTTCAGCGACACCGCCGCGCCGGCGACGAAGATCGAACTGACCAGACTGACCGCGAGCGCCACCAGCAGCGTGCGGACGGTCGATTCCTTCTTACTGGACATTACGCGCGAGCCTCCGCTTGATGTTGGCCGCGACCACGAAATGGTCGATCAGCGGCGCACACAGGTTGGCGAACAGGATTGCCAGCATCATCCCTTCGGGGAAGGCCGGGTTCACCACCCGGATCAGCACCACCATGACGCCGATCAGGGCGCCGAAGATCCACTTGCCGGTGTCGGTCATCGATGCCGACACCGGGTCGGTGGCCATGAACATCATCCCCAGGGCGAAGCCACCGACGACCAGGTGCCAGTGCCAGGGCATCGAGAACATCGGGTTGGTGTCCGAGCCGACGGAATTGAAGACCAGGCTCATCGCGATCATGCCGAGCATGACCCCGGCGACGATCCGCCACGAGGCGATCTTCATCAGCAGCAGCACGCCGCCGCCGATCAGCAGCGCCAGGGTGCTGGTCTCGCCGATCGAGCCGGGCATGAAGCCGAGGAAGGCGTCGGTCCAGGTGAGGCCGCTCGCCACCACCTGGTCGATGCCGCCGGCGGCGGCCTGCGACAGCGCGGTGGCGCCGGTGTAGCCGTCCACCGTGGTCCACACCCCGTCGCCCGACATCTGCGCCGGATAGGCGAAGAACAGGAAGGCGCGCCCGGTCAGCGCCGGGTTGAGGAAGTTCTTGCCGGTACCGCCGAACACTTCCTTGCCGATCACGACGCCGAAGCTGATCCCCAACGCCACCTGCCACAGCGGGATCGACGGCGGGCAGGTGAGCGCGAACAGCACCGAAGTGACGAAGAAGCCCTCGTTGACCTCGTGGCGACGCACGGCGGCGAACAGCACTTCCCAGAAGCCGCCGACGATGAAGGTGACCAGATAGATCGGCAGGAAGTAGGCCGCGCCATGAACGAAGTTATCCCACAGGCTGCCGGGGTCGAACCCGGCCAGCGCACCGATGAGGCCGAAGCGCCAGCCTTCCTGCGCCGCCATCAGCCCGGAGTTGGCGGCGAGGATGGTGTTGGCCTGGTAGCCGGCGTTCCACATCCCGAACAACATCGCCGGGAAGGTGCACAGCCAGACCGTGATCATCATCCGCTTGAGGTCGAGGCCGTCGCGCACGTGCGCGGTGCTGCGGGTGACACTGGCCGGCTTGTACAGGGCGGTGTCGATGGCTTCAAACAGGGCGTAGAACTTCTCGTACCTGCCGCCCTTGTCGAAATGATGCTCGATGCTGTCGAGCCAGGAGCGCAGACTCATACTCAACCCTCCTTCTCGATGCGCGTGAGGTTGTCACGCAGGATAGGACCGTACTCGTACTTGCCGGCACAGACGTAGGTGCACAGGGCGAGGTCTTCCTCGTCCAGTTCAAGGGCGCCGAGCTTCTGCGCCATCTCGGTGTCGCCGACGATCAGCGCGCGCAACAGCTGGGTGGGCAGGATGTCGAGCGGCATCACTTCTTCGTAGTTACCGATCGGCACCATCGCCCGCGGGCTGCCGTTGGTGCTGGTGGTGAAGTCGAACAGGCGCGCGGGGTCGAGCTTGGAGAGGTAGAGGTTCATCACCGAATGCTTGTTCACCCCGGCGCGCAGGTAATGCAGCATCTCGCGCTCGGTGCCTTCCTCCAGGCACGACACCTGCAGGTGGTAACGGCCGAGGTAGGCACAGGCGCCGCGCGACGTGCGCCCGCCGAACACCGACCCGGAAATCACCCGCACCTTTTTGCCGACCCGGATCTCGCCGGCGGTCAGCTCGTCCAGGTTCGCCCCCAGCCGGGTGCGCACCAGGCGGGGTTTGCCGATCATCGGCCCGCCGAGCGCGACCACCCGCTCGACCCACAGCCGGCCGCTGGCGAAGAGTTTGCCGACGGCGATGACGTCCTGGTAGTTGAGGTACCACACGCTCTTGTGCGCATCGGCCGGATCGAGAAAATGGATGTGGGTGCCCGGCAGGCCCGCGGGATGCGGCCCGGCGAAAGCTTCGGCACCGACATCGGCGAGCCCCGCGCCCGGCAACCGGGCACCGGCGGCATGGCACACGACGACGCGGGCGATGCGCGCCAGCACTTTCAGGCCGCGCTCGAAATCGGCCTCGTGCTCGGCGATCACCACCGCCGGATCGGCCGCCAGCGGATGGGTGTCGATCGCGGTGACGAAGATCGAACTCGGCTTCGCGTCGACCGCCGGCACCTTGCTGAAGGGACGCGTACGCAGCGCCGTCCACAATCCGGAGCGGATCAGGTTGTCGCGCACCTGGGCATCGGACAGGGCGCCGAGCTCGGCGTCGCCGTAGCGCGCGAACTCGACCGCGCTGTCGGCGGCGTTCTCGTCGTCGAGGTCGATCACCACCGATTGCAGCGCACGCTGCTCGCCGCGATGGATCGCGCTGACCGTACCGGCCCCGGGCGCGGTATACACCACGCCGGGCGTCTTCTTGTCGGAAAAAAGGACCTGTCCGAGCTTGACCCGGTCACCGACCTGCACCGCCATCGTCGGCTTCATGCCGTGATGGTCGAAGCCGATGACGGCCACGCTGCGCACGGCACGCCCGGCCTCGATGCGCTGCGCCGGCGCACCGGTGATGGGCAGGTCCAGGCCGCGTTTGATTCTGATCATGCGCTTCTCGCCCAAAGACTCGTGAGAATGAACGAGGCCTTTCCCCCCTTGGCAGCCTGCTGCTACCGGACGGGGGGACAGGCCTCGCGTCGACAAACGGGCGGATTATAAAAGATTGTTACCGAACGATCACCTCGACTTTGGCTGGAGTTTACGTGGATTGCGTTCCCGGCCGGGACACGGCCTGCCCGGCAGGCGGCCCCGGGCACGCTCAGACGCGCTCGAACACCCCTGCCGCCCCCATCCCGGTGCCGATGCACATGCTGATCATGCCGTAGCGCAGGGCGGGGTCGCGCCGCATCGCCGCGATCAGGGTCGCGCTGCGAATCGCCCCGGTGGCGCCGAGCGGATGACCCAGCGCGATCGCCCCCCCGAGCGGATTGACTCGCGCCGGATCGAGCCCGAGTTCGCGCATCACCGCCAGCGCCTGGGCGGCGAACGCCTCGTTGAGTTCGATCCAGCCGATCTCGCCGAGCCCCACCCCGGCGCGCGCGAGGGCGCGTGGAATGGCCTCGACCGGCCCGATCCCCATCAGCTGTGGCGCCACCCCGGCCACCGCATAGCCGGCGAAACGGGCGACCGGCGCCACCTCGTAACGCTTCAGCGCCGCCTCGCTCATCAGCAGCACCGCGGCCGCACCGTCCGACATCTGCGAGCTGTTGCCCGCGGTCACCGAGCCGCGCGCGGCGAACACCGGCTTGAGCTTCGCCAGACGCTCGGGCGAAGCGTCCGCGCGCGGTCCTTCATCGTGCTCGACGACGCGCTCGATCACCCGCACCGCGCCGTCCTCGCCCGGCACATGTGACTGCACCGTGTATGGCCGGATCTCGTCGGCGAAGCGCCCGCCGGCGATCGCCGCGCAGGCGCGGCGGTGCGATTCGAGGGCGAAGGCATCCTGGTCGGCGCGGCTCACCTGCCACTGCGCCGCCACCTTCTCCGCGGTCAGGCCCATGCCGTAGGCGATGCCGACGTTCTCGGCACGGGCGAAGATCGCCGGGTTGAGGCTGACCTTGTTGCCCATGATCTGCGGCATCGCGCTCATGCTCTCGGTGCCGGCGGCGATCATCACGTCGGCCTCGCCGAGGCGGATGCGGGCGGCGGCATCGGCCACCGCCTGCAGGCCCGAGGCGCAGAAGCGGTTGATCGTGACGCCGGGCACGCGCTCGGGCAGGCCGGCGAGCAGCAGCCCGATGCGCGCCACGTTCATGCCCTGCTCGGCTTCGGGCATCGCGCAGCCGGTGATCACGTCACCGATCTCGCCGGCGTCGAGCGCGGGCACCGCGGCCGCTACCGCAGCCAGCACCTGCGCCAGCAGGTCGTCCGGGCGGACGTGGCGGAAGGCGCCGTTGCGCCGCGCCACCGGAGTGCGCAGCGCGGCGACGATGTAGGCGTCCTGAATCTGCTTGCTCATGGCTCGTTCCTCGCTCAGTTGCGCAGCGGTTTGCCGGTTTCCAGCATGTGGGCGATGCGCTGCCGGGTCTGTTCGGTCTGCAGCAGGGCAACGAACTGGGCACGCTCGACGTCGAGGATCCACTGTTCGCTGACCGCCGCCCCCGATTCGACCTCGCCGCCGCACAGCGCGGTGGCCGCGGCCTTGGCGACGCGGTAGTCGTGTGCGGAAATGAAGCCGCCCTCGGCCATGTTCACCAGCATCAGCTCGCAGGTGGCGATGCCGTTGCGCCCGGCCACGGTCAGCGCCGGGTTCGGCAGCGGCGGATGCCAGGCCGACTCCGCCATCGCGCGCGCGCGCCGGATCGCGGCATGGAGCAGCTCCCCGGAGTGGAACAGGATGTCGTCGGCGGTGGTGCCGAAGCCGAGTTCGACCGCTTCGCGCGCGCTCTTCGCCACGGTGGCCAGGGCGATGGTCTGGAAGGCGTTCTGGATGTAGGGGAAGACATCGCCGCCGGCCGCACGCTGCGCCAGCGCATGCGCCTGCACGGCGAAGGCCTTGCAGCCGCCGCCGGCCGGAATCAGGCCGACCCCGGCCTCGACCAGACCGACATAGCTCTCGAGCGCGAACACCCGGTGCGCGGCGTGCATCGCGAACTCGCAGCCGCCGCCCAGGGCCATCCCCTGCACCGCGGCCACCACCGGCACCTGGGCATGGCGGATCGCCATCGAGACACGCTGGAACTTCGCCACCATGCGCTCGAGGAGAGCGAACTGGCCCTCGGCGCAGGCTTCGGCGAGCTGCTGCAGGTTGGCACCGACCGCGAACGGCGCCGGATGCCAGATCACCAGGCCGTCGAGTTCGGCCTCGGCGCGTGCAATCGCTTCGAGCAGGCCGTCGACGGCGACGCTGCCGATCGCATGCACCCGCCCGCTGAGCGACACGATGCCGATCCGCGCATCCTGATCGGGGCGGCACCACAGGCGCACTCCGCCCTGCCCGGCCGGGCTTTCCCACAAGGTTTCGCCGCGCGCATCGGGCGCCTCGCCGAGCACCCGGTCGGGGTAGAGCTGGCGCCGATACACCGGCAGCGCGGTGCGCGCCACCAGGGTGTCGGCGGCAGCGCTGTAGGAGCCGGCCGGCGCATGCACGCCGTCACGCCCGGCCACCCAGGCCGGCAGCGGCACCGCCGCCATCGCCCGACCATGGGCGATGTCGTCCTCGATCATCGCCGCCACTTCGCGCCAGCCTGCCGCCTGCCAGGTCTCGAACGGCCCCTGCGCCCAGCCGAAGCCCCAGCGCATCGCCAGGTCGACGTCGCGCGCGTTGCCGGCGATGGTGCCGAGGTGATGAGCGCAGTAGTGGAACAGGTCGCGGAACACCGACCACAGCAGCTGCGCCTGGGGGTGCGGATGGGCGGCGAGCGCGGCGAACTTCTCCACCGGGTCCTTGAGGGCGAGGATCTCCTCGACGTCGGGGAAGAGCTCGCCGGCGCTGTCGCGGTAGCCCCCCGTCGCCGGGTCGAGCACCTGGACGCGCCCGCCATGCTTGCGGTAGATGCCGGCGCCGCGCTTTTGCCCCAGCGCCCCTTGTGCGATCAGTGCCTGGAGCCAGTCGGGGACGACGAAATGGCGGTGCCAGGGATCGGCGCTGCCGCCCCCCTCCTCGCCGAGCGTCGCCTGCAGGGTGCCGACAACGTGGGCGAGGGTGTCCAGCCCGACCACGTCGGCGGTGCGGAAAGTGGCGCTCTTCGGACGCCCGATGCGGGTGCCGGTGAGCAGATCGACATCGTCGAAGGCCAGACCGAGGCGCGCGGTGTGGTGAATCACGGCGAGAATCGAGAACACGCCGACGCGGTTGGCGAGGAAACCGGGAGTGTCCTGCGCGCGCACGATGTTCTTGCCCAGGCGGGTGGTCAGCCAAGCCTCGAGCGCATCGACCAGCGCCGGCTCGGTGTCGGCGGTGGGAATCAGCTCGACCAGCGCCATGTAGCGCGGCGGGTTGAAGAAATGGACCCCGCAAAAGCGCGCCCGCCGCGCCGCCGGCAGCCCGGCCGAGAGCGCGGCGATCGACAGCCCCGAGGTGTTGGAAGCGAACACCGCATCGGCGCGCAGGTGGGGGGCGACGCGGGCGTAGAGCGCGAGCTTCCACTCCATCTTCTCGGCGATCGCCTCGATCACCAGGTCGCACTCGCCCAGCCGGGCGAGGTCGTGCTCGTAGCTGGCGGCCTCGATGTAGTGCGCACAGCCGCGCGCCGCCAGCGGCGCCGGATCGAGCTTGACGAGCCCGGCGATGGCGCGCGCGGCGACGGCGTTGGCCGCGCCCTCCGGCGCGGCGAGGTCGAACAGGATCACCGGAATGTCGGCACTGGCGCAATGGGCGGCGATCTGCGCCCCCATGACGCCGGCGCCGAGCACGGCGATCTTGCGGATGATCAGTCGATTCACTTGGGCCTCCTCCCCGCGGGGTGCGGTGTGCTCAGGAATGGGTCGGTGGAGCGGGTCGCTCGGGCGCAGTCGGCGACGCCGGTGGAGGCGACGCCGGTGGAATCAGCTGCTTGCGCCCGTGCTCGTCGAGCGCGACGTAGGTCAGCCGCGCCTCGGTCACTTTCACCACCACCGGGTTCTCGAGGTCGCGCTCGGCATACACCTCGACGTCGACGGTGACCGAGCTGCGCCCGGTGGCGACGACTTCGGCGTAGAAGCTGACCAAATCGCCGACCGACACCGGCTGGCGGAACGCGAAGGAATTCACCGCCACCGTCGCCACCCGGCTCCGGGCGCGGCGGTGGGCGGGAATCGCGCCAGCGATGTCGACCATCGACATGATCCAGCCGCCGAAGACGTTGCCTTCGGGGTTGAGGTCGGCCGGCATCGGCATCACCCGCAGCTCGGGCTGCCGGTGCGCCGGCAGGCAGGTCCGGGGATCGGGGCTATCGTTCATCGTCGGAGAGGCTCCACGGCAAGGTCGCGCCGCTCAGGGCGCGGGAGTAGGATTACGACCCGGGTTACGACCCGCGGATGCGGCGCCGAGGGCCTCGGCGAGGCCGAAATCGAGGGGAAAATCGTCGACGCGGATGACCTTGTCGCGGAGCCGGTTGCGGCGCTCGACGAGAGCGTATTCCTCGGCGCCGATCACGCCGGCATCGCGCGCGCGCCGCCACACTTCATCGACGTCGCCGCTGGCGAGCACGCCGGGGCTGAAGCGGCCCTCGCGCTCGGCCTGCCTCAGGCGCGCCTCGACCGGCTCGGCGGCGAGGGTGGCGGCGAGCGCGGCTTCGAGCGCCCCCAGCGGCTCGTCGACGTCCTGCGGCAGATGGACCGCGGCGGTCAGGCGGTCGCGAGTGGGAGAGGGCTCGATCAGCAGCGCCGCGACCTGATGGCCGAGCTGATCGGAAGGCACCACGTAGGGATGGCCGAGGGGGAACACCACCACCCGGCGCAGCAGCGCGGCGGCGAGCTTGTTGGGGAAGTTCGCGATCACCCCTTCGAAGGCGAGCTGGATGCGGAACATGCAGTCCCAGATCGCCCAGTGCATCAGCGGTGCGTCTGCGGCCTGGCGGCCTTCGGCCTCGTAGCGCTTGAGCGTCGCGCTCGCCAGGTACATCAGCGACAGGATGTCGCCGAGCCGCGCCGACAACTTCTCCTTGCGCTTGAGCGCGCCGCCCAGAATGCCCATCGAGAGATCGGCGAGGAAGGCGAACGCGGCCGAGAAGCGGGTCAGCTGCTGGTAGTAGCGCCGGGTCTCGGGGGCGACGTCGGCACCGACGCGGACGAAGTGCGAGCCGGTCAGCCCCATCACCAGGGCGCGCGCGGCGTTCGACGCGGTATACGCGGCATGGCCCCACAGCGCGCGGTCGAAGGCTTCGAGATCGCCGCCGCGGGCGGCGTCCATTTCGGCGAGCACCCAGGGATGGCAACGGATCGCGCCCTGGCCGAACAGGATCAGGCTGCGGGTGAGGATGTTCGCCCCCTCCACCGTGATCCCGACCGGAATCTGCTGGTAGGCGCGGCCGAGGAAGTTCTGCGGCCCGAGGCAGATGCCCTTGCCGCCGATCACGTCCATGCCGTCGTTGACGGTCTGGCGGGCGCGCTCGGTGACGTGGTACTTGACGATCGCCGACACCACCGCCGGCTTCTCGCCGAGGTCGAGCGCGCCCGCGGTCAGCACCCGCGCGGCGTCGCTGAGGTAGGTGTTGGCGCCGATCCGGGTGAGCGCCTCCTCGACCCCTTCGAAGCGCCCGATCGGCGTCCTGAACTGCTGGCGCACGCGGGCGTAGGCCCCCACCGCGCGCGCGGTGAGCTGCTGCATGCCGGCGTTGGAGCCCGGCAGCGAGATCGAGCGCCCCGCCGCCAGGCACTCCATCAGCATCCGCCAGCCCTGCCCGGCCATCGCCGGGCCGCCGATGATGAACTCCAGCGGCATGAACACGTCCTTGCCGCGCACCGGGCCGTTCATCCACACCGCGTCGAGCGGGGCGTGGCGGCGGCCGATGTCGACGCCCGGATGGTCGCGCGGCACCAGCGCGCAGGTGATGCCCACATCCTCGTCGCCGCCGAGCAGGCGCTCCGGGTCGTAGAGACGGAACGCCAGCCCGAACACCGTGCACACCGGCGCCAGGGTGATGTAACGCTTGTCGAAGCTGACCCGCATGCCGAGCACTTCGGCGCCGTTCCATTGCCCCCGGCACACCACCCCGGCGTCGGGAATGGAGGCCGCGTCCGACCCTGCCCACGGGCTGGTGAGGGCGAACGCGGGAATCTCGCGCCCGCTCGCCAGCCCCGGCAGATAGCGCTGCTTCTGCTCGGGCGTGCCGTAGTGCAGCAGCAGCTCGGCGGGGCCGAGCGAGTTCGGCACCATCACCGTCACCGCCGGCGTCGACGACCGCGTCGCCAGCCGGGTGATGACTTCGGAATGGGCGAGGGCGGAGAAGCCTTTCCCGCCGTATTCCTTCGGGATGATCATGCCGAGAAAGCCGCGCGCGCGGATGAACGCCCAGACTTCGGCGGGCATGTCCTGACGCCGGGTGCAGTCCCAGTCCCGCACCATCCGGCACAGCTCCTCGGTGTCGTTGTCGACAAAGGCACGCTCCTCGGCGCTCAGCTGCGGCCACCGCAAGGCGGCGAGCTTCGCCCAGTCCGGGCGACCGGCGAACAGCTCGCCCTCCCACCACACGGTGCCGGCTTCGAGGGCGTCCTTCTCGGTCTGCGACATCGTCGGCAGGGCGCGACGGAAAAGCGCGAACACCGGCGCCGTCAGCCACCTGCGGCGCAGCGCCGGGTTGCGCAGCACGTACATCGCCGCGGCGAACGCGGCCATCGCCAGCACGGTCAGCGCCGGCGCCCAGTCCGCCGCCCAACCCAGCGCCGCGAGCCAGGCCAGCCCGGCCCACAGCCAGGCGAAGGACACCGCGCGCCGGGCGACGAGGCCGACGACCAGCACGGGAAGCACCATCAGGACCAACCAGACCATCTTTGTCTCCAGGCTTGGCGGAGCCTGCGTCCGGCTCCGGGAACGGCGCCCACCGGCGCCGGCCAGCTCCCATCATAGCCGCCATGCCATGCACCCGGGCAAGCGCAGACCCCGCCAGCAGCGGCAAGCTTGCCCGTGCGCTGTTCCAAACCGGCCGCATAACGGCGACAATCCGGACTCAAACGCCTGCTTCGATCGCGCCGACACCCCCTCCGGCACGCATCGGCAGGCACGCGCCGTCGGTCCCGGCATGGTCCACCTCTTCGCGCCGCGACCCCGTTTCGGTCCTCACGCTCATCCCTTTTCTCCTTCCGTTCATGTCATGCTCGATTTCGACACCGCCCTCGCCTTCCTCGGCATCAGCTTCCTGATCACCCTCGCCCCCGGCCCCGACAACCTGATGGTGCTGGGGCAAAGCCTGGCGCGCGGGCGCATGGCCGGATTCGGCATCGCACTCGGTTGCGCGCTGGGCTGTTTCACCCACACCTTGTGGGCGGCGCTGGGGGTGAGCGCGGCGCTGGCCTCCTCACCCACCGCCTTTCTCGCGCTCAAGCTCGCCGGCGCCGCCTACCTGGCCTGGATCGGCATCAACGCCCTGCGCCATGCCGCTGCCGTGCACCTGGACGCCGCCGCCCCGCAGCCCCCCGCACCGTGGCACGCCTACCTGCGCCGCGGCTTCATCGCCAACGCAATCAACCCCAAGGTCGCGCTCTTCTTCCTTGCCTTCCTGCCGCAGTTCGTGCGCCCCGCCGACGGCGCCGCCAGCGTGCAGATGGCCCAGCTCGGCCTGCTCTTCGCCGCCCAGACCGTGCTCATTTTCGGCGCCCTCGCCTTCGCCGCCGGCGGCATCGGCCGCCTCCTCGCCCGTCGCCCCGGTGCCGGCGCCTGGCTCGAGCGCATCGCCGGCCTGCTCTTCATCGGCCTCGCCTTGCGCCTGGTGGTCGACGACGCGCCCCTGCCCGCCGCGGCACGCTGAGGCGGACGATGCGACGCGCCCCTGCCGCCGCCCTCCCCGGCCCCGAACCCGCCCAGCGCCACGACTGGCAGACGCTCAAGAGCCTGCTGCCCTTCATCTGGGCCTACAAGGGCCGGGTGATCTTCGCGCTCGGCTGCCTGCTCGCCGGCAAGGGCGCCAACGTCAGCGTGCCGATCGTCTTCAAGCATCTCATCGACGGCCTCTCGCTCACCACCGAACAGGCGTTCATCGTGGTCCCGGCCGCGCTGCTGCTGGCTTACGGAGTGCTGCGCTTTTCCGCCTCGCTATTCACCGAGCTGCGCGAGATCGTCTTCGCCCGCGTCACCCAGCAGGCGGTGCGGGCGATCTCGCTGCGCGTGTTCCGCCACCTGCACGCGCTGTCGCTACGCTTTCACCTCGAGCGCCAGACCGGCGGCCTGACCCGCGACATCGAGCGCGGCACGCGCTCGATCGGCTCACTGATCAGCTACACGCTGTACTCGATCCTGCCCACCCTGGTCGAGATCGGCCTGGTGATCGGCATCCTGCTCGTGCAGTACGACGCCGTGTTCGCGATCATCACCCTGGTGACGCTGGCGCTGTACATCGTGTTCACGGTGCAGGTGACGAACTGGCGCACCGCGTTGCGCCGCCGCGCCAACGAGCTCGACTCGGCGGCCAACGCGCGCGCGATCGACAGCCTGATCAACTTCGAGACGGTCAAGTACTTCAACAACGAGGCCTTCGAAGCGCGCCGCTACGACGACGAACTGCAGAAATGGACGAAGGCGCAGGAGACCAACCAGTATTCGTTGTCCGCGCTCAACATCGGCCAGGCCGCGATCATCGCCGTCGGCGTCACCGCGATGATGTGGCAGGCCGCCGACCGGGTGGCGGGCGGGGCGATGACGATCGGCGACATCGTGCTGGTCAACGCCTTCCTGATCCAGCTCTACATCCCGCTCAACTTCCTCGGCGTGATGTACCGCGAACTGCGCCAGGCGCTCACCGACATCGAGCGCATGTTCGGCCTGATGCACGAGCACCGCGAGATCGCCGACGCCGCCGATGCGGTGGCGCTGCCGCCCGGCCCGGCCGGGGTGCGCTTCGAGCACGTCGGCTTCGCCTACGACGCCCGCCGGCCGATCCTGTTCGACGTCGATTTCGACATCCCCGCCGGCAGCACGGTGGCGGTGGTCGGGCACTCGGGCTCGGGCAAATCGACCCTGGCACGCCTCCTGTACCGTTTCTACGACGTCCAGGGCGGCGCCATCCGCATCGACGGCCATGATCTGCGCCAGCTCACCCAGGACAGCCTGCGCGCGGCGATCGGCATCGTCCCCCAGGACACGGTGCTGTTCAACGACACCCTGTTCTACAACATCCAGTACGGTCGCCCCACCGCCAGCCGCGCCGAAGTGGAGGCCGCCGCCCGCGCCGCGCAGCTCGAGGACTTCATCGCCCGGCTCCCCGAAGGCTACGACACCCGGGTCGGCGAGCGCGGCCTGAAGCTGTCCGGCGGCGAGAAGCAGCGCGTGGCGATCGCGCGCGCGCTGCTCAAGGACCCGGCGATCCTGATCTTCGACGAAGCGACCTCGGCGCTCGACTCGAAGACCGAGAAGGCGATCCAGGCCCAGATCGAGCGCGCAGCCCGCGGCCGCACCGCGCTGGTGATCGCACACCGGCTGTCGACGGTGATGGACGCCGACGAGATCATCGTCCTCGACGACGGGCGCATCGTCGAGCGCGGACGCCACGCGACGCTGCTCGCCGGCAACGGCGCCTACGCCCAGATGTGGCTGCTGCAGCAGCAGGAAGAAGCGGACGACGGCAGCGCTGCGGCCGCGGTATGCGCCGGGATGGCACCCGGCGCCCCGGCGTGAGCTGAATTCCCTCCCCGCGACTCCCCGACGACACTCCGATGGACGCCCACGGCAGCTTCCCCTTCCTGAAGGAAATCATCCTCTTCCTCGCCCTCAGCGGCGTGCTCATTCCGCTCCTCGGGCGGCTGCGCATCAACCCGGTGCTCGGCTTCCTGTCGGTCGGTGCCGTGCTCGGCCCCTACGGCCTGGCGAGTCACGCCGACACCTGGCCGCTGCTGTCGTGGCTCACCTTCGCCCGCCCCGAAGACGTCGAATTCCTCGCCGAGCTGGGCGTGATCTTCCTGATGTTCATGATCGGCCTGGAAATGTCGGTCGAGCGCCTGTGGTCGATGCGCCGCCAGGTGTTCGGACTGGGCGGACTGCAGGTGGCGCTGTCGGCGGCGGCGATCGGCGGGCTGGCCTGGTCCTTCGGCAACGCCGTCGAGGCTTCGGTGATCCTGGGCACGGTGCTGGCCTTCTCCTCCACCGCGATCGTCATGCAGCTCCTGATCCAGCGCCGCGAGCTGGGCACGCCGCTGGGCCAGTCGGCGTTCGCGATCCTGCTCTTCCAGGACCTCGCCGTGGTGCCGCTGCTGGTGCTGATCAGCATCCTCGGCGCCGCCGCCGGCGAAGGCAGTTTCGCCGTCCTCCTCGGCAGCGCGCTGCTCAAGGGCGTGCTGACGGTGCTCGCGCTGTACCTGATCGGGCGCCGCGTGATCCGCCCGCTGTTCCACCAGATCGCCTCCAATCGCCAGCCCGACACCTTCACCGCGCTGACCCTGCTGACCACCCTGGGCGTCGCCACCCTGACCTGGATGGCCGGGCTGTCGATGGCGCTCGGCGCCCTGCTCGCCGGCCTGCTCATCGCCGAAACCGAGTTCCGCCACGAAGTCGAGATCACCATCGAGCCGTTCAAGGGCCTGCTGATGGGCCTGTTCTTCATGTCGGTCGGGATGGGCATCGATCTGCGCGCGCTGCTCGCCGAACCGCTGTGGATTCCGCTCTCGGTGCTCGGCCTGCTGGCGCTCAAGGGCCTGATCCTGGTCGTCCTGCTGCGCCGCTTCGGGCTGTCCTGGGGGCGCGCGGCCGAAGGCGGCCTGCTCCTCGGCCAGGGCGGCGAGTTCGCCTTCATCGTCATCGGCCTGGCGCTGGGCTTCAACCTGCTCGAGCGCGAAATCGCCCAGTTCATGCTGATCGTGGTCGGCGTGTCGATGCTGTGCACCCCGCTCGTCGCCCGCTTCGGCCAAGGCCTGGGGAACCTCATCGACCGCCGCCTGGTGCCGCCCGAAGCGGCGCCCGATGCCGAGCTCGGCGAGCTCCACGGCCACGTCATCATCGCCGGCTTCGGCCGCGTCGGCCAGATGGTGGGCAGATCCTGGCCGAACAGGGGGTACCCTTCGTCGCCATCGAGAACGACGCCAAGCTCGTCGCCCAGCAGCGCAAGGCCGGCGTGCCGCTGGTGTTCGGCGACGCCAGCCGGCCCGAGCTGCTACGCAAGCTGCGCATCGACCGGGCGCAGTCGGTGGTGCTGACCATGGACCACACTGCCGCAGCCGAACATGCGGTGCTGGGCATCCGCCGCCTGATGCCGATGCTGCGCATCATCGCCCGCGCCCGCGACGAACGCCATGCGCTGCGGCTACGCGAAGCCGGCGCTTCGGTCGTGGTCCCGGAAACACTGGAGTCCGGCCTGCAGCTCACCGGCTGGGTCCTCGAGAGCCTGGGCGTACCGCCGGAAGCCTCGCTGCGCCTGCTCGAGCAGGAGCGCGAGCGGCGCATCGTCGCGCTGCGCGACGACCGCCCTTCCACCCCCTGAGGCCGCACACCCGACCCTGGTCCTTCTTGCCGAGCAAACCGTTCCCGGGCCGCCTTCCCCGCGTCCACGTTCCCGGACGTCCCCCGCGGCCCGCACTTCCACAGGAGTCCACCCCGTGCCCGCCGCCCGTCCTCGCATCGCCCTGATCACCACCGGCGGCACGATCGCCGGCGCCGCCGCCTCGGCGACCGATCTGCGCGGCTACACCGCCGGGCAGTTCGGCGGCGCCGAGCTGCTCGCCGCCGTGCCCCAGCTCACCGGACTCGCCGCCGTCACCGCCGAGGCCCTGTTCGCACTCGACAGCAAGGACATGACGCCCGCGCACTGGCTGGCACTGTCGCGCCGCGTGCAGGCGCTCGCCGACGACCCCGCAGTGGACGGCATCGTCATCACCCACGGCACCGATACGCTGGAAGAGACCGCCTATTTCCTCACCCTCACCGTCGCCCGCCGCAAGCCGGTGGTGCTCACTGCGGCGATGCGCCCGGCCACCGCACTGTCGGCCGACGGCCCGCTCAACCTCTATCAGGCCGTGCAGCTCGCCACCCGCCCGGCGGCCGCGCGCGCCGGCGTGCTCGCCGTGCTCGGCGATCGCATCCTGCCCGCGACCACGCTCGCCAAGCGCCACCCCAGCGCCATCGACGCCTTCGCCCAGCCCGGTGCGCTCACCGTGACCGCCAGCGACACCGCCCTGCAGGCCCTGGACCGCTCTGCGGCCGCCCCCCTGCGCCTGCCCGCCGGACTGGCGCAGCTGCCGCCCGTGGAAATCCTGACCGTGGCCGCCGGCAGCGCGCCGGACCTGCTCGGCGCGGCGGTGCGGAGCCTGCACCACGCGCCCGGCAGCGGGGAAGAAAACGGCACGGGCGGCACCGGCGCAGGCGCGACGCGGCAGCACCGAGGGCCTGCCCGCCCCGGCGGCGGCCTGGTGCTGGCCCTGCCCGGCAACGCCAGCCTGCCCGCGCCCTGGCGGGCGGCACTCGAAGCACTGCCGCCGACGCTGCCGGTGGTGCTCGCCAGCCGCTGCGGCGGCGGCACCGTCGCACGCGGCCACGCGTTGCCCGCGCACTGGCTGCACGCCGGCCCCCTCGACGCGCTGAAGGCACGCGTGCGCCTGATCGCCGCCCTCGCCGCCGGCCTGCGCGGCGCCCGCCTGCAGCGCTGGTTCGAGCACGTCTGAGCCCCCCGCCGCCGGCCGGCGCCACCCGCGCGCCACGCCCCGGGGTCACCGGCCGGAGTCACCGGCCGGAGTCACAGGCCGGGGTCGGTGCCGCCGCCGGCGAGCGCGGTCTCGACCATGCGCCGCGACAGATGGGGGGCGAAGCCCTCGATGAAGGCGTACACATAGGTGCGCAGCCAGGCGCGCCGGCGCAGGCCGATGCGGGTGGTGCTCGACTCGAACAAGTGGGAAGCGTCGACCATCCCCAGGCGGCGGTCCTCGTCGGCGTCGTAGGCCATGCGCGCGAGGATGCCGATCCCCAGGTCGAGCTCGACGTACTTCTTGATCACGTCCGAGTCGATCGCCGACAGCACCACGTTGGGCTTCAGGCCGCGGCCGAGAAAGGCCTTGTTGATCAGGCCGCGACCGGTGAACGCGTCGTCGTAGGTGATGATCGGGTAGCGCGCGATCGCCTCCAGGGTGAGCGGCGTCTCGCGCAGGATGGGGTGGCGCGGCGTGGCGACCACGCAGCGGTTCCACTGGTAGCAGGGCAGCATCACAAGCTCGTCGAACTCGGCGATCGCCTCGGTGGCGATGGCGAGGTCGGCAGTGCCGTCGAGCACCATCTCGCCGACCTGGCGCGGATTGCCCTGGTGCAGCGAGAGCTTGACCTGCGGGTAGCGCTGCATGAAATCGCGCACCACCCCGGGCAGCACGTAGCGCGCCTGGGTGTGGGTGGTGGCGATCGACAGGCTGCCCACCGCCTCGTTGGCGAACTCGTCGCCGACCTGCTGCAGGTTGTCGAGGTCGCGCAGCACGCGCTCGGCAATCGCCAGCACCGTGCGCCCCGGCTCGGTGACCGCGATCAGACGCTTGCCGTGGCGCTCGAAGATCTCGATCCCGAGCTCGGCCTCGAGCTGGCGGATCTGCTTCGACACGCCCGGCTGCGAGGTGAACAAGGCGTCGGCGGCCTCGGAGACGTTGAGCCCGCGGCGGGCGACTTCGTGGATGTAGCGCAGCTGCTGCAGGTTCATGGCACGGCCAATATAACAACAGGTTCTTAAAGTCTAACTTAAAACTCCTTTTTAAAGCTAAGCGGAGTCTTTACGATGCGCCGCACCATCGAGGAGCGCAGCACCTATGGAATTCGCTTATACCATCGCCGGTTTCGCCGTAGGCGCCATCGTCGGCTTGACCGGCGTCGGCGGCGGCTCGCTGATGACACCGCTGCTGGTGTTGCTGTTCGGCATCCACCCCTCGGTGGCGGTCGGCACCGATCTGCTCTATGCCGCAATCACCAAGACCGGCGGCACCCTCGCGCACGGTCTCAAGGGCACGGTGGACTGGAAGATCACCCGCCTCCTCGCCGCCGGCAGCCTGCCCGCCGCGGTGCTGACCCTGGTGCTGGTCGGGCGCTTCGCCCCCGGCGGCATCGACGGCGCCGCCAGCCTGATCAAGGTCGCGCTGGGCTTCGCGCTGCTCCTGACCGCAGTCGCGCTGATCTTCCGCAAGCACATCCAGGCCTTCGCCCTGGCGCGCTTCGGCGGCACGTCGAACCCGGCGCGCACGGCCCGGCTCACCGTGCTCACCGGCGCGGTGCTCGGCGTGCTGGTGTCGATCTCCTCGGTCGGCGCCGGCGCCCTCGGCGTCACCGCCCTGTTCTTTCTCTACCCGACGATGCCTGCGCTGCGCATCGTCGGCTCCGACATCGCCCACGCGGTGCCGCTGACCGCGGTCGCCGGGCTCGGCCACTGGTTCCTCGGCAGCATCGACTGGCTGCTGCTGGGCAGCCTGCTGGTCGGCTCGCTGCCCGGCATCTGGCTCGGCACCCACATTTCGACCCGCATCCCGGACCGCGTGCTGCGTCCGATCCTGGCGACGATGCTGGTGCTGGTCGGCGCCAAGCTGATCAGCCACTGAGCAACGCATTCCGCCCTCCACCCCGGAACCGACAAGAGAGACACCATGTACCAGTACGACGAACACGACCAGCGCCTCCTCGACGAGCGGGTCGCTCAGTTCCGCGATCAGACCCAGCGCTATTTCGCCGGCGAACTGAGCGACGACGAGTTCCGCCCGCTGCGCCTGCAGAACGGCCTCTACATCCAGCGGCACGCGCCGATGTTCCGCATCTCGGTGCCCTACGGCAACCTCGCCAGCCGCCAGCTGCGCATGCTCGCCCACCTCGCGCGCACCTACGACCGCGGCTACGCCCACTTCACCACGCGCACCAACGTCCAGTTCAACTGGTCACCGCTGGAAGCCATTCCCGAAATGCATGCCCAGCTCGCCAGCGTGCAGATGCATTCCAACCAGACCTCGGGCAACGACATCCGCAACATCACCGCTGATCCGTTCGCCGGCGTCGCCGCCGACGAGATCGCCGACCCCCGCCCGTTCGCCGAGATCCTGCGCCAGTGGTCGACCTACAACCCGGAGTTCGCCTACCTCCCGCGCAAGTTCAAGATCGCCTTCAACAGCGCGCGCGAAGACCGCGTCGTCCTCCGCGTCTATGACATCGGCCTCGACCTGATCAAGAATGACGCCGGCGAGCTGGGCTTCCGGGTGCTGGTCGGCGGCGGCCTCGGGCGCACTCCGATCCTCGGCGAGGAAATCGCCGCGTTCGTGCCGTGGCCGCACCTGATCACCTACTGCGAGGCGATCCTGCGCGTCTATAACCGCTACGGCCGCCGCGACAACGTCTGGAAGGCGCGGATCAAGATCCTGGTGAAGGCGCTCGGCGTCGCCGAATTCCGTCGCCTGGTCGAGGAGGAATGGGCCCAGGCCAAGGATGGCCCCAACACCCTGACCGAAGCCGAGCTCGCGCGCGTGTCGGCCCACTTCGCCCCGCCCGCCTACGAGGCCCTGCCCGCGCGCGACGCCGCCTTCGATGAACTGCTCGCCGGCAACAAGGCCTTCGCCACCTGGGTGAAGCGCAACCTGCGCGCCCATCGCCAGCCCGGCTACGCCTCGGTGATCCTGTCGCTGAAGAAGACCGGTACCGCCCCGGGCGACGTCACCGCCGAGCAGATGGACCGGATCGCCGATCTCGCCGACCGCTTCAGCTTCGGCGAGGCACGCATGCTGCACGAGCAGAACGTGGCGCTCGCCGACGTCCGCCAGGCCGACCTCTTCGCGCTGTGGCAGCTCGCCCGCGAGGCCGGACTGGCGACGCCCAACATCGGGCTGCTGACCGACATCATCTGCTGCCCCGGGGGCGACTTCTGTGCGCTCGCCAACGCCCGCTCGATTCCGATCGCGGCGGCGATCCAGCAGCGCTTCGACGACCTCGACTACCTCCACGACATCGGCGAGATCGACATCAACATCTCCGGCTGCATGAACTCCTGCGGCCACCACCACGTCGGCCACATCGGCATTCTCGGCGTCGACAAGAACAACCAGGAGTGGTACCAGATCACCCTCGGCGGCACCCAGGGCAACGCCACCGCGCTCGGCAAGGTGATCGGCCCGTCCTTCGCCCACGACGAAGTGGTCGGCGTCATCGAGCAGCTGATCCAGACCTATCTCGAACTGCGTCATGCAGACGAGCGCTTCATCGACACCGTCCATCGCGTCGGCATCGACCCCTTCAAGGACCGCGTCTATGCCGAGCGCCAGCCGCAAAGGAACCCCGCCCATGTCTGACAAGATCATCAAGAACGGCCGCATCGTCACCGACGAGCGCCGGCTCGTCGTTCTCGCCGAAGGCGAAGCCGCAGCCGACATCGCCGTGCCCGCCGGTCCGGTACTGGTGCCGCTGGCGGTGTGGCAGGCGCGCCGCGACGCGCTGCTGGCGCGCGCCCAAGGCGGCGAGCTGGGCGTCTGGCTGGCCGCCGGCGAAGACGTCGCCGCGCTCGCCGACGACCTCGACACCCTGACCGTGATCGCCCTCCAGTTCCCGAAATTCACCGACGGCCGCAGCTACTCGGCCGCCACCGTGCTGCGCATCCGCTACGGCTACCGCGGCGAGCTGCGCGCGATCGGCGAAGTGCTGCGCGACCAGTTCAACTACCTCACCCGCTGCGGCTTCGACGCCCTGCAGCCGCGCCCCGGGCGCTACACCGACGAACAGCTCGCCGCCGCGGTCGCCAGCATCGGCGACTTCAGCCAGCCCTACCAGCGCTCGGTGCAGGACCCGCTGCCGCTGTTCCGCCGCGTCGAACGCAGCGCTCCGCCCCAGGTGCAGCGGTGAGCGGCGCCGTCTCCGCGCTGCGCCCGGCGGCGGCCAACCCGGCCACCCGCCCGCAGCTGAGCGCCGAATTGCGCGCCGCGGTCGACGCGAAGGCCACCGCCGCGCTCGCCCTGCTGCGCGCGGCGGTGGCCGAATTCGGCGCCGACGGCGAACTCGCCTTCGCCAACAGCTTCGGCGCCGAAGACATGGTCCTGACCGACCTGATCCTCGCCAACGCGCTGCCGATCGAGATCTTCTCGCTCGACACCGGGCGCCTGCCGGCCGAAACCTACACCCTGATCGGCGACGTCGAGCGGCGCTACAGCACGAAGCTGAAGATCTACTTCCCCGACGCCGGCGCGGTCGAGCACTACGTCCGCAGCCACGGCATCAACGCCTTCTACGACTCGGTCGAGCTACGCAAGGCGTGCTGCGGGGTGCGCAAGATGGAGCCGCTGCGCCGCGCCCTGGCGGGCAAGAAGGCCTGGATCACCGGCCTGCGCGCGGCGCAATCGGTGACCCGCAGCGGCCTGCCGGTGCGCGAATTCGACGCCGCCAACGGCCTCGACAAGCTCAACCCGCTGTCGGACTGGAGCGAGACCGAGGTCTGGGCCTATATCCGCATCCACGACCTTCCCTACAATGCACTCCACGACCAGTTCTACCCCAGCATCGGCTGCGCCCCGTGCACCCGCGCCATCGCCCTCGGCGAGGACGTGCGCGCCGGGCGCTGGTGGTGGGAAGATCCGGCCAGCAAGGAATGCGGCCTTCACGTGAAGAAGGGCTGACCATGCACGGCAAGCATCCCGCCCGCGCGCCCCACGGCGCGGCCGTCGGCGCCGACCGGCGCAGCCTGCAGCAGCGCCTCGCCGCCTTCCACGCCGGGCTGCGGGCCGCCCTGCGCGCCTTGCGCTCACACCCGATCAAGCATCCGCAACGGTAACCACATCATGTCCACGCTGACCAAACAGACGCTCACCCATCTCGACTGGCTCGAAGCCGAAGCCATCCACATCCTGCGCGAAGTCGCCGGCCAGTGCGCCAACCCGGTGCTGCTGTTTTCCGGCGGCAAGGATTCGATCTGCCTGCTGCGCCTGGCCGAGAAGGCCTTCCGCCCGGGGCGCTTCCCCTTCCCGCTGATGCACATCGACACCGGCCACAACTATCGGGAAGTGACCGACTTCCGCGACAAGCGCGCGTCCGAACTGGGCGAGCGCCTGATCGTGCGCTCGGTGGAAGATTCGATGGCGCGCGGCACGGTGGTGCTCAAGCACGCGCTGGAGAGCCGCAACAAGCACCAGTCGGTGACCCTGCTCGAGGCGATCGAGGAGTTCGGCTTCGATGCCTGCATCGGCGGCGCGCGGCGCGACGAGGAAAAGGCGCGGGCAAAGGAGCGGATCATGAGTTTCCGCGACGAGTTCGGCCAGTGGGACCCGAAGAACCAGCGCCCCGAGCTGTGGAACCTGTACAACGCGCGCAGCCACAAGGGCGAGAACATCCGGGCGTTTCCGATCAGCAACTGGACCGAACTCGACGTCTGGCAGTACATCGAGCGCGAGCAGCTCGAGCTGCCGTCGATCTACTTCGCCCACGTGCGCCCGGTGGTGAGGAAGAACGGCCTGCTGCAGCCGGTGACCGAGGTCACCCCGGCAAAGGACGGCGACGTGGTGGAAAACATCCGGGTGCGCTTTCGCACCGTGGGCGACATCACCTGCACCGCGCCGGTCGAATCCGACGCCGACACGGTGGACAAGATCCTCGCCGAAACCGCGACCACCACGATCACCGAGCGCGGCGCGACGCGGATGGACGACCAGACCTCCGAAGCGTCGATGGAGCAGCGCAAGAAAGAAGGCTACTTCTGACCTGCGACCGAACACAGAGAATTGAAGGAATCATGACCATGTCCGCCCCTGAACACCTGCCCGAGATCGACAACGGCCTGCTGCGCTTCCTCACCTGCGGCAGCGTCGATGACGGCAAGAGCACCCTGATCGGGCGCCTGCTGTTCGACACCAAGACCATCCTCGCCGACACCCTCAACGCGATCGAGAAGACTTCGGCCAAGCGCGGCATGAGCGCGGTCGACCTGTCGCTGCTCACCGACGGCCTGCAGGCCGAGCGCGAGCAGGGCATCACCATCGACGTCGCCTACCGCTACTTCTCCACCGGCCGGCGCAAGTACATCATCGCCGACGCCCCGGGGCACGAGCAGTACACGCGCAACATGGTCACCGCGGCGTCCACCGCCAACCTCGCGATCATCCTGATCGACGCCCGCCGCGGCGTGCTCACCCAGACCCGCCGCCACTCGTATCTGGCCAGCCTGGTCGGCATCCCGCACCTGGTGGTGGCGGTCAACAAGATGGACCTCGTCGACTACGATCAGACCGTGTTCGAGCGCATCAAGGCCGACTACCTCGCCTTCGCCGCCAAGCTCGGCATCAAGGACGTGCGCTTCATTCCGATCTCGGCGCTGGCCGGCGACATGATCGTCGACCGCGGCGAGCGCCTGTCCTGGTACGACGGCCCGACGCTGCTCGACATCCTCGAGAACGCCCCCGCCGCCCACACCGAGCAGGCCGAGGACTTCCGCTTCCCGGTGCAGTACGTGTGCCGCCCGCAGGACTCGGCCAACCCCGCGCTGCACGACTACCGCGGCTTCATGGGCCGGGTCGAGTCGGGCGAGATCGCCGTCGGCGACGCCGTCACCGTGCTGCCCTCGGGCGCCAGCAGCCGGGTGAAGGCGATCGAACTCGGCGGCGCCGCACTGCCGCGCGCGATCCACGAGCAGTCGGTGACCCTGCTGCTCGAAGACGAGATCGACATCTCGCGCGGCGACCTCATCGTCAAGTCGGCCGAAGCGCCGGAGCCGGTCAAGCAGATCGACGCCACCGTGTGCTGGCTCGCCGAGGCGCCGCTGTCGCCGGCGCGCACCTACCTCGTGCGCCACACCACGCGCGAAGTGAAGGCCAAGCTGGCGAAGATCGACTACCGGCTGGACGTCAACACGCTCGAGCACGAAGCCACCAGCGGCCTGGGGATGAACGACATCGCCCGCGTCACGCTCAAGCTCGCGCAGCCGATCGTCGCTGACCGCTACGCCGAAAACCGCGCCACTGGCGCCTTCATCATCATCGACGAGAGCACCAACAACACCGTCGGCGCCGGCATGATCGGCTGACCGGCTTCGCATCGCGCCCGGCCCGGGCGTCACGGGGTCGCCGGCAGTCCGGGCGACCCCGTTTTTCATTCCGTCGCCGCACCATCCAGCGCGACCCCGAAGAGTTGGTCGCCGCCGCGCGGATCGAGCCGGCGGAGCGGCGCACAGCGATGGCGGCGCAGGCGGCGAAGGTCGCGCCCGTACACGCAGCGGCAGGGCGGCTACCCCCGGCGCCCGGGTTCCGATCGGTTTCCCTTAACAAGCCGCAGCATTATTAAAGTTTAAGCGCTAAGCTTGATCAGACCTGAATCCTGTCAAAGCCACCGGTGCGCAAATCCGACCTCTCTCCCGAACGCCAGACGCGGCTCGAGCCCGTACCGGGCAAGCCCGGCGTGTTCGCGCTCGACCCACCGCCGATCGGGCGCCTGGAGGACTTTGCAGGCAGGCTCGCAGCCAGCGACCGCATGGGTGAAGCGCTGCGCCTGCTGGAACATTTACGCGAAGAAAGCGCCCGGCTGCCACAGCCCGATCTTGTCACCCGCACCCTGATCCGCCGCGAAGCGGTGCTCAGCAGCCATATCGAAGGCACCCGCTCCGAGTTGGAAGACCTGTTCGAATACGAATGCACGCTCGACGACAGCCGCCTGCCCGCCGATGTACGCACGACGCTCGCTTATGTGGATGCGCTCGAGATCGGCCTGCGGACCGTGCGGGCCGAGGGCTCGGCCGCCTTCCAGCTTCCCTTCATCCAGACGCTCCACCGCCACCTGATGGAGGACGACGCCTCCTATCGGGACGTCCCCGGGCAGCTGCGGACGGTACAAAACTGGGTTGGCGGCCTGCGGATCGAGGACGCCCGCTTCGTGCCCCCCCTTCCCGAGCGCCTGCAGGCCGGTCTCCAGGATCTGATCGGGAACGTGCTGGACTATCGCCCCGAGGGCGTGATGGCAATGCACGTGCTGCGCCGTGCCGCGATCGGGCATGCGCAGTTCGAGAGCCTGCACCCGTTTCGCGACGGCAATGGTCGTACCGGACGCTTGCTGATCCCACTGCAACTCGCGGCCGAGGGCTACCCCCCGCTCTACGTCGCTGGCCCGCTGTACCGCAATCGTCACGAATACTTCGACCGCCTGCTCGACGTACAGCTGCGCTCGGACTGGCAGGGCTGGATGCGTTTCTTCGCGCAGGCCGTGATGGTCGCCTGCGCGGAGGCGCTCGACAC
Organism: Thauera aromatica; assembly: GCF_023093595.1. Taxonomy (GTDB): domain Bacteria; phylum Pseudomonadota; class Gammaproteobacteria; order Burkholderiales; family Rhodocyclaceae; genus Thauera; species Thauera aromatica_A. The sequence continues at coordinate 157,532 of NZ_JALLIK010000110.1, forward strand.
GACCGGGGCGCTGATCGCGCTACGCGAGCGCTGGCGGCGGGCGGTGTCCAGCCAGCGCGCCGACTCCGCCAGCCGCCGGCTGGTCGAACTCCTGATCGGTCAACCCGTGGTCACGGCGATGCAGGTCGGCCGGCAGCTCGGCGTATCTTTCCCCACCGCCAACCATGCGCTGACGACCCTTGTGCGTGCGGGCATCCTGCGGGAGCCGGGCAGTCGGCGTAACCGGATCTTCGTGGCGGACGAGGTGATCCGCATCCTGGAAGGCCGCTCCGCCTCGCCACCGGATCGACAAGGACAGGCGTAGGCCGCGGCGCGCGCCCCATCCACCCGCCTGCACCCTCGACGCACTGCGCTTTCCACTGCACGGCAGCCGGCGGATCGAAGCTCCCCAGGACAACCGGCCCCGGCAGTGCGATCCGCTGCCGGCGCCTACGGCTCAGAACCCCAGCGCAGCCCCCGCGCCGAACAGGGTCGCGACCCCGAGCGCGGCGAAGAGCGCGGCGGCGATCCCATGCACCAGCCTCACCGGCATGCGCTGGGCGATGCGCTCGCCGAGCAGCACCGCCGGCACGTTGGCGACCATCATCCCGAGCGTGGTCCCGGCCACCACCGCAGCCAGCGCCTGGTACTGCGCGGCCAGCGCCACCGTCGCCACCTGGGTCTTGTCGCCCATCTCGGCGAGGAAGAACGCCACCAGCGTGGCGCCGAACACGCCCAGCCGCGGCAGCCGGGCGTCGCCTTCGTCGAGCTTGTCCGGAATCAGCGTCCACAGCGCCATCGCGATGAAGGACAGGCCGAGCACCCAGCGCAGGGCCTGCGGCCCCAGCAGCGTGGTCAGCCAGCTTCCGAGCGCGGCGGCGAAGGCATGGTTGGCCACGGTCGCGGCGAAGATGCCGAGCACGATCGGCCACGGGCGGCGGAACTTGGCGGCGAGCAGAAAAGCGAGGAGCTGGGTCTTGTCGCCGATTTCAGCGAGCGCGACGATGGCGGTGGAAATGAGAAAGGCATTCATTCGATCGGGATGGTCTCGGTATCGGGTGCGGGTCGGGCGCGGTACTGCGCCTCGAATTGCGCGGCCGTCATCGGCCGGGCGAAATGATACCCCTGGACCATGTCGCAGCCGCGCTCGGCCAGAAAGCGCAGCTGCGCCTCGCTCTCCACCCCTTCGGCCACCGTCCTGATCTTCAGGATGCGGCCCAGTTCGATGACCAGGTTCACGATCGCCGCGTCCTCTGGGTCGGTGGAGATGTCGCACACGAACGCCTGGTCGATCTTCAGCTTGTCGATCGGGAAGCGGCGCAGGTAGGCGAGGCTGGAAAAGCCGGTGCCGAAATCGTCGATCGCCAGGCTCACCCCCAGCGCCTTCAGCCTGCGCAGGCGCTCGAGGGTGACGCCCCCGCTATCCTGCACCAGGACCGACTCGGTCAGCTCGAGCTCGAGCTGCGCGGCCGGCAGGCCGCTCTCGGCGAGCACCCGCTCGAGCAGTTCCACCGGGTCGCTGCGGTGGAACTGCAGGGCCGAAAGGTTGACCGCCACCGGCACCGCAAAGCCTGTCCGGCGCCAGCTCTCGGCCTGGCGGCAAGCCTCGCGCAGCGCCCATTCGCCGAGCGGCACGATCAGCCCGCTTTCCTCGGCGACGGGAATGAAGCGCGCCGGCGACACCTGCCCGAGTTCGGCGCTGTTCCAGCGCAGCAGGGCCTCGACACAGGCCACTTCGCGCGAGCCGAGGTCGAACTGGGGCTGGTAGTGCAGGCACAACTCGCCGCGTTCGGCGGCACCGCGCAGCAGGGTCTGGATCTGCAGCCGCTCGCGGGCTTCGGCATTCATGCGCTCGGTGAAGAAGCGGTAGGCGTTCCGCCCCGCTTCCTTGGCATGGTACATCGCAGTGTCGGCTTTCAGCAGCAAGGTGTCGAAGTCGGCGCCATCGTCGGGGTAGAGCGCGATCCCGATCGAAAAGCTGCAGGCCAGCGCATGGCCGTCGACCTCGAAGCCGGGCGCCATCGCGTCCAGGATGTCGGTGGCGATGCGCGACACGCTCTCGAGCTCGCTCAGTGCAGTCAGCACGATCAGGAACTCGTCCCCGCCCTGGCGGCTGACCGTGTCGCTGCGCCGCACGCAGCCCTCCAGCCGGGTCGCCACGGACTTCAGCAGGGCATCGCCGACGCCGTGGCCGAGGGTGTCGTTGATGATCTTGAAGTGATCGAGGTCGAGGAACATCAGCGCCACCCGCTGCTGGGTGCGCGCCGCCAGCGCCAGCGCCTGCTCCAGACGGTCGCGCGCCAGCATCCGGTTCGGCAGTCCGGTGAGCACGTCGTGGTGGGCCAGGTAGGCGAGCCGGGCCTCGATCGCCTTGCGCTCGCCGATGTCGGCAAAAATGATGATGTAATGAGTCAGGACATCCCCCTCGTCACGCACCGCGCTCGCCACCAGCCAGGCCGGATACGGCGTATCGTCGCGCCGCCGGCCGCGCACCTCGCCCTGCCAGTGGCCCAGCTCCCCGACCGCGGCCCAGATCCCGGCCAGCGTGGCTGCTTCGCCGCCGTCCTCGCCGCACAGGAAAGCGGGCTCGCGGCCGAGCACCTCCGCCTCGGCATAGCCGCTGATGCGGCTGAACGCGCGGTTGGCGGCGATCACCCGGTGTCCGGCATCGACGATCAGGATCGCCTCGCCGCTGTTTTCGAACACCTGGGCGGCCAGGCGCAGCTGCTCGCGCGCTTCGGCCTGCGCCCGCAAGTCGATGTCGACGCAATACATTTCGACGCCGCCGCGCGCATTGCGCAGCATCGTGTGGCTCGAGAACGCCGGGACGCGGCTGCCGTCCTTGGCGAGAACTTCGATCTCGCCGGCAGGAATCGGCTGCCCGTCCTCGACCCAGGCGCGATGCAGGCGCCGCGCCTGCGCGCGCCCCTCCGGGGGCACGATCAGCTCGTCGAAGCAGCGCCCGAGCACCTCCTCCCGGCGATAGCCGTAGAGCCGCTCACTCGCCCCGTTCCAGAACAGCACGCAGCGGTTTTCGTCGTAGCCCTGCACGGCGATGTGCTCGACGTCCTCGAACAGCGCGCGGAAGCGCTGCTCGCTGCTCTTCAGATCGGTGATCTCGCGCACCACCGCGAGCACGTCTTCCCCGCTTCCGGTCCCCGCTTCCCGCGTCATCGGCGACAGCCGGGCGCTGAACCAGCGCCGCTGGCCGCCGTAGGGCAGCGGGTAATCGATGGTCCGCGCCCGGCCCTCGCCGCGCACCGCCGCCAGCGCGGCAACGTAGGCCGCACCGACCTCGGCGGGCAGGCCGACCTTGTCCACCGGATGGCCGTGGAATGCCGAGGGCGGAACGAACAGCAGCGGATGATCGGCCGGGTAGTGCTCGACGATGTGGTTGTCGGTGTCGAACACGAACACCAGGTCATCCACCGAGGCCAGCGTCAGCTTCAGGCGCTCGGCCAAGCGCCGCGCGCGCGCGCTCGAGGCTTCGAGGGCACGGAACTGCGACAGCAGCAGCACGAACAGCAGGGCGGCGGTGACGGCGACGAACACCCCGCCCTTCCAGGTCTGCAGCTCGGCGTAGCGCCCCGGCTCGCTCGCCAGCAGCGCCAGCCGGGCGTCGGAAAATGCGATCCACAAGCCTGCGCCGAGCGCATAGGCGAGCGCTACCAGCAGCGCCCTGCGCAGGGGAGAGTAGCGGCGTACGGGCTTGCTCATATCGACAGATCCTGATTGCTCCGGGGCCAGCATGCGCGTCTGCGAGTGTCGGCCGCCAGGAAATGGTTCACGTCGGATATCCAGAATGTAACAGCCTGGCCGGCTGCTTCAAACCACCCGCGCCCGCATCGCCATCCGGTACACCAGCGGCACCGCGAACAGCGTCAGCACCGTGGAAAACCCCAGCCCCCAGACGATGCTCGCCGCCACCGGCCCCCACATCAGCGATTTTCCGCCCAGCCCCACCGCGAGCGAGAACAGGCCACCGATGGTGGTGGTGGACGTGATCAGGATCGGCACCACCCGCCGCCGTCCGGCATAGATCGCGGCGTGCTGCACGCTCATCCCGGCGGCGCGGCGCTCGTTGGCGGCATCGATCAGCACGATCGCCGAGTTGACCGCGATCCCGGTCAGGGCGATGACCCCGTACAGCGTGTACAGCGACAGCGGGTTGCCCGACACCAGCAGCCCGAACACCACTCCGGTAAACGCCAGCGGCACCGTCAGCAGGATGATGAAGGGCTGCCAGTAGCTGCGGAACTGGGTGGCGAGGATCAGGTAGATCAGGCCCAGGCCGAGGGCGAAGAGCTTGCCCATCGCATCGAGGCTTTCCTCGATGTCCTCGAGCTCGCCGGAGAAGTCCAGCTCGACCCCGGGGTATTGCGGCCCGAGTCGCGCCCAGGCCGCCTTCAGGCGGTCGTTGGCGGCCACGGTGTCGAGCTGGCTGCGGTCAAGCTCGGCCTCGACGGTGATCGCGCGGGTGAGCTGGTAGTGGCGGATGTAGCCTTTCGACAGCCGCAGCTCATGCTGGAGCAGTTCTCCGAGTTGGACGCTGCCGCCGCCGGCCAGCGGCACCGTGCGCTGCAGCAGCGCGGTGACATCGGCGAAGGTTTCGGGGCGGGCGCGCACCAGCACTTCCACCTTTTCCCCGGCGTCGCGGGTGGTGGCGACGACTTCGCCTTCGCCGTACAGGCGCAGCAGGCGCGCGACTTCGGCCGCGCCGACGCCGGCGCGGGCGAGCTTCTCGCGGTCGAGCAGCAGGCGCATCTCGTTGCGCCCCGGAACGTCGTCGTCGGTCAGGTCGCGGACGCCGGGCAGGCGCGCCACTTCGGCACGCAGCGCATCGGCCGCGGCGCGCAGCCGGACGTAATCGTCGGACTTCAACTTCACCGAGATCGGCTTCGCCGTCGGCGGCCCGCCCCGCACTTCGAGGAAGGCGTAGCGCGCCTCACCCTGCAGCACCTCGATCCGCGGGCGAACGGCGGCAATGATTTCACCGGTGTCGCGCCGCACGCCGCCGCGCGGCAGCAGGGAAACCAGCACCTGGCCGTACTGGTCGCCATACACCGGCTCGGTATCGGTGAACTTCAGCCCGGCGTAGCTGGCGAGGGCGCGCAGCTCGGTGCCGTCGATCGCCTCCGCGAGCACCGCGGCAGCCCGCTCGGCGGCGGCCAGCGTGCGCTCGGGGGGAGTGCCGGCGGGCATGTCGACGCTGACGTAGAACAGGCGCTTCGAATCGAAGGCGAAGAACTGGACCTTCACCAGCCCGCCCGCCACCGCGCCCCCCGCCACCGCCATCACCAGCACCAGCGCGCCCAGCCCGAGGCGCGGCCGGCGCAGCACGCCGACCAGGGCGCGGGCGTACTTCACCCGCAGCGCGTGAGTGAAGCGCTCACGCAGCACCTGCGCCCGGGTGCGCCGGCGGGCGGGCTCCGGGCGCAGGCCGAGGATGTGCGCGGGCAGGATCCAGAACGCCTCGAACAGGCTCACCAGCAAACCGACAGTGACCACGAACGGCACCACGAACATGAACTTGCCGAGGATGCCGGGGAGCAGCATCAGCGGCAGGAAGGCGGCGATCGTGGTCAGCACCGCGCTCAGCACCGGCAGGCCCACTTCGCCCACTGCCGCAACCACCGCCGCGGCCGGCGCTTCGCCGCGCTGCAGGCGGTAGTAGACCGCCTCCACCACCACCACCGCGTCATCGACCAGCATGCCGAGCGCAATGACCACGCCGAGCAGCACGGTCAGGTTCAGGGTCGAGCCGATCAGGTCGACGGCGATGAAGGTGCCGGCGAGCGCGAACGGCACCCCCAGCCCGACCAGCAGCGCGAGGCGCGAGCCGAGGAAGACCCAGCACATCCCCAGCACCGCGGCGAGGCCGAACAGCGCGTTCGTCTCCATCACTCCGATCGCCTGGCGGGTGGCATGGGTCTGGTCGTCGATCAGCGTCAGCTGCAGTCCCTCACCGGCAAGCAACGGGTTGCGCTCGGCGGCGAAACCCTGCAGGCGCTCGACCAGCGCCAAGGTGTTGGCGCCGGCCTGCTTGGTGATCGACAGCATCACCGCCGACCGCCCGTTGTAGCTGACCAGTTGGTCGGCACGCTCATGGCCGCGCACCACCGTCGCCACTTCATCCACCGCCACCCGCCCGGCGGGAGTCACCACCGCCACCTGGGCGAGGGTCTCGGGGTCGGGAGTCTTGCCTTCGAGACGCGCCAGCCACTCCCGATCCGTGACCCGCACCCGGCCGGCCAGGGTGTTGCGGAACCAGGCCGCCACTCCGTCGGCGAGCGCGACCGGCGACAGCCCCGCCGCGGCCACTCGCGCCGGATCGAAATCGACCTGCAGCTGCGGCTCGTCGAAACCGGCGGCAATCACCTGATCGACCCCGGCGAGGCCTTCGAGCGCCTTCTTCATCGTGAACGCGGCGCGCCGCAACGGCTCCCCGCCCGCCCCGTGCAGCACCAGGATCGCGGTCGGGAAGCCGTTCGAGCTGGTGATCTCGACCACCACCGGGTCCTTCGCCTCGGGCGGCAGCTCGGCCGCCGCCTTGTTCTGGATTTCGCGGCGCAAGTCATTGACGCGCTTGTCGAAACGGCGCTCGGACAGCTCGTCGAAGCGGACCAGGATCGAGGACACGCTCTCGCGGCTCGACGAGGACACGAAACGGATGTCCTTGACCTGGCGGATCGCGTCTTCGAGCGGCCCGGTGAGCTCGCGCTCGACGTCTTCGGCCGAAGCTCCGGGCAGGCTGGTGACGATGCTGACCCAGTTGAAGTTGATCTCCGGGTCCTGCGCCCGCGGCATCGTCAGATAGCTCAGCAGCCCGCCGAACAGCACCATCAGGAAGGTGATGTTGGCGAGCGGCGCGTTGCCGATCAGGCGCGCGTAGAGGGTCTTCATCACGCCCTCTTCACGGCGCGGCCTTCACTGCGGGCGCGGCGCGCTCGAGGGCGAAGCGGCCCTCGTCGATGAGCGCGGTGGCGGGCGGCCAGTCCACCGCCACCGGACGGCCGGCCTGGGCGTCGGGGAGGGCGACAAAAACCGGCCGGCCGTCGCGCTCGACCCAGGCCCCGAGCACGCCGTCGCGCTGCTGCACGTAGGCCGGCGGCAGGTGGGGCTGCGCGCTGCGCCAGCGCAGCTCGCCGGCAAGACCGGGCGGCAACACGGTAGCGGCGGCAAACACGGCTTCGCGCACCTGGCCCGCGGCCTCGAGCAGCGGCGACACCCGCAACAGGCGCAGCGCATGGCTGCCGCCGCCGGCGTCGAAGGTCCACCCGCCGGCGGCGAGCAGGCTGTCGATCTGGACTGCCGGCACCTGCGCGCGCACTTCGGCGTCGGCGCTGGCGGTGAAGCGCAGCAGGGGCGTACCGGGCGCGGCGAGGTCGCCGACCGCGGCCAGGCGCGCGCGCACCACGCCATCGAAGGGGGCGCGGATCACGCAGCGCGCGAGCGCCAGCTCGGCCCCCGCCAGGGCGGCCGCGGCCGCGGCGCGCTCGCTTTGCAGGACCCCGAGCTCGGTTTCACGGATGCGCAGGCCATCGGCGCTGATGAAACCACGCGCGGCCAGCGCGCGCGCCTGATCGAGCTGGGCGCGGGCCAAGCCAATGCGGCGCTCGACGAGGACGAGCTGGGCCCGGCTGCGCTCGCGCTCGATGCGGTAGGCGGCGTCGTCCAGGCGCGCCAGTTCGGCGCCGCGCCCGGCGGCTTCACCTTCGCGCACCGGCAGGGCGACGACACGCGCCGCCACTTCGGCCGCAAGGCTCGCCTCTTCGCGCGGGCGCACCGCCGCCGAGGCACGGAATTCAGGGTGGAGGGCGATCGTCGACAGGGGACGGCTGTTCCAGTCCTGGGCGGACACGAGCAGCGGCCACAAGGCGAGCAGGGCGGTGAAAACCTTCATCAGGGGAGCGGGAGCGGAGGGGGCGGGAGGGGAAGAGCGCAAGCGCAGGACGGCGGCCCGATCAGCCTTCATCGATGACGCGGAACCCGAGCGTCGGCGCGGTGAGGTCGTCCGGCGCCGTGCCGAGGACGATTTCGCCCTCGCCGTGCAGCGTGCATCGTTCGCGGCGCAGCTGCACCGGCGCCGCGGCGCCGGCGAAGTGCACCCAGCTGCCGTTGCTGCTGAAATCGGTGAGCACGCACTGCTCGCCGGCCCATTCGATGCGGGCATGGCGCCGCGACACGCGCGGATCGTCCACCGCGAAGCCCGCGCCTTCGCCGCGGCCGATGATCAGCGGGCCGTCGCCGGGGTAGAGCTCGATATGCTGGTCGAGGCAGCCGAGATCGACGCGCTGCAGCGGACGCGCGCCGTCGAGCAGTTCATGGTAGTCGAGCAGGCTCGCCAGGGTGGTTTCGGCGGTGCGCGCGAAGTCCACCCGCCACACCCGCAGCGGCTCGGCCTTGCCCTTGAGGGTGATGCGGTCAAGGCTGTGGCAGGCCAGGCGCAAGCCCTCGGACAAACCGCCGAACACCGCTTCGCCGATCAGCACTTCACCGGCCTGGGCGCGGTCGCACAGGCGCGCGGCGACATTGACCGGGTCGCCGTAACAGTCGCCGTCGTATTCGACCACGGCGCCGCGGTCGATACCGGTCTTGACTCCCAGCGGAGCACAGCGCAGTTCGACGCTGGCCAGCTCCTGCAGCACTTCCTGCATGCGCGCGCTGGCCTGCACCGCGGCGACCGGATCGTCGAACAGCACCAGCACGCCGTCGCCGAGGAACTTCACGATGTAGCCCCCGGCAGCAGACAGGTGGCGGCTCAGTACGTGCGTGCACCGGGTGACGATCTGCGTCGCCACCACATTGCCGGCCGACTCGAACAGGCCGGTGCTTCCTGTCAGGTCGGCGAATACCACGGTCCTCGTCGATTGCTCCACACCGCCCTCTTCTCTGGCTATCCGCCCGCCGCCCCGGCACGGCGGGACGCACGGCTATCGCTGCATTGCGGGAATGCCGGATGCTAGCATTCCGACCGCGTGCCGTCACCGCTCCGCCCGAACGCGCTCCGCCCGAATCCCGCCACCCGAATGCCGCCGCTGGCCGCGGCATTCAGCCCAGGTTGATCTCCCGCAGTGCGGCGGCGAGCATCGGCGCGACGCTCACCGCGTTGCTCGGATGCGCGATGCAGTCTGTGCTCCAGACTTCGCCGACGCCAGCGGCACGGATCCGTTCGAGGGCCCCGTCGGCGAACAGCGCATGGGTGACCGCGACATCGACCGAGGCGGCGCCGGCCGCGCGCAGCCGCTCGGCGGCGCGCGCCAGGGTGACCCCGGAGCTGGCAACGTCGTCGACCAGCACCACCGCACGCCCGGCCACCGGCGCCTGCGGCGGCAGCGCGATGTCGACCTCGCGGTCGCCGCGCCGCGTCTTCGCGCACACCACCGCCTCCAGACCGTGGCTCGCCGCCGCCGCCTCCACCCACTGGCGGGACTCGGCGTCCGGCCCCACCAGCACCGGCCGGGCGCGCCGGGCGACAGCGAGATCGGCGAGCAGCGGCGCTCCGCACAGGGCGACGGCATGGCGCACCTGCACCGCCTCGGCCAGGGTGGCGATGCGGTGCAGGTGGGGGTCGATGGTGATCACCGCCTCGAACAGCCCGGCGAGGAAATCGCCGACGATGCGCTGGCTCACCGCCTCGCCGTCGTGGAAGGCCGCGTCCTGGCGCATGTAGGCGAGATAGGGCGCGACCAGGCCCAGGCGGCGGGCCCCCAGAGTCGTCGCGGTGCGCGCCGCCAGCAACAGCTCGACCAGCTTGTCGTTGGGGCGGTGCAGGCCGCGGTACACCACCACCTGCGGCGGCAGCAGCGGCGGCAGGCGCAGGCGCAGTTCGTCGTCGGGAAAGCGGTGGCGCTCGATCGCCGCCGCCGCCAGCCCGGCATGCGCGGCCAGGCGCAGGGCAGGAGCAGCCTCGTCGTCGAAATACAGCAGCATGGTCTCGGCAGTCGTCATTGCAGCCCCCGGAAAAACGTTGTTCGATTCACGGCGGGTGGAGAGCACCGTCCACCGCCCAAGGCGTCCGGCAGGCTCAGAATTCCACGAACAGCAGCGGCATTTCGCCCGCTTCGCCCAGGCTGTAGCCCGAAGCGCGCTGCGCCGCCTGGCGGGCGAATTCGAGATCGGCCGGATAGTCGGCATGGACACGGTACAGGGCCTCGCCGCGGCGCACCGACTCGCCGAGTTTTTTCAGCAGATCCACCCCCGCGCCCTGGACCTTGGGCGCGCCGGCGAGGCGGGCGATGCGCGCGAGCTGGTGGTTGTCGATGCCGATGACCATGCCGTCGGCTTCGGCGCGGGCCTCGAAGTTCAGGCGTGCGAGCCGGGGCGCATTGTGGTCGAAGGGCTTCGCCCCCTGGGCGCGGACGATGGCGTCCATCTTCGCCAGCGCGCGCCCCGAGTCGAGGATGTCGCGCGCGATCGCGAAACCGTCGCCGCCGCGCACGTCGGGGTCGAACTCGAGCATGCGCCCGGCCAGGCGCAAGGCCTTCTGGCGCAGGTCGTTGGGTGCGCGCGGGTCGTTCTCGAGCACGCGCATCACGTCGCGCGCCTCCAGCACCGGGCCGATGCCGTTGCCCACCGGCTGGCGGCCGTCGGTGATGACGACGTCGATCGCCAGGTTCATGCGCCCGGCGACGAACTCGAACAGCTTGCGCAGGCGCTGCGCCTCGGGCATCGAACGCACCTTGGCGCTGGGCCCGACCGGGATATCGAGCAGGAGATGGGTGGAGCCGGCAGCGACTTTCTTGGACAGAATCGAGGCCACCATCTGCCCCGGCGAGTCGATCGACAGCGGACGCTCGACCGAGATCAGCACGTCGTCGGCCGGCGACAGGTGGGCGGTGCCGCCCCACGCCAGACAGCCACGATGGGCGCGGACGATGTCGGACAAGTCCTCCATCGGCAGCTCGACGTTGGCCAGCACTTCCATGGTGTCGGCGGTGCCTGCGGGCGAAGTGATCGCGCGCGACGAGGTCTTCGGGCACAGCATGCCGTGGGCGGCGACGATCGGCACCACCAGCATCGAAGTGCGGTTGCCGGGAATGCCGCCGATGCAGTGCTTGTCCACCACCGGGCGCTCGCGCCAGTCGAGGCGCTGCCCGACCGCGGCCATCGCCTCGGTGAGGAACAGCACTTCCTCGCGGTCGAGCTCGCCCTGGTTGCTGGCGACGACGAAGGCGGTCAGCTCGATCTTCGAATAGCGGTGCTCGGCGATGTCGCGCACGATCGCGCGGAAGTCCTCACGGCCGAGGCGCTCGCCGGCGATCTTGCGGTGCAGCGCAGGAATCGACGACGGCGGCTCGGCCTGCGCGATCATCGCCGGGTGGCCGTCGTCCACGCCCATCTGGGCGAAGGCGTCGATCGACAGGCCGATTTCGCCGCAGCCGACGATCGCCGGATCATCGACGACGTTGAGGGTGGCGAGGATGCGCCGGCCGTTGGCGCGCACTTCGACCTTGGCCAGGGCCTGGAAGCCTTCGGCGCGGTAGATCGCGCACTCGCGGTGCAGGTAGGCGACGTTCTCGCGGTAAGTGTCGACCGCCACCCGGCGCAGCGTGAGCGGAAAGGCGGCTTCGCCCTCGCCGGGCGGGGAAGGAAGATCGGCGTTCATGGCATCAAGATTACACCCGCGGCGAGCGTAACGCAGACCTCCGCGGCGAACCCGGGCCGCAACTCCCCCCCTCCCGCACCACCGGCCGCCACGCTGCGGCGGGCCGGATGGGCGCGGGCGTGCCCGCGGAAAAGCCTCCCCCGGCTCAGCCGGTGAGTTCGCGCAGATCGGCCACCGGCTCGGCGCCAAAGCCCTCATCGAGCAGGTAATCGACGAGGTGCATCGCGGCTTCCTCCGGCGCCACCAAGCCGCCGCTGCGCTGCATTTCGGCGAAGCGGTCGCGCAGCGGAAAGCGCGCCAGCGGCGTGGCACGGATTTCGGCCTGCATGCCGGTGTCGAGCACGCCCGGCGCCAGGCTGCAGATGCGCAGCCCCTCCACGCCGTCGGCCGCCACCGCGCGTGCGTGGTGGTCGAGCGCGGCCTTGGTCGCGCAATACACGCTCCAGCCCGGATAGGGCTTGCGCGCGGCGCCGCTGGAGACGTGCAGCACGCGGCGGATGCAGGACGCTGGAGCCGCGGCGCACAGGGCGGCGCTCAGCATCAGCGGCGCAGCGACGTTGAGCGTCACCGCACGCGCCACCGCAACGGGGTCCTGCAGCGCGGGCGGGCCCATCGGCTGCAGCGTGCCGGCGTTGTTCACCAGCAGCGCCGTACCGGCGTCGGCCAGCCAAGCATGCAGCGCAGGGTCTTCCAGCCACGCGGCAAGCGCAGCAGGATCGGCGAGATCGAGCACTGCCTCCTGCAGCAGGCCGGGGTGGCGTGCCGCCAGCACCGGGTTGGTATGGCGCGCGAGCCCCAGCACCGCAATCCCGCGTGCGAGCAGCTCGTCGGCAAGGGCGGCACCGAGGCCGCGGCTATGGCCGCTGACGATGGCCTTGATCATGTGAATTTTCTCCTCGTCGCGACCATCGCCGCACGCCACGCGCCCGCCGCCACGGGGCGGGGCGAGGCGTCACGGCGGGCACACCCCACCGGGCTGCCGGCCGGCGTCAGCCGAACAGCTGCCCCGCGGTCGCGAGCGCGATCGTCAGCAGGCCGAGGACGAGGTTCGTCCCCACCAGCTGGCGGATGCGCCCGAGCGCGGCGCCGGCGCCTTTCCAGTCCGCGGCCTCCACTCCTCTGGCGAGAGCGGCATAGGGCACGAACACCACGTACACGAAGATCGCCATCATCGCCAGCCCGAGCAGCAGCATCAGGTGCTGGTTGAGCGGCGCCGCGGCGAAGCCGGCGCGCCCGATCAGCAGCAGACCGCTGCCGAGCACCGCCGCCACCGCCACCCACACCCAGGTGAAAAAGCGCGCCAGCACGCCCCGCCACAGGCGCAGCCGCGGCGGCGGCTCAAGCTGGCTGGCCGCTTCCGGGCGCAGGCACATGTAGGCGAAGAACATGCCGCCGACCCAGACCACGACACCGGCGACGTGCAGCAGCAGCAAGAGGGGATCGAGCATCATGATTGCGGACTCCCGGGCGGACAGGTAAAGGAGATTGTGCCGCAAATGCGCCCCGCGCGCGCGCATCGAAACGGCGCATACGGGTTCCCCCGGGGCGCCGGCCGGGTACAGGCCCCCCGCGCACGCATCGAAACCGCGGCGGCCCGCGCCCCTGCACAGGGAGATGGCAAAACGGCGGCGGCGTCCCGGCTCCGGTGGCACAGCCGCGGTTCGAACTGGGCGATAATCGCCCCACCCTTGCGCACATCCGCCCTGCCGCAAGCCACCCTCTGCGGGGCGGGCGCGAGGCGGCATTCTTCACCCTTCCGGCCCCTTCGAGCCCCCCGTCCCGCAGCCCGGTCCCTGCCGCCCCGCCCCATGCCGACCTCCCCCAGCGTCCCGTCGTCCGCCCCCGCCGCGCCCCTCGTCCTCGCCGGCCCGATCCTGCGCCGGCTCACGCCCGCGCGACTGACGATCTGGCTCGCCCTGCGCACCCCGGCGCGGGTCCGCCTGAGCCTGGACGCCGGCGACGGCACCCCACGCCGCCACACCCTCGCGCCGGGCGAGGCCGGCTGCCGCCATCTCGCCGCCGGTGCCCGGCTGCATTACCTGCTGCTCGAGCTGGCGCTCGATCCCGCGCTGCCCACCGGCTGCTGGATCGGCTACGACCTGGCGCTGCAGCCCCTCGACGGCGACGAGCCGGTCTGGCAGGGCTGGCAGGACTGGGCGCCGGACCTGTGCTATCCGGGCAAAAGCTCGCCCGGCTTCGTCCTGATGCCCACGGTGCACGCCCTGCTCCACGGCTCCTGCCGCAGGCCGCACCACCTCGGCGGCGATGGCCTGGCCGCCGCCGACCGCCTGCTCGCGCGCTGCATCGCCGCCGGCACGGACCGCCCCGGCACCGCCACAGGCGGCACCGACGAGGACGCTGCCGGTAGCGGCCACACCGCACCCGCCGCGCCTCCGGGCCACGGCGCCGACGCGGACGGCGACGCGCTCCCCGCCTGGCCCTCGGCGCTGGTCATGACCGGCGACCAGATCTACGCCGACGACGTCGCCGGCCCCATGCTGCGCGCGATCCACCGCCTGATTGCCGCCCTCGGCCTGCCCGCCGAAGCCCTCCCCGGCACCGACGATCCCGCCCTCGCCGAACCCGGCGCGCTGTATGCGCACCCGGCCGGCTACTACCGGCGCGAAGCCCTGCTGCCGCGCCTGCCCCACCACCGCGCGCTGGTCGACATCCTGTTCGGCGGCGCGGAAAAACCGGTATTCACCACCGCGAACGCGCACAACCACCTGATCACCCTCGCCGAAGTGCTGGCGATGTACCTGCTGGTGTGGTCGCCCGTTCCCTGGCAGGGACTGGAGATCGACCCGCCGCCCACGCTCGATGCCCGCGAACGTGCGCTGTTCGCGCAGGAGCAGCGCGCACTCGAAGCCTTCGTCGCCGAGCTGCCGGCGGTGCGCCGGGTATTCGCCCACCTGCCGGTGGCGATGATCTTCGACGACCACGACATCACCGACGACTGGAACCTGAGCCGCGAGTGGGAGGAAACCGCCTACGGCCACGCCTTCTCGCGCCGTGTGCTGGGCAACGCGCTCGCCGCCTACCTGATCAACCAAGGCTGGGGCAACTGCCCCGAAGCCTTCCCCCCGGCGCTGCTCGACGCCCTCGCCGGCGCGCTGGCCGCGCCGGGCAGCGCGGCCCACGACGCCTGCCTCGAGCGGCTGCAGGCCTTCGATGCCTGGCACTACGCATGGCCGACCACGCCACCGCTGGTGGTGATCGACACCCGCACCCACCGCTGGCGCTCCGAGCTCGCCGCCCGCCGCCCCTCCGGGCTGCTGGACTGGGAGGCGCTGACCGACCTCCAGCACACCCTGCGCGGCCACCCCGCGGTGCTGCTGGTATCGCCGGCACCGATCTTCGGCGTCAAGCTGATCGAAGTGATCCAGCGCCTGTTCACCTGGCTCGGCCACCCGCTACTGGTCGATGCGGAAAACTGGATGGCGCACCGCGGCGCGGCCCAGGCGATCCTCAACATCTTCCGCCACCGCAAGACGCCGCAGCACTTCGTCGTCCTCTCCGGCGACGTCCATTACTCCTTCGTCTATGACGTCGAGCTCCGCGGCCGGGTGCGCGGACCGGACATCTGGCAGATCTGCAGCAGCGGAGTGCGCAACGAATTCCCCCCGCGCCTGCTCGCCGTGCTCGACCGCGCCAACCGCTGGCTGTATTCGCCGCGCTCGCCACTGAACTGGCTCACCCGCCGGCGCCGGATGCGGGTGATCCCGCGCACTCCGGAAGGTGCCGCCCCCGGGCGCCGGCTGCTCAACGGCAGCGGCATCGGCCTCGTCGAACTCGATGCCGACGGCGCGCCGTGGCGCATCCGCGAACTCCTCGGCGACGGCCGCAGCGTGCGCTTCCTGCGCGCGGAAGACGAGTCACGCTGGGAGTGAGGCGCCCCGCCGGGCGCGTTCCCGAGCCGCGCCGCCGGATCGGGCTTGGTCCCGCCCCCCACCCGGGAGTACAGTCCGCGCCACTCCACTCTTTCCGCACAAGCTCCAGCACCCGCCCATGACCACCGCGCCCACCGCCCCGCCCGCCGCCCATTCCGAAATCCGCCCCGGGCAGTCGATCGAACTGCTCAAACAGCTCCACATCCTGACCCGCGACGGCAAGCTCAACCAGGACAGCCGACGCAAGCTCAAGCAGGTCTATCACCTCTACCAGTTCATCGAGCCGCTGCTCGCCGAGGCGCTCGCCGCCCGCCCCGAGATCGAGCTCGTCGACCACGGCGCGGGAAAGTCCTACCTCGGCTTCATCCTCTACGACCTGTTCTTCAGGCAGCACGCGCCCGCCGGACGCATCCACGGCATCGAGACCCGCGACGAGCTGGTGATGAGCTCGCGCCGGCTCGCCGACAAGCTCGGCTTTTCCGCCGGGATGCGCTTTCACAACCTGAGCGTGGCCGACTCGATCACGTCGGCGCGCCTGCCCGCGCGCATCGACCTCGTCACCGCGCTCCACGCCTGCGACACCGCCACCGACGACGCAATCCGTTTCGCCCTCGAAAAACAGGCCCGCTTCATCGTCCTGGTGCCGTGCTGCCAGGCCGAAGTCGCCGCCGTGCTGCGCAAGCACAAAGCGCAGGCACTCAGGCACAGCCTCGCCGAGCTGTGGCGCCACCCGCTGCACACCCGCGAGTTCGGCAGCCACCTCACCAACGTGCTGCGCTGCCTGCAGCTCGAAGCGCACGGCTACCAGGTCAGCGTCACCGAGCTGGTGGGCTGGGAGCATTCGATGAAGAACGAGCTGATCATCGCCCGCCGCCACGACCAGCCCGGCCGCCGCGCCGCCGAACGGCTCGCCGAGCTGCTCGCCACGCTCGGGCTGGAAGAGCTGGAAACGCGCTTTTTCAAACCCTGAGCAAGGCCGGCCCCGGCTGTAGCACCCATGTAACACCGTGTTGCGAAACTGCCCTTCCTGATTTCATTCCTTTCATCCGGTCAAGGAGAAACCATGAAGGCCAAGCTCATCACCCTGGCGCTCGCGGGCGCCGTGTCCACGCCGCTGCTGGCGCAGTCCAATGTCACCGTGTATGGCGTCGCCGACACTTACTTCGGCTACGCCAAGTACGACGACAACAAATTCACCGGGGTCAATAGCGGCGGCCTGTCGGGTTCGCGCCTCGGCTTCAAGGGCAGCGAAGACCTCGGCAACGGCCTGAAGGCGCTGTTCACCCTCGAATACACCCTGAGCCTGGACAAGAACGAAGGCGTCGGCACCGGCGGTGCACGTCAGCAGTTCGTCGCCCTGCAGGGCGGCTTCGGCTTTCTCGGCCTCGGCCGCCAGTACGCTCCCGGCTATTTCGTGAACAAGTACGACGCCACCGCCGGCTCGAGCGCGCTCAGCCCGCAGATCCAGCTCGCCAAGGCGGCCGGGGCGACGATCGACGCCGGCAGCGGCTCGCGCTTCGACAACGCGATCAACTACAAGTCGCCCGACTTCGGCGGCTTCAGCGTCAATGCGATCTACGGCTTCAACGAGACCAACCAGGACGACGACCGCCGCCGCAACGACAAGCTCGGCCTCGGTCTCGAATACAAGAACGGCCCCCTCGCCGCCGGCCTGACCTTCCAGCAGATCGAAGGCGGCGACGAGCGCGATGACCAGAAGGAATGGATGCTCGGCGCCGCCTACGATTTCGGCGCGCTGAAAGTGCTCGGCTCCTACCAGCAGGTCAAGGACGCCATCGGCAAGGCGGGCGACACCGACAAGATCGTCCAGCTCGGCGCCGTCGTCCCCGCCGGCAGCGGCAAGGTCCATGTCGCCTGGGGCAAGCTCGACGCCGACCAGGGCAGCGACTACGACGTCAAGTCCTGGGTGCTCGCCTACACCTACCCGATGTCCAAGCGCACCACGCTGTACACCGGCTTCCTGCGCAACGACAACGGCAGCCTGACCAAGCAGACCAACCTCGCCAGCAACAAGATCGACGGCGCCGATGTCTTCGGCGAAGACAGCGACAACTTCGTCGTCGGCCTGCGCCACACCTTCTGAGCCCGGCCGCGGCCACTTCGAACGGGCGCCTGGGCGCCCGTTTTTTTCGGGGGGGAGGGACGGCAGGGGAAAGTCGTGTCCTCGTAATCCCACCCGCCTGAATCAGGCACGGCTTTCGCGCCTTCCCAGTCCTTCTGCGATCAGCGTCAGCACCAGCGTATTGAGCGACACGCCTTCGGCCCTGGCGCGTGTGGTGAGCTTGGCGTGGATGGATTTCGGCACACGAGCGACGAACTTGCCGGACGCGCCCGGCGCGGCCGCATCGTCCGGGCTGAATGACGGTGCGGGAATGTCGCGCCCCATGTCGGCAAGTGCGGAAACCACGGCAATGAACGCATCGCGCCCATGTTCGACCGCCTCGGCCTCGGTTTCGCCATCGGACATGCAGCCGGGAAGATCGGGAAAAGTAATCAGGTAGCCGCCGCCGTCCTCCGCGGCAATCGGACTGATGATGTGCGCGTAAGCCTCGAACGGCCAGGGCGGAACGACGCGGGGAATGCTCTCGACTTCGCTCATGCTTGCGACTCCTTCACTTTATCAACCAGCGCCACGAAGCGGCGCACATATACCGGCTTGATCGGTCGGTGTGCCGGGACGCTCAGCATTTCCGTCACCGCCTCATGCGAGAAGACATGGTGACTGCCACCCTCGCACCGGACCGCCATGCCCAACTGCCGTGCAACCGTCTGAAGTTGCTCGATCCGCCAATCGCGCGGGTTGTTGCGCATGGCTTCAAGTAGCTTGGTGGCGGCATTCATAAAATGATAGTACTACTTGAAATATCATCAAGTAAGAAGACTGGCGAACGCAGAGTACCCATCTGAATCGGGACCCCACCTGGAAATAGCGCCCTTCGGTTTCCGCCGCCGTAGACGACAAAACGGGCCCGAAGGCCCGTTTTGATTTTCCAAGCTGTCGGAAAGACAGATCAGAAGGTGTGGTTCACACCGACCACGAAGCTGCTGGCGTTCTCGTCGGCGCCCTGGCCCGCGGTGCTGGCGAGGAGGCTGTGCGAGGTCGCGTCGTCGTTGCTGATGCGGGCGTAGCCGGTGTACAGCGTGGTGCGCTTCGACAGGCTGTGGAAGTAATACACCGTCCAGCCGTCGGCATCGGTGTCGTCGGTGTCGTTGTCGGCAGCGGCGTAGCTCAGGCGGACCGAGCCGGCGGCGCTGACCGGGACGATGGCGCCGAGCGCCCAGACGTCGTTGGTGTCGCCATCAACCCTGGCGTCGTCGACGCTGTTGTACATACCGGTGACCTTGACGACCTTGAAGTCGTAGGACGCACCGACGAACCATTCCTTCTTGGTTTCGTCGGAGCCGGCGATCGCGTAAGTACCGGCGGTGACCGCGCTGGCATCCTGCTTGACCTGGCTGTAGATCAGGCCAACGGAGAGCGGGCCGTTGTTGTACTGGGCGCCGATCTGGGCGAGGTCGCCGGCGGTGCGGTTTTCGTCCTGGTTGACTTCGTTGAAGCCGTAGATGGCGTTCACGGTCAGGCCGCCGAAGTCCGGCGAGATGTAGTTGATCGAGTTGTTGATGCGGGACGCGCTGCCGGCCTGGATGTTGGAGCCGTTGGCGCCGACAAACTTGTGGTAGGGGCTGAGCGGGACGATCGCCGAGGTATCGTACTTGGCGACGTAGAAGTAGCCCGGGGCGTACTGACGGCCGGCGCCGACGAAGCCGAAGCCGCCCTGCAGACCGACGAACTGCTGGCGCGCACGCAGGCCGCCGGCGGTGCCAACGCCTTCGTTCTTGTCGAGGTCGATGCTGTATTCGAGGGTGAACAGTGCCTTCAGGCCATTGCCGAGGTCTTCGCTGCCCTTGAAGCCGAGGCGCGAGCCGGCGATGCCGCCGCTCTCAATGCCGTTGAATTTGTTGTCGTCGTACTTGCCGAAGCCATAGTAAACGTCGGCGATACCATAGACGGTGACGTTCGACTGCGCGAAGACCGGGGCCGAAATCAGGCCGGCGACGGCCAGCGCGATCAGTTTCTTCTGCATGTGTTTCTCCTCAAATTGAAGTTGAGACCCAGGCGTTCGCCTCGGCCCTACTCACCTCTCTGGCGAGAAGTTGCAACGATTCTGCAAACCGCCCGCCGCCCTTGCAAGCCCGAGCGCACCGAAACGCCACATTCCGGGGATTCTTGTTGCAGGCGTGCAACAGAACACCCGGGTAAGCGGTGACGCGCTACGTCTCCCCCGGAACTCATCCCCTTCTTAGCACTCCCACGCCGCGAGTGCTAATATTTGCCCGAAAGGAGGAATCAAGCCCATGTCCCAAGCCCTGATGTTTCCCGTTCCCGCCGCCGGCAGTCTGGACCAGTACATCCAGACCGTAAACCGGATGCCGATGCTCAGCGAGCAGCAGGAAGTGGAGCTGGCGACACGCTTGCGCGAAGAAGCCGATGTGGAAGCCGCACGCCAGCTGGTGATGTCGCACCTGCGCGTGGTCGTGGCCATCGCCCGCGGCTACCTGGGGTACGGCCTGCCCCACGCCGACCTGATCCAGGAAGGCAACGTCGGCCTGATGAAGGCAGTCAAGCGCTTCGACCCGGCGCGCGGCGTGCGCCTGGTGTCGTTCGCGATCCACTGGATCAAGGCCGAGATCCACGAGTACATCCTGAAGAACTGGCGCCTGGTGAAGATCGCCACCACCAAGGCCCAGCGCAAGCTGTTCTTCAACCTGCGCAGCCTGAAGCGCGACAGCACCACGCTGAACCCCGGCGAAGTCGACGCCATCGCCACCCAGCTCGGGGTCAAGCCCGAAGAAGTAGTGGAGATGGAAACCCGCCTCGGCGGGCGCGACATCCCGCTCGATGCCGGCAGCGACGACGAGGACGAGCGCTTTGCCCCCATCGCCTACCTGCCCGACCCCCACGCTGAACCGTCCGAAGTGCTGGAGCAGGCCCAGCTCGCCTACCTGCAGGACCGCGGCCTGAAGAGCGCGCTCGCCGGGCTCGACGAACGCAGCCGCGCCATCGTCCAGCGCCGCTGGCTCACCGAAGACCGCAGCGCCACCTTGCATGAGCTGGCGGCCGAATACGGCGTCTCGGCCGAGCGCATCCGCCAGATCGAAGCCAAGGCGATGCAGAAGATGCGCGGCATGCTCGCCGCGGTGGCGTAACCCAGCGCGCTTCCCGCGCAGTCTCGAAGGCCGAAAGCCGGCGCCCGCTCCGGCGCCTACTTGCCGTCGAGCAGTGCCTGGATGTCGGCGACCACCACGTCCGCGGTTTCGCCATGGCGCAGGTACAGGCGCAGTCGGCCCTGGGGGTCGAAGACGTAGGTGCCGGCGCTGTGGTCGACGGTGTAATGACCTTCGAGATCGCCGCTCTTGCGGTAGAACACACGGAATTCCTTCGCCACCGCGGCGATTTCCTCGGCGCTGCCGGTGAGGCCGAGAAAGCGCGGATCGAACAGCGGCACGTATTCGGCGAGCAGCGCGGGGGTGTCGCGCTCGGGGTCGACGGTGACGAACACCACCTGCACGCGCTCGCCGTCGGCGCCGAGGCGGCCGATAACCTCGCTCATCCCCGACAGCGCGGTGGGGCAGACATCCGGGCACTGGGTATAGCCGAAGAACAGGGTCACGACCTTGCCGCGGAAATCGGCCAGGCTGCGCACCTGGCCGTGGTGATCGGTGAGGGTGAAGCCCTTGCCGTAGTCGGCGCCGCTGATGTCGGTGCTGCGGAACACCGGTTCGGGCGGCGCGCAGGCGGCGAGCACGCCGAGCGCGAGCAGCCCGAGCGCAGCCGCGCGCAACCGGCGCAGAAGGCGCGGATAGAGGGTGGAGGGGGTGGAGGGGGTGGAGGGGGTGGAGGGGGTGGAGCTGAAACCCATGGCAGGACCTGTGCTATCGCGATTCGGCAATCGTTCGATGGTAGCCCTTTGCCGCCCGCGCCGGAACCCGGTGCGACACCGTGCCGCAGCCCTTGCCCTGCCCGCCCAGCGGTGCCAGCCCCTGCCGCGCCCCCCCTGCCGTACCGCCCCTGCCATGCCCCCCTCGCACGCGCACTCACCACCGCAGGTAGTGGTCGGCCAGCAGCGCGGCGAACAGCCCGAACAGGTAGGTGATCGAGAAGCGGAAGGTGCGCCGCGCCCGCGCGTCACTGTAGCTGCGGTACAGCTGCCAGGCGCGGCGGATGAACTCCGCCCCCAGCGCCAGCGCCACCCCGAGGTAGAGCGCGCCGCTCATCCGGGTGGCGAACGGCAGCAGGGTGACGCCGAACAGGATCAGCGTGTACAGCAGCACCGACAGCCGGGTGAACGCCGGACCGTGGGTCACCGGCAGCATCGGCAGACCGGCGCGGGCGTAGTCGGCGCTGCGGTACAGCGCCAGCGCCCAGAAGTGCGGCGGGGTCCACGCGAAGATGATCAGGAACAGCAGCAAGGCGTCGGCCGGGACTTCCCCCGCCACCGCCGCCCAGCCGAGCACCGGCGGCATCGCCCCCGATGCCCCGCCGATGACGATGTTCTGGGGGGTGCGCGGCTTCAGGAACGCCGTATACACCACCGCGTAGCCGACGAAAGTGGCGAGCGTCAGCCACATCGTCAGCGGATTGACCGCCTGGTGCAGCACCGTCAGGCCGCAGCCGCCGAGCACGCCGGCAAAGGCCAGCGCTTCGGCCGGCGCCAGTTCGCCGCGCGGCAGCGGACGGGCGCGGGTGCGCGTCATGCGGGCGTCGAGCTGCTGTTCGAGCAGGCAGTTCATCGCCGCCGCCGCCCCGGCGACGCAGGCGATACCCACGGTGGCGGCGAATACGGTGAGCGCATCGGGCAGGCCCACGGGCACGGCGAGGAACATGCCGATCACCGCGCAGAACACGATCAGGGTATTCACCCGTGGCTTGGTCAGGGCGTAGAAGGCGCGCAGGCGGCTGGCGCGGGCAGCGTCCAGGGCGAACGTTTTCATCCTCTTTCCTCCTCGATCGTGTGCAGCGCGGCGGCCCCATCCCGTGCCCCGGCGACCGGCAGCGGGCGCGGCGCGCCGAGGCGGAACACGATCCACACCATCACCCCGAGCAGCAGCGCCGCGCCGGCGTTGTGCGCGGCGGCCAACGCCAGCGGCAGCGACAGCAGCACGTTGGCGATGCCCAGACCGAGCTGGAGCGCGAGCACGGCGAGCAGCGCCGCGCCCAGATCGACGGTGGCGCGGCGCCGGCACAGCGCCATGCCGAGCACGGCGAGCGCGCCGCCGGCGACGAGCGCGCCGAGGCGGTGCGACCAGTGGATGGCGGTGAGCGCGGCGTTCGACAGCAGCTCGCCCTCGGCCGTCATCCCCAGCTCGCGGACGACATGAAAGGCATTGGCGTAGTCCGCCGCGGGCGCGAAGCTGCCGTGGCAGGTGGGAAAATCAGGGCACGCAAGAGCAGCGTAGTTGGTGCTGGTCCAGCCCCCGAGGGCGATCTGGAGGACGAGCAGGACGAAGGCGAGGCGGGCCCCGGTACGCAGCCGCTCGATCCGCTCCAGCGCCCCGGCGCGGGGCGGGCGTACCCCCGCGGGCGCAACGGTGCCGATCCACAGCGCAGCGCAGGCGCGCAGCGTCAGCCAGCCCAGCAGCGCCAGCGTCGTCAGCCCGCCGAGCAGGTGGGCGGTGACGATCGCCGGCTTGAGCAGCAGGGTCACCGTCCA
Source organism: Thauera aromatica (assembly GCF_023093595.1). Classification (GTDB taxonomy): domain Bacteria; phylum Pseudomonadota; class Gammaproteobacteria; order Burkholderiales; family Rhodocyclaceae; genus Thauera; species Thauera aromatica_A. The sequence continues at coordinate 180,742 of NZ_JALLIK010000110.1, forward strand.
TTTGCCCAGCAGGCCCTGGAACAGCACCACACCGAGCAGGCCGAAGGCCAGCCCGGGCGCGGCGCGCGGGCTGGCGCGCAGACGCCAGGCGAGCGCGGCGACGGCGACGATCAGCAGGCCGAGGCTGGCGGCGAGGTAGCGGTGGATCATCTCCTTCCACGCCTTGGGCAGGCTCACCGGGCCGTCGGGTGCGGCAGCCTGGGCGTCGCGGATCGCATCCGCGGCGTGCGCCGGACTAGGGGTGCCGTAACAGCCCGGCCAGTCCGGGCAGCCGAGGCCGGCATCGGCCAGGCGCACGTAGGCGCCGAAGACGACGACGACCAAGGTCAGCGCCAGCGCCGCGAGCAGCAGCCCACGATACAGCGCCAGGGCGCCGCCAGCAGGCGCCGTACGCGCCCCGGGTGCGGCGCCTGCTGGCGGCGGCGAGCGAAGGGAGGCGGAGCGGGCGCTCACGGCCGCGCCCCCGGGGGCGTGCGCCCGAGGCCGGAATACTTGAGCAGGCGCTGCAGGTCGCGGCTCAGCGCCTGCGCCGCAGCGGTGCGTCCGGGAGCGTCGTCGAAACGCATCATCCGCTGCCCCAGTGGATCGACCAGATAGATCGTGCCCGGCGCCGCCGGTGCCAGCACCTCCAGCCAGGCGGCATCGGCCCGGGCGAGGCGCAGCCCGCCGCCAGGCGGATGGGCGGACGGGGCACCGGCGGGGGCGCTGGAAAGGTGTTCGGCCGCGGGCTCGCCGCCGTCGGTGATCAGCCACACCCGGCCGACGCGCGCCATCTCCCTGGCCTGGGCGAGGTGCGCCTGGCGCGACACGTAGAGCGCGCGGGCGCAGGCAGCGTCGCAGGCCGCAGGGGCGGTGATGAGCAGCGTCCACCGCCCTTCCAGTTCGGCCCGCGCCAGCGCCGGCTGCCCGCCGGCGCCGTCGAGGACGGTGGCGGGCAAGGGTACGGGCGCGAGCAGGGTGCCGTGGTTCACCCGTCCCTGCGGCGGCCACAGGTAGAACATCAGGTAGGACGCCAGCACCGGCAGCACGCAGACCACGGCGAGCAGCAGCAGCGTGCGGCGCGCCCGGCGGCGCACCGCGGGCGGCAGCGGGGGCGCCGGTTCAGCGTCCGGCGCGGCGAAGGTCGGGCTGGTCATGGCGTCTCCGCAAGATCAGGCGCCGGGCATGGCCGGCGGTCAGCACGGCGGCGAGCGCCGCCAGGGCATACCACTGGAAGGCGTAGCCGCGATGGCGCTCGACGCCGGCCGCGGGCGGCAGCCAGGCGCGCGCCAGGCCGTCGGCCGCAGCCGACGTCTGCTGCACGATCCACGGCGCGATGCAGCCCGGGCCGTCCGCTCCGGCACGGGCGCCGGCGCACGGCGCGAGGCTGATTCCCGGCTGCACGCCGAGTCGCGCCGGGTCGAGCACCTGCCACCGCCGCCCATCCACGTCCGGCCCGCCCCGCGCCAGGGTGAAGGGCGAAGCCTCGGGCAGGTGCAGGCGCCCTTCGAGCGCCACGCGCCCGGCCGCGGCCGGCACTTCGGGCAGTTCGCCGCGGTCGGTTCCGGCCGCCACCCAGCCGCGATCGACCAACACCACACCCGAGCCGTCGGCCAGGCGCAGCGGCGTCAGCACGTGATAGCCGGCGCGGCCCCGGTGGGTGCGGTTGTCGAGGAACACGGTGGCCGCCGCCAGCCACTCCCCTTCCAGCCGCAGGGGCTGCCCGGGGCGCAGACCGGGGGCGCCGGGAGCGGCGGCGAGCGCCGCGTCGGCCGGGGCGCTCCGGGCCGGCCCCTGCGCGACGGCATCGAGCGCGGCCTGCAGTTCGGTTTTGTCCTGCGCGCGCCGCAGCTGCCAGTTGCCGAGTGCGACGGTGAGCGTGACCATCGCCACGCCCGCCAGCAGGGCGAGGCCGTCGCGCAGCCAGGCCCGCCCCGCCCCGCCCCCTCCTGCGGTCTTCTCTCCTGAAGCCTTCCTCCTTCCGGGAGCCTTGCCGCCTGGCGTGCACCCGGGCGGCAGTCCGCTGGCGCCTGGCGTCGACATCGATGTGCCCCCCTGCCCGATCACGATCCGCTCACAGCCAATACACGACGACGAACAGGATCAGCCACACGCCGTCGACGAAATGCCAGTACCAGGCCGCGGCCTCGAAGCCGAAGTGGTGCTCGGGACTGAAGTGTCCGGCGAACGCGCGCAACAGCATCACGATCAACATCAGCGCGCCGACCGTCACGTGCAGTCCGTGAAAGCCGGTGAGCAGGTAGAAGGTGGCACCGTAGATGCCGCTGTTGAGCCGCAGCCCGAGCTCGCTCCAGGCGTGGCCGTATTCGTAGGCCTGGAGGCCGATGAACAGCAGGCCGAGGGCGATGGTCAGCGCCAGCCCGAGCTTGAGCTGGCCGCGCCGCGCCTGCAACAGGCCATGGTGCGCCCACGTCAGGGTGGCGCCCGAGCTGAGCAGGATCAGGGTGTTGAGCGCCGGGATGCCCCAGGCCCCCATCGGCGTGAAGGGGTCGGCGCCGCTCGGCGTATACGGCCCGGCGGTGGGCCAGGCACCGGTGAAGCCGGGCCACAGCAGGGCCTCGTTGGCGCCCGCGGCGAGCCAGGGCACGGCGAGCACGCGGGCGTAGAACAGGGCGCCGAAGAAGGCGGCGAAGAACATCACTTCGGAGAAGATGAACCAGCCCATCGACCAGCGGAAGGAGCGCACCACCCGCCGCCCGTAGAGGCCGGACTCGGATTCATGCACGACCTGCCCGAACCAGCCGAACAGCATGTAAGCGAGAACCGCAACGCCGCCGAAGAACAGCCACGGCCCGGACGGCGCCCGGTTCAGCCACAGCGCCGCACCGGCGCCGAACAGCAGCAGCGCGACGGCGCCGATGATCGGGTAGATCGACGGCGCGGGGACGAAATAACGCTCCGCCGAATGCATTCTGGAAGCCTGGCTCATGGTCTGCTCTCCATTGCGTTCCCCGTTTCCCTGTCGGCCCCGCACCCCTGTCCGCCCCCGGCTGGCTAGGCGGCCCCGGCGCGCGCGAGCACCCACTGCACGATCGCCACCAGGCCGAGGACGAAGGCCAGCCCGGCGAGCACGCCGGCCACCACCACCGCCCTGGGGTCGAGCCGCGCCGCGTCCTCGTGCCAGGCGCGGCCCTTGCGGATCCCGGCGAAGGACCACAGCACCGCGCGCAGCGTTGCCCAGAACCCGGCGCGGTGCGGCGGCGGCCCGTCCCCGCCGCTCATGTCGCCCCTCCCCCCGGCCCGTTCACCGCAGCGGAAGTGCTGCGCCCCTGGAGCATGAAGAAGGTGTAGGACAGGGTGATGACCCTGATCTCGTCGGGCAGCGCCGGATCGACGACGAACACCACCGGCATGGTCCGCACTTCGCCCGGCGCCAGGGTCTGCTGGGTGAAGCAAAAGCAGTCCATCTTGTTGAAGTAGCGCGCCGCCCGCTGCGGGCCGTAGCTCGGCACAGCCTGGCCGGTGACCGCCACCGCGCCGGGGTTCGACACTTCGTAATCGACGTGCACGAGCTCGCCCGGATGAACCTCGATCGAGCGCTGCCGCGGCTGGAAGCGCCATGGCAGGTCGTGGAGGTTGGCGTCGAACTGGACGAGGATGCGGCGGCTGCGATCGACCTGGGAATTTCCCGCCGCAGGGCCGGCCAGGCGCGCCGCCGCGCGCGCGCCCTGCTCGGCCTCGGGGCGGAGGAAGTTGTTGATCCCGGTGACTTCGCAGATCTGCTCGTAGAACGGCACGAGCAGGAAACCGAAGCCGAACATCACCGCCGCCGACACCACCAGGCGCAGCAGCAGGCGGCGGTTGTCGGCAGCGCGGCGGTCGCGGACAGGGGCGTTCATCGGCCGAAGACCTGGTACTTGAGGATGACGAAGACGAAGAAGGCGGCGGCCACCGCGGCGAGCATCAGCCCGGTGCGGCGGTTGGCAGTCCTGCGGTCACGGTCGCTGGGGTGCATGATATTCAGCGCACGAGCGGCGCATCCTCGAAGGTGTGGTGGGGGGCGGGCGAGGGCACGGTCCATTCCAGGCCTTCGGCACCATCCCAGGCGCGGGCGGGGGCACGCTCGCCGCCGCGAATGCACCGGATCACGACGATGAGGAAGATCAGCTGCGACAGGCCGAAGCCGAAGGCGCCGACGCTGGCCAGCGCGTTGAAGTCGGCGAACTGCAGCGCGTAGTCGGGAATGCGCCGCGGCATGCCGGCGAGGCCGAGGAAGTGCATCGGGAAGAAGGTGATGTTGAAGAACACGATCGAGCACCAGAAGTGCAGCTTGCCCAGCGCCTCGCTCGGCATGTGGCCGGTCCATTTCGGCAGCCAGTAATAGGCCCCGGCGAAAAGCGCGAACAGGCTGCCGGCGACGAGCACGTAGTGGAAGTGGGCGACGACGTAGTAGGTGTCCTGGATCTGGATGTCGATCGGCGCGATGGCGCAGATCAGCCCGGTGAAGCCGCCGATCGTGAACACGAAGATGAAACCGGTGGCGAACAGCATCGGCGCCTCGAAGCTCATCGCCCCGCGCCACATCGTCGCCACCCAGTTGAACACCTTCACTCCGGTGGGCACCGCGATCAGCATCGTCGCGTACATGAAGAACAGCTGGCCGGCGGCGGGCATGCCGGTGGCGAACATGTGGTGGGCCCACACCGCGAACGACAGGATCGCGATCGAGGCGGTCGCGTACACCATCGAGGCGTAGCCGAACAGCGGCTTGCGGGCGAAGGCGGGAATGATCTGGCTGATGATGCCGAACGCCGGCAGGATCATGATGTACACCTCGGGGTGGCCGAAGAACCAGAAGATGTGCTGGTACATCACCGGATCGCCGCCGCCGGCGGCGTTGAAGAAGTGGGTGCCGAAGTGGCGGTCGGCCAGGATCATGGTCACCGCCCCGGCCAGCACCGGCATCACCGCGATCAGCAGGTAGGCGGTGATGAGCCACGTCCAGCAGAACAGCGGCATCTTCATCAGGCTCATCCCGGGGGCGCGCATGTTGAGCACGGTGACGACGATGTTGATCGCGCCCATGATCGAGCTCACCCCCAGGAGGTGGAGGGCGAAGATCGCCAGGTCCATCCCCATCCCCATCTGCACCGACAACGGCGCGTACAGCGTCCACCCCGCGGCGGTCGCGCCGCCGGGGACGAAGAAGGACGCGAGCAGCAGGATCGCCGCCGGCGGCAGCAGCCAGAAGCTCCAGTTGTTCATCCGCGCGAAGGCCATGTCGGAAGCGCCGATCATCAGCGGGATCATCCAGTTGGCGAAGCCGACGAAGGCCGGCATGATCGCGCCGAACACCATCACCAGGCCGTGCATGGTGGTGAGCTGGTTGAAGAACTCGGGCTGCACCACCTGCAGGCCGGGCTGGAACAGCTCGGCGCGGATGGTCAGCGCCATCACCCCACCGGAGAGGAACATGACGAAGCTGAACACCAGGTACATCGTGCCGATGTCCTTGTGATTGGTGGTGGTGAGCCAGCGCATCAGGCCGCTGGGGCCGGTGTGAGGGGCGTGCAGCAGATCGTGCGGGGCGGCGGCCATGCGGAAATCCTCCTGTCGGATGGCAGCGGGAGCAAAGCGGGGACGGCTCATCGCGGCGCCCGCGCCGCGTCCGCCAGCGCGCCGGGCGCGGCCTGCTGCGCCTGCACCCAGGCGCTGTAGCGCTCGGCCGACACCACGTGCACTTCGATCGGCATGAAACCGTGGTCGCGCCCACACAGCTCGGCGCAGTTGCCGCGGAACACGCCTTCCCGGTCGGCGCGGAACCAGGTATCGCGGATGAAGCCGGGAATGGCGTCCTGCTTGACGCCGAAGGCCGGCACCCACCACGAATGGATGACGTCGTTGGCGGTCAGCAGGACGCGGACCTTCTTGCCCACCGGGACCACCAGCGGTTTGTCGACTTCCAGCAGATAGGCTTCGCCCTTCGGTGCGGTGCCTTCGATCTGGGCGCGCGGCGTAGCCAGGCTGGAGAGGAAGCGGATGCCTTCGCCCTCGCCCTGGAGATAGTCGTAGCCCCACTTCCACTGGTAGCCGGTGGCCTTGATCGTGAGGTCGGGGTTGGAGGTGTCCTTCATCTCGATCACGGTCTTCGTCGCCGGCCATGCCATGCCGAGCAGGATCAGCACCGGAACGATCGTCCACGCGATCTCGACCGCGGTGTTCTCGTGGAAATTCGCCGCCACCGCGCCGCGCGACTTGCGGTGGCGGAACACCGCCCAGAACATCACGCCGAACACGCCGATGAAGATCAGCAGGCAGATCACCAGCATCAGGGTGTGGAGGTCGTGGATCTGCGCAGCGATCGAGGTGACCGGCGCCGGGATGTTGTAGCGGGCGGGCAGATCCTGCGCGAGCGCCGGCGTCGCGGTCGCGATCGCGATCCAGCCTGCTGTGCGGCCTGCACATGTCATGGCATCACCCCCAAGTCCGCTTCATTTTCGGCAGGTGCCAACGATGGTGCCATAGCGAAAATCATCGCTGCAACACGGTTTTTTGATAAAAGTCAATATAGTGCAGCGCACGATCTGCTAGCCCCCTCGAATCGCAAGGCTTCGGCAGGGCCATTCGGGGTTTTCCCATGGGTTTGTTTGCTGCATCGCAAAATCGATCTTTCCGGCATCCGCCCGGCCCCGCTCCACAATCGGCCGCGGCCGGATTACCCTTGGCGCAAGCCACTACCGGAGCCTTGCCCTGGACCCCGCCGCCCTCCCCCTTGCCGCCTTCGACGCCTTCGATGCCGCCGCCGCCCTCGTCGGCGGCATCGGCCTGTTCCTGATCGGCATGCACATGCTCACCGAAGGGCTCAAGCTCGCCGCCGGCCGCGCCCTCCCCGCCCTGCTCGAGCGCGGCACCGCGACCCCGGCGCGCGGCCTCGCCGCCGGCATGCTGATGACCGCGGCGGTGCAGTCATCGACCGCGGTGACGGTCGCCAGCATCGGCTTCGTCAACACCGGCCTGCTGTCGCTGAAGAACGCGATGTGGGTGATCTTCGGCTCCAACGTCGGCACCACGATGAACGCCTGGCTGGTGGCGGCGCTCGGCTTCAGCTTCAGGATCGAGTCCTTCGCCCTGCCCTTCGTCGGCGTCGGCGCGGTGCTGATGCTGGCCGCGCGCAGCGTGCGCCCGCGCGCACTGGGCCAGGCCCTGTCCGGCTTCGGCGTGCTGTTCCTCGGCATCGATGTGCTCAAGGACGCCTTCTCCGGCTTCGGCGCGGCGATCAGCCTGCAGGACTACGTGCTGCCGGGGGTGGCGGGCTGGCTGACCCTGGTCGCCATCGGCGCCGTGCTGACGGTGCTGATGCAGGCCTCGGGCGCGGTCATCGCACTCATCATCACCGCCGCGCAGGGCGGGCTGATGTCGGTGGAGGCGGCCTGCGCGATGGTGATCGGGACCAACATCGGCACCACCTCGACCGCCATCCTGTCGGCGATCGGCGCCACCTCCAGCGCCCGCCGCCTGGCCGCCGCCCACGTCATGTTCAACCTCGTCACCGGCAGCGTCGCGCTGCTGATGCTGCCGCTGCTGATCGGTCTGCTCGGACTGCTGCGCACATGGTTCGAGCAGCCGGCGACGCCGGCGGTGACGGTGGCGATGTTCCACACCGCATTCAACCTCCTCGGCGTGCTGCTGATGGTGGTGCTGGCCGCGCCGATGCTGCGCTTCCTGTCGCGCCGGTTCCGCAGCCAGGAAGAGGAAATCGCCCGCCCCCGCCACCTCGACCCGCCTTCGCTGGCCGTGCCCGACCTCGCCCTCCATGCCCTGCGCCAGGAGCTGGGCCGCACTCAGTCCTTCGCCACCACCGCGCTGACGGCGGTGGCCCGGGTTCCGCCCGACGCGCCCTGGATCGAGCGCCAGGCATCGACGCTGGACACCCTCGCCCCGGCGATCACCGCCTACATCGGCAAGCTCGGCAGCGCGACCCTGCCGGCGGCGCTGGTCGAAGCCCTCGCCCACAGCCTGCGCACCCTGCAGTACCAGGAAAACGCGGTCGCCGCGGTGCGCCAGGCCGGCAGCCTGGGCGCGACCCTGGGCGCCGCGCCCGGCGCCGCTCTCGACGCGGCCGTCACCGCCTTCCGCCAGGCGGTGGCGGCACTCGCAATGAGCGCCGATGCGAGCCGCGGTGAATTCAGCGCCGCCGCGGTCGATGTCCTGCTGGAGGACGTCGAAGCACGCTACCAGGCGCTCAAGGAAGCGCTGCTGCTGCACGGCGCGCACGCCCGTCTCGACATCGCCACCATGCAGGACTGGCTGCGCCTGGCCAGCCTGCAGCGGCGCGCCACCGAGCAGGTGGCCAAGGCCGCACGCATGCTGGCGGTGCTCGACGGCGACCTGAGCCCGCAGCAGGCCGCGGAAGCAAACGCCGTCGATGACGGCAACGGCCACCCCGACAGCTGAGAGGGGGCGGCGGCACTGCGACGCCGGCCAGGCGGATGACCTTTCCTGCGGCGGCGGGGAACTCCGGCGCGCGCGGGAGCGACCGGGATGCGCCGGGACAGCGCTAGAATGCGGCCCATGTTTGCCGACACTCCCTCCCCGCCGCCGCCGGCCGACGGCGGCCGCGCCCAGCAGGTCCTCGCCCACGTTTTCGGCTATTCCGCCTTCCGCGGCGAGCAGCAGGCGATCGTCGAACACGTCGCCGCCGGCGGCGACGCCCTGGTGCTGATGCCCACCGGCGGCGGCAAGTCGCTGTGCTACCAGATTCCGGCGCTGCTGCGCGACGGCACGGCGATCGTGGTGTCGCCGCTGATCGCGCTGATGCAGGACCAGGTCAGCGCGCTGGTCGAAGCCGGAGTGAAGGCCGCATTCCTCAACTCCAGCCAGGACGCCGACACCGCGCGCGCGGTGGAGCGCGCGGCGTACATGGGCGAGCTCGACCTGCTCTACGTCGCCCCCGAGCGCCTGATGACGCCGCGCTTCCTCGACCAGCTCGACCATCTGCGCGATACCCACCGCCTGGCGCTGTTCGCGATCGACGAGGCGCACTGCGTGTCGCAGTGGGGGCACGACTTCCGCCCCGAGTACCTGCAGCTGTCGATCCTGCCCGAGCGCTATCCGGCGATTCCGCGCATCGCCCTGACCGCCACCGCCGACCGCCAGACGCGCGAGGAAATCGCCCAGCGCCTGAACCTCACCCACGCGCGCCGCTTCGTCTCCAGCTTCGACCGCCCCAACATCCGCTACACGATCGTCGACAAGGACGACCCGCGCCGCCAGCTGCTCGCCTTCATCCGCGAGGAATGTCCGGGACAGGCCGGCATCGTCTATTGCCTGTCGCGGCGCAAGGTCGAGGAAACCGCGGCCTGGCTGCGCGAGCATGGCATCAACGCCCTGCCCTACCACGCCGGCATGACGCAGGAGATCCGCGCCGAGCACCAGACGCGCTTCCTGCGCGAGGACGGCTTGGTGATGGTGGCGACGATCGCCTTCGGCATGGGGATCGACAAGCCCGACGTGCGCTTCGTCGCCCATCTCGACCTGCCGCGCTCGATCGAAGGTTATTACCAGGAAACCGGCCGTGCCGGGCGCGACGGCCTGCCGGCGCAGGCGTGGATGGCGTGGGGGGCGCAGGACGTGGTCCAGCAGCGGCGGATGATCGACGAGTCGGAGGCGAGCGAGGAGTTCAAGCGCCTGGCGCGCAACCGCCTCGAGGTGCTGGTCGGCCTGGTCGAGGCGACGACCTGCCGCCGCCAGCACCTGCTCGCCTACTTCGGCGAGGACTCCGCCCCCTGCGGCAACTGCGACAACTGCCTCTCCCCGCCGCAGACCTGGGATGCCACCGAGGCCGCGCGCAAGGCCTTGAGCTGCGTCTATCGCACCGGCCAGCGCTACGGCGCCGGCCACCTGATCGACGTGCTGCGCGGCGAGCTGACCGACAAGGTGATCGAGCGCGGCCACCAGGCCATCACCACCTTCGGCATCGGCAGCGAACTCGACGAGAAGCGCTGGCGCACGGTGTTCCGCCAGCTGGTGGCGCGCGAGCTGGTCGCCGTCGACCACGAGCGCTACAACGCGCTGCGCCTGACCGACGCCGCCCGCCCGCTGCTGCGCGGCGAGGCCGGATTCCACCTGCGCCTGGAGCGCGAACGCAGCCGTTCGCGCAGCCGCCGGCGCGCCGCGACCCCGATGGACATCCCGGGCGGCATTCCGACCACGCTCTTCGACCGCCTGCGCGCCTGGCGTGCGGCCACCGCGAAGGAGCGCAACGTGCCCGCCTACGTCGTGTTCCAGGACGCCACCCTGCGCGAGATCGCGATCGCCCGGCCACGCTCGCAGGGCGAACTGGCCGGGATCAGCGGCATCGGTGACCGCAAGCGCGAAACCTACGGCGAAGCGATCCTGGACATCGTCGCCACAACCCGCTGAACACGCCCGCCGGGCAGGCCCGGGCGGGCGGCGGAGCTTACAGCACTTTCAGCAGCTCGACTTCAAACACCAGGGTGGCATTGGGCGGAATCACGCCGCCGGCGCCGCGGGTGCCGTAGCCCAGCTCGGGCGGAATGGTCAGCTTGCGCCGGCCGCCGACCTGCATACCCTGCACGCCTTCGTCCCAGCCGCGGATGACGTGGCCGGCGCCGAGCGGGAAGTGGAAGGGGTCGTTGCGATCCTTGCTGGAGTCGAACTTGCGCCCGTCGGTCAGCCAGCCGGTGTAGTGCACCGCGACCATCTTGCCTTGTTCGGCGGTGTCGCCGCTGCCGAGCTCGAGCTCTTCGATGACGAGGCCGCTGGCGGTGGTGGTGGTCTGGGTCATGCCTGTTTCTCCTGGGGTTGGTCGAGGGGGAGGATTCTACCTGCTGGGGTTGCGGCGGCGGGCGGCGAAGCGCTCGCGGAACTTCGCGATCTTGGGCGCGACCACGTACTGGCAGTAGGGCTGGTCGCTGTTGCCGGCATAGTAGTCGTGGTGCTCGGGCTCGGCCATCCAGAACTTCGGCGCAGGTTCGACCCGGGTCGCGATCGCCTTCGGGAACAGGCGCCGCTCGCCCATCTCCTCGATCAGCGCGAGCGCGGTGTGGAGCTGCTCCTCGCTGGTGACGAAGATCACCGAGCGGTATTGCGGGCCGATGTCGTTGCCCTGGCGGTCGACGCTGGTCGGATCGTGGATCGCGAAGAAGATCTCGAGCAGCTCGCGGTAGCTGCGCCGCGCCGGGTCGAACTCGATGCGCACGACTTCGGCGTGACCGGTGCCGCCGGCGCAGACCTGGCGGTAGTCGGGCAGCTCGACGTGGCCGCCGCAGTAACCGGGCACCACGGTGACGACGCCTTCGACGTCCTTGAACACCGCCTCCAGGCACCAGAAGCAGCCGCCGCCGAGGATTGCGGTTTCGAGTACGGGGTCTTGCCGGATTTCACTCATCGGAATGGACTCCATGCACAGGTTCAGCGGAAGGAGAAACCGTAACTCAAATCGAGCGCGGTGTCGGTGCCGCCGCGCACGATCACCGACACCCGGCGCGACAGCTGGTAGCTCAGCTTGACCAGGGTCGCCGCCCCGCCCAGGCTCTGCTCGAAGGACAGGAACAGGTCCGGCCCGAGGCGCTTGCCCAGGCTCAGCACCTGGCCGCTCACCGAAGGGCCGGCGGCGATCGTCGAGCCGCTGCCGACGACCCGGCTGCTGGGCGCGCGCGCGGTGCTGGTGAGCTCGCCCTGGCCGATCGAGAACGCGTCGAAGCCCAGGCTGCGCGACAGCTCTTCGGTCATGCCGCCGCCGGGGCCGCCGAGCAGGGCCGCGGCCGCCGGCAGCAACAATCCGAGGTCGGCGCCCGAAGCGGCGTCGGGCGCACGCCCGAGCACGATCCAGGAGAGCTTCTCGGGGTCGGGAACGTCGGGCTCGGACACCAGCCGCACCTGCGGCCGCCGGGCGCTGCCGCTGACCGCGACGCCGGCCTCCACCGCCAGCCCCTTGCGCAGGGCGACGATATCGAGCCCGGGGGCATCGAGCGGTCCCTGGAAGTTGACCGTGCCGCGCTCGATCACCAGGCGCTGGCCATAGCCGCGATAGCTGCCGCCGACGGTGGAGATCGTCCCCACCGCCGACAGCGGGCGCTCGGGGTCGAGGCGGACGCGCAACTCGCCGGCGAGCCGGGTTTCCAGGCCCAGCGCCGACAGGTAGAGCGCCTCGCCCAGGCCGACGCGGACGTCGGCGGTGACGGCGAACGCGCCGCTGCCGGCCGGCGGGTCGCGGCCGAGGACGACGACGTCGTCGGACAGGCTCGGCGGCGGCGACTCGGCGAACTCGAGATAGCCAGCGTCGGCCTCGAAGCCGGCCTCCAGCGCCAGCGAACTCCAGCTGCTGCGCGCGGTACCGCGGCCCGACAACAGCATCCAGCGGTCTTCGCGCTGCAACAGCGGCAGACGGTCGGCCTCGAAGCGGAAGTCGCCCGCGCCACTGTCGAGCGCGATCTCGCCGCGGGCGGTGAAGCGGCCGGGAGTGGCGGTGAGGCGCTCGAAGGGAATGCGGCGGTCGCGCAGGCGCACCCGGTTGGGCGAGACGAACGCGAGCCGCGTCAGGCGCAGGCGGTCGTCGTCGAAGTCGAGGTCGAACTCGCCACCGGACAGGATCAGGCCCTGGTCGATCAGGGTGAAGCCGAGCTCGCGGCCCTGGAGGGTGCCGCTGGCGCGCGGCGCGGCAAGCGTGCCGGCGATTTCGAAGCGGCCGTCGATGCGCCCGGCGGTGTCGACGTTCTCGCGCACGAGCCGGCCCAGCCAGGCGATGGAAGGCATGTCGAGGCGGGCCGCAGCGCGGACCGGAGTCTCGGGCGGCACGCTCCAGCGGCCGTCGGCGCTGCGCCGGGCATTCAGGGCGGCTTCGCCGTGGACGCGGCCGAACTCGCGGCCGCGCACGTCCACCGTCAGGTCCAGGCGCTCGCCGCGCGCCGCGAGCACGGCGTCGAGCCGCTCCAGGCCGAGCCGGGTGCGGATCTCGCCTTCGACGCTGAGGTCGCCCGATTCGCGGAACAGGCGCGCCTCGCCAGCGAGCGTGCGCCCCATTTTCAGGTCCCAGCGCGCGCCCAGGGTCAGCGGGTCGGCATTGCGCCGCGGACGGCCGTCGGCGCGCTTCGAGTCCGGCGCCAGCACCAGGCCGCTGAGTTCGCCGCGCAGCACGGTTGCGGCCGGCGACCATGCCGTCTCGAGCAGGCGGATGCGGCCGCGGCTGCCGGCGTCGATCTCGGCCGCGCCCAGCATCACGCCGTCGGCGGCCAGTTCGAGCGCGGCCGGAGCCGCCAGGCGGGCGGTGAACGCCTGCGCCGGACCGGCGGGTTGCGGGCCGGCGGGTTCGGCGCCGGCGAGTTCGAGCGCGGCAAGCTCGCCGGCCCAGCGCAGGCGCGGGCCTGCGCCGATCCCGCCCTGCAGCACCAGGCGCACGCTGGCGCCCGGATCGTCGCGCCCGGCGCCGCCGGGCGCGACCGCGCTGAGTTCGAGACGGTGGCGCGCGCGCGTGCCCTCGGCGCCGAGGCGGGCGTGTTCGATCCAGTCGGACTGGGGCCGGCCGTCGTCCCCGGCGCCGGCGGGGCCGAGCCCGGACAGGCCGAGCGCGAGCGCGAAGGAGCCGTCGATGCCGGCATCGAGCCGCGCACTGCCGTTGATTCCCGCCAGGCGCAGCTCGCCCGGCAGCACCAGGTCTTCGCCGAAGAACTGCAGCTCGCCATTGGGCGCATCGAGCGTGCCGCCCACCCGCCCCTCGGCCGCGGCGCGCCCGCCGAGGCCGAAGCCGAGCGCGCCCAGCGCCGGCGCATCGAGGCGCAGCGCCAGGTTGTCGTGCGCGGCGCCGAGCGCACCGTCCGCTTCGACGGTGTTGCCCGCCAGCCGGGCGGCGAGACGCACTTCCGGCAGGCGACCGCCTTCGAGGCGCAGGCGGCCTTCGCCGCTGAGCGGGCGGCCGTCGAGGACGCTGTCGTGGATGCGGAACTGCAGCGTCGCCGCCTGCGGCAGGCCGGCCGCCGGCAGTTCGGCGGCGGCCTCCAGGTCGAGGTTCAGGCGCGCGGATGGGGCCGCGGTGGACAGTGCGCGCGGATCGATGCCGGCAAGCGCGAGTGCGGCCACGATCCGGCCGGAGTCGGAGCCGGAGTCGGAGCCGGAGTCGGAGCCGGAGTCGGAGTGGGCGTCGGCAGCCGCAGGCGGCGCGGCACCTGCGCCCTCGCCCTCCCCGCCTGCCCTGGCCGCCGCGGGCGGTTGCCAGGCGACCCGCCCGGTGATCCGCCCCGCGCCCGCCAGGCGGAGGTCGAGGGCATCGAGGGCGATCTCTTCGCGGCGCCAGTCGAGCACCGCGGAAAGGCTTTCCAGCGGAATGCCCCCGGCATCGGCCGCGGCAGGCCGGCGGTTATGCACACGGATCGGCCCGGCGAGCCGCCCCACGGGCAGCCCTGCGATCCCCTCCACGGCCGGCCCGTCCCCGCCCGCGGGCGGCGCAAGCTCGGCGTCGAGATCGAGCGCCGCACGCGGCGCGCCGTCGACGAAAGCGGCGGGGTCGAGTCCGTCGACCCGGAGCGAGAGCCGGCGCAGCGGGACGGGGTCGAAGCTCGCGGCCTCGAGCTCGACTCGGGCCTGCACGCCTTCGCCCCGGGCCTCGAGCGCGATCCGCGGTTCGAGCAGGGTATGGGCGAGGCCGAGCTGCACGGCGAGTGCGCGCCCCTCGATGACGCCGTCGAACTGTCCCGTGCCTTCGAGCGCGAACGGCGCCGCGCCGTCGACGGCGAGGGCGAGGCGGGCCCTGCCCTGGGGCAAGGTCAGCGACAGTTCGCGCAGGCGGTGGTGGCGGCCGTCGCTGTCGAGCGCGGCTTCGAGCGCGCTGAAGCGCAGGCCCGGGGCGGCATCCTCGGCGGCAGCGGCTTCAGCGGCGGGCGGCGGGTCGCCGGCGACCGCCCCGGGGGGCGGGTGCGGCGCTTCTTCCTGCGCCCCGGCGGCCGGCTCGGGCGCCGGCAGTTCGCGCATGGCAAAGGTTCCGACCGCGAGCCGGCGCAACTCGATCGCGAACGGCAGTTCGAGCGCTGCGGGGGGCCGCAGGGGGTCGGACTCCGCTTCAGCCGCGGCCCGGGCGAGGTCCACCCGGTCGACCGTCAGATGGGTGATTTCGAGCCGGCGCTCGAGCAGCGCGGCGGGCGACCAGGCGAGCGAGACGTCCTTCAGCTCGAGCTGGAGTCCGGGGCTGCGGTAGGCGAGCGTATCGATGTCGAGACGCCCGAGCACGCGCCCGCGCGCGCCCTCGACCTGCAATGCGCCGCCGCTCGCCCCGCGGGCGAAGGCAAGGCCGGCATCCAGCCCGGACTGGGTACCGAGCAGCCACGCGCCGGCCCCGAGCGCGGCGGCAAGCGCCAGCGCCACGCCCCCGCCCAGCCCCTTCAGCCCCCGCCGCCAGCGCGGCGAACGGGGCGGCGGGCTTGCCCGCGCTGCGGCCGGTGCGTTCTCGCCCATGGCCGCGGCGGCTCAGCCCCCGAACAGCGCCCGCAGCGCCGCGCCGGGGTCGTCGGCGCGCATGAAGGCTTCGCCGACGAGGAAGGTCTGGACCGCATGCGCGCGCATCAGGGCGACGTCTTCCGGCGTCAGGATGCCGGATTCGGTGACGACGATGCGCCCGGTGGCGCCGGTGGCGATGCGCGGCGACAGCTCGAGGGTAGTCTGCAGCGAAACGTCGAAGGTGCGCAGGTTGCGGTTGTTGATGCCGATCAGCGGGGTCTGCAGCTGCAGCGCACGCTCCAGCTCGGAGCCGTCATGGACTTCGACCAGCACCGCCAGGCCGAGGGCGATGGCGAGCTGCTCGAGGTCGCGCATGCGTGCGCCGTCGAGGCAGGCGGCGATCAGCAGGATCGCGTCCGCCCCCATCGCGCGCGCCTCGAACACCTGGTAGGGATCGACGATGAAGTCCTTGCGCAGCACCGGCAGCGCACAGGCGGCGCGGGCGGCCTGCAGGTATTCGGGCGCACCCTGGAAAAAGGAGCGGTCGGTGAGCACCGACAGGCAGGCGGCGCCGGCGGCCTCGTAGGCGGCGGCGATCTCGGCGGGGCGGAAATCGGCCCGGATCACGCCCTTCGACGGGCTCGCCTTCTTGATTTCGGCAATCACCGCGGGACGCCCGGCGGCATGCCGGGTGCGGATCGCGGCGACGAAATCGCGCGCCGCAGGCTGGGCCTCGGCGAGGGCGCGCATCGCGGAGAGCGGGGTGTGCGCGGCGGCGGCGGCGACTTCGGCGGCCTTGACCGCGCAGATCTTGTCCAGGATGTCGCTCATGCTGCAGCTCCGAAGCGGCGGGTAAAGCGCACGAACTCATCGAGCTTGTGCCGCGCCGCGCCGCTGGCGAGGGTCTCGCGCGCCCGCTCGATGCCGGCGCCGATCGAGTCGGCCAGATTGGCGGTGTACAGCGCCGCCCCGGCGTTGAGGGCAACGATGTCGCGCGCCGGGCCGTCGCGGTTTTCCAGCGCGCCGAGCAGCACCGCGCGCGACGCCTCGGCATCGGCCACGCGCAGGTTGCGGGTGCCGGCCATCTGCAGGCCGAAGTCTTCGGGGTGGATTTCGTACTCGTGCACCTGGCCGTCCTTGAGCTCGCCGACCAGAGTGGCGGCGCCGAGGCTGAGTTCGTCCATGCCGTCCAGGCCATGCACGACGAGGACGTGGTTGGCGCCCAGGCGCTGCATCACCCGCGCCTGAATGCCGACGAGGTCGGGATGGAACACCCCCATCAGGGTGTTCGGCGCCCCGGCCGGGTTGGTCAGCGGGCCGAGGATGTTGAAGATCGTGCGCACGCCCATTTCGCGCCGCACCGGGGCGACGTTCTTCATCGCGCTGTGGTAGTTGGGGGCGAACATGAAGCCGACGCCGGTTTCCTCGACGCAGGCGGCGACCTGCTCGGGCGACAGGTTCAGGTTGACCCCGAGCGCTTCGAGCACGTCGGCGGCGCCGGACTTGGACGACACGCTGCGCCCGCCGTGCTTGGCCACGCGCGCGCCGGCGGCGGCGGCGACGAAGATGGTGGCGGTGGAGATGTTGAAAGTATGCGAGCCGTCGCCGCCGGTGCCGACGACGTCGAGGAAGTGCTCGTGCGGCGGCGCGACATGGACCTTGGTCGCCATCTCGCGCATCACCGTGGCGGCGGCGGTGATCTCGCCGATGGTTTCCTTCTTGACGCGCAGGCCGGTGAGGATGGCGGCGGTCATCACCGGCGAGATCTCGCCGGCCATGATCTGGCGCATCAGCGACAGCATCTCGTCGAAGAAGATCTCGCGGTGCTCGATCGTGCGTTGCAGGGCTTGCTGGGCGGTCATCGTCATCGTGGGGGCTCCCGGAAGTCAGGCGGCGGCGGACAGGCGCGCGCTGCGGTCGAGGAAGTTCTGCAGCAGCGCGTGGCCGCATTCGGTGAGGATCGACTCGGGGTGGAACTGCACACCCTCGACGTCGAGCGTCTTGTGGCGCACCCCCATGATCTCGCCGTCGTCGGTCCACGCGGTGACTTCCAGACAGTCGGGCAGAGTCGACCGTTCGATGGCGAGCGAGTGGTAGCGGGTGCACGTGAGCGGGTCGGGGAGGCCGCGGAACACCCCGGCGTCGAGGTGGTGCACGGCCGAGGTCTTGCCGTGCATGAGCTTCTTGGCATGGACGATGCGCCCGCCGAAGGCGGCGCCGATGCTCTGGTGGCCGAGGCAGACGCCGAGGATCGGCAGGCGCCCGGCGAAGGCCTGGATCGCCGCCACCGAAATGCCGGCTTCGGCCGGCGTGCACGGGCCGGGCGAGATCACGAGGTGCTCGGGCTTCATCGCCTCGATCTGGCCAAGGGTGATTTCGTCGTTGCGGAACACCTTGACCCGGGCGCCGAGTTCGCCGAAGTACTGCACGAGGTTGTAGGTGAAGCTGTCGTAGTTGTCGATCATCAGCAGCATGTTGGTTCCCTTCGCACGCACCGGCCGCGAGCCGGTGCCGTCAGTATGGACGTCGATGGCGGCGCGCCAGGATGCGCGCCGCGGCAAGGCGCGGCCCCGGCCTCAGGCCCGGGTATCGAGCCCGCCTTCGGCCATCTCGGCGGCGCGCAGCATGGCGCGCGCCTTGTTGCGGGTTTCCTGCCATTCCGATTCGGGGTCGGAGTCGGCGACGATGCCGGCGCCGGCCTGGACGTGGATGTGACCGTCCTTGAGTACTGCGGTGCGGATCGCGATCGCCAGATCCATGTCGCCGTGGAAGCCGAGATAGCCGACCGCGCCGGCATACAGGCCGCGCTTGACCGGCTCGAGCTCGTCGATGATTTCCATCGCCCGCACCTTGGGCGCCCCCGACACCGTGCCCGCGGGGAAGGTGGCGCGCAGCACGGCGAGCGCGTCGAGCCCGTCCTTCAGGCGCCCTTCGACGTTGGAGACGATGTGCATGACGTGCGAGTAGCGCTCGATGGAGAACTGCTCGGTGACCTTGACCGTGCCGGTCTCGGACACCCGCCCGGCGTCGTTGCGGCCCAGATCGAGCAGTTGCAGATGCTCGGCGCGCTCCTTCTCGTCGGCGAGCAGGTCCGCTTCGAGGGCGAGGTCTTCGGCCACGCTGGCACCGCGCGGGCGCGTGCCGGCGATCGGGCGCACGGTGACGACCTCGTCCTCGAGCCGGGTGAGGATTTCGGGCGAGGCGCCGACGACGTGGAAGTCCTCGAAGTTGAAATAGAACATGTAGGGCGACGGATTGAGCGAGCGGATCGCGCGGTAGAGCGCCATCGGGCTGGCGCTGAAGGGCTTGCTCATGCGCTGCGAGAGCACGACCTGCATGACATCGCCATCGACGATGTACTGCTTGGCGCGGCGCACCGCGTCCTTGAAGGCGTCCTCGCCGAAGCTGGACTCGGCGGGCGCGGACGGCGCGCACGCATCTTCGGGGATCTGCACCGGAGCACGCAGGCGGGCGAGGAGTTCGCGCAGGCGCTTGTGGGCGCGTTTCCAGGCACCGGGCACTTCGGGCTCGGCATAGACGACGAGGGTGAGCTTGCCGCTGAGGTTGTCGACGATCGCCACTTCTTCGGACAGCAGCAACAGGATGTCGGGGGTGCCGAGGGCGTCGGGCTTGTCGGTCTTCGCCAGGCGAGGCTCGATGTAGCGCACGGTGTCGTAGCCGAAGCAGCCCACCAGGCCGCCGGCGAAGCGCGGCAGATGCTCGCGCGGCGGCACCTTGATGCGGTTCATGAACTCGGCGACGAAGTTGAGCGGGTCGCCGTAGTCGCGGCGCTCGACCAGGCGGTTGCCGGTGAGCAGCAGCGCCGAGCGGCCATAGACCTCGATCCGGGTCGGCGAGGACAGGCCGATGAAGGAGTAGCGCCCGAAGCGCTCGCCGCCCTGCACCGATTCGAGCAGGTAGGTGTAGGGCTCGTTGGCGAGCTTCAGGTAGATCGAGAGCGGGGTGTCGAGATCGGCGAAAGTCTCGAGGGTGACCGGGATGCGGTTGTAGCCCTCGGCAGCGAGGGCGTTGAATTCGTGTTCGAGCATGGGTGCTCCACTTCTGCAGGATGGACGTCGGACGGTGCGGCGGGTGCGGGAATGTGCCGGAAAGCCGGCCTCACCGGATCGGGTCGATGAGGCGCGCTGCGGCCCCGCGAGAAAGTTTCGCGTTCAGTGGCCCAAAGGCCAACGCCAGCCGCCGCGCCAGCGGGGCTGGACGGGGAGCGGAGTGGCGGGTGCGGGCCTAACCCTGGATGCGAGCGTCACGATGTCGTTGAGTCGTGGAAGTGAAGGGGGGATCCCGGTACTGCCGCAGGGCAGGCCTGGGCGCTGCCAGCCCTTATGCCGAAGCGATGTAATCGAGTGCCTGCAGCGCGTTCGATAGTAGCCCATCGCATTCGATGGTGTCCACCGGCATGCCTTCGCTGTAGCCGTAGGTGACGAGCAGCACCGGCATCCCCGCGCCCTGCGCGGCAAGCGCGTCGTTGGCCGAGTCGCCGATCATCAGCGCCTCTCCGGCGCTGACCCCGATCCGCGCGCAGGCGAGGTGGAGCACGGCCGGATCGGGCTTTTTCACCGCCAGGGTGTCGCCGCTGACCACGGTGTCGAAGTAGCCGGCGATGCCGGTGCGCGCGAGCAGCGGCAGGGTGAAGGCTTCGGCCTTGTTGGTGACCACCGCAAGGCGCAGACCGCGCGCGCGCATCGCCTGCAGGGTGGCGTCCACACCCGGGTAGAGGCGGGCGTGGATGCCATTGACCACGGTGTAATGGCGGCGGAACACCGGCAACGCGGCGGCGATCTCGGCCTCGCTCGCGGCGCTGTCTTCGGTCAGGCAGCGGCGCACGAGGTTGGGGATGCCCTTGCCGACGAAGCGGTGGATCTCGTCCTGCGGGCGCAGCGGCCGTCCCAGCTCGGCGAGCATGCGGTTGGCCGCCTCGGCGAGGTCGGCGATGGTGTCGAGCAAGGTGCCGTCGAGGTCGAACAGCACCGCGCGCGGCGCGAAGCGCGGCTTTGCCGCGCTCACGCCGCCACCTTCGCCAGCTCGGCGCGCAGCGCGGCGATCACCGAATCGTAGCGGTTGGGGTCGCTGTCGCGGCCGGCGCCGAACACCGCCGAACCGGCGACGAAGGTGTCGGCGCCGGCGCGGGCGATGTCGGCGATGTTGTCGACCTTCACCCCGCCGTCGATCTCGAGCAGGATGCGGCGTCCGCTCCTGGCCTCGTAGGCGTCGAGCCGGGCGCGCACCGCGCGCAGCTTGTCGAGCGTTTCGGGAATGAAGGCCTGGCCGCCGAAGCCGGGATTGACGCTCATCAGCAGCACCACGTCGAGCCGGTCCATGACGTGGTCCATGTGGTGCAGCGGGGTGGCGGGATTGAACACCAGCCCGGCCTGGCAGCCGGCATCGCGGATCAGCCCGAGACTGCGGTCGATGTGCTCGGAAGCTTCGGGGTGGAAGGTGATGATGTCGGCGCCGGCGCGGGCGAAGTCGGGAATGATGCGGTCGACCGGCTTCACCATCAGGTGCACGTCGATCGGCGCCGTGGTGTGGGGGCGGATCGCCTCGCACACCAGCGGGCCGATGGTGAGGTTGGGCACGTAGTGGTTGTCCATCACGTCGAAGTGGATCCAGTCGGCGCCGGAGGCGATCACGCGCGCGACCTCGTCACCGAGGCGGGCGAAATCGGCGGACAACAGGCTGGGGGCGATGCGGAACATGGACGGTCTCCGATGAAGGGGCAGGCCCGGATTCTAACCGTCCGCTCCCGCCAGCGCCCGCTTCAGCGCACGCAGACCTTGCGTACCTGGTGCATGTCGGTGATCCCGGCGAGCACTTTTTCGATGCCGTCCTGGCGCAGCGTGCGCATGCCTTCGGCGAGCGCCTGGCCGAGAATCTGGTCGACCCGGCCACGCTCCTGGATCAGGCGCTTGATCGCGTCCGAGCCGGGCATCAGCTCGTGCAGGCCGACGCGACCTTTGTAGCCCTGGGTACAGTGCTCGCAGCCGACCGCGCGGTAGAGCGTAAACCGGCCGTCCCGGTCGGCGGCTTCGGCACGCCAGCGCGCGACGATGCGGTCGCGGGCGGCGTCCGGATCGACGCGGAAATCCGGCGTGCGGTGCAGGTCCTCGCAATATTCCTCGAGCAGGCGCTGGAGCTCGTCCTTGCCGGGGTGGTAAGCCTCGCGGCACTTCAGGCACAGGCGCTTGGCCAGACGCTGGGCGAGCACGCCGATCAGGGCGTCGGCGAAGTTGAACGGGTCCATGCCCATGTCGAGCAGGCGCACGACCGACTCGGGCGCGCTGTTGGTGTGCAGCGTGGACAGCACCAGGTGGCCGGTCAGCGAAGCCTCGATGCCGACCGCCACCGTTTCGCGGTCGCGCATCTCCCCGACCATGATGACGTCCGGGTCGGCGCGGAGAAAGGCGCGCATCATGGTGGCGAAGTCGATTCCGACCTTGCGGTTGACCTGCACCTGGCGCAGGCCCTTCTGGGTAATTTCGACCGGATCCTCGACGGTCCAGATCTTGCTGTCGGGCGTGTTGATGTGACGCAGGATGGAATGCAGCGTGGTGGTCTTGCCCGCGCCGGTGGGGCCGCACACGAAGAAGATGCCGTAGGGGCGGGCGATCAGGACCTGCAGGCGCTCGAGGTTGAACGGCAGCAGGCCGAGGCGCTCGAGCGGAATCGGCTCGCTGCCGGCGAGCAGGCGCATCACCACGTCTTCCATGCCGCCCTGGGTGGGCAGGGTCGCCACCCGCAGCTCGATGTCGAGGGGGGCGAACTTGCGGAAGCGGATCTTGCCGTCCTGCGGCCGGCGGCGCTCGGAGATGTCGAGGTCGCACATGATCTTGATGCGGGTGACGAGCGCGCTGCGGTAGCTCGCCGGCACTTCGATGTAGGGCACCAGCGAACCGTCCTTGCGGAAACGGACGAGGGTCTTCTCGCGCCCCGGGCGCGGCTCGATATGGATGTCGGAAGCACCTTGGCGATAGGCTTCGACGATGATCTTGTTGACCAGCTTGACCAGTTCGTTGTCGGCCGCGGCGGTAACGTCGTCGCGCAGCGTGCCGCCTTCGTCCTCGCTTTCGTCGAGGCCGGAGAGCAGCTCGGACACCGGGGCATCGTCGAGTTGCTCGCCGAAATACTGGGCTACGGTGCGCTCGAATTCGCGCACCGTGGTGACGCGGAAAATCAGGCGCTTGTTCACGAACACGTTCTGGGCGATGCCCGAGTTGCGGATCTGCTCCGGATCGACACACAGGATCACGATCCCTTCGCCCGTTTCCTCGTAGGGCAGCCACAGGCTTTGCTCGACGTATTCGCGCTTGATGTTGCGCAGCAAGTCGATCGGTTTGACATGGTTGTCGCGGAAAGGCTGGTAGGGGACGCCGGAAAAACGCGCCGCCGCCTCGCCGAGCGCGGCCGGCGACAGGCCGAGGGCGTCGGTCAGCACCGCCTCGGTCGAGCACCCGCGGGCGCGCGCCTCGCGTGCCGCCTCGATCAGCTCGGCCGCGGTGATGCGCCCGTCCGCAACCAGTGCGTCGAAACGCGAGCGCAGCCGCGCCGCCTTGCCGCGGCGGTCGCGGAAGGCGGCCCCGAGCGTCTGCGCGAGGACCAGCGCCCCCTCCTCCGCGATCTTCGGGAAGGGCTGGCCGCTGCGCGTGTTGATGAACTGGATCACGCCCAGGATACGGCCGGCACCGGAGTCGCGGAGCGGAGCCACCAGCATCTGGCGCGAACGGAAGCCGCTGCCGGCGTCGACTTCCTTGCGGAACCGCAGCTTCGGCGAGATCCCGCGCAGCTCGGCCTCGTCATAGGCGTCGCCGATGTTGAGCAGGTCGCCACACAGGGCGGCGTAGCCGGCGATGCTGTTTTCGTCCAGCGCCAGGCGCAGGCTCCGCACTCCCTGCAACCCGGTCTTCACCAGCGTGGCGATCGAGCCGCCGCCGTCCTCCAGCGCGTAGATGCTGAGCCGCTCGGCACCGAACAGGTCGCACAGCTGCGGTGCCAGTTCGAGCACGAGGGCATCGACATCGGGGCTCGCCTGGATGCGCTGGATCAGGGCCTGGAGCCCCTTGAAAAACGCCAACCGGTGCCCGACGGCACTGGAATCCGGCTGCTGCTCTGGAGTGAAGAGATCGCTCATTGTCGATGGTTTCGCTTGCAAGATGGCGGGGCGGCGCGCCCGCGACGCGGGTCAGAATTCGAGCACCTGTCCCTGCTGCAGCTGCCGCGGCCGCAACCGCCCGCCCCCGGCGCCGATCTGCGCCATGATGCGCGCGGCACCGCCGGGCTTCAGGTGGCTGACGTGGATTTCCGGGCTGACGGTGAGTTCGGTCAGCAAGGCCTGCAACAGGCTCGGGCACAGGTGGCGGGAGGCCGCTGCCAGGTTCTGTTGCTCGTCGGGAAAAGCCGCCTCGATGACCAGGTGGCGCAGGGCCGGGCAAGCGTTGATCGCGGCGACCAGTTCCGCGCAGTACGCGGTGTCGCCGGAAAACACCAGTTGTCCGGCACCACTGTCGAGGCGGTAGCCGACCGCCGGCACGGTATGGCGGACAGGCAGCGCGGTGATCGTCCGCCCGCCCAGGCGGCGGCCTTCCCCTTCGGCGATCGGGGCGAAGCGCAAATAGGGTGCGGCACGGTCGGGAAGGGCCGAAAAATCGGGCCAGATGTGCCAGTTGAAGATATGCGCGCGGAGGATGGCGACCGTCTCCGGCGTTGCATGCACGGTCAGCGGCCGCTCGCGCAGCTCACCCACCGCTTCGATCAGCAAGGGCAGGCAGGCGATGTGGTCGAGGTGGGCGTGGGTCACGAAGACATGGTCGATGCGCAGCAGGGCCGCGAACGGCAGATCGCCTACCCCCGTCCCGCAATCGATCAGGATGTCGTCATCGGCAAGGAGGGAGGTGGTGCGCGCGTGCCGATCGCCGATGCCGCCGCTGCAGCCGAGTACCGTAAGTTTCATCGCCTTTCCCGGTCGCAGCCCCGGCTGCGACGGCGCAGCGGGGATGTCCGCCGCGCATCCTCGCAGGGTGCCACCGCGCGGGCGGACCGGGGTAGGCAGGAATTCACGCTGCGCGGCTCCTCAGGAGCGGAAAAAGAATTCCATCTTCACCCCGGCGAGTTCGACGATGTCGTGCTCGCCGAGCGGGTGAGGCCGGGCGTCGAGTGCCCGGCCATTGACGAGGGGGAAGGACGCCCCTTCGACATGGGTGATGAAGTAGCCGCGCGGCCGGCGCGTGATCACCGCGACCTGCCGACCGGGCTTGCCGAGCGTGGTGAGCGGCTTCGTCAACGGCAGCTCGCGGCCAGCGCCGGCGCCGTTCAGGATCTGGATCACGCCGATGCGGTCGGGCCCGGGGCCGGCGGCCGGGCCGGCATCGGGAATCGGACCGGACATCTCGAAAGGCTTGAGCGCGGCGGCATCGACGACATCGGCGGCGGCGCCGGGCGCGGCGCAGTCGGCGATGAACTTCAGCCGGTACTTGCCCAGCTCGATCACGTCGTTGTTCTGCAGCACCTGCTTCTTGACCGGCTGGCCGTTCAGGTAGGTGCCGTTGGTGCTGTTCCGGTCCTCGAGGAAAGCGTCGCCGAGAATGCAGGTGATGACGGCGTGCTGGCCGCTGATGGCGAGGTTGTCGATCTGGATGTCGTTGTCGGGCTTGCGGCCGATCGTCGTGCGCTCTTTGGAGAGCACAAGCTCCTTGAGAACGAGGCCGTCCATGCTGAGGATCAACTTCGGCATAGTGCTTTACCCGTGAGGTGGCTGCGCGGCGGGGTGGAAGGCCGATTCTACGCCCCCGCCGATACCCCGTGGACGAAAAAGCGCCGGACCGGCCGGCGCTTTTCGGTGCAACGGAAGAAACGACGCTTAGAGCATCGCCTTCAGCAGCTTGCCCATCTCGGAGGGGTTGCGCGTGACCGTGAAGCCGCACTCTTCCATGATCGCGAGCTTGGCGTCGGCGGTGTCGGCGCCGCCCGAGATCAGCGCGCCGGCGTGGCCCATGCGCTTGCCCGCGGGCGCGGTGACGCCGGCGATGAAGCCGACGATCGGCTTCTTCATGTTGGCCTTGCACCACTGCGCGGCTTCGGCTTCGTCCGGACCGCCGATCTCGCCGATCATGATCACCGCGTCGGTGTCGGGATCGTCGTTGAACATGCGCATCACGTCGATGTGCTTGAGACCGTTGATCGGGTCGCCGCCGATGCCGACCGCCGACGACTGGCCGAGACCGATTTCGGTGAGCTGGGCGACGGCTTCATAGGTCAGCGTGCCGGAGCGCGAGACCACGCCGATGCGGCCCTTGCGGTGGATGTGGCCGGGCATGATGCCGATCTTGATCTCGTCGGGCGTGATCAGGCCGGGGCAGTTGGGGCCGAGCAGCAGGGTTTCCTTGCCGCCCTTGGCGACCTTCTGCTTCATCTTGTTGCGCACGATCAGCATGTCGCGCACCGGGATGCCTTCGGTGATGCAGATCGCCAGGTCGAGGTCGGCCTCGCAAGCTTCCCAGATCGCGTCGGCGGCACCCGCGGGCGGCACGTAGATCACCGACACGGTGGCGCCGGTCTCGGCCGCAGCCTCCTTCACCGAAGCGTAGATCGGGATGTCGAAGATCTTCTCACCGGCCTTCTTCGGGTTCACCCCGGCGACGAAGCAGTTCTTGCCGTTGGCGTACTCCTGGCACTTCTCGGTGTGGAACTGGCCGGTCTTACCGGTGATCCCCTGGGTGATGACTTTGGTGTCTTTGTTGATCAGGATGGACATTCGAAGCTCTCCTTACTTGACCGCAGCGACGATCTTGGTCGCGGCTTCCGCCATGGTGTCGGCGGCGATGATCGGCAGGCCCGACTCGGCGAGGATCTTCTTGCCGAGGTCTTCGTTGGTGCCCTTCATGCGCACCACGAGCGGGACGGAGAGGTTCACTTCCTTGGCTGCGGCGACGACGCCGGCGGCGATGGTGTCGCAGCGCATGATGCCGCCGAAGATGTTGACCAGGATCCCCTTGACCTTGGGGTTCTTGAGCATGATCTTGAACGCTTCGGTGACTTTCTCGGTGGTGGCGCCGCCGCCGACGTCGAGGAAGTTGGCCGGCTCGGCGCCGAACAGCTTGATCGTGTCCATCGTCGCCATCGCCAGACCGGCGCCGTTCACCAGGCAGCCGATGTTGCCGTCGAGGCTGATGTAGGCGAGATCGAACTTGGATGCTTCGATCTCGTCCGCGTCTTCTTCGTCGAAGTCACGGAAATCGACGATGTCCGGGTGACGGTAGAGCGCGTTGGAGTCGAAATTGAACTTGGCGTCCAGGGCCTTGATATTGCCGTTGCCTTCGAGGATCAGCGGGTTGATTTCCGCCAGCGAGGCATCGGTTTCCATGTAGCAGGTGTACAGGCGCTTGAGCGTATCGACCGCCTTGGCGACCGAGGCCTCGGGCACGCCGATGCCGCGGGCGAGGTTCTCGGCCTGGCCGTCGGTGAGGCCGACGAGCGGATCGACGAACTCCTTGAGGATCTTCTCGGGCGTGCTGTGCGCGACTTCCTCGATGTCCATGCCGCCTTCGGAGGAGGCCATGATCGCGACCTTCTGCGTGGCGCGATCGGTCAGCGCGGCGACGTAGTATTCCTTCTGGATGTCGGCGCCTTCCTCGATCAGCAGGTTGCGCACCTTCTGACCTTCCGGGCCGGTCTGGTGCGTGACCAGCTGCATGCCCAGGATGTCGCTGGCGTGCTGGCGCACTTCGTCGAGCGAGCGCGCGAGCTTGACGCCACCGCCCTTGCCGCGGCCGCCGGCGTGGATCTGCGCCTTGACCACCCAGATCTTGCCGCCCAGCTCTTCAGCCGCCTTCACCGCCCCGTCGACCGACACGCAGTGGAAACCGCGCGGCGTCACGACACCGTACTTCCTCAGTAGTTCTTTTGCCTGATACTCATGAATCTTCATGGTTGCCCTTCGATCGAAGTCACGACGAGGCAGCCCGTCGCGAACAGGTTGATGGCATGCTTCGGAGCTTGCACTCCACGTCGGGCGCTGTCTCCCTCGAGCGCGACCCTCCGCGCCGGATCCAGGTAAACGGACCCGGTCCCCGGCGCGCGCAAAGCTGCGCGTCGACCGCAAGACCCCATAATTATAACCGGTTTTGCGCAGTGCACCGCGGAACCGATCCGCAGCTCAGACTTCGCTTCGCGCGCCCCGATACCACTTCGGGTAGTACAGCCGCACGGCCTCGGCCGAGCTCTCGAGCGCATGGCAGCGGTCGATCTGGAAGGGCCTGCCGGTGGTGTCTTCGCTGTCGCTGCGGAACGAAGCGGCGGTCTGGATCGCCGCCGTGGGCAGGGACAGCAGCATTTCGGTGAGGTGGGTGCAGCCGCGCACGTCGGCGAACATTTCCCCCACGGTGCGACGGAAGCCGCGCACCAGGTTGAGGCCGACGAGCTTGCGGTAGACCGGCCCGATGGTGTCGCACTGGCCCGGGTAGGGCACGCCGTCCGAACAGGCGGCGGCGTCGACGATGTTGAAGTCCTCGTCGAGCGTGACCCTGATCCGCATCAGGTGGACGGGTTCTCCCGCCGGCCGCAGTCCGGACCCGAGCTGGTAGTCGATGCCCTTGATGTCGGTGATCGAGGCATCGAGTTCGAGCAGGCCGTCGGCGCGCTGGAAACCTTGGATTTCGATGTTCCGGCGGTGAATCGGACGCCGGGGCAGAGCGGGGGCGGGAAGCGGCATGGTCGGCGAAACGTACGGCTGCGTATCGAAACCGGATCTTAACCGATTTCCCCGGGCGCACCGGCCGCACTCCCACCGTGGGCGCAGCGGAAAAATTCACGCTGCGGCGGAATTGCGGCATAGTCGCTGGAATCGCGCATGAGAGTCTGATAAAAGCCTTGCACCGATCAACCTGCCGCCGGACGCGCGGAACATGAACGACAGACGGATCACGCCCGCCCTCGCGCTCGCCGCGGCCCTGTTCCTGCCGGTCGCCCCGGCGGCGTCCGCAGCCCCCGCGGAAGCGGGCGGCGCAGCCGTGACGGCCGATACCGACGCGCGCGCGCGCGAACTCGCGGCCGCGATCGAGCGCAGCATCGCCGTCGAAAGCGAGCTGCTCGACCGCATCCGCGATCTCGAGGAGGCCCGAAGCGAGCTCGAGCGTCGCATCGCCGCCGCCCATGCATCCCCCGCCGTCGCCCCCGGCGCACCGGCCGCTTCGGCACCGGTGGCGGCCGCTGCCCCGCCCGGCCCCGAGCCATTTCCGCCGACAGCGCCCCCCGCCACGACCGCGGCAAGCCGCGCCCCCTACCTCCCTGGCGCGCTGGCGGCAGTCGCCCTGCTGCTGGCCGGATGGGTGTGGGTGCGGCGCCGGCGCGGCGCGGCCTTCGCCCCGGCACCTGCCGCCAGTGCAGCATCGACGCCCGCCACCGGCAGCGGCGCGCACCCGGCACCCGAGTCCGGTGCCGCCCCGTCCGTCCTCGACTGGAGCGCCCACGGCGAAACACGCAAGCCGGCGGCGCCGAGCGCGGAGCCGAACAGCGAAGAGCACAAGTCGGCGGTGGAGCTGGCGGAGATCATGATGAGCTTCGGCCGCATGCACGGCGCCGCCGAAACCCTCGCCGAATTCATCCGCGGCAACCCCCGACAGGCCGTGACGCCGTGGCTGAAGCTGCTCGAAGTGTATCGGGCCGCCGGCCTGCGCATCGAGTTCGACACCATCGCCAAGGAGCTCAACAAGACCTTCAACGTCAATGTCGTCACCTGGCAAAACTACGACGAACTGCGCGCCTCCACCACCCGCATCGAAGACATGCCGCACATCGTCAGGACGCTGCAGGAGAACTGGCGCACCCCCGCCTGCCAGCTCTACCTGCAGCAGCTGTTGCGCGACAATCGCGAGGGCACGCGGGCCGGCTTCCCGTTTACGGTGATCGACGAAATCCTGCTGCTGTCGGCGATCCTCGACGACGAACTCGGCCCCTGCCCGGCGGCGTCCGGGGCCGCTGCGGCCGGGCAGGCCTGAAGCGGCCCCGGTCCGCGGCACATCGCCGCAGCTCAGACCGGATTGGGCAGATCGACGAAATCGGCGTGCAGGCCGAATTGTTCGGCCAGGTGGCGGGCCACCGCGCGGACACCGTAACGCTCGGTCGCATGATGGCCGGCGGCGACGTAGGGCACTCCGGATTCGCGCGCCAGATGCACGGTCTGCTCGGACGCCTCGCCGGAAACGTACAGATCCGCCCCGGCGGCGATCGCCTGCTCGAAAAACCCCTGCGCCCCCCCGGTGCACCACGCCACCCGCCGCACCGCGCGCGCGCCGTCTCCCACCAGCAGGGGGTCCCGTCCCAGCCGGGCCGCGATCGAGCGCGCCAGCCCGGCGGCGCTTTCGCCTTCCCGGCTTCCCGGACTGCCGATCCAGCCCAGCGCCTGATCGGCGAAACGGCCATCCGCGCACCATCCCATCAGGCGCCCGAACTGGGCGTTGTTGCCCAGTTCGGGATGAGCGTCGAGCGGCAGGTGGTAGGCGAACAGGCTGATGTCGTTGGCCAGCAGGGTGCGCAGACGCTGGCGGCGGATGCCGGTGATGCGACCGTCCTCGCCTTTCCAGAAATAGCCGTGATGCACGAAGACCGCGTCATAGTCGCCGTCGCGGGCGAGATCGAGCAAAGCCTGGCTCGCGGTGACGCCGCACAGCACGCGCGCGACCTCGGCGCGTCCTTCCACTTGCAGGCCGTTTGGGCAATAATCCTTCAATCCCGCAGCGTCGAACAAGGCTTCCAGGCGCCTGTCCAGTTCGATGAGTCGCATTCGTTTTCCACTCCCCGGCTGTGGCCGGCGTCGATCCGCTTCGCCCGCCGCCGGCCGGTTTTCGATTCCCGCCCATTGAGCGAGTCATTATGCGCCGTCTGTGGCTGATCTTCGCGCAAGCCGTGACCGTCAGCGTCGCCGTGCTGTTCGTCGTCAATACGCTCAGGCCCGAATGGCTGCGCGATACGGCGCCGGCCTCGGTGGTCGCGATCCTGGAAGCGCCGGCCGGCACCGAGCGCACCCCCGCCGCCGGCTCCTATGCGGCGGCGGCGCAGCGCTCGATGCCCGCGGTGGTCCATGTCTTTACCAGCAAGAAAGGCCGCAGCCAGCGCCACCCCCTGCTCGACGATCCGCTGTTCCGCCACTTTTTCGGCGAACGCCTGCCGAACGCCCCGGAGCAGCGTGAATCCGGCCTCGGCTCCGGCGTCATCGTCAGCCCGGAAGGCTACGTCCTGACCAACAACCACGTCATCGAAACCGCCGACGCGATCGAGATCGCCCTCAACGACGGTCGCCAGTTTCCCGCCCGCCTGGTTGGCCGCGACCCGGAAACCGATCTCGCGGTGCTGCACATCGACGCCGACGCCGGCCTGCCGGCGATCACGTTCTCGGCCGGCGACAGCCTCACCGTCGGCGACGTCGTGCTCGCCATCGGCAACCCGTTCGGCGTCGGCCAGACGGTGACGATGGGCATCGTCTCCGCGCTCGGGCGCAAGCAGCTCGGCATCAACACGTTCGAGAACTACATCCAGACCGATGCCGCGATCAACCCGGGCAACTCGGGCGGCGCGCTGGTCGACAGCACCGGACACCTGGTCGGCATCAACACCGCGATCTATTCGCGCTCGGGCGGCTCGCTCGGCATCGGCTTCGCCATTCCGGTGTCGATCGCGCGCAACGTCCTCGAACAGATCGTCGCCACCGGCGAAGTCACCCGCGGCTGGGTCGGCGTGGAAATCCAGGAGCTGACTCCGGAGCTGGCCGAATCGTTCGGTTACCGGGATGCCGAGGGCGCATTGATCGCCGGCGTCCTGCGCGGCAGCCCGGCGGATCGCGCCGGCATCCGCCCCGGCGACGTGCTGGTCGGC
Organism: Thauera aromatica; assembly: GCF_023093595.1. GTDB lineage: Bacteria > Pseudomonadota > Gammaproteobacteria > Burkholderiales > Rhodocyclaceae > Thauera > Thauera aromatica_A. The sequence continues at coordinate 212,008 of NZ_JALLIK010000110.1, forward strand.
CTCGACGGCAAGGAGGTGCGCGATCCGAAATCGATGCTCGACATGGTGGCCGCCCTGCCGCCCGGGCAGCGGGCCGTCTTCCGCATCCGTCGCGGCGCCCAGAAGCTCGAGCTCGCAGTCGAGGTGGGGCGGCGGCCGACGCCGCCGGCGAGCCGCTGAGCCGGCGACGGCGCGCGGCGCTTCAGCCCTTCCCGCCCGGACGGTCGTCCGCTTCGAGGCTTCGCTCCGGCTCCCCGTCCGGCCCCTGCAGCGCGGCTGGAGCCGGCACCTGTGCAGCCTCCGCTCGTGCTGCGGGCCGGGTGATCATTTTCGCCAGCACGATGCCGAGCTCGTAGAGCAGGCACATCGGCACCGCCAGCATGAACTGCGAAATCACATCCGGCGGGGTGACGATGGCGGCGATGACGAACGCGGCGACGATCACGTAGGGCCGCATCTCGCGCAGTTTGGCGACATCGACGACGCCGGCCTTCACCAGCAGGATCACCGCCACCGGAACCTCGAAAGTGATGCCGAAAGCGAGGAACATCGACATCACGAAGGACAGGTACTGCTCGATGTCCGGCGCCGGCACGATGCTCTTGGGCGCGAATTCGGCGATGAACTTGAACACCATGCCGAACACGAAGAAGTAGCAGAACGCCATCCCGATCAGGAACAGCAGCGTGCTGCCCAGCACCAACGGTAGCGCCATGCGCTTTTCGTGGGCGTAGAGGCCGGGGGCGATGAAGGCCCAGGCCTGGTACAGCACCCAGGGCAGCGCCAGCACGAAGGAAACCATCATCGTCACTTTCACCGGGACGAAGAAGGGCGTGACCACGCCGGTGGCGATCATGTTCGTGCCCTCGGGCAGCGTGTTCATCATCGGTCGGGCGAGGAGGTCGTAGATGTCGCCCGCCCACGGCATCAGGCAGACGAAGACGACGGCCACCGCGATCAGGGCGCGGATCAGGCGGTCGCGCAACTCGATGAGGTGGGCGATGAAGGTTTCCTGTTGTGCGCTCATCATGCCTTGGCCTTGTCGCCGGGGGGCGCCGGCTGCGGCGCAGCCTCGCCGAGCCCGAGGTCGAGCTGGGAGTCGTCGCTCGCCCGGGGCGGGGGCTCCTGGGGAAGGGAGGGGTGCGAAGCGGAGGCCGCTCCCGGCGGGGAGGTGCCCGCCGCGGAAGATTCGGCCTGCGGCGCCGGCTGCCCGGCGACCGAGGCCGGCAGCATCGAGCGCAGCTCGCCGACGGTGCGCCCGGCTTCGGATTCGACGCTCGCCACGCCGGAGCGTACCGAGGACTCGACCTCCTGCGCCTGCTGGCGGACCTGTTCCTGCAGCTTCTTGAGCTCCTCGAGCTGCATCTCGCGCTGGATGTCCGACTTCACATCGGACACGTAGCGCTGCACCCGTCCGAGCAGGTGGCCAGCGGTGCGCGCGACCTTGGGCAGGCGCTCGGGCCCGACCACGACCAGCAGCACGACGCCGATCACAATGAGTTCAGAAAAACCGAAATCGAACATGGCTGCTCGCCCCAGACGCGGATTGCCGCCGGCGACCCGCAGGAAAACGAAGGGGCGCTCCCGTCAGGGCGCCCCTCCCGCACTCGGAACGCAGGGATCAGGAACGGCCGTTGTCGACCTTTTCCCGCGCTTCGCCGTCGATCGTCTGGCCGTTGACGATCTTCTGCTGGGGGGCGTCGGCGGAGGAGGCGCTGCTGTCGCCTTCCTTCATGCCATCCTTGAAGCCCTTCACCGCGCCGCCGAGATCGGAGCCGATGTTGCGCAGCTTCTTGGTCCCGAACACCAGCAGGACGATGACCAGCACGATCAGCCAGTGCCAGATGCTGAAAGAACCCATACCGCTCTCCTTAACGCTTCAACATGGGCGGCAAGGGGTCGGGCCCGCCCAGAATATGGAGGTGCAGATGATACACCTCCTGCAGGCCGACCCTTCCGGTATTGACGATGGTGCGGAAACCGTCGGCACAGCCGTGCTCGCGGGCGATCCGCCCCGCTGCAACCATCAGACGCCCCATCGCCGCCTCGTGTTCCGGTTCGAGCTGGGCCATCGAGTCCACGTGCGCCTTGGGAATCACCAGGATGTGCACCGGAGCGAGCGGGTTGATGTCGTGAAAGGCGAGGATGTGCTCGTCCTCGTACACTTTCCGCGAAGGGATCTCGCCGCGCACGATGCGGCAGAAAATGCAGTCGCTCATCCCCGGACCTCCACCTGCGCGGTACGCGATTTCTTCTCGTCGATGCCGGACACGCCTTCGCGGCGGCGGAACTCGGCGATCACGTCCTCCACCGACAGGCCGTGGTGCGCCAGCAGCACCAGCGAATGGAACCACAGGTCGGTCACTTCCCACACCAGGTGCAGGCGGTCCTGGTCCTTCGCCGCCATGATTGTTTCGGCAGCCTCTTCGGCGACTTTCTTGCAGATCGCGTCGGTCCCCTTGGCGTAGAGGCTGGACACGTAGGAGGCGTCGGGGTCTGCCTGCTTGCGCGCCACCAGGGTGTCGGAGACGCGGCGCAGCACTTCGATATCGATCACTTGTAGATCTCCTGCGGGTCTTTCAAAACCGGTTCGACGGCCTGCCAGTGGCCATCGGCGAAATACTTCTGGAAAAAGCAGCTGTGCCGCCCGGTGTGGCAGGCGATGCCGCCGACCTGCTCGATCCTGAGCAGCACGACGTCGTTATCGCAGTCGATGCGGATGTCGACTACCTTCTGCACGTGGCCGGACTCCTCGCCCTTGTGCCACAGCTTGCGCCGCGAGCGCGACCAGTAGACTGCCTCGCCGGTCTCGGCGGTGCGCTGCAAGGCGTCGCGGTTCATCCAGGCGAACATCAGCACGTCGCCCGAGGACGCCTCCTGCGCGATCACCGGCACCAGGCCGTGCTCGTCCCACTTGACTTCGTTGAGCCAGCGCGTGTTCTCGCTCACAGGCGCACCTCGATGCCGCGCGCGCGCATCAGCTCCTTGGCCTCGCGCACCGTATGCTGACCGAAATGGAAGATGCTCGCCGCCAGCACCGCGTCGGCACGTCCTTCGGAGACGCCTTCGGCGAGATGCTCGAGGGTGCCCACGCCGCCGCTGGCGATCACCGGAATGCACACCGCGTCGGACACCGCGCGCGTCAGCGCGAGGTCGAAGCCGCTCTTGGTGCCGTCGCGGTCCATGCTGGTGAGCAGGATCTCGCCCGCGCCCAGGGCCTCGACCCGGCGCGCCCAGTCGATCGCATCCAGGCCGGTGTTGTTGCGCCCGCCGTGGGTGAATACCTCCCACTTGCCCAGCGCGGTCTGCTTGGCGTCGATGGCGACGACGATGCACTGGCTGCCGACGCGGCTGGCGGCGTCATGGACCAGTTGCGGGTTGTTGACTGCCGCGGTGTTCATGCTGACCTTGTCAGCGCCGGCGTTGAGCAGGCGGCGCACGTCATCGACGACGCGCACGCCGCCGCCGACGGTGAGCGGAATGAAGACCTGCTCGGCGACTTGCTCGACGACGTGGAGGATGATGTCGCGCTCGTCGGAGCTGGCGGTGATGTCGAGAAAGGTGAGTTCGTCGGCGCCCTGCTCGTCGTAGCGGCGGGCGATCTCCACCGGGTCGCCGGCATCGCGCAGCTCGACGAAATTGACCCCCTTGACGACGCGGCCGGCCTTCACGTCCAGGCAGGGAATGATGCGCTTGGCCAGCATCAGCGACACTCGGCGGAAGGGGGCATGGGAAGGCTCATTCGGTCACACCGTTCAGTTCGTCGGCACGCGCCTGGGCCGCGGCAAAATCGAGCGTGCCCTCGTAGATCGCGCGCCCGGTGATTGCGCCCATGATGCCTTCGTCCTCGACCGCGCACAGCGCGTCGATGTCGGCGAGGTCGGTGATGCCGCCGCTGGCGATGACCGGAATGCGCAGCGCGCGTGCCAGGCGTACGGTGGCCTCGATGTTGACTCCGGAGAGCATGCCGTCGCGACCGATGTCGGTGTAGATGACCGCCTCGACGCCGTAGTCCTCGAACTTCTTCGCCAGATCGACGACATCGTGGCCGGTGAGCTTGGACCAGCCATCGACCGCCACTTTGCCGTCCTTGGCATCGAGGCCGACGATGATGTGGCCGGGGAAGGCGCTGCAGGCGTCGTGCAGGAAACCGGGGTTCTTCACCGCGGCGGTACCGATGATGACGTAACTGATGCCGTTGTCGAGGTAGTGCTCGATGGTATCGAGGTCGCGGATGCCGCCGCCGAGCTGGACCGGGATGTCGTCGCCGACTTCGTCGGTGATGGCACGGATCGCGGCGCCGTTCTTGGGCTTGCCGGCAAAAGCGCCGTTCAGGTCCACCAGATGCAGGCGGCGGGCGCCACGCTCGAGCCAGTGGCGCGCCATCGCGCCCGGGTCTTCGGAAAACACCGTGGCGTCGTCCATTTCGCCCTGTTTCAGGCGTACACAGTGACCGTCCTTGAGGTCGATGGCGGGAATCAGCAGCATACCGGGATCAGTTGAAGTGAAGCGGGGTGAGAATGGGCCGCAGGCGCTCAGGGCTGCCAGCGGATGAAGTTGGCGAGCAGGCGGAGACCGGCTGCGGCGCTCTTTTCCGGGTGGAACTGGGCGGCGAAGATATTAGCCCGCGCTACCGCACTGGTAAACCGCAGGCCGTAATCGGTCTCGGCCGCAGTCAGCGCGGCGTCGGCCGGAGCGACGAAATAGCTATGCACGAAATAGAAGCGCTCGCCGTCGGCGATCCCCTCCCACAGCGGATGGGGGGCACGCTGCCAGACTTCGTTCCAGCCCATGTGCGGCACTTTCAGCCGGCTGCCGTCGGCAGCGACCATGCGCGCAGGCGGGAAACGGACGACCTCGCCGGGGAGGATGCCGAGCCCGGGCACGTCGCCTTCGGCGCTGTGTTCGAACAGCATCTGCTGGCCGATGCAGATCCCGAGGAAGGGTTTTTCCGCCGCGGCCCGGAGCACCGCCGGACGCAGGCCGCGGGCATCGAGCTCGCGCATGCAGTCGGGCATCGCCCCCTGCCCCGGGAACACGACCCGTTCGGCGGCGGCGACCCGCGCCGGATCGGAGGTAATGAAAACTTCATGGCCGGGGGCGACGTGCTCGATCGCCTTCGCGACCGAACGCAGGTTGCCCATGCCGTAATCGATGATGGCCACGGTGGTCATCGTGTGGACTCGCTATCGGGAAAATGGGCGGCCGCGGGGCGCGGCGGCCGGTTCATGGTCACAGAAAGGCTGCCCGGAACCCTGGCGCTCAGAGCGCGCCCTTGGTCGAAGGAATGGTGCCGGCAGCGCGCTCGTCATGCTCGGCCGCCATGCGCAGGGCGCGGGCGAAGGCCTTGAACACGGTCTCGCACTGGTGATGGGCATTGTCGCCGCGCAGATTATCGACGTGCAGCGACACTCCAGCGTGGTTGACGAAACCCTGGAAGAATTCGCGCACGAGATCCACGTCGAAGTTGCCGATGCGGGCCCGGGTGTAGTCGACGAAGTAGTGCAGCCCGGGGCGGCCGGAGAAATCCACCACCACCCGCGACAGCGCCTCGTCCAGCGGCACGTAGGCATGGCCGTAGCGGCGCACGCCCTTCTTGTCGCCGAGCGCCTTCGCGAACGCCTGCCCGAGCGTGATGCCGACATCCTCGACGGTGTGATGGTCGTCGATGTGGGTATCGCCCTCGCACTGGATGTCGAGATCGATCAGGCCGTGGCGCACGATCTGGTCGAGCATGTGATCGAAGAAAGGCACGCCCGTGTCGAGCCGGCCTTTTCCCGTTCCGTCGAGATCGATGCGTACGGTGATCCGGGTTTCGAGGGTATTGCGAGTGACTTCGGCTTGCCGCATGGCTGGCTGTTGGCTTCAGAATGGGAGGTTCGGGCCATGATACCATCGCCCGGCAACATGGCTGCAAAACGCGGCCTGTGCGGTGGACAGCGGCAGCGCTTCGGCGTTGCCGATTCGCCACTCGAACCCCTGACCGCAGACACATCCATGAGCCGCTACTGGAGCGCCGTCGTCCACGGCCTGACCCCTTATGTTCCGGGCGAGCAGCCCAAGCTCGACAACCTGGTCAAGCTCAACACCAACGAGCACCCCTATGGTCCCTCGCCGCGCGCTCTCGAAGCGATCCGCGCCGCCACCGGCGAGGCCCTGCGCCTGTACCCCGACCCCAACGCCGACGCCCTGAAAGCGGCGCTCGCCGGGCGCCACGGCCTCCAGCCGCAGCAGATCTTCGTCGGCAACGGCTCGGACGAAGTCCTCGCCCACGCTTTCATGGCCTTGCTCAAGCACGAGCGGGCGCTGTGGTTCCCCGACATCACCTACAGCTTCTATCCGGTGTATTGCGGCCTGTACGGCATCGCCCACCGCACCGTGCCGCTCGCCGCCGACTATTCGATCCGCGTCGAGGACTATCTGCCGCAGGGCGAGAACCGTGCCGGAGCGATCATCTTCCCCAATCCCAACGCCCCCACCGGCCGCGCCCTCGCCCTGGCCGAAGTCGAGCGCATCGTCGCCGCCAACCCGGAGGCGGTGGTGCTGGTCGATGAGGCCTACGTCGATTTCGGCGGCGAGAGCGCGATCGCGCTGGTGGACAAGTACCCGAACCTGCTCGTCGTGCACACCTTTTCCAAGAGTCGCTCGCTCGCAGGCCTACGCGTCGGCTTCGCCGCCGGCCACGCCGGGCTCGTCGAAGCCCTCGAACGGGTCAAGAACAGCTTCAACTCCTATCCGCTCGACCGCCTGGCGATCGCCGGCGCGGTGGCTTCGGTCGAGGACGAAGAGCACTTCCGCGCGAGCTGCGGCAAAGTCATCGCCACCCGCGAGACCCTGCTCGGGCAGATGCGGGCGCTGGGATTCGAAGTCCTGCCTTCGGCGGCCAACTTCATTTTCGCCCGTCATCCGGCGCGGGACGGGGCCGAACTGGCGGCCGAACTGAGAAAGCGCGCGATCATCGTGCGCCACTTCAAGGCGCCGCGCATCGACCAGTTCCTGCGCATCACGGTGGGAACGGACGCGCAGTGCGCCATCCTCGTCGGCGCACTGGCGGAAATCCTCCGCGGCTGAGCCGCCTCCGGCCCGGTCAGGGCTGCAGCCGCATCTCCGCCGAGCGCGCGTGCGCCTGCAGGCCTTCGCCATGGGCGAGGATCGACGCCACCCTGCCCAGATGCTGGGCGCCGGCCTGCGAGATATTGACGATGCTGGTGCGCTTCTGGAAGTCGTAGGTGCCCAGCGGCGACGAGAAGCGCGCGCTGCGCATCGTCGGCAGCACGTGGTTGGGACCGGCGCAGTAGTCGCCGAGCGCCTCCACCGCCCAGTGGCCGACGAAGATCGCGCCGGCGTGGCGGATGCGGTCGATCCAGGCTTCGGCGTCGTCGAGCGCCAGTTCGAGGTGCTCGGGGGCGATGCGGTTGGCGAGCGCGCAGGCCTGCTCCAGGTTGTCGACGCGGATCAGCGCGCCGCGGTTGGCGAGCGACTTCGCGATCGTGTCGCGGCGCGGCATCGTCGGCAACAGGCGGTCGATCGCGTCGTGCACCGCGTCGATGAAGGCGGCGTCGGTGCACAGCAGGATCGACTGCGCCAACTCGTCGTGCTCGGCCTGCGCGAACAGGTCCATCGCCACCCAGTCGGCATGACCGGAGCCGTCGGACAGGATCAGCACCTCGGACGGGCCGGCGACCATGTCGATGCCGACGGTGCCGAACACCCGGCGCTTGGCCTCGGCGACATAAGCGTTGCCCGGGCCGACGATCTTGTCGACCTGCGGGATCGTCTGCGTGCCGTAGGCGAGCGCCGCCACCGCCTGCGCGCCGCCAATGGTGAACACGCGATCGACCCCGGTGATCGCGGCGGCAGCCAGCACCAGCGGATTTTTCTCGCCGCGCGGAGTGGGCACGACCATGATCAGCTCGCCGACGCCGGCGACCTTGGCCGGGATCGCGTTCATCAGCACCGAACTGGGATAAGACGCGCGCCCGCCCGGAACATAGAGGCCGACGCGGTCGAGCGGCGTGACTTTCTGCCCCAGGCGGGTGCCGTCGGCCTCGGTGAAGGTCCAGGACTCGCCCTTCTGGCGCTCGTGATAGGCGCGTACGCGCTCCGCGGCGATAGAGAGCGCCTCGCGCTGCGCGGACGGCAGGCGCTCGAGCGCGGCATCGAGTTCGGCCTTCGGCAGCTCCAGCGCCGCCATCGAATGCACCTCCAGACCGTCGAAGCGGCGGGTGAATTCGACCACTGCAGCGTCACCGGTAGTGCGCACCGCGCGCAGGATCTCGGTGGCGGCGGCATCGATGCGTTCATCGGCTTCGGATTCGAAGGCGAGCAGCGCGTCGAGGGTGGAGAGGAATTCGGGCTCGCGCGCGTCGAGGCGACGAATCGCCGTGCGCGCAGACGCGGGGGTGGCGGAAATCGGACTCATCGGAGCCTCCTCAGGGCCGGATCGCGCCGGCGAAGGCGTCCAGCACCGGCTGCAGCAGTTCGCGCTTGAGCTTGAGCGAGGCCTGGTTGACGATCAGGCGCGAACTGATCGGCATGATGTCCTCGACCTCTTCGAGATTGTTCGCGCGCAGCGTGCCGCCGGTCGAGACCAGATCGACGATCGCGTCGGCCAGCCCGACCAGCGGCGCCAGCTCCATCGAGCCGTAGAGCTTGATCAGGTCCACATGCATGCCCTTGCCGGCGAAATGGGCCTTGGCGGCATTCATGTACTTGGTGGCGACGCGGATGCGCCCGCCCGGCCGGGTGGCGGCGACGTAATCGAAGCCTTTCTGCACCGCAACGCACAAGCGGCACTTCGCGATGTTCAGATCCAGCGGCTGGTACAGCCCCGCGCCGCCGTGTTCGAGCAGCACGTCCTTGCCTGCGATGCCGAGGTCGGCGGCGCCGTACTGGACGTAGGTCGGGGTGTCGGTCGCGCGCACGATGACCAGGCGCACATCGGGGCGGTTGGTGCCGATGATCAGCTTGCGCGAGGACTCGGGATTGTCGGTCGGCACGATGCCGGCGGCTGCCAGCAGCGGCAGCGTTTCTTCGAAGATGCGCCCCTTGGACAGGGCGAGCGTGATGCTGGACACGGGGAAAGCCTTGATCGATCGGGCCATCATTGTAACCCGGCGCCGCTTCTGTTAGCCTTTCGGCGACGGGCTGAACCGCAAGAGGCGGTTCGGCCTTTTGTTTTGTTCCGCGGCCGCCCCGGCGCACATTTCGAGCAGGAAACCCGTAGCATGAAACCGTCGATCATCGTCTCCAGCAGCGACCTCGAGCGCCTCGAAGGCCTGCTCACCCTTCCCGCCTTCCGCAGCCGCAGCGACCTCGACGGCCTGCGCGCGGAACTCGAGCGCGCCGACGTGCGCGAACCGGAAGAAATGCCGGCCGACGTCATCACGATGAACAGCCGCGCCCGCTTCCTGGAGGAAAACACCGGGCGCGAGTACGAGCTGACCCTGGCCTACCCCAAGGACGCCGACGCCGAAGCGCACCGGGTGTCGATTTTCTCGCCCGCCGGCAGCGCCCTGCTCGGCCTGTCCAGCGGCCAGACGATCGACTGGAAGACGGTCGACGGCAAGACGATCCGCCTGAAAGTGCTCGAAGTCACCTGGCAGCCCGAAGCCAACGGCCAGTTCGACCTCTGAGCATCCCAAGCGCCCCTCAAACAGGGGAAGGGCAGCGGAAGGCGCCCTCGAAGAAAACCCGGAATCCGGCCATATCTTTCCTTGAGCGCACTGGCCGCGACCGGGGCTGGCGCCCCGGCGGTTTCAGGTCAGGCGCCTGACCTTCGCCCCCAGCGCCGCCAGCTTGGCTTCCAGCCGCTCGTAGCCACGGTCGAGATGGTAGATGCGCTCGATCGTGGTCTCGCCCTCGGCGACCAGGCCGGCGACCACCAGGCTGGCCGAGGCGCGCAGATCGGTGGCCATCACCGTCGCCCCTTCGAGCTTCGCCACGCCCTGCACCACCGCGGTATTGCCATCGATGCGGATGTCGGCCCCCAGGCGCTGGAGCTCGACCGCATGCATGAAACGGTTCTCGAAGATCGTTTCGCGGATCATCGCCACCCCGCTGGCGACACAGTTGATCGCCATGAACTGGGCCTGCATGTCGGTGGGGAAAGCCGGGTAGGGCGCGGTGCGCAAGCTCACCGCGCCGAGCCGCGCCGGCGCCTTGAGGCGGATCGCGTCGCGTTCGGAGACGATCTCGCAGCCGGCGTCCATCAGCTTGTCGATCACCGCATCGAGATAGCACGACGACGTGCCGGTGAGCCGGACCTCGCCGCCGGTGACCGCGGCCGCGCACAAGTAGGTCCCGGTCTCGATGCGGTCGGGCATGATGCGGTGGGTCGCGCCGTGCAGGCGATCGACGCCGCGGATGCGGATCACGTCGGAACCGGCGCCGGAAATCTGCGCTCCCATCGCCACCAGGCAGTTGGCCAGGTCGACGACCTCGGGCTCGCGCGCGGCGTTCTCGATCACCGTTTCGCCGGCGGCGAGCGTCGCCGCCATCATCAGGTTCTCGGTACCGGTGACGGTGACCATGTCGGTGAACAGGCGCGCGCCCTTCAGCCGCGGCACGGTGGCGTGCACATAGCCGTGCTCGACGCGGACCTCGGCCCCCATCGCCTGCAGGCCCTTGATGTGCTGATCCACCGGGCGGGCACCGATCGCGCAGCCGCCGGGCAGCGACACCCGGGCCTCGCCGCAGCGCGCCACCAACGGGCCGAGCACGAGGATCGAGGCGCGCATGGTCTTGACCATCTCGTAGGGCGCGACCGGATTGTCGAGGCCGCCGGCGTCGAGGGTCACAGTGTGCCCCTCGCGCGCGACCTTCACTCCCATCTGCCCGAGCAGCGCCAGCAGGGTGTCGATGTCGTTGAGGCGCGGCACGTTGGTGAAGGTCACCGGCTCGGCGCTCAGCAGCGCCGCACACAGGATCGGCAGCGCCGCGTTCTTGGCGCCGGAAATGGCGATCTCGCCGTGCAGGCGGGCCCCGCCTTCGATCAGCAGCTTGTCCATGCGAATGTCACATCCCCAGCTCGCCGCGACCTTCCTCCCACTGCGCGGGAGTGAAGGTCTGCAGCTGCAGGGCGTGGATCTCGTTGCCCATCAGGGGCCCGAGGGTGGCATACACCGCCTGGTGCTGGCGCACCTTGGTCTTGCCCTCGAACGCGGCGCTGGCGACGATGCCGCGGAAATGGACGCCGTCGTCGCCCTCGATGAAGACGAACTCGCAGGGCAAGCCCTGCTCGATCAGACGCTTGATCTCGCTTGCTTCGAACATGATGAATCCTTTCAGGAACGCAGCTTGTAGCCCCGGGCAAGCATCGCCAGGGTGAGGGCCGCGAGGGAGACGAAACACAGGCACACCACGCCCAGCGACAGCCAGGGCGAAGTGTCCGATTGACCGAAGAAACCGTAACGGAAGCCGTCGATCATGAAGAAGAACGGGTTGAAATGCGATACGTCCTGCCAGAACCGCGGCAGCGAGTGGATCGAGTAGAACACGCCCGAGAGCATCGTCAGCGGCAGGATGAGGAAGTTCTGGAAGGCGGCGAGCTGGTCGAACTTGTCCGCCCAGATGCCGGCGATGACGCCGAAGGAGCCGAGGATCACCCCGCCCATCACGGCAAAGGCCAGCACCCACAACGGATGGGCGAGCGGCAGCTCGACGAACGGCGAAGCGACCGCCAGCACGCCGGCCCCCACCATCAGCCCGCGCAGGGTCGAGGCGATGACGTAGGCGGCGTAGAACTCACGGTAGGACAGCGGCGGCAGCAGCACGAAGATGATGTTGCCGGTGATCTTGCTCTGGATCAGCGACGACGAGCTGTTGGCGAAGGCGTTCTGCAGCACCGACATCATCACCAGACCCGGCACCAGGAAGCTGGTGTAGGCGACATCGCCATAGACGGTGACGTGGCGCTCGAGCACGTGGGAGAAGATCAGCAGGAACAGCAGGGCGTTGAGCACCGGCGCGGCCACGGTCTGGAAGCCGACCTTCCAGAAGCGCAGCGTTTCCTTGTAAAGCAGGGTGCGGAAGCCGGCCAGCGGCGACTCCGCCGCCAACGGCTCGATGCGCGGCGGCACGACCGCGCGCGGGGACGGTTCAGGCACGATGCATCACCTCGACGAAGACGCGCTCGAGATCGGGTTCGCCGAGCTGCAGCTCGCTCACGCCGGCGCCGGCCTCGCGCAGACGGGCGAGCAGTCGCTCGACATCGGCATAGCTGTCGAAGGCGAGCTCGATCCAGCCTTCCGCGCCCTCCACCCCACCGAGGGCAAGCGCGGCCGCCGGCGCCTCGGCGCGCACGCGCAGGGTGTGGGTGGCAAAACGCCGTAACAGATTTTCGGTGGTGTCGAGCGCCACCACCTTGCCGGCCTTGAGCATGGCGATGCGCCCGCACAGGGTTTCGGCCTCTTCCAGGTAATGGGTGGTGAGCACGATCGTGTGGCCGTCGCGATTGAGCTTGCGGATGAACTGCCACAGCCCCTGGCGAAGTTCCACATCCACGCCCGCGGTGGGCTCGTCGAGGACGATCACCGGCGGCCGGTGCACCAGGGCCTGGGCCACCAGCACGCGCCGCTTCATGCCCCCCGACAGCATCCGCATGTTGGCCCCGGCCTTGTGGCTCAGGTCGAGGCTGGCGAGGATCTCGTCGATCCAGTCGTCGTTGCGGCGGATGCCGAAATAGCCCGACTGGATGCGCAGCAGCTCGCGCACCGAGAAGAAGGGGTCGAACACCAGTTCCTGCGGCACCACACCGAGGTTGCGGCGCGCGCTGCGGTAGTCGGCGACGACATCGCAGCCCATGATCTCGAGGCTGCCGCGGTCGGCGCGCACCAGGCCGGACAGCGCCGAAATCAGCGTGGTCTTGCCCGCGCCGTTGGGCCCGAGCAGGCCGAAGAATTCGCCCTGGGCGATCTCCAGGTCCACCCCGCCGAGTGCCTGCAGCGCACCGTAGTGCTTGGTGACGCCGCGAATGCGGATCGCGGGCAGCATCATGCCTCACCTTCGCGTGGCAGCACCGCATCGAGGTCGTACAGCGCCGCGAGGCTCGCCAGCCCCTGCGGCAGGTTGCGCAATTTCAGGCTGTGCCCTGCCGCGCGTGCGGCGCGCAGCCAGTCGAGCAGCAGCGCGAGCGCGGCCGAATCGGCTTCGGTGACGGCGGCGAAATCGACGACGAGATCGCCCTCGCCCGCCCGCCGCCGCCCCTCGTCGAGCAGCGCGGGGGCGGTACGCATCGTCAACGCCCCTTGCGGGGCGAACCGCGCGGCGGCCCCGGCTCCGTTCATGAACGCTTCTGCTCGTCGACGAGCGCGCGGTTGCGCGCCTCGAGCGAGGCGATCAGGCCGTCGATGCCGCCGCTGCGGATTTCCTGGGCGAAGCTGCTGCGGTAGTTGGTCACCAAGCTCACACCAGCGACGACGACATCGAACACTTTCCAGCCCTGCGCGCCCTTTTCCAGCATGTAGTCGATGCCGATCGGCTGGGCGCCGGACTGGCGCACTTCGGTGCGGATCTGCACCCGGGTATCGGCCGGAGTGAAGCGCGAAGGCAGGAAAGCGATGACCTGGTCGCGATACTGGGTCAGCGCATTCGAGTAGGTGCGCACCAGCAGGGTACGGAAGGCTTCGGTCAGGCGCTCCTGCTGCTCGGAACTGGCCTCGCGCCAGTCGCGCCCGACCGCGAGCATGGTCATGCGGCGGAAGTCGAAATGCGGCAACACCCGCGCATCGACCAGTTCGATGACGCGCTGGGTGTCGCCGGCCTGGATCGCCTTGTCGCGACGCACGATCTCCAGCACTTCGTTCGTGACATCGCGCACGAGGACGTCGGGCGCCGTGACATCGGCCATCGCCGCCGGCAACAAGCCGGCGAACAGGAAACAGCACAGGGCAAGCAGTTTTTTCATGATCTTTCGCCTACTTCATCGATTGTGCGGAAGTGCCGCCGGCCTCGACCGCGCCCCCCGGAGCCGGGCCAGTTCCAGGCTCGCCACCGCGGCAACGGCGGCCACATCGATTCCGTCGCCGAGCGGGGATGCCGACAGGTCGTCGAAATCTTCGTACACCCGCTCCCGCTTGCCATCACTGACCTTGTAACGGCGTTGTTCGAGGTAGAAGTCGCGGACATAGGCGTATTTGTCCAGCGTCGCCTCCTCGAGCGTGCGCTCGGCACCGAGCAGGGTGTGACGGGTGTGGACGATGCGCACGCCGGTCAGGGTATTGCGCGTCGGCACGTGACCGATCCGAAGCGGGCTGTCGCCCTCGATGTCGGCCGGCAATGCCAGGGCATCGCGCACCGTGCGCGGGCCGAAGAACGGCAGCACGATATAGGCGCCCTCGCCTACTCCCCAGTGTCCGAGGGTCTGGCCGAGGTCCTCGTCGTGCTTGGCCAGGCCCGCCTCGCTGGCGATGTCGAGCACGCCGAGCACCCCCCAGGTCGAGTTGAACGCGAAACGCATGAAATCGCCCAGCGACTCGGCCACCTTGCCTTGCAGCAGGTTGTTGAGGCCGATCCAGGGGTCGGCCAGGTTGCCGAAGAAATTGCCGATACCGGTCCGCAGCGGCACCGGCACAACGGACGCGTACGCCCGGGCCGCGGGTTCGAGGGCGACCTTGTCGACCTGCTCGTTGAACGCGAACATCGCCCGGTTATAGCCTTCGAGCGGATCGCCGGGCGTCGCCGTGGTGGCGCAGCCGGCGAGCATGGCTGCCGCCAGCGCGATTGCCGCCAGGCCCCGGTGGCGAAGGAAACGGAATTGCACCTGCATCGGCGGTGATCTCCAGGATGGTCGCTGCGGGCTTACTGCGCCGTCGCCGGCGGCGTGTCCGCTGCACGATCGAACATGAACTGGCCGATCAGCTTTTCCAGCACCATCGCCGACTGGGTAATCAGCACGCGGTCGCCGTCCTTCAGCACCTCGACATCGCCCCCCGCTTCGAGGCCGACATACTGCTCGCCGAGCAGGCCGGAGGTGAGGATCGAAGCCGTGGAGTCCGCCGGGAAGGCGTAGCGGCGGTCGATCTCGAGATCGACCACCGCGCGGTAGATTTCGGGGTCGAAGCGGATGCCGGAGACACGGCCGACGAGCACGCCCGCGCTCTTGACCGGGGCGCGCACTTTCAAGCCGCCGATATTGTCGAACGGCGCCACCACCCGGTACGCGTCGCCCGCGTTGAAGCCGGACGAATTGCCCACCCGCAGCGCCAGGAAAACCAGCGCCGCGAACCCCAGCGCCACGAAAATGCCGACCCACAGGTCGAGCGCGGTACGACTCATCATAGCCCCCGGAACATGAAGGAGGTGAGCACGAAATCGAGCGCCAGGATCACCAGCGCCGAAGTGACGACCGTGCGGGTAATGGCGCGCGACACGCCTTCCGCGGTCGGATGGCAGTCGTAGCCCTCGAACACCGCGATCAGGGACACCACGAAACCGAAGACGAAGGACTTGATCACCCCGTTCACGACGTCGTAGCGGATCTCCACCGCAGCCTGCATCTGCGACCAGAAGGCGCCGTCATCGACGCCGATGACGACGACGGTGATCAGCCAGCCGCCGAACACCCCCATCGCCGAAAACAGCGCCGCCAGCAGCGGCATCGACAGCACGCCGCCCCAGAAACGCGGTGCCACCACGCGCGCGACCGGATCGACCGCCATCATGTCCATCGCCTTCAACTGCTCGGTGGCCTTCATCAGGCCGATCTCGGCGGTGATCGCCGAACCGGCACGGCTGGCGAACAGCAGCGCGGCGATCACCGGGCCGAGTTCGCGCAGCAGGGAAAGCGCCACCATCACCCCGACCGCATCGGCCGAACCGTAGCGCTGGAGGATGTCGTAGCCCTGCAGGCCGAGCACGAGGCCGACGAACAGGCCGGACACGCAGATGATCAGCAGCGACAGCACGCCGCTGAAGTACAGCTCGCGGACGGTCAGGTGGATGCGCCGCAGCGGCTGACCGGAAGCGAGCAGGACCGCGGCCAGGAAACGAGTGGCGAAACCCAGCCGCCAGATGCCGTCGATGGTGAGGGCACCGACATGGCGCAGCGCGGCGAGCACGCCGTTCATGCCGCCGCCTCGCCGAACAGGCTCTCGATCGGCGGCGCCGGATAATGGAAGGGTACGGGGCCGTCGGCCTCGGCATGAACGAACTGGTGCACGAAAGGATCGGACGAAGCCCGGATCTCGTCCGGCGTGCCCTGGGCGACGATGCTCCCGCCGGAGACGAAATAGATGTAATCGACGATCGCCAACGATTCGTGCACATCGTGGGTCACCATCACCGTCGCCGCACCGAGCGCGTCGTTGAGGCGGCGGATGAGCTGGCCGATGATGCCGAGCGAAATCGGATCGAGTCCGGCGAACGGTTCATCGTACAGGATCAGCATCGGGTCGAGCGCCACCGCGCGCGCCAGCGCCACCCGGCGCGCCATGCCCCCCGACAGCTCGCCCGGGCGGAGGCGCGCGGCACCGCGCAGGCCGACCGCCTGCAGCTTCATCAGCACCAGATCGCGCACCATGCCGGAAGGCAGCTCGGTGTGCTCGCGCAGCGGGAAGGCGACGTTGTCGAACACGCTCATGTCGGTAAACAAGGCGCCGAACTGGAACAGCATGCCCATCCGCCGGCGCAGTGCGTACAGCTCGCCCAGCGGCAGCTTGGCGACGTCGTGCCCGTCCACTTCGACGGCGCCGGCCGAAGCCCGCAACTGCCCGCCGATCAGGCGCAGCAAGGTGGTCTTGCCGCAACCGCTCCCGCCCATGATGGCCACCACCTGCCCGCGATGCACGCGCAGGTCGATGCCGCGCAGCACTTCGCGCTCGCCATACGCAAAACGCACGTCGCGCAGGGAAACCAGCGGGGAGGCCGAGACGGAAGGAGGGGACACGTCGAAATAAAGGGGATTCGTGAACGAAAAATTATATCAGAGAAGAACCGGCTCACGAGCCTCCCTGCTGCAATGCAGCAACCCTTTCCCGCACATGGTTTTCCCCGCAATGGCGGCCCGTTCATGGCCGCCGTGATCACCGCAAGAAAGCCCGGCCACCCCTCTATTTATCCTAAATAAATATTCCATTTATTTATTCACGGATATAGCATCATGCAAATGAGATGATTGTTGCGATTACACCAAATGCATATCCGGATCGCCACTGCAGCACTCGCCTTGCTTGCCGCATGCACTCCGCTCCAGCCCCGCCAGCCACCGAGCGGGCATCTGGGCAAGACAGTGGACGCGCCCCTTACGCCCGCGGCAGCCCCATCCACACGCCCTTCCCGCGCTGCCGCCCAACCGCCCGCCATCGTCGCCGCACGCCCCTCAGCCGCCTCCCCGGAGGCGGAAGCCGCCACCTATTCCGTCGCTGTCCACGACCTCCCGGTCGCCCAGCTTCTCCTCGCCATCGGGCGCGATGCCGGACTCGAGCTCGACCTGCATCCCGGCCTCGAAGGCCACATCACCCTCAATGCCATCGACCAGCCCCTCACCCGCCTGCTCGAACGCATCGCCGAACAGGCCGAAATCCGCTACCGCCTCGAAGGCCGCCATCTGGTCGTCCGACCGGACACTCCTTTCATCCGCAGCTACACGCTCGACTACGTCAACCTCGATCGCGACATGCGCGGCACCGTGGCGACCAGCACCCAGATCGCCACCTCATCCGCCGGCGCACGCACGGAAGCGACCGGCAACGCTTCCATCACCCAGATCGAGACCCGTGCCGGCAACAACTTCTGGTCTGCCCTGGAAGCGAACCTGAACACCTTCCTCGACGCCGCCGCTTCGCCCCGATGTGTCCAGGCGGACGGCTGCGGCAACACCAACGTCATGATCAACCGTGAAAGCGGAGTGCTGATGGTGCGCGCCACCGCCCGCCAGCACGAACAGCTGGCCGACTTCCTCGGCCGGGTACAGGAGGCGGCACGCCGCCAGGTCATGATCGAAGCCACGGTCGTCGAAATCACCCTTGCCGACGGCTACCGCCAAGGCATCGACTGGAGCCGCCTCGATCTTCCGGGATGGACCGTTCGCCCGCGCGGCAGTAACGACGGCACCACCGCCCAACCCACGATCGGCTACCTGTCTGCGCGCCACGACGTCCGGATCGAACTGCTGGAGACATTCGGCACCGTCAAAGTGCTGTCCAGCCCCCGCCTGTCGGTCCTCAACAACCAGACCGCGATGCTCAAGGTGGTCGAAGAGGTGGTCTATTTCATCGTCGACAGCACCACCACCGAATACGACGACCGCAAGCAGGCCCGTATCACCGCCACCACCACGCCGCAGTCGGTATCGGTCGGCATGGTGATGGCGGTGACGCCGCAGATCGCCGCCAGCGGCGACATCACTCTCAACGTGCGCCCGACCATCGCCGGCATTTCCGGCTTCAAGGATGACCCCAACCCGACGCTGCGCGACATTCCGAACCGGGTGCCGCAGATCCGCACCCGCGAGATCGAGTCCATGCTGCGCCTGCGCAGCGGCGAGATCGCAGTGCTCGGCGGGCTGATGGAGGACCGCATCGACCACGACACCGGGCGCATCCCCCTGCTCGGCCACCTTCCCCTGCTCGGCGAGCTGTTCACCCGCCGCGACAGCACCGTGCGGCGGACCGAACTGCTGATCTTCCTGCGTCCGGTGCTGATCGACGACCCGAGCACGGCGGGCGATTTCACCCCCTATGCGGCACACCTTCCGGCCGCCGCCTTCCTCGATGGCGGATCGACGCCCGCCCCCCGCCCCGCCCTCCCCGCATCCCGGAGCCGGCCATGAGCGCATCGGCCTCGCTCGGCCAGAGCCTGCTCGCCGCCCGCCTGATCGGCGAGGACCAGCTGCGCATCGCCGAACACGAGCGGCTCCAGCATGGACGCTCCCTGGGGCAGGTGCTGGTGGAGTTGGGCTTCGTCAGCGAGGCCGCGCTACGCACCACCCTCGCCGCCCGCAGCGGCCTGCCTCCGGTGGATCTGAGCAATGCCCTTCCCGCGCCCGATGCGCTCGCCCGCATCCCCCAGGCGCTGGCCCGCCGCCACCGCCTGCTGCCCCTGCACTACGATGGTGTCCGCCGCCACCTGGTCGTCGCCACCGCCGATGCCCACGACATCGTCGCCGTCGATCGCCTGCGCAGCGCCCTCGAGCCCGGAACGCAGATCGAGCTGCGCCTCGCCGGCGAAGGCGAAATCGGCCGCGCCATCGAACAGCACTACGGCCAGGCCGGCTCGATCGACGAACTCGTGCGCGCCCTCGAGCTGCGCGATGACGAGCATGCCGGCGCGCGCGACCCCGGGCTCGTCATCCGCCTCGTCGACGCCCTGCTCGCCGACGCCGTCGCCCATGCCGCATCCGACGTGCACTTCGAACCCGAAGCCGGCTTCCTCCGCATCCGCCACCGCACCGACGGCACCCTGCATCAGGTGCGCGCCCTCCACAAGTCGTACTGGCCGGAGCTGGCAGTACGGATCAAGGTCATGGCCGGGCTCGACATCGCCGAATCGCGCAGTCCCCAGGACGGGCGCATCCGCCTCGCCGTCGGCGGACGCCCGATCGACTTCCGCGTCGCCACCCAGCCCACGCTGCACGGCGAAAACATCGTGCTGCGCATCCTCGACCGCGACAAGGGCATCGTCGCGCTCGACGCCCTCGGACTGGATGCACCCCAGCACGCCGCGCTCGGGCGCATCCTCGACCGCCCCGAGGGGCTGGTGCTGGTCGTCGGCCCCACCGGCAGCGGCAAGACGACGACGCTGTACTCGATCCTCAGCCACCTCAACAGCGAGGCGGTCAACATCATGACCCTCGAAGATCCGGTCGAATACCCGCTGGCGCTGATCCGCCAGACCCAGGTCGGCGAGGCCTCCCGCCTCGGCTTCGCCGACGGCGTGCGCGCCCTGCTGCGTCAGGACCCAGACATCCTGCTGATCGGCGAGATCCGCGATGCCGACACCGCGACGATGGCCCTGCGCGCCGCGCTCACCGGCCACCAGGTGTTCGCCACCCTCCATGCCAACTCCGCGCTCGGCGCACTGCCGCGCCTGTTCGACATCGGCCTGCGCGCTGCGCTGCTCGCCGGCAATCTGGCCGGCATCATCGCCCAGCGCCTGCTGCGCCGGCTCTGTCCGGCCTGCCGCGAAACGGTCGCCGCATCGCCTCAGGACTGCGCCCGCCTCGGCCTTCCCGCCGACGCCCCGCCGCCGCTGTACCGGGCGCGCGGCTGCCCGGAATGCGACTTCCGCGGCTACCGCGGACGCTTCGCGATCATGGAAGTGCTTCCTTTCGACCGCCACCTCGACGCCCTGCTCGCCGCCGGTGCCGGCACCGACGCGCTGTACACCGCCGCCCGCGAGCGCGGCTGGCGGACGCTGGCCGAGGACGGCATGCGCCGCGTCCTCGACGGCAGCACCTCGGTGTCCGAACTCGCACGCGTCGTCGACCTGTCCGGACTCGGAGCGCCGCGATGAGCCTCTACCGCTACCGCGCCCTCGCCGCCAACGGCCGTCACGTGCGCGGCGAACTCGAGGCCGGCGATCTCGCCGAGCTCGAACACCGCCTGCGCCCCCTCGGGCTGATGCTGATCAACGGCGAACCGCGGCGGCGCGCCCGTCGCCCCGCCGTGCGCGTGCCGCGCCGCGAACTGATCCATTTCTGCTTCCACCTCGAGCAGCTGCTGAGCGCCGGCATCCCCCCCTTCGACAGCCTGGCCGCCTTGCGCGACGCCAGCCCCCATCCCCGCACCCGCGCCATGGTCTGCGCACTGCTCGCCGCGGTCGAGCGCGGCAAGCCTTTGTCCGACGCCGCCGCCGCGCTCCCTGGCGCTTTTTCCCCGGTGGCGGTCGGCCTGCTGCGTGCCGGCGAAGCCGCCGGCACCCTGCCGCAGGCAGTCCGCGACATCGGCGCCGCCCTCGCCCGCGACGACGAACTCGCCACCCACGCCCGGCGGATCGCGATCTACCCGGCCATCGTCGGCGGCATCCTGCTGCTTGCGGTCGTCGTCGCCCTCACCGAGCTCGTGCCCGAACTCGAGAAGCTGGCACGCAGCACCGGCCAGGCCCTGCCGCTGCAGACCCGGATCCTGGTCGCCTTGTCGCACGCCGTGCGCGACTGGGGCTGGGCGCTATTGCTCGCCCTCGCCAGCGCCGCCAGCGCCGCTGCCTGGGCGCTGGCGCGCTCGGCCGCGCTGCGCCTGCGCGCGGATGCACTCCAGCTCGCCCTGCCGCTGGTCGGCGAGATCCTGCGCAAGCTCGCCCTCGCCCGCTTCGCCGCGCTCTTCGCCACCCTGTATGGCGCCGGAATCAACGTCCTCGACACCCTGCACACCACCGAAGAGGCGGTCGGCAACCGCGCCCTGCGCGCCGGGCTGCGCGCGGCCGGGCACAGCATCGAACAAGGATCGACGATCTCGGACGCCTTCGCCGCCGCCGGCGTATTTCCCCCTTTGGTGACGCGGATGCTGAAGCTCGGCGAGCACACCGGCGCGCTCGACCGCGCCCTGGACAACGTCGCCACCCTCTATCGGCGCGACGTCAGCGAGAGCATCGCCCGCCTGCAGGCCGCGGCCGAACCCGCCCTGACCCTGGTCATGGGCGGCCTGCTGCTGTGGATCGCGAGCGCCGTGCTCGGCCCGATCTACGCCCTCACCAGCCACCTGCCGGGATAGCCGATGCGACACCGCCCCCTGCTCTTCAGCGTCGACGCGCTCGGCCTCGAATCATGGCGGACCGATCGAAGCGGCATCGCCCGGATCGCCCGTTTCGCCCCCGGCGAGCACGCCGCATTCGCCGCCTGGCTGACCGGGCGGCGGCGCGGGGAAGCCTGCCGCATGGTGGTGAATTTCGCCGACGAAAGCTTCGAGGCCGAAGATCTGCCGCGGGTGCGCGGCGCCGACCGCCGAGCGCTGCATGCCCGCCGGCTCGGCGCCTGGTTTCCGCACCCTGCCTTCGCCCGCGCGCAGGTGCTCGGCCCGGCGGGCGCCGACGCCCGCCTCGAGCACGTGCTGTTTTCCGGCCTGAATCGCCCCGCGCAGCTCGAACCCTGGCTGGAGGCGGTGCGTGCCGCCGGCCTCCGCCTCGAGCGCGTGGTACCCGCCGCCCAGCTGATCGCCCATCTGGCACCGCCTTCCGCCACGCCCCCCGCCGCACGGCTGCTCGTCGTGTTTACCCGCGCCGGCATGCGCATCTGCGAAGTCCACGGCAAGACCCTGCATTTCTCCCGTCTCGTCGGCCAGTGCACGCTGGCGAGCGCACGCCATGGCACGCAGTGGGTGGACGAAATCGGCCTTACCCGCAGCTACATCCTCGCCCGCGGCCGGATCGGCGCCGACGCTCCACTCGAGGCGACCGTGCTCACGCCGCCGGGCGCCCTCGCCCCCGCCGACGAAGCCCAGGCACGGCCCGGCTCCACATCGCCACCGATCCACATCGCCTTCCCGGCACCGTTCGCAGCGCTGCGCGCATGCGACGAGGAAGGGGCACCGCTCGCCGACGGCGAGTTCAGCGGGGCCCTCCTGCATGGCCTCTCGAGTGCCCCCGCGGCACTCGGCTGGCCGCTCGGAAGTCCCGCCGGCGCCGGGCTGCACCCCCCGGCCCGGCGCCGCACGGCGACCCTCGCAGCCGCACTCGCCCTCGCCGGGCTGGCGCTGGGCGCACACCCCTGGTGGTCCGCCGGGCAGGGTGCAGTCGACACGGCAGCTCTCTCGCCACCGCCCGGAACGGCGCCGAGCCCCTCCCCCCTCCCTCCCGCCGGCGGCAACACCGCGCCGCCCGCCACACTCCCGATCATGCCGCCTGCCGAAGCGGCGGTCCCCACGCCACGCCGTCGCATCGACGGCATCCTGCGCCGCCCCGACGGGCGCGATTTCATCTGGCTCGACGGTCGTCTCCTCGAACTGGACGAAACCGCGCTGTCGCTGGCTCCTGGCCCTTCCCCGAGCCTCACCCCCCGCGGTGCCCAGCAGCTCCGCCTGCACCCCGGCGACTACTGGCCACCGGCCGATCCCGGCACCGCAACGCCTCCCCCGGCAGAACCGCCGGACACGCTCCGGATCCGCATCCGCGGGGGACAAGCGCGGTGAGCCCGCCCGCCCCGGCAGCCTCCATCCGCAGGCCGTCGATCCCCCGCTGCGCCCGGGCCGGCAACGCCGCCTGGCCGCAGCCCGGCGCCCCCAAACTGCGCGGTTACGGGCTGGTGGCCGCGCTGTCGCTGGCGGCGCTGTTCGGCGCCGGCGGGCTGCTCGCCGGCGGGCAGCTGCGCACCCACGCCGTCGCCCGCGCCCACCTGCGCAGCATGGAGGCGCTCGCGCTCGCACGCGAAGCCTTGCTCGGCTATGCGCTCAGCTACGGCGAGCACCACGCCGACAAAGATTATGGTTTCCTCCCCTGCCCGGACGGCGGCAACAGCGGCTCCACCCCGCCCGGCGCCTGCGGGGCACGCGACGTGGGTGCGCTCGGACGCCTGCCCTGGCGCACGCTCGGCCTGCCCGACCTGCGCGACGGCTGGGGGCAATGCCTGTGGTATGCGGTCGGCGGCAGCGTGAAGAACAACCCCAAGCCGCTCACCCTGAACTGGGACAGTCCCGGCCAGCTCGCGCCCCACGCACCGGACGGGCGCGCACTGCGCGCCGCCGGGCCCGATGGCCTGGCCGTCGCGGCGATCTTCGCCCCCGGCCCCGTGCTGCCCGGCCAGGACCGTCCACCCGGCGCGAAGAGCGGCTGCGGCGGCAGCGACTCGGCGGAGGCCGACCTCGCGCACTATCTCGACCACGGCTACACCGCCCGCTTCAGCGCCACGATGCCGGTCACGCAGGGCGCACCGATCGGCGAGGACGCCGGGCTGACGACCGACCTGGTGGTCTGGATCGGCATCGACGACATCTTCGACGCCCTGCGCCGTCGTGCCGATCATGGCGCACATATCGACGCCCTCATCGACACCGCCGCCGACGCCCTCGCCGCCCGGCTCGGCGAAGCCGACTTCCTCGCCGCCCACACTTCCGCCACGCCCGGCGTCCTCGACATCGGCCCGCTCCCGAGCGCCGCCGCGCTCGGCCTGCCGGCGGAGGAACGCTCCCGGCTCGATCGCTGGCGCGACCAATTCCGCTTCGCCGTGTGCCGGACGGGCGAACCCTGCATCGCCCTCGCTCACGATGCCCCGCCCGCCACCGCGGGCTGTCGTGGCGTGCTGCTGTTCGGCGGAGAGCGCATCCGCAGCGGCTCCGGGCTGCAGCAGCGCGACACTCCGGAACGACGGGCCGATCCCGCCCAGTACCTCGAAGCCGACAACGCCGCCAACTTCAGCCACGGCACTCCGTCTTTCAGCGGCGCCCGCCACTTCGAGGTGGATGACCCCCTGCAGCCCGCCACCCGGGACGTAATCCGATGCCTGCCCTGAGCCCCGCCTCCGCTTCCCACTCCGGCTCCGCACAGCCCTTCCGGGCCTCTTCCCTGCGGCCGTCCGAGCGCGGTTTCACGCTCGCCGAGCTCGCCCTCGTGCTCCTCATCGTCGGCCTGCTCGGCGGCAGCCTGCTGATGCCTCTGGGCAGCCGCATCGAAGCCCGCGACCGCCAGCTCACCCTCGAACGCCTGCGCGACATCCAGCACGCCCTGACCGGCTTCGCCATCGTTCACGGCCGCCTGCCCTGCGCCAGCACCGAAGTCGATCCGCACAGCCCGCACTACGGCCTCGAGGATTCCGCCCCTTGCAGCTTCGCCGGCGAAGGGCGGCTGCCCTGGCGCACGCTGGGCATGCCCGCC
Source organism: Thauera aromatica (assembly GCF_023093595.1). Taxonomy (GTDB): domain Bacteria; phylum Pseudomonadota; class Gammaproteobacteria; order Burkholderiales; family Rhodocyclaceae; genus Thauera; species Thauera aromatica_A. The sequence continues at coordinate 236,725 of NZ_JALLIK010000110.1, forward strand.
CACGATGCCTGGGGCAGTCCCCGCCACCGGCCGCAGGACGGCTGGGCCGGGCACTGGCATTACCGGGTCGACCCGAACTTCGCCGCCGGTCCGATCGACGCCGCCACCTTGCCGACGGCCAACCTGCAGATCCGCACACTCGACGACAGCCCTCTCACCACCAGCACTTCGCAGGCGGTGGCGATCGTCTATTCGACCGGCCCCAACCGCAACGCCGACGGCCACAACGCCACCTACTCGGCCTCGTCCCCGGTGTATCAGGCCGGAGAAGCGGGCGCCGGGTTCGACGACCTGCTGACCTGGATCGGCCGTCCCCTGCTCGTTGCCCGCCTCGCCCAGGCCGGACGCCTGTAGCGCCGCCCCGGACCGTCACCGAGCACCGAATCCTGTTTCGCCCCTCCCATCCCCAAGGAGAACGACCATGTCCCCTCGCCAAGCCGGATTCACCCTCGTCGAAATCGCCGTCGTGCTGCTGATCATCGGCCTGCTGCTGAGCGGCGTCCTGAAAGGCCAGGCGCTGCTCGACAGCGCCCGGGTGAAGAACCTCGCGCAAGACTTCGCCAGCATTCCCGCGCTGATCCACGCCTACCAGGACAAGTACCGCGCGCTGCCCGGCGACGATGGCGCCGCGGTGCGCCACCTGTGCCTCGACGGCAGCGCATGCACGACAGCGGGCGACGGCAACGGCGCCATCGATGGCAGCTGGCATGCCGAGGGCGAAACCGAAACCTTCCGCCTGTGGCAGCACCTGCGCCTGGCCGAGCTCGCCGGCGGCAGTACGACCCCGACCGACCCCGGCTACCTGCCGCGCAATGCCTTCGGCGGCCGGATCGGCGTGCAGCGCGGCGGAGACGCGGCGGCGCTCGGCATTCCCGGCAGCCTGGTGGTGTGCTCGGCGGGGATTCCCGGCAAGCTCGTGCACCAGCTCGACCTCGGCGTCGATGACGGCGACCCCACGAGCGGCGCGATGCGCGCCGCCAGCGGCGAGATCGCCGCACCGACCCTCGTGTCGGCGACGAACCCGCTCGACGAAGCCGGCAGCTACACCGTCTGCGCCCGCTTGTAAACGTCTTCAGCCGTAGCGGTGCCTTCGTTCAGGACACCCCACCCAGCAGGCGCTGCTCAGCGGTTTCCAGCCCGCCCGGCAGGCCGAGCAGGACCACCACATCGCCCGCCTCGATACGCGTTTCCGCGCTGGGCGACAGGCCGCGGATGCCACGCCGGCGCACCGCCGAGACCGAAACGCCGAATTCGTCGAGGGCGAACTCGCCGAGCACGCGCCCGACCACCGCCGCCCCCGGCGGCACCGTCACCGATCGCAGGCGGGCGCCACCGGCCTCGCCCGCTTCGCCGACATCGCTACTGCCATGGAAAAAACCGCGCATCAGTGCGTAACGCTGGCTGCGGATGTCGCGAATGCGGCGCACGACGCGGTTAAGCGGCACCCCGATCAGCGCCAGGGCGTGGGAGGCGAGCATGATGCTGCCTTCGAAGGCCTCGGGCACCACCTCCGCCGCCCCCGCCTGGGCGAGCTTCTCCATCTCGGCCTCGTCGCTGGCGCGCACCACCACCGGTAGATCGGGACGCAGCGCCTGGGCATGGTGGATCACCCGCAGTGCGGCCTCGGCTTCGGCGAAGGACACCACCAGCGCACTTGCACGCATGATCCCCGCCGCTGCCAGCGTTTCGCGCCGCGCCGCATCGCCATAGACCACGGTATCGCCCGCCGCCGCGGCCTCGCGCACGCGCTCGGGGTCGAGGTCGAGGGCGACGTAGCCGACCCCTTCCTGTTCCAGGAAGCGCGCCATGTACTGCCCGCTGCGGCCGTAACCGCAGATGATGATGTGTTTCTGGGTGTTGAGCGACTGCGCCGCCACCCGGGTCAGCTCCATCGAGCGCAGCAGCCATTCGGAAGCCACGAAGCGCATCACCAGGCGGTCGCTGAGCTGCACGATCAACGGCGCGGCGAGCATCGACAGCACCAGCGCCGCCACCGCCGCCTGCGCCAGGGGGTGCGGCATCAGCTCCAGGCCGAGGATCTGCGACAGCAGCACGAAGCCGAATTCGCCCCCCGCGCACAGCCACAGGCCGGTACGCATCGCGGTGCCGGGAGCGGCGCCGAAAGCGCGCGAAGCAGCGAACACGACGGCGAACTTGGCCGCCAGCAGCGCGCCGAGCAAGCCGAGCACGGCGGGCAGGTTGCGCACGATTTCCATGACGTCGAGGAGCATGCCGACGGTGACGAAGAACAGGCCGAGGAGGACGTCGCGGAAGGGCTTGATGTCCTCCTCGACCTGGTAGCGGTACTCGGTCTCGGAGATCAGCATCCCGGCCAGGAAAGCGCCCAGCGCCAGCGACAGCCCGACCCGTTCCGACAGCCAGGCCAGCCCGAGCGTGATCAGCAGCACGTTGAGCATGAACAGCTCGGTCGAGCGCCGCCGCGCCACCAGGGTGAACCACCAGCGCATCAGGCGCTGGCCGAACACCAGCACCAACAGCAGCAGCACCACCGCTTTCAGCGCCGCGAGCGCGAGCGTGAACATCAGCTCTTCGGCCGGGCGCGACAGCGCCGGCAGCAGGATCAGCAGCGGCACCACGGCGATGTCCTGGAACAACAGCACGCCGATCACCTCGCGCCCATGGCGGCTGTCGAGCTCGAGACGGTCGGCGAGCAGCTTCGACAGGATCGCGGTCGACGACATCGCCAGCGTGCCGCCAAGGGCGAAGGCGGCGATCCAGCCCAGCCCGAGCAGCCGCCCGAGCACGGTGACCAGCGTGATGCTCGCCATCACCTGCACCAGCCCGAGGCCGAACACGATGCGCTTCATCGCGAACAGGCGCGGCAGCGAAAACTCGAGGCCGATCGAGAACATCAGGAACACCACGCCGAACTCGGCCAGGTGGCGCGCCCCGGCGGACTCCTGCATCAGGTTCAGCGCATGCGGCCCGCCGAGCGCGCCGACCAGCAGGTAGCCCAGCACCGGCGGCAGGTCGAGGCTGCGGAACAGGGCCACCACGACCACAGCGGCGGCCAGCAGCAGGACCACGAATTCGAGGGTATCGAGCATGAAGGCGTGAAGGAGCAGAAAATCCCGGGAGCGCCGGGCGGCATCCCGACTGTTATACAATCTCGGGCTCATGATGGAAGCCTGCGTCCGCTTAGGTCCGCTTAGGTCCGCTTACGTCCGATCACGCCCGCACCCTGCCGCCGCCCCTTTCCGCCAGTCTAAAGCATCGATTTCATGGACCCAACTCCCGCCCCCGCCGACAGCCGCGCGGTCGCGCTCGCCCGCCGCGTGCTGCGCATCGAGGCCGACGCCGTCGCCGCGCTGGCCGGGCGCATCGGCGCCGAATTCGAGCGCGCGGTCGACATCATCCTGAAGCGCAACGGCCGGGTCATCGTCACCGGCATCGGCAAGTCCGGCCACATCGCGCGCAAGCTCGCTGCCACGCTGGCGAGCACCGGCACCCCCGCGTATTTCGTGCATGCGGCCGAAGCCGCCCACGGCGACCTCGGCATGATCACGCCCGAAGACGTGGTCATCGCCCTGTCGAACTCGGGCAGCAGCGAGGAAGTACTCACCATCGTGCCCCTGGTCAAGCGCCAGGGCGCGCGCCTGATCGCCATGACCGGCAAGGCGGACTCCCCCCTCGCACGCGAGGCCGACGCCCACCTCGAGGCGGCGGTCGCCGAGGAGGCCTGCCCGCTCAACCTCGCCCCCACCGCCAGCACCACCGCCGCCCTCGCGCTGGGCGACGCGCTCGCAGTCGCGCTGCTCGACGCGCGCGGCTTCGCCGCCGAGGACTTCGCCCGCTCGCACCCGGGCGGCGCCCTCGGGCGGCGCCTGCTCACCCATGTCGGCGACGTCATGCGCCCGGCGGCCTCGGTACCGATGGTCGCGGCCGAAGCGCCGCTCACCGCGGCACTGCTGGCGATGACCGCCGGCGGCATGGGCATGACCGCGGTCACCGGCAGCGACGGGCGACCGCAGGGCATCTTCACCGACGGCGACCTGCGCCGCGCCCTCGAAAAAGGCTGCGACGTGCGCAGCGCCCAGGTCGGCGCGGTGATGACCCGCGCTCCGCGCACCATCGGCCCGGCCGCACTCGCCGCCGAAGCGGCCGAAATCATGGAGCGCCAGCGCATCAGCCAGCTGTTGGTGGTCGATGCCGACGGCAGCCTGGTCGGCGCCCTAACCACCCACGACCTCATGCTCGCCAAGGTGATCTGATTGATCGACACCTGGCGCCTCTACCCGGTCCTCGCCCTGACTCTCCTGGCCGGGGCCTCGATGTGGCTCGAGCGGGCCACCCGCTCCGAGGAACAGGCCGGCGCGCGCGCGCAGAGCGGGCCGGATTTCATCGCCACACAAACCCGCGTCGTCGGCTTCGCCGAAGACGGCAGCCTGCGCTACGAACTGCTCGCCGAGCGCCTGGAACACGATCCCCGCGACGATGTCACCCGCCTCCAGCAGCCCCGCCTGCACCTGCACAGCGCGCAACGCGAGACCCGGATCAGCGCGCAGCGTGCCGACGTCTCGCCCGGAGGCGAACGCGTCGACCTGGCCGGCGAAGTCCACGTCCGCCGTTCCGGCACCGCCTCCGAGGCCCCGCTCGGTCTCGACTCCGACACCCTCACGGTATGGCCCGACGCCCACCGCGCGCACACCGACTCTCCGGTGCAACTGAGCCGCGGCGCTGCGCGCGCCACCGCGCTCGGCCTGCGCGCCGACAATCTGTTCGGCACGCTCGAACTGGTCGGTGAAGTGCGCTCCACCTTTCCGCGCCGTCAAGGACCCCCCTCATGAAACATCTGCTTGCCGCCGCCCTCGCTGCCTGCGTTGCCTGCGCCGCCCCCGCCTTCGCGGAGCGGAGCGACCGCGAGCAGCCGGTCAATATCGAAGCCGACCGCCTCACCGTCGACGACCGTAACAAGGTGCATGTCTTCGAAGGCAACGTCGTCCTCACCCAGGGCACCCTCAGCATCCGCGGCGACAAGCTGGTCGTCACCCAGGACGCCGCCGGCTTCCAGAACGGCGTCGCCACCGCCGCCGGGGAACGTCTCGCCAGTTTCCGCCAACGCCGCGAAGGCAGCGCCGAATACGTCGAAGGCGAAGCCGAACGCATCGAATACGACAGCCGCACCGAGCAGGCCCGCCTGTTCAACCGCGCCCGGGTCCGCAGCGGCGGCGACCAGGTCAGTGGCCACTACATCGAATACGACGCGATCACCGAAAACTATCTCGCCACCAACGCGCCGCAGGCGGGAAGCCCCGGCACGGCCCCGGGCGGGCGCGTGCGCGCCGTGATCCAGCCCAAGAACGACGGCCAGCCCGCGGGCGCGCAGTAAGCGGCCACGACATCCATCACCCAGGAGGAAGCATGACTTTCGAACTCATCATCGCCGAGCAGCGGGGCCGGGTCGGCCTCATCACCCTGAACCGGCCCCAGGCCATGAATGCGCTCAACGACCAGGTGGTGAACGAAATCACCGCCGCGCTCAACGACTTCGAGGCCGACGACAACATCGGTGCGATCGTCATCACCGGCTCGGACAAGGCCTTCGCCGCGGGCGCCGACATCGGCGCGATGGCCCAGTTCTCCTATATGGACGCCTACAAGAGCGAGTACATCACGCGCAACTGGGAGCGGGTCAAGACCTGCCGCAAGCCGGTGATCGCCGCAGTGGCCGGCTTCGCCCTGGGCGGCGGCTGCGAACTGGCGATGATGTGCGACATCATCATCGCCGCCGACAGCGCGAAGTTCGGCCAGCCCGAAGTCAAGCTCGGCATCCTCCCCGGCGCCGGCGGCACCCAGCGCCTGCCGCGCGCGGTCGGCAAGGCCAAGGCGATGGACCTGTGCCTGAGCGCGCGCCTGATGGACGCGACCGAGGCCGAGCGCGCCGGCCTGGTGTCGCGGGTGGTTCCTGCCGACAAACTGCTCGACGAGGCGCTCGCCGCCGCCGCCACCATCGCCGGCTTCTCCCTGCCGGTGGTCATGATGATCAAGGAGTCGATCGGGCGGGCGTTCGAAAGCGGCCTCAACGAAGGCCTGCTGTTCGAGCGCCGGGTATTCCACGCCGCCTTCGCGCTCAACGACCAGAAAGAAGGGATGGCCGCCTTCGTCGAGAAGCGCAAGCCGAACTTCCGCCACGATTGAGCGGAGCCCGGGGGCCTGGCTGGAGGCTGACAGCCGATTGGCACAACCAATCGGTTTTCATTGTGCGATGCACAAACTTCCCTTGACAGTGCGGTGCGGGGCCGTATAATCCACATCATGTTGCATCGCAGCAAAGTCATTTCCCAGCTGCAGCAGACTTTCACCAAGGAGAGCCCCATGAGCACTTTCATCACCCCCGAGCAGTTCGCCAGCACCAACAAGGCCGGCATCGAAACGCTGCTGACCCTGGCCAACGCCGCCTTCGCCAGCGCCGAGCGCCTGGCCGCCCTGAACCTGAACACCGCCCGTTCGATCCTGGAAGACGGCGTCGCCAACACCAAGGCCCTGCTCGGCGCCAAGGACGTGCAGGAACTGGTGAGCCTGCAGGCTGCGCTGGCCCAGCCGATCGTCGAGAAAGCCGTCGCCTACGCGCGCAGCGTCTATGAAATCACCTCGCAGAGCCAGGAAGAAGTCTCGAAGGTGATGGAGAGCCAGGTCGCCGAGCTGAACAAGGGTGTCGCCAGCGCGCTCGACAACGCTGCCAAGTCCGCCCCCGCCGGCTCCGACGTCGCCGTCGCCGCGGTGAAGTCGGCGATCGCCGCCGCCAACAGCGCCTACGACAACATGAGCAAGGCCGCCAAGCAGGTCGCCGAGATCGCCGAAGCCAACGTGGCCGCCGCGACCAACGCCACCGTCAAGGCGGTCAGCTCCGGCGCCAAGGCTGCGGCCAAGAAAGCCGCCTGATCGCTTCGGCAGCCGGATCGAAGAAGGCCCCGCATCGCGGGGCCTTCTTGCGTTCACCCGGCACCTAATCCGGCGCCCGAGCCGCTGCCTCCGCCCGGGTATCCGCCCCGGCATAGTGGTGGCCGAACAAGCGCCGCATCTCGCCTTCGATCCATTCTTCGGCGCGGCGGTTGATCTCCTCCGCCTTCACGCCCTTGACCTCGATCAGCGGACCGATGCTGACGGTGATCTCTCCCGGGCGCTTGACGAAGGCGTTGCGCCGCCAGAACTCGCCGGCATTGTGGGCCACCGGCACCACCGGCACTCCGGCACGCTTGGCGAGGATCGCGCCTCCCGGCTTGTAACGCCGCACCACGCCGGGTGCAACCCGCGTGCCTTCGGGGAAGACGGCTACCCACAAGCCTTCGTGGAGGCGCTTCCGGCCCTGTTCGACCACCTGTGACAAGGCGTCCTTACCGGCCGCACGGTCGATCGCGATCCCCGGAATCCTTCCCAGCGCCCAGCCAAAAAAGGGCACGCGCAGCAGTTCGCGCTTGAGCACGTAGCACAGCGGCGGAAAGATCTGCTGCAGCGCGATCGTCTCCCACGCCGACTGGTGCTTGGACAGGATCACCGCCGGGCCGGCGGGAATGTTCTCGGCGCCGATCACCCGGTAGCGGATCCCCAGCACATGGCGGACCACCCACATCATCAGCGGCACCCAGGACGTGATCAGGCGGTGACGGGTCATCGGCGGCAGCCAGAAGATCAGGATCGCAAGCACTGCGTAAGGCACGGTGATGACGGCGAGCAGGACCGCGAACAGAAAGGAGCGAAGCAGATGCACGGGGAGCACTCCGTGGGAGGATGGGCAGGACGCGGCGCCCGCGGCAGGGGCGGGCGCGACCGGCGGGGCGTGCGGACGGGACGGCCCGCCCGGCTCAGGTGGTGAGTTCGGTGGCGATGGCGTCGAGATCGGGGTAGATCAGGGTGCCGGCAGGCAGGTCCGGGTTTTCGCGGGTCAGCTGCCCCTTGCCGGTGAGCACCAGGTAGGGCGTGCACCCGACCGCGGCGCCGGCCTGCAGGTCGCGCAGGCTGTCGCCGACACAGGGCACCTTGTGCAGGTCGACGTTGAAGCGCTCGGCGATCTGCAGGAACAGGCCCGGCCTGGGCTTGCGGCAATCGCAGGTGGAATCCGCCGGATGCGGGCAGAAGAAGATCGCATCGAGACGGCCGCCGATCTGGGCGAGGCTCTTCACCATCTTGTCGTTGATCGCGTTCAGCGTGTCCATGCCGAACAGGCCGCGGCCGACCCCGGACTGGTTCGAGGCCACGACCACGCGCCAGCCCCACTGGTTCAGGCGCGCGATCGCCTCGAGCGAGCCGGGAATCGGCTTCCACTCTTCGGGCGACTTGATGAACTGCTCGGAATCGAAATTGATGACCCCGTCGCGGTCGAGAATGATGAGCTTCATCGGCAACCTCCGTGATGCGGACCGCGTTCCGGTCAGGCCGACAGGCGCGAGATGTCCGCCACCTGGTTCATCAGCCCGGCCAGCCGCGCCAGCAAGGCGAGCCGGTTGTGCCGCGTCAGCGGCTCCTCGGCCATCACCATGACGTCCTCGAAGAAGCGGTCCACCGCCGCGCGCAGCCCGGCGAGCACGCACAGGGCATCGGCGTAGTCCTCGTTGGCGACGTGGGAGTCGACCAGCGGTGCGACCTCGATCAGCTGGTGGAACAGCGCCTTCTCGGCCTCTTCCTGGAGCAGCGCGAGGTCCGGTTCGCCCGGGGTGACCGCGGCCTTTTTCAGGATATTGACGATGCGCTTGTTGGCCGCGGCCAGGGCCTCGGCTTCGGGCAGCGCACGGAAGGCCTCGACCGCGGCGAGCTTGGCCGGCACCAGGTCGATGCGCGCAGGCTTCAAGGCGAGCACGGCGTCGATCACGGCGCCGTCGCGACCGGTCTCGCGGAGCAGGTTCTTCAGGCGCTCGAGCATGAAGTCCTGTAACTGGGCGGCGAAGCCTTCGGCGCCGAGCAGCCCCGGCTTGAAGCCGGCGGCGGCGGCTTCGATCAGCTTCGGCAGCTCCAGCGGCAGCGGCGTCTCGATCAGGATGCGCAGCACGCCGAGGGCGGCGCGGCGCAGCGCGAACGGGTCCTTGTCACCGGTCGGCAGCAGGCCGATGCCGAAGAAGCCGACCAGGGAATCGAGCTTGTCGGCCAGCGCCACCGCGGCGGCGACGTTGCCCGCGGGCAGCGCGTCGCCGGCGAAACGCGGCTGATAGTGGGCCTGGATGGCGTCCGCCACCACCGGCCCCTCGCCGTCGGCGAGGGCGTAGTAGCGCCCCATGATGCCCTGCAGCTCGGGGAACTCGCCGACCATGTCGGTGACGAGGTCGGCCTTCGCCAGACGCGCGGCGCGCTTTGCCGCGGCGACGTCGCCGTGCAGTTGCGCCGCGATCGCGCCGGCCAGCGCCTCCAGGCGCTCGACGCGCTCGAGCTGGCTGCCGAGCTTGTTGTGATAGACCACCGGCGCCAGGCGCGGCAGACGGGCCTCGAGCTTGTGCTTCTTGTCCTGCTCGAAGAAGAAGCGCGCGTCGGACAGGCGCGGGCGCACCACGCGCGCGTTGCCGGAGACGATGTTCGAGGGATCGGCCACGCGCATGTTGGAGACGATCAGGAAGCGGTTGAGCAGGGTTCCGGCCGCGTCGAACAGGGGGAAGTACTTCTGGTTGGCGCGCATCGTCAGGATCAGGCACTCCTGCGGCACGGCAAGGAATTCGGCCTCGAACTGGCCGACGTACACCGTCGGATGCTCGACCAGCGCGGCGACCTCGTCGAGCAGGTCGGCGTAATCTTCCTTGCTCGCACCGAGCCGCGCGCCCTGCTTCGCCGCCTCGGCCAGCAGCTGGCACTCGATGTCGGCGCGGCGTTCGGCGAAGCAGGGAATGACCTTGCCCTCGGCGAGCAGGGTCGGCTCGTAGGCGTCGGCGGTGGCGAGTTCGATGTCGCCGCGGCTCATGAAGCGGTGGCCGCGGGTCGTGCGCCCCGCATCGAGGTCGAGCACGCGACCGGGCACCACCTCGGCGCCGTGCAGGAAGGTGAGCTTGTGCACCGGGCGCACGAAGGTGGCGTCGCCGTCGCCCCAGCGCATCACCTTCGGAATCGGCAGCGCCTTCACCGCATCGTGGACGATGGCCGACAGCACTTCGGCGAGCTTTGCCCCGGGCACGACGGCGGTGTGGAACAAAGCCTCGGCCTTGCCGTCGATGCGGCGCTCGAAGCCGGCCACGGCATCGGCGGCGATGCCCTTGGCCTCCATCTTCTTGCGCAGCGCGGGGGTCGGCTTGCCCTCGGCGTCGAGCGCCACCGACACCGGCATCAGCTTCTCGGTGACTTCCTTCGCCGCCGCTTCGGCCGCGACCTGCGCCACCGTCACCGCCAGCCGGCGCGGGCTGGCGAAGCTGCGAAAAGCCGCATCCGCCGACGCCAGCCCCTTCGCCACGAGGCCCTCGGCAATTCGGGTGGCGAAGGTCTCGCCCAGGCGCGGCAAGGCCTTCGGCGGCAGTTCTTCGGTGAGCAGCTCGACGAGGAGCGTTGCGGTCGCGCCGGTCATCACGCGGCCTCCTTGGTGGCGTTGAGCATCGGGAAGCCGAGGGCTTCGCGGGATTCGAAATAGGCCTGGGCGACGGCGCGCGACAGGTTGCGGATGCGGCCGATGTAGGCGGCACGCTCGGTCACCGAGATGGCGCCGCGGGCATCGAGCAGGTTGAAGGTATGGGCGGCCTTCAGCACCATCTCGTAGGCCGGCAGGGCGAGGCCGAACTCCATAATGCGCTTCGCCTCGGATTCGTAACTGGTGAACAGCGAGAACAGGAAGTCGACGTTGCTGTGCTCGAAGTTGAAGGTCGACTGCTCGACCTCGTTCTGGTGATAGACGTCGCCGTAGGTGACCGCGCGCCCGTCGGGGCCGACCGACCACACCAGGTCGTAGACGTTTTCCACGCCCTGCAGGTACATCGCCAGGCGCTCGATACCGTAGGTGATCTCGCCCAGCACCGGCCTGCAGTCGAGGCCGCCGACCTGCTGGAAGTAGGTGAACTGGGTGACCTCCATGCCGTCCAGCCACACTTCCCAGCCCAGACCCCAGGCGCCCAGGGTGGGGTTTTCCCAGTCGTCCTCGACAAAGCGGATGTCATGGGCGCCGGTATCGATGCCGAGCGCGCGGAGCGAATCGAGGTAGAGTTCCTGGATGTCCAGCGGCGAGGGCTTGAGCACCACCTGGAACTGGTAGTAGTGCTGCAGACGGTTGGGGTTTTCGCCGTAGCGGCCGTCCTTGGGCCGGCGCGAAGGCTGGACGTAGGCCGCGTTCCACGGCTCGGGGCCGATCGCACGCAGGAACGTGGCGGTATGGCTGGTGCCGGCGCCGACTTCGAGGTCGTAGGGCTGCAGCAGCACGCAGCCGCGCTCGCCCCAGAACTGCTGGAGGGTGAGGATGACTTGCTGGAAGGTCGGATTGACGAGTCGGGAGTGGGTGGTCATGGTCTCGGAGGCCTTGCAGCCGTGCAGCGCACGCAAAGGCGGTGATTTTACCGGGGTTCGGCGGACAAGGGGCGAGGGAAAGACGGCTCGTGCCGACGCCCCGCCTCCCCTCTAAGGTGCCGGAGGAAGGCTGCCGCCTTCCGGAAGCGGCCGGGCGCGGTTGCGGACGAGGCGCGATGCCATTCCCAGCACCGTCAGCAAGGCGAGGCCCAGCGCCACCCGGTCCCCCCAGCGCGCATAAGGCGTCTGTCCCGCGTAGCCCTGCACCGTCGCACGCAGCACGCCGCGCTCGAACCCGGGCAGCACCGCGGCGACACTGCCGTCGGGAAGGACGACTGCGGTCATCCCGGTGTTGGTCGAACGCAGCATCGGCCGTCCGGTCTCCAGCGCGCGCACGCGCGCGATCTGCAGGTGCTGGGGCTGGGCGAGCGAGTCGCCGTACCAGGCAAGGTTGGAGAGGTTGAGCATCAGCGTCGCGGCCGGCAGCGCGCGGATCAACTCGGCGCCGAACAAATCCTCGTAGCAGATGTTGAGCGCCACCTGCTGGCCGTCGAGCCGCATCGGCGGCTGCTCGGGCGCGCCCCGGGTCTGGTCGGACATCGGAATGCTGGCGAGGCGGTAGAACCAGCCGAACAGCGGCGGCGAATACTCGCCGAAGGGCACCAGATGCCGTTTGGCATAGTGCTGGGGCTCGCCCCCGCCCAGGCTCATAGCGGCGTTGAAGATCCGCCCCGCCTCGTCGCGATGGAAGACGCCGAGCACGAGCTGGCCGCCGGCTTCACCGGCAAAGCGTTCGAGGAGCGCGAGATAGCCTTCGGGCAGGTGGTCGACGAGCGTCGGCAGGGTGGTTTCGGGGAGGACGACGATAGCCGGCGGGTCCGCACCGGCGAAGGCGGCGCGCACCAGTTCCAGATTGACCCGCAGCACTTCGGCGAAGCGCTCGGGGTCCCACTTCATGCTTTGCTCGAAGCGGGTCTGCACCAGCGCGACCTCGACCGGCGCCCCGGCCGGCGTCGTCCATCCACGGCCGAGCAGCCCGCTGCCGACGAGCAGCAGGCCACCCAGCAGCACCGCCGCGCCCCCGGCACGGGCCGGGCGACGCCAGTCGGCAAAGGCGAGCAAGGCGCCAGCGAAGGCGAGCAGGCCGCCCACGCCATACACTCCGATCAGCGGCAGGAAGCCGGCGAGCGGACTGGGCGGCGTCTGCGAATAACCGATCGCGAGCCACGGGAAGCCGGTAAACAGCACCCCGCGCAGCCATTCCGCGAGCAGCCACAGGGCACCGAACAGCGCCGCCGACCCCAACGCCCCCGCCCGCCCCGACGCCGAGCGGCGCTCGCCCCGGCCGCGCAGACGGACGAAGGCGGCCCCCGCCAGCGCCGGATAAAGCGCGAGGTAGGCGCAGAACAGCGCGATCGCGAGCGCGGCGAGCGGCGCCGGCATGCCGCCGTAGCGCTCGAGCGCGACATACAGCCAGGACACGCCGGCGCCGAAGGCACCGAACCCCCAGCAGAAGCCGAGGCGGAAGCCGTCGGCCGCGCCCCCGGCGCGCCCGAGCAGGGCGGCGAGCACCGCCAGACTGGGCAGCGCGAGCGGGAACAGGCCGAACGGGGCGAAGGCGAACACCGCCCCCCCTCCGGCGAGCAGCGCGACAAGGGCCGGGCGCCGCATCACTCGGCGGCGGTTTCGGCTCGCGCCTGGCGCTCGACCACCAGGGTGTGCACCCGCCGGCTGTCGGCGCGCAGGACCTGGATCTTCAGGCCTTCGAGTTCCACTTCTTCGCCGCGCTTGGGCAGGCGGCCGAAGTGGCGGATGACGAGGCCGCCGACGGTGTCGTATTCGTCGTCGCTGAAGTGGGTGGCGAAGGCCTCGTTGAAGTCCTCGATCTCGGTCGTGGCCTTGACCCGGTAGCGGCCGCTGTGGTCGAGGCGGATGTTGTCACCGGCCTCGTCGAAGTCGTACTCGTCTTCGATGTCGCCGACGATCTGCTCGAGCACGTCCTCGATCGTGACCAAGCCGGCGACGCCGCCGTACTCGTCGACGACGATCGCCATGTGGTTGCGTGACACGCGAAACTCGCGCAGCAGCACGTTGAGGCGTTTGGACTCGGGCACGAACACCGCCGGGCGCAGCATGTCGCGCAGGTCGAACTCGCGCCCGGCGTAGTAGCGCAGCAGGTCCTTCGCCAGCAGGATGCCGGCGACGTCGTCCTTGCCGTCGCCGATCGCGGGAAAGCGCGAGTGCGCGGTATCGATGACGAAGTTGGCGATGGTTTCGATCGAATCGTCGAGATGGATGCAGTCCATCTGGGCGCGGGGGATCATCACGTCGCGCACCTGCATGTCGGGCATCTGCAGGGCGCCTTCGATGATCGAGAGGGCGTCGGCGTCGATCAGGTTGCGGTCGAACGCCGAATGCAGCAGCGCGAGCAGTTCGTCGCGATCTTCCGGTTCGCGCGAGAGAAAGGCCGAAAGTCGCTCGAGTAACGAAGGTTTAGGGGGGCTGTCCATGTTGTGTTTCGGGATCTCCGCTTCAGACCGGGCCGCGGTGCACAAGGCGCGCGCACGGCTCAGGCATAGGGATCAGCATAACCGAGGCCGCGGAGGATTCCGGTTTCGAGTTGTTCCATTTCCACGGCCTCGGCTTCGGTCTCGTGATCGTAGCCTTGGAGGTGCAACATACCATGCACGACAAGGTGAGCGAAGTGGGCCTCCAGGGTCTTGCCCTGCTCGGCCGCCTCGCGCACCACGACCGGCACGCACAGCACCAGGTCGCCGGCCAGCGGCAGTGCGGCGGCCGCGGGCAGCCCGGCCGGGCCTTCGCCTTCGGCATACGCGAAGGTGAGCACATTGGTGGCGTAATCCTTGCCGCGATACTCGCGGTTGAGCTCGCGCCCCTCGGCCTCGCCCACCAGGCGGACCGCGACTTCCGCGTCGCGCTGGAGCGCGGCCTGCGCCCAGCGCCGGATCTGGTGTTTTTTCGGGATGCCGGCCTTGTCCTGACCCTCGACCGCCTTCTGCACCGCCAGCGTCAGCACCGGCGGCGCAGTGCGCGGCGGGCGCTCGGGCGGATCTTCGAAGTGCACGTCCTGATGGACATCGACGCGCACGGTGAGCAGGTTGCAGGCGCCCGGCTGCAACGACAGCATCGGCACCGCAGCCTCGTCGTCGGCATCGGTCTCGATCTCGAGATCGCCCCAGGCGCTCCCGGGAAAGGCCAGCAACAGCTTGCGGCCGTCGCCGAAATCGATTTCCAGGCGCTCGGCCTTGATCCGGGTCGCCTTGCCCCGGGCGTCGAAGGCGGTGATTTTCGGGTCAGTCGCCGGTTTCGCCATCTTTGCTCTCCTCGTCCTGTGCCTGTGCGCGAGTCGCAGTCGCAGCCCTGGCGCGCGCCACGCGCTCAGCCTCGTTGTCGTAAGCTTCGACGATGCGTGCGACAAGCGGATGACGCACGACGTCTTCCTTGCTGAACTCGGTGAACGCGATGCCGCGCACCTCCCCCAGCACCGCACGCGCTTCCTTCAGGCCGCTGCGCTGGCCGCGCGCCAGATCCACCTGGGTGAGGTCGCCGGTGACCACCGCCTTGGCGCCGAAACCGATGCGGGTGAGGAACATCTTCATCTGCTCGGGCGTGGTGTTCTGCGCCTCGTCGAGGATGATGAAGGCGTTGTTGAGGGTGCGCCCGCGCATGAAGGCGAGCGGCGCGATCTCGATCAGGCTGCGCTCGAAGAGCTTGCCGACGCGATCGAAGCCCATCAGGTCGTAGAGCGCGTCGTAGAGCGGGCGCAGATAGGGGTCGACCTTCTGCGCCAGGTCGCCGGGCAAGAAGCCGAGGCGCTCGCCGGCCTCGACCGCCGGGCGGGTGAGGATGATGCGCTCGACCAGGTCGCGCTCGAAGGCGTCGACCGCGCTCGCCACCGCGAGGTAGGTCTTGCCGGTGCCGGCCGGGCCGATACCGAAAGTGATGTCGAACTCCTGGATGTTCTTCAGGTATTCCACCTGGCGCGGCGTGCGCCCGTGCAGCTCGGTGCGCCGGGTCATCAGCACCGGCGCCGGCTGCAGCGGATCGCCGCCGCTGCCGCGGCTGCCGACCTCGATCAGGCCGAGCTGCACGTCGTCGAGCGACAGGTCCTGGTCGGCACGCTCGTAGAAGTGCTTCAACGCCATCTCGCCGCGCAGCACCTGGGAAGGGTGGCCGGTCAGGGTGAATTGCTCGCCGCGCCGGCTCACCGTGATGTCGAAGGCGTTCTCGATCTGGCGCAGGTTTTCGTCGAGCACGCCGCACAGCCGGGACAAGCGCAGGTTGTCCACCGGTTCGAAGAAGACTTCCAGGGTTTTCGCCATTCAGGATTCCCGGGTGAGGATCTCGCCGCGCAGGCTGTGGGGCAGCGCGGCGGTGATGCGCACATCGACGAACTGGCCGATCAGGCGGTCGCGGGCGGACGAATCGGAGGGAAAGTTGACCACGCGGTTGTTGTCGCTGCGGCCCATCATCTCGGCCTCGGCGTTCTTCTTCGCTGCGCCTTCCACCAGGATACGCTGCACCGTGCCGACCATGGCCTCGCTGTTGGCCTGATACTGCGCGTCGATGCGCTGTTGCAGGCGGGCGAGCCAGGCGAGCTTGGTCTGCTGCGGCACCGGATCTTCGAGGTCGGCCGCCGGCGTGCCGGGGCGCGCGCTATACACGAAGCTGAAGGAGCCGTCGAAGCCGACGTCCTCGATCAGCTTCATGGTTTTGTCGAAGTCTTCCTCGGTCTCGCCGGGAAAGCCGACGATGAAGTCCGAGGTCAGCGCCAGATCCGGCCGCGCCGCGCGCAGCCGGCGCACCACCGACTTGAACTCCAGCGCCGAGTAGCCGCGCTTCATCGCCGCCAGCACGCGGTCCGAACCCGACTGCACCGGCAGGTGGAGCTGCGACACCAGCTTCGGGATCTTCGCGTAACAGTCGATCAGGCGCTGCGTCATCTCGCGCGGGTGCGAAGTGGTGTAGCGGATGCGCTCGATGCCGGGGATTTCGGCCACGCATTCGAGCAGGAAGGCAAAGTCGCCCTGTTCGCCGTCCTCGCGAGTGAGTTCGCCGCGCCAGGCGTTGACGTTCTGCCCCAGCAGCGTGACTTCCTTCACCCCCTGCGCCGCCAGCCCGGCGACTTCGGCCAGCACATCCTCGAGCGGGCGCGACACCTCGTCGCCGCGGGTGTAGGGCACGACACAGAAGGTGCAGTACTTGGAGCAGCCCTCCATGATCGAGACGAAGGCGCTCGCGCCCTCGACGCGCGCCGGCGGCATGGCGTCGAACTTCTCGATCTCGGGGAAGGAGATATCCACCTGCGAGCGCCCGCTGCGCTTGCGCGCCTCGATCAGGTCCGGCAGACGGTGCAGGGTCTGCGGGCCGAACACCACGTCCACATAGGGCGCGCGCCGGATGATCGCCTCGCCTTCCTGGCTGGCGACGCAGCCGCCGACGCCGATGATCAGCCCGGGCTTCTTCTGCTTGAGCAGCCGCACCCGGCCGAGGTCGTGGAACACCCGCTCCTGCGCTTTCTCGCGCACCGAACAGGTGTTGAAGAGGATCACGTCGGCCTCTTCCGGGTCGTCGGTCTTGACCAGTTCTTCGTCGGCACCGAGCACATCCGCCATCTTGTCGGAGTCGTACTCGTTCATCTGGCATCCGAACGTGCGGATGTAGAGCTTTTTCATGATGGAAGGGAAATCACTGCAGGGCTGGGGGCGCGGCCATCGGTGACGGATCAGCGCCCCGGCAGCGGCGTGGCGGCCTCTTGCGGGGTCAGGATCCACACCCGATGCACCTGGCCATTGTTGTCGAGCAGCACGCGCACCGTGTGCTCGCCGCGGACGTATGCAGGCAACACGATGCGATTGCCGGTGTCGCGGATCTGCGCCCCCGGGCTCAGCCGCAGCGCCCGGTCCCCGATCTGGACCAGCCCCGCGGGCGAAAAGCGCATCTTCACCTTCGCCGCCTCGTCCGGAATCATCCGCGGCAGGGCCGCAGACACCAGGCTCGGCAGCAGGCCGAAGGCGGAAACCAGCAAGACGGAGAGCGGAAGCGCGCGCAAAGACAGACCGGAAAGATCCGGAACCGTGAGGAACAGGCGTCGAATGATCCCCGATCACCCCTCCCGTGTCAATGCAAAAGCCTTATAAATCAAGCCTTCCGCGAAAGGCGGCCGGCACGCCCGCCAGACCATGCAAGGGCGACGCACTGCATCGAGGCTATTGACGCGGACAGCGCGGACCCGCTATATTCGCGCGCTCGGTTGGTGATGTAGCTCAGACGGTTAGAGCGATGGATTCATAACCCATAGGTCGGCGGTTCGATTCCGCCCATCACCACCAACCAAATCAAGCAGCAAAAAGGCCGACCCTGCGTCGGCCTTTTTGCTTTTGATCCGCGGGTCGGAGCCATCGCCGGGTTTCGGGCGGGGATGCTTCCCACGATTCCGGCAGCTGAGACCGCTCATCGCCCCATCCATCCTATCCTCTAACACCCATCCCGGAGCCCACCTTGCGGCAAACCTGCTCAACCCGGCATTTGAGCAGGACCAACACGCTGGAAGCCAGCTCCGCTGTGGCCGACTTATCCCACTTCAAGCAAAACGCTCATCGGCGCGCTCCCGCTGTGCGCCTTGTACCGAACCCTTCCGCAATACATGAATGGCGCTGCCTTTCCGCCTGACAACTTCGTTTCCCGCACGAAAAGATATAGCGTGATGCCCATTTTCTCGTGCTCGATAACCTCCCGGCCGCGCTTGCTCTCCGGTGTCGTCGAGTTCTGGCTCGACCATTGGAACGTGTGCTCGTCGACCCACCGATCCAGGTAGCGGTGATCTTCCGACTTGCCCTGCTTGTTGAGGGTAACGAGGAGCACGTGAGCGTTCCGCTCGGGTAGCACAACATGCCCGCTGTTCCAGTTTCCGGGGTTGAAGATCTCGCCGAACAACGCTGGAATGTCCTCGCGCATGAAGGATTCGCCCACAGCAAGCTCAAGCGGATCAATGACTGCCTTCAGGCGCGCGAGTGTGCGTAGCTCGTCGGCCATTTCGGGCGTGACGTGGATGTCTTCGTAATCCGGATTATTAGCAACGAGGACGTAGCTGCCATCACGGTGTTTGGTGACGACGCGCAGAAGATATTGATCGTCCCCTGCTCGACCCTGACGCTCGATCGCCATGATGCTGCCGGTAATCGAGCCGGCGCTGGCCGGACTGACGAGTTCGAGGAGCAGATAGTCGCCGTCGCGGATCGGGTGCTTGCCGCCGTTCATCGAATTGCCCGACGCGCGGGCAATAAAGTGGCGGGTAGGGTCGAGGCGGCCGTAGCCGGGACCTATGTGGCGATGCTCTTCAGCGTCGGCGCTTGCGGTGCGGAAGTGGCCGCAAGCGATGCGCAGATTGGGAAAATAGGGAAGCTCGTCCCCTTCCGGACGTTCACGCCGGAAGGGGATCACGTTGTCGGGGATGGTCGTAGACGCGCGCCGCGCTTCATAGGCAGCAAGGCGATAGTCGATGAGCTCCTGCATCATTTCCGTCAGCGTTTCCCGCTGTTCGGGCGCGACCTGGAAAGAGGGCTCGAAGTGATCGTTTCGAGTGCGGAACAGGTTACTTTTCCCCGCAGATTGGTTGCCGCCGATCCAGGCATTCACCGGATTGTCGCGCCAGTAGCGTTGCCAGCCGACACTCGTTCCGTCTTGGGTGTCTTCAAGGGGGTCGGGAAGGTCCGCGAGCAGCGGCCGGCGGCGTTGCATGATCTGCCATGAGCGTTCGGCCAGTTGCGCGAGGGCAGGCGCAATACGCCAGCCGTCGAGTTCCTGGAAGGCTTCGAGCAGGACCATCTTGAAGCTTTTGGTCATCGAGGTGGTTTCGAGTTCGCGCAGCATGCCTTGGTGGGTATCGAGGAGGGCGGATTCTGCCTCGTCGAGATCCGCCATTGTTTGCACGAACCCGAACCAACTCGCGTATTCCTTCCGCATTCGCCCAAGGTTAGCGCCGCTGCGATAAAACTCCGCCAGCGTCGGGCGACGCCCCAACCCCTCACGCAGGGCCTCGTAGTCGCGGGCGATGCCATCCCCATCGAGCGACTTGAGGAAGTCAATCAACTCCAGTTCAAAATTGATGTAGCAGCCCGTTGGCAACTCGAGCCGGCGAGCTTCAATCTTCCGCGCGAACTCGGCCAACTGCTTGTACGCGCTACCGATCTGTCCGAGCGCCTGCGGCTTATGCAGGAAGCTGTGGTGGTTTCCTATGAAGTCGAGCACCACCAGGCGCTCCTTGCCTTCAGCCCGGCGCAGGCCACGGCCGAGTTGTTGCAGGAAGAGAATTTTCGATTCAGTGGGCCGCAGCATCAGGACGGTGTCGATCGCGGGTAGATCAACACCTTCGTTGAAAAGATCGACCGAGAAAATCACCGCAAGCCGACCGTCGGCGAGTTGCTCCAGCGCTTCACCGCGTGCGAGTTCGGAGCCGGCGTAGACGGCGGCAGCTTCGATGCCTTGCAGGCGGAACTGCGTCGCCATGAACTCCGCGTGGCGGATCGACACGCAGAAGGCAAGGGTTCGCTGCTGGGCACGCTTACGCCATTCCTCGATGGCATGACGGGCTCGGGCGAGGGTTGCCAGTTTGTTCGACAGCCTGTCCGGGTCGAAGCGACCGTTGCGCCAGGGGATCTCCTTGTAATTGACCGACTCGTCCCAGATTCCGTAGTAATGAAAGGGCGCAAGCAGCCCGGCTTCTATACCCGCAAACAGGTTGCGGTCGAAGACGAGGTTGTCGTCGCATAGGGACAGAATATCCGACTGATCGGTGCGATCCGGTGTAGCAGTAAGCCCAAGCAGGAATTGCGGCGCGAAATGGGCTAGCAACCGCCGATAGGTGGGCGCTGCAGCGTGGTGAAATTCGTCGACGACGATGTAGTCGAAGTGCTGCGGCGCGAAGCGCTCAAGATGAGCATTACGGCCGAGCGTCTGCACCGAAGCGCACAGCACGTCGACCTGGGTGTCGCGGGTCTGCCCCATGTAAAAGCCAACGTGCGCGCGGGGGCGGATGCGCACAAAGGTATCAGCGGCCTGGTTGAGGATCTCCTCGCGATGGGCGACGAAGAGTACTCGGCGGGCCCCCATCTGCTCAGCGTCAAAGGCAGCGAGCCAGGTCTTTCCGAGGCCCGTGGCAAGCACGACGAGGCCACGCCGGTAACCCTCGCGGCGGGTGTGGGTGAGCGCTGCGAGGGCTTCGCTCTGAATCGGCGTCGGGGTGGGCGATTTTTCGTTATCGTCGACACTCAGCTCGGCGGGACGCGGCGGCAAGCGGCGCATTTCATAGCGGTCGATCCAGGCGTCAGTGAGCTCGAACGCGCGTAAGTCGTGGAAGATCTCTTCGAAGCGGGCCCGTGCCTCAAGAAAACCGTCATCGCCGGGGTAGTCGACGCGGTAGTTCCACTCCAGCCCATCGGTCAGCGCAGAACGACTGATGTTGCTGGAACCGACGAAGACGGTTCCGTGCAACTCGCTCTGCTCCGCGAAGTGAGTGAAGAGATAGGTCTTGAGGTGGAAGCTGCACCCGCGTGCCTCGAATATTCGCACTTGGGCGCCTTGCCCCTGCAACAAAACCAGCAGTCGCAATGCCTTCGGGTCGGTGATATCGAGGTAGTCGCTGGTGAGGATGCGGACGCGCGCCGGCAATCTCGATTCCGCTGCCTGGCGGGCAAGAGCGTCGTGCAGGTCAGGCAGCAGCAGGCGCAGGCCGCTCGGCTGCACGAAGGACACCGCGAGGTCGATCTCGTCCGCGCGCGCGATGGAGCGGCAGAGCTGAGACAGCAGCGGATGTTGCGGATCACCGGTGAAGAGCCGGCCGGTGGGTATCGTTTTGCGCCGCAGCAGCCCATTGAGCCATTTCTCGTTGCGCTCGGGTCGTTGATCCCGCGTGATCCAACATTCAACTGACTCCACTTCCGGCAGACCAGCGCTCCATTCACCGAGTCGTTCCTCGGTCGCGTCAGTGAAGTGGCGCTCGCCGTCGTGGCGTTCACCTTCGCCGTGCTTGAAGCTGAGATAGAACACACCGCCCGGCTTGAGGCCCGCCCACAAGCGTGCCAGCGTATGTGGCAGGTCGGCGTCAACAACATGCAGCAGACTAGCGCACGCCCATATCCCATCGTAGTGGCTGCGTTCGGTGACGTCCTCGAAGCGGCGCACCGCTACCGGTTGTCCGATGTGCATCTGCGCAAGGCGGACAAGTTCGGCAGACGCATCAAAAGCACGCACCCGAAAACCCGCTTCCAGAAAGGCTTTACTGTCACGCCCCACTCCGCAGCCAGCATCGAGGATCAGCCCGCCCATTGGGACGTGCGCGAGGAAACGGCCGCGCAGCTCCGACATGTCCACGCTCAGCGTGTCCTCGGCAAAGTGGGCTGCGTTCTTGTCGTAGTAGCAGATGGAGGAGGACATGGGCGGGCTCGCCTCAGCGGGGAGCCGGGCAGGGTAAGCGGTTGTGATGCTTGTGCATGTTAGAGAGCCTCAGATTGCTGATAAGGCGGACAGCAACGCTGGCGGAACCCATGCGCAGCGCGGCGGCAGGTCTCCGGGCTTCCATCGAAGCGGATGTTGCCGGGTGCGAGAGCCCGATAGCGTGCGAGATCCCTCGTGGCCACGGCAGGGGCGACGTCGAATCTTCCCGAGATGTCCGCGCGGGACACCTCGCCAAGGAAGAAGAGTCTGAAATCTAAGTGGACGAGGCGCTCCTTTTGCGCTCCTCCCGGCTCCTGCACGTCTGTTCCCAACGGATTCTCGCGGCTCTCATGATGACGTTGGATTCTAGCGGCGACATCCACAGCGGTATAGATCATGATCTTTTTGATCAGGTGGGGTTTCCGGGTGCAGCCACCACGCTGTGCAGTGCGATCGACAGAATCACGGGGAAAGGAGCGAATCATGAACGAAGTAGAGCTTCGCACCACCGTTCGGCACAACATGAGAGGAGCGCCCCCCGCCCCCCTCAAGAAGCCACAGCCCGCTGGCCCTGCTGGAATTTCGCAAAATTGCACCCATGCCCAAGCGCAAGCTCGAACAGGTGACCGAGCACATCACCAAGCATCTGGAGCGCTACGTCGCACTCGAAGCCTGCTTCGATGCTGCAGACATCAAGACCCCGGAACGTGTCAATGACTTTGCGTCACCGTGCTTCATGAATTTACTGTGGAAGCCGGGGTGTTCGAGTCGTCGGTTTCTCCTTTGCGGGTGGATTGATCCAGACTGCGGTCGGCAGCACCGGTGGTGCAGGGCAGCGCCCCTTGAATCGCTTCGGGTTTGCCAAGAAGGCGGCATCCAGGGTGTTCTGCCGGAGCGCCCGTGCAGCCTGCGCGTGGTCGTAATGGACGCTGCTCGGGGTCATGTAGCCGATACCCGAGTGCCGGTGCTCGGTGTTGTACCAGGCGAAGAAGGTCTGGCAGCGGGCGCGGGCGTCGGCACCGCTGTCGCGCGCTTGACGAGCGGTTTGCCCCGGCTTGGTTTCACCGTGTTTGCAGATCGGGTATTTCATGCCGCACGCTCGCCGCGCTGCGCCCGCATCAGATCGAGCAGGAATTCAGGTGCCAGATCAGCGCCGTTCGCCCAGGCCACCGTCCGCATGACCGGATGCAGGCCCGCAGTGCGCCGTGGCGAACAGCGCCGGATCACGCAGCGCCCCGAACACTTCGCCTTCCAGTTCGGCAGACAGGTCGACTTCGCCCGCCGCACCGTTGTTGAAGCGCCGAAACAGCCTGCAGCCCGGCAGCGGCTTCACTCCAGCGGCGTACAGGATCATCACGCGGCCATCGCGAAGCGTCGAATGTCGACCTCCACGCCCGCCGCCGCGGCTTGCTCGGCCTGGCGCAGCAGTGCAGCGGTCACGGCTTCGTCGTGGAAGGTTTCGCCGCAGTTGTCGCACACGTCACCCGGCACGGCCCGGAACACCACGGCCATGCCGTCGCGTTCGAGCGTTACCGTCGTCAGGCCCGGCTTAGTCTCGCCGTGTTTGCAGATCGGGCATTTCATGATGCTCTCCTCGTTGCAAAGTCGTCCGCCCACAGCGCGGGGTCGGGTCGATAGACGGTGATGATGATGCGCTCGCCGTCGTCCTGGTTGTCAGCAAACACGATGTGCAGCGGCCTGCCGTCCGAGTAGCCCAACCACAAGCGGCTTGGATAGGGGGTGTCGGTTGGATATTCCTCGATCACCCACCCATCGGCCAGCGCCGCTGCCACGTCAGCGGTCGATATGCCGCGCTCGAACATGCGCTTCACCGCGTGCTGTCGGTAGATCAGCCTCATGCTGCGCTCCGTTTGGTCGGCAGCGTCACCACGTCCGCCGCATCCTTCAGGCCGCCCGCTTCGATCTTGAACTCTTCGGTGAAGCGCTGCTGCGCCTTCTTCGTTTCCATCAACACCTCCGTAACGCCTCATTGTGAGGCAAAAGGGTGTCTAGGAAACCCGGGGCGATTCAAAGTTCACCTTGTCCTGGCACCGCAGGTCGAGCGCTTCGCGCACATCGATGGGGATGGTCACCTGTCCTTTGCTGGTGAGCGTGGCGAGCGACATCAGAACTTCCTTTCAGAAATCGGACGCGGGCTCGGTTCCGTGTGCCGGCTCATCGTCGATCCCGCAGCCGAAGCGGAGCTGGTCGCCGTTGCCGACGTAGCGTCCGCCTGCCGAGCCGGAACCGCCGCTGCCGCACACCACCGGGTAGCCGAGTTCGATCATCTTTTCCACCGCGGCCGCTCCGGTGCAGTGGTTGCAGGCGATCCGCTCGA
Source organism: Thauera aromatica (assembly GCF_023093595.1). Lineage (GTDB taxonomy): Bacteria > Pseudomonadota > Gammaproteobacteria > Burkholderiales > Rhodocyclaceae > Thauera > Thauera aromatica_A. The sequence goes on from NZ_JALLIK010000110.1 coordinate 260,939, forward strand.
AACCGTACTCGGCCAGGTTCCGGATCGCCGCCTGCGCCGCGTCGTCGAGCGGCCCGAACGGGGCGAGGTGCAGGCCGCCATACAGGCCGTGGAGGCGCTCGCCACCGGCCAGGCGGTCGCGCGCGAACTGCACGAAACGCTCGACCCCCTGATGACAGCAGCCGGTGATGCAGACGATGCCCTTGCCGACGACATTGACGTACAGCGACTGCTCGCCGCGCACGCCGAGCGCGATCGGCAGGTCGAAGGCGACCGCAGCGACGCCGTCGGCCAGCCGATGCACTTCGTCCGCGCCGTGCCAGAGCAGCCGGCCGGTGTGGGCAATGCCGTTGCGCGCGCCGGCGGGAGCGAACGCCCCCCCGCGCAGGAAGGCCCGCCCTTCGTCGCGCAGGCTCGCCGGCAGCGCGATGGCGATGTCCGGCCGCAGCCGCAGCACTGCCTCCAGCCCCCAGAAATGATCGAAGTGCTCGTGCGAAATCAGTAACAGGTCGATTTCACCCCGGCGCAGCAGCGCATCGACGCCGGTCGCGGCAAAGCGCTCCGCCATGTAGTCCGGGTCCCAGCCGGTGTCGAGCAGGATCCGGTACCCGCGCCCGTCCACCGCCTCGATCTCGATCAGGCTCGCACTGCCGGCGCCGTTGCCCGGCTGCCAGGCGGTCTCCCACTGGTTCGCCTGCATTCCGCCAGCCGCCTTCATGTCGCCCAGCAACGCACCGGTGTCGTGCCACCCGGTTTCGGAAATGCAGGTGATGCGCAGCGAACGGCACACGCCGATATCGACCCGCCCGGCGCCGGCCGGGCTGCCCGCCGCCGGCGCCTCGCCACCCGCCCGTGCCGCGCGCCGCGTATCCGATTCGTCCATTGGATGCTCCCTTCGTAGCGGATGGGCCTGTGCCCCGGCACCATCCGTTCAGCCGCGCCGGAACACCAGGCTGAAATTGTTTGCCGGCATGTCGATCACTTCGTCGAGGCGGAAACCGCAAGCCAGCGCCTGTGCCTCGACCGCTTCCAGGTCGCGTACCGCGAAGCGCGGATCGATGCCGCGCAGCCACGCATCGAAAGCGGCGTTGCTGGGCGCGGTGTGGGCACCGCCACGCCGGTACGGACCGTAACAGTAGACCACTCCGGCGGCCTGCAGCACGTTCGCCGCGCCGCGGAACAAGGCCGCGGTGGACGACCAGGGCGAATAGTGCAGCACATTGATCGCCACCACCGCATCGGCCTGCGCCACCGGCCACGCCGCTGCCCCCAGATCGAGGTGCAGCGGCTGCGCCAGATTGGGCAGAGCGGCATGCCGGACCCAGGCCGCGATCGAGCCGAGCGCGGCCGGGTCGGCATCGCTCGGCTGCCAGTGGAGGAAGGGCAGATGGCGGGCGAAATGCACCGCATGTTCTCCGCTGCCGCTGCCGATCTCCAGCACCCGCCCCGTCGCCGGCAGCACGCGCTGCAGGATCGGCAGGATGAAGTCGCGGTTGCGGGCGGTGGCGGGGGCGAACTGGCGCGGATCGGTATCCATGGCCTGGCCGGCAGGGTGGTTGAAGGAAGGCGCTGAAGGACGGCGCCATCGGGCTCATTATTCCCCATTCCGCCGGCCCTGAGGCACATCAAGGCCGGGCGCAGGCGCAGCGCCGACAATCCGCGCTTCACCCTCACCGACACGCCCCGGAGCGACCATGACCGATCCACGCTTTCCCGCCTTCTACGCCGAAGTGCCGCGCCTGCGCGTGCGCGACCCGCTGGCCGAGTTCCTCGGTGCCGCCGAAGGCGGCCTGCTCGAATACGGCTACGCCGACGCGGTGAAGCTCGCCGGCCACTCCTGCCCGACCGTGGCCTCGGCCTACGCCCTCACCCATCACGCGCTCACCCGGTTGTACCCGGACGGGCTGCCGGTGCGCGGCGGGGTGCGGGTGGAGTTCGCCGATCGCATCGACGACGGCGTCACCGGCGTCGTCGCCGCGGTCGCCGGGCTGCTCACCGGGGCGGCGCAGGACGGCGGCTTCAAGGGCATCGGCGGGCGCTTCGTGCGCCGCAACCTGCAGGCGTTCGGGCTGGAGCGCCCGCTGACGATGCGCTTCGTGCGCGTCGACAGCGGCACCGCGCTCGATGCCGGCGCCGAGCTGTCGAAAGTGGCCCCCGACCCGCAGATGCCACTGCTGCTGCAGCGCTGCGTCCACGGTCAGGCCGACGCCGGCGAAGCGCGCCGCTTCGGCGAACTGTGGCAGCAGCGCGTGGCGCGCATCCTGCTCGAGCACTGGGACGACCCCGAAGTGTTCCACCTGCGCCCGGCCTGAGCCGTGGCGCGCGCGGGGGACGCCGGCGATCACACCGGCATCGCCGCATCCTCGTCCGCGTCCTCGGGTTCGGCGCCGAGAAAGCCGCCGCTCTGGTGTGCCCACAGCCGGGCGTAGAGCCCACCGTGGGCGAGCAGGCTGCGATGGTCGCCTTCCTCGACGATACGGCCTTTGTCCATCACCACCAGGCGGTCCATCGCCGCGATCGTCGACAGGCGGTGGGCGATCGCGACCACGGTCTTGCCTTCCATCAGCCGGTACAGGCTTTGCTGGATCGCGGCCTCGACTTCGGAGTCGAGCGCGCTGGTGGCCTCGTCCAGCAGCAGGATCGGCGCATCCTTGAGCATCACCCGGGCGATCGCGATGCGCTGGCGCTGGCCGCCGGAGAGCTTGACCCCGCGCTCGCCGACATGGGCGTCGTAGCCGCGCCGCCCCTTGGGGTCGGTGAGGCCGAGGATGAACTCGTGCGCCTCGGCGCGACGGGCGGCGGCGATCATGTCGGCGTCGGTGGCATCGGGGCGGCCGTAGAGGATGTTGTCGCGCACCGAGCGGTGCAGCAGCGAGGTGTCCTGGGTGACCATGCCGATCTGCGCGCGCAGGCTGTTCTGGGTGACCGCGGCGATGTCCTGGCCGTCGATCAGGATGCGGCCCGATTCGAGGTCGTAGAAGCGCAGCAGCAGGTTCACCAGCGTCGACTTGCCCGCCCCCGAGCGGCCGACGACGCCGATCTTCTCGCCCGGGCGGATGACCAGCGAGAAATCGTCGATCACCCGCCGCGCCTGCGGCCCGGTGGCGCCGTAGGCGAACACGAGGTGCTCGAAGCGGACTTCGCCGCGGCTCACCACCAGCGGCTTCGCCTCCGGGCGGTCGACCACCGCATGCGGGCGGGACAAGGTGTTGATCCCGTCCTGCACCGTGCCGACGTTCTCGAACAGCTGCGCCGCCTCCCACATCACCCAGTGCGACATGCCGTTCAGGCGCAGCGCCATCGCCGTCGCCGCGGCCACCGCGCCGACCCCGATCGCGCCCTGCGCCCAGAGCCACAGCGCCACCCCGCTGGTGGCGAGGATCAGCCCCATCGACAGGCTGTGGTTGACGATCTCAATGCTGCTCACCAGGCGCATCTGCGCGTGCACGGTGTGCATGAATTCCTTCATCGCCCCGCGCGCGTAGCCGGCTTCACGCCCGGCGTGGGAGAACAGCTTCACCGTGGCGATGTTGGTATAGGCATCGGTGATGCGCCCGGTCATCAGCGCGCGGGCGTCGGCCTGGGTGCGCGACACTTTCGACAGGCGCGGCACGAACCAGCGCAGGGTCGCGAGGTAGAGCGCCAGCCAGCAGAGGAAGGGCAGCAGCATCCAGGCATCGAAGCTCGCCACCACCAGGGTCAGGGTGGCGAAGTAGATGGTCACGAAGACCAGGATGTCGGTCATGATCAGGCAGGTGTCGCGCACCGCGAGCGCGGTCTGCATGACCTTCGCCGACACCCGGCCGGCGAACTCGTCCTGGTAAAAGCTCATGCTCTGGCCGAGCATCAGGCGGTGGTAGTTCCAGCGCAGGCGCATCGGGAAGTTGCCCGCCAGGGTCTGGTGCTTGAGCATCGTCTGCACCGCCACCAGGGCGATGCTGCCGACGATGATGGCGGCGAGCAGCAGCAGGGTGGTGCCCTCGTCCGTCCATAGCCGCGCCGGCTCCACCGTCGCCAGCCAGTCGACGACGCGGCCGAGCATCGCGAACAGCAGGGCCTCGAACGCGCCGATGGTGGCGGTCAGCAGCATCATGCCGAGAATGAACGGGCGCAGGCCTTCGGTGCCCGCCCACAAAAAGGCGAAGAAACCGCGCGGCGTGGCGCCGGGAACGGCATCGGGATAGGGGTCGACGTGACGCTCGAACCAGCTGAAAAGCACGTGAAAGTCTCCTTGACGGGCTCCGGGCCGCCCCCGCGCCATCCGCGTCGGCGCGCGCGCTGCAATCTCGGTGGCCGCATCGGCGGCACCTGCCGCCCGCGCGTAAAGCGGATCGAGGGGCGCGCTGCAGCCCAAACCAGGGCTCAGACAGGCGCAGTGTGCCGCGGGTGCCCGCAACACGCAAAAAGCCCCGCTCGAAGCGGGGCGCGTGCGCGAACGCAAGGGGCGCTCAGGCCGGTGCGCTGGCCCGGATCAGGTGATCGAAAGCCGACAGCGAAGCCTTCGCCCCTTCGCCCATGGCGATGATGATCTGCTTGTATGGCACCGTGGTGCAGTCGCCGGCGGCGAAGATGCCCGGCACCGAAGTCTGGCCCTTGGCATCGACGATGATCTCGCCGAAGCGGGTGAGCTCGAGCGTGCCCTTGGCGAAATCGGTATTGGGCAGCAGGCCGATCTGGACGAAGATGCCTTCGAGCGCGATACGGCGCACTTCGCCACTGGCGCGGTCCTTGTATACCAGACCGTCCACCTTGTCGCTGCCGGTGACCTCGGTGGTCTGCGCGCTCTTGATCACCGTCACGTTGGGCAGGCTGTGGAGCTTCTTCTGCAGCACGGCGTCGGCGCGCAGCTCGTCGGCGAACTCGAGCAGGGTGACGTGGGCGACCACGCCGGCGAGGTCGATCGCGGCCTCGACGCCGGAGTTGCCGCCGCCGATCACCGCCACGCGCTTGCCCTTGAACAGCGGGCCGTCGCAGTGCGGGCAGTAGGCCACGCCCTTGCCGCGGAACTCCCGCTCGCCGGGCACGTTCATCTCGCGCCAGCGCGCGCCGGTGGCGACGATAACGGACTTCGCCTGCAGTACCGCGCCGTTGTCGAGCTTCACTTCATGCACGCCCGCGCCCGGTACCAGCTGCGCGACGCGCTGCAGGTTCATGACATCGACGTCGTATTCGCGGACGTGCTCCTCGAGGCTGGCGACCAGCTTCGGGCCCTCGGTGTACTTCACCGAGATGAAGTTCTCGATCGCCATCGTATCCATCACCTGGCCGCCGAAGCGCTCGGCGACGACGCCGGTGCGGATGCCCTTGCGCGCAGCGTAGATCGCGGCGGCCGCGCCGGCCGGGCCGCCGCCGACGACGAGCACGTCGAAGACGTCCTTGGCCGACAGCTTCCCGGCATCGCGCGCCGCGGCGCCGGTGTCGACCTTGGCCAGGATCTCGCCCAGCTCCATGCGCCCCTGGCCGAAATGCTGGCCGTTGAGGAAGATCGTCGGCACCGCCATGATCTTGCGCGCCTCGACTTCGTCCTGGAACAGCGCGCCGTCGATCATGGTGTGGCGGATGTTGGGGTTGAGCACCGCCATCAGGTTCAGCGCCTGCACCACCTCCGGGCAGTTGTGGCAGGACAGCGAGATGTAGGTCTCGAACACGTACTCGCCGTCGAGGGCGCGGATCTGCTCGATCAGCTCGGGCGCGGCCTTGGGCGGGTAGCCGCCGACCTGCAGCAGGGCCAGGATCAGCGAGCTGAACTCGTGCCCCATCGGCAGCCCGGCAAAGCGCACGCGCCCCGGCTCGCCCGGGCGGGCAAGCGCAAACGAAGGCTTGCGCTCGCCCGCCTGAGCGCCGGGCGCGCCCGACTCGACGACGGTGATCTTGTCGCTGAGCTCGGCGAGTTCGCCGAGCAGGGCCCGCATTTCACGCGACTTGTCGCCCTCGTCCAGCGACGCGGCGATCTCGATCGGCTGCGTGACCTTGTCCAGGTAGGCTTTGAGTTGGGTCTTGATGTTGGCGTCGAGCATGGTGAGGTCGTCCGTGAGGTCAAGCGGGAGTACGGCTTCGGGGAGCAACAGGCGCGCCCCGACATGAAACAGCCGGCACGGGGCCGGCTGGGGAGCATTGCGCCCGGGCGTCCTGCGCCCGGGGAGGCGTGCAGCGGCTCAGATCTTGCCGACCAGATCGAGCGACGGCGCCAGCGTGGCGTCGCCTTCCTTCCACTTCGCCGGGCACACTTCGCCCGGGTGGTTGCGGACGTAGATCGCGGCCTTGACCTTGCGCAGCAGCTCCTGGGCGTCGCGACCGATGCCGCCGGCGTTGATCTCGACGATCTGGACCTTGCCGTCGGGGTCGATCACGAAGGTGCCGCGATCGGCCAGCCCGGCGTCCTCGATCAGCACGTCGAAGTTCTTCGACAGCACCCAGGTGGGGTCACCGACCAGCGGGTACTTGATCTTGTGGATGGTGTCCGAGGTGTCGTGCCAGGCCTTGTGGGTGAAGTGGGTGTCGGTCGACACGCCGTAGATCTCGACGCCCAGCTTCTGGAACTCGGCGTAGTTATCGGCGAGATCGCCCAGTTCGGTCGGGCACACGAAAGTGAAGTCGGCGGGGTAGAAGAAGACCACCGACCACTTGCCCTTCAGGTTGGCTTCGGTGACGTCGACGAACTGGCCATTGTGGTAGGCGGTGGCTTTGAACGGCTTGACTTCGGTGTTGATCAGCGACATTTGCGATTCTCCAGCTGAGGTTGTGGGAAGCGTTGGGTGGAACTCGATGGGATGCAGTCTAAGGGATCCGGATGAATTGCACTAATTGATTATCGAGATAATCACGATTGCAAAATACTATCGAGCTCGACTCCGCCTCTCCCCGCCGGCCCGCCGCCTCAGGTTCCGGCCAGATGCCGCCGCACCGAAATCACCGCCCCCAGCCAGCCGAGGAAGGCGGCGAACGCCACCATCGACAGCGCCGCGCGCCCATCCGGTCCGGCGAGCACGAACACCGCGCCATAGGTTTCCGCCAGCGCCGCCACCGGCCGGGCGAGCGCGTGCACACCCGCCCACACCGTCCCCAGCGCCACCAGGCCGCCGAGCGCCCCCTGCAGGCCGCCGAACCAGTAGAACGGGCGGCGGATGAAGGGGTCGGTGGCGCCAAGCAGGCGGCTGACCGCGATCTCCTGGCTCTGGGTGAGGATCTGCAGGCGAATGGTGTTGAACGTGACGATCACCAGCGCGAAGCCGAGCAGCCCTCCCAGCATCAGCGCCGTCGAACGCCCCAGCCCGAGCAGGGCGTGGAGGCGCTCGACCCAGGCCGCATCGAGCTGCACGTGCGCGACCTCGGGCCACTCCCGCATCCGCGCCGCGAGACGCTCGAACGCTGCCGGGTCCTCACCGCGCGGCGCGATCACGAACGCATCGGGCAGCGGATTGGTGCCGAGGCCGCCGAGCACATCCCCCAGCCCCGCGGCCTCGAGCTGGCCCACCGCCTCGTCGCGCGACACGAAGCGGTAGCTGGCGAGATCGGCCTCGGCGTTCAGCCTGCGCTCGATCGCCTCGACCTCGGCAGGCTTTGCCGCGACGTCGAGGAAGAGGCTGATCTCGGGCGTTCCGGAAACGCCTCGCACCAGCGAAGCGACGTTGTCCAGCAGCAGGAAAGCCCCTCCCGGCAGGGACAGGGCGATGCCCACCACCAGCGCCGAGAGCGAAGTGCCGAGCGGCTGGGCGAGCAGCCGGCGCAGGGCATGGCCGACGGCCCGTGCATGCAGGTAAAGCCAGTGTTTCATGCGGGCACCTCCGCCGCCGGACGCCCGGCCGGACTCGAATCTTCGGCGAGCAGGCCTTTCGCCAGCACCAGGCGGCGCGGGTGGCTGGCGGCGAAGAGGCCGGCATCGTGGGTCGACACCAGCACGGTAACGCCGGCGTCGTTGAACGAGCGGAACAGCAGGGCGATGTCCGCCGCATAGGCCGGGTCGAGGTGGGCGGTGGGCTCGTCGGCGATCAGGATCGACGGTCGATTGACGATCGCGCGCGCGATCGCGACGCGCTGCTGTTCGCCGCCCGACAGCCCGGCCGGCATTTCCTCGCCGCGGCCGTCGAGGCCGACGCGCTCCAGCGCCGCGGCCACGCGCTTCGCCGCGTCGCGCGGCGGATGCCCGGTGATGACCAGCGGCAGCATGACGTTGTCGAATACGCTGCGGTCGAACAGAAGGCGGTTTTCCTGCAGTACGAGGCCGAGGTTGCGGCGCAGGTAGGGAATCGCCGCCGGCGGCAGATGGGAGACGTCCTGGCCGTTGATCAGTACCCGCCCCGCGGTGGGGCGCTCGATCACCGGGATCAGCTTGAGCAGCGTGCTCTTGCCCGCCCCCGAATGCCCGGACAGCACCACCAGCTCGCCGTGACGGATCTCGAAACCGACCCCGGCAAGCGCGGTATAGCCGCCCGCATAGCGCTTGGCGACGTCCTCGAAGACGATCATGCGCGCCCGCCCGCGCCGTTCCGGACGGCCGCGGCGCCGGGCTCGAACAGCGCATCGACGAACTCGCGCGCAGCGAACGGCTGCAGGTCGTCGATCCCCTCGCCGACGCCGATGAAGCGCAGCGGCTTCGGGCACTGGCGCGCGATCGCCGCGAGCACGCCGCCCTTGGCGGTGCCGTCGAGCTTGGTCACGACCAGGCCGGTGACCCCGATCGCCTGGTCGAAGGCCTTCACCTGGGCGAGCGCGTTCTGGCCGATGTTGGCGTCGAGCACGAGCAGGACTTCGTGCGGCCCGGTGGGGTCGGCCTTGGCGATCACCCGGCGGACCTTGGCGATCTCTTCCATTAGGTGGAGCTGTGTCGGCAGGCGCCCGGCGGTGTCGGCGAGGACGACGTCGATCTTGCGCGCACGCGCGGCGTTGATCGCGTCGAAAATCACCGCTGCCGCATCGCCGCCGTCCTGCGCGACCACGGTGACGTTGTTGCGCTCGCCCCAGGTCATCAGCTGCTCGCGCGCAGCGGCGCGGAAGGTGTCGCCGGCGGCGAGCAGCACGCTCTTGCCGCGGGCCTGGAAATACTTCGCGAGCTTGCCGATCGAGGTCGTCTTGCCGGAACCGTTGACCCCCGCGATCATGATGATGAAGGGCTGGTGGCCGTCGACCTGGAGCGGCGCCTCGAGCGGGGCGATGATCTCGTGCAGGCCGTCGGCGAGCGCCTTCTGCAACTGGTCGGCGGTTTCCAGACGGTCGCGCTTCCAGCGCCGGCGCAACTCGTCGATCAGGTGCTGGGTGGCATCCACGCCGCAGTCGGCCATCAGCAGGGTGGATTCGAGTTCCTCGAGGAGATCCTCGTCGATCTTGCGCAGGCCGAACAAGCTCGCCAGCCCGCCGCCGATCTGCTGGCGGGTGCGGGCGAGACCGGCCTTGAGGCGCTCGGCCCAGGATTTTTTCGCGGCCGGCACGGGCGCCTGGGGGGGGGCCGACCCTTCCTCCGCGGCCGCCTCGATCGCAACGGCCGCTGCCTCCACGTCGACCTCCGCCGCCGCCGTGGCCGGCACGGGCGTTGCAGCCACTCCGGGGGCGGATTCGGCCGCCGGCGCAACTGCAGCGGCGGTCGCGGCGGCAGGCGCAGCAGGCTCACCGGATCGAGCCGGCGTGGCCGCGGCGGCCTCTTCAGGCACCTGCGCAGGTGTCTGCGGCAGTTCGTTCTGCGCCTCGGCCGGCGGGGCAGCGGGCGCGGCCTCGTCTTCGCGCCGGCCGAACTTCTTTTTCAGGAAACCAAACATGAAAGGCTCGGGTCACAAGGGTCGTTTTGCGTCGGCAGGCTCCGCCCGCAACCATGGGCGCCCCCCGCCGATCACGCTAAGATGCGGTTCCCCGAGTGGCCGGTGCACTGTCGCCGGGCCTCGCGGAGTGCCGCGAATTCTAACAGATGCAGGACATCTCCATGTTTCGTCAGACCTTTGCCCGCGCGCTGCTGGCTGGCGCAGCGCTTGCCGCCGCACTGGCCCCGCCCGCATTCGCCAACCCGTACGAGACGACCCTTGCCAACGGCATGAAGCTGATCGTCAAGGAAGACCGCCGCGCGCCTTCGGTGGTGCACATGGTGTGGTATCGCGCCGGCGCGATCGACGAGCCCAGCGGCGTATCCGGCGTCGCCCACGTCCTCGAGCACATGATGTTCAAAGGGACGAAGACGCTCGCCCCCGGCGAATTCAACCAGCGCGTGGCCGTGCTCGGAGGGCGCGACAACGCATTCACGAGCAAGGATTACACCGCCTACTTCCAACAGGTCCCGCCCGCCCATCTCGGCACGGTGATGGCGCTCGAAGCCGACCGCATGCAGAACCTGGTGCTCGGCGACGAGGAATTCGCCCGCGAGATCGAAGTCGTCAAGGAAGAACGCCGCCTGCGCACCGACGACCAGCCGCGCGCGCTGGTCCATGAGCAGCTGATGGCGACCGCCTTCCAGGCCCACCCCTACCGCCGCCCGGTGATCGGCTGGATGACCGACCTCGAGGCGATGCAGGCCGAAGACGCGCGCGCCTGGTACCGGCGCTGGTACGCACCGAACAACGCCTGGCTGGTGGTGGTCGGCGACGTGGACCACCAGGAAGTGTTCCGCCAGGCCGACCGGCATTACGGCGCGATCGCCGCGCGCGCCCTGCCCGAGCGCCGGATCTCGGCCGAACCCGCGCAACGCGGCCCACGCAGCGCGGTGGTGAGGGCGCCGGCCGAACTGCCCTACCTGGCGATGGCGTGGCAGGTACCGGCGCTGCGCGACCCTGCCGCCGACCGCGAAGCCTATGCCCTGCAGGTGCTGGCGGCGGTGCTCGACGGCCATGACGGCGCCCGCCTCAACCGCCAGCTGGTGCGCGATGCCCGGCTTGCGGTATCGGCCGGCGCCGGCTACGACGGCAGCGGGCGCGGCCCCGCGCTGTTCTACCTCGACGGCGTGCCCGCGCCCGGCCACACCATGGATGAACTCGAAGCGGCGCTGCGCACCGAACTGCAGCGCATTCGCGACACCGGGGTGAGCGCGGCCGAGCTTGCCCGGGTGAAGACACAGGCGGTCGCCAGCCGCGTCTACAAGCGTGACTCGCTGATGGGCCAGGCGATGGAAATCGGCTTCCTGGAGGCAGCCGGCCTGTCCTGGCGCGACGAGGAGCGCCTGCTCGAAGGCCTGCGCGCGGTCACCGCCGAAGAAGTGCAGGCGGTGGCACGGCGCTATTTCAGCGACGACAGTCTCAGCATCACCCGTCTCGAACCGCAGCCGCTGGCCGAACAACGCCCGCGCGCGCCCTTCGCCGCCCACCGTTGACCCGCACCCGGTCAGGAACCCCGACTCTGCCATGACTGCCACCCCGATTTCCTTCGCGCGCGCGATCCCGCGGCAAGCGCCGGCGCCCGCGCGCATCGCACGCTTCGCCGCCATTGCCGGTCTCGCCCTCGCCGTCCTCCTCGGTCTCGCCGCGCCGGCACAGGCCGCCCCGCAGATCCAGCACTGGACCGCGCCCACCGGCGCCCGGGTGCATTTCGTCGAAAGCCGCAGCCTGCCGCTGGTCGACATCCAGGTCGATTTCGCCGCCGGCGCGGCCTACGACCCACCGGCCAAGGCCGGCCTCGCCCAGCTCGCCCAGGCCTTGCTCGGCGCCGGGGCGGGCGGGCTCGACGAACAGACCATCGCCGAGCGCGAAGCCGACCTCGGCGCCCGCCTCGGCGGCGGCATCGACGACGACCGCGCCAGCCTATCGCTGCGCAGCCTGTCCACCGCGGCCGAGCGCGACGCTGCGGTCGATCTCGCCGCCACGCTGCTGGCCCAGCCCGCCTTCCCTGCCGAAATCCTCGAACGCGAACGCCAGCGCACCATCGCCGCGCTGCGCGAAGCGCTGACCCAGCCCGCCACCCTCGCCGCGCGCCAGTTCAGCGCCGCGGTATACGCCGGCCACCCCTACGGCCGCCAGGTCACGCCAGAGTCGCTGAGCGCGATCACCCGCGACGATCTGGCGGATTTCCACCGCCGCCACTATGCTGCGGCCCGCGCCTCGGTCGCCATCGTCGGCGACGTCGATCGCGCCACTGCCGAGCGCATCGCCGTGCGCCTGACCGAAGCCCTGCCGCGGGGCGGAGCCGCCGCCGCCCTGCCGCCCCCGGCCCCGATCGACGCCGCGACGTTCCGCATCCCCCATCCCTCGGCGCAGACCCACATCCTCCTCGGCCAGCCCGGGATGGCGCGCGAGGACGCCGACTACTTTGCCCTGCTGGTCGGCAACTACGTGCTCGGCGGCGGCGGCTTCGTCTCGCGCCTGACCAAGGAAGTGCGCGAAAAGCGCGGCTTCGCCTACAGCGTGTACAGCTATCTGTCGCCGCAGCAGGTCGCCGGCCCGTTCCAGATCGGCCTCCAGACCCGCGGCAGCCAGGCCGAGGAAGCGCTCGCGGTGGTGCGCGACACGCTCGCCCGTTTCATCGCCGACGGACCGACGGCGGAGGAGCTGCAGGCCGCCAAGGACAACCTGATCAACGGCTTTGGCCTGCGCCTGGACTCCAACGCCAAGCTGCTCGACCACGTCGCGATGATCGGCTTCTACCGCCTGCCGCTGGACTGGCTCGAAACCTATCCGCAGCAGGTCGCCGGCGTCGATGCCGCCGCCGTGCGCGCGGCCTGGCAGCGTCGCATCCACCCCCAGCGGCTCGTTACCGTGATCGCCGGCGGCGACGGCGACCGCGCGGCGAACGGCGAGCCCGCCGCCGCGCAGGCCCCGGAGCGATGAGCCGGGTGCGCATCGTCGGCGGGCAGTGGCGCTCGCGCCTGCTCGAAGTCGCCGCCGTGCCCGGCCTGCGCCCGACCCCCGACCGCGTGCGCGAGACCCTGTTCAACTGGCTCGGCCAGGACCTCGACGGCCAGCACTGCCTCGATCTGTTCGCCGGCACCGGCATCCTCGGCTTCGAGGCGGCTTCGCGCGGCACCGCGACGGTCGTGCTGGTCGAGCACGACCCCCGTGCCCTCGCTGCGCTGCACAAAACGGCACAGGCCCTGCAAGCATCGCAAGTGGAGATCGTGCGCGGCGATGCGGTAAGATTCGTCCGGACAACGCCGCGCACCTTCGACGGCGTGTTCCTCGATCCACCTTACAGGCAGGGCTGGCTCGAGCGGGTGGCGCCCTGGCTCGACCGGGTCGTGCGACCGGGCGGATGGCTTTATGTCGAGGCCGAAGCCGCGGTGGAACACCTGGGCGACTGGCACACTGTGAAGCGGGGCCGCGCCGGACAGGTCCACTTCCATCTGATGCGCAGGAGCCAGGCATGAAGGAAACGGTAGCGGTTTACCCGGGCACGTTCGACCCGTTCACCCGCGGCCACGAAGACCTCGTACGACGCTCGTCGGTGCTGTTCGACCGCGTAGTCGTCGCGGTCGCGCGCAGCAGCAGCAAGAATCCGATCTTCTCGCTCGACGAGCGGGTCGACATCGCGCGCGCGGCGGTCGCCGCCTTTCCCAATGTCGAAGTCGCCGGCTTCGACTGCCTGCTGATGAAGTTCCTCAAGCAGCAGGGCGCGCGCGTGATCCTGCGCGGCCTGCGCGCGGTGTCGGACTTCGAATACGAATTCCAGATGGCGGGGATGAACCGCAAGCTCTATCCGGACGTCGAAACCGTGTTCCTGACGCCGGCCGAGGAATACATGTTCATCTCCGCCACGATGGTGCGGGAGATCGCCCGCCTCGGCGGCGATGTGAGCAAGTTCGTGCAGCCCCAGGTGCTGACACGGCTGCAGGACAAACTGAACTCAAAGTAAAGGCAAGGAAGCAATACCATGGCTCTGATGATTACCGACGAATGCATCAACTGCGACGTCTGCGAACCGGAGTGCCCTAACGGCGCCATTTTCCAGGGCGAGGAAATCTACGAAATCGACCCGAACAAGTGCACCGAATGCGTCGGCCATTTCGACGAACCGCAGTGCCAGCAGGTGTGCCCGGTCGACTGCATCCCGCTCGACCCCAAGCGCCAGGAAACCAAGGAAGAGCTGATGGCGAAGTTCCTGAAACTGACCAAGAAGGCCTGAAGTCGCCGCTCGGCGCCGCTTCCGGTACGACATCAGGCGGGCTTCGGCCCGCCTTTTTCATGTGCACCGGCCCCACGCTGGCGCTGGCAATGCGGACAGAAGAAGGTCGCACGCTGCCCGCTGACGACACGGTGGATCGCCGCCCCGCACTGCGGGCACGGTTCGCCGCCACGGCCATACACCGCGTACTGCTGCTGGAAGTAGCCGGGCCGCCCATCACCGCCGACGAAGTCGCGCAGCGTGCTGCCGCCTGCGGCGATGGCCGCGCACAGCGTCTCGCGCACCGCCGCCACCAGTCGCGCGCAACGCTGCGGGCCGAGCCGGCCGGCCGGCTCCAGGGGGTGGATGCGGGCGCGGAACAGGCTTTCCGACGCATAGATGTTGCCCACACCGACCACCCGCCGACCATCCATCAGGACGTGCTTGATCGGCGCCCGCAGGCCGCGCGTGACGCGGTGGAGCCAGGCGCCGTCAAACGCCGCGGACAGCGGCTCCGGCCCCAGCCCGGCGAGCAGCGGATGCAGCGCGGCGACGCCCGGCTGCCACAGCACGAGGCCGAAACGGCGCGGATCGCGCAGGCGCAAGGCCTGCCCGCCGAACACGAAATCGACGTGATCGTGCGCGCCGGGCGGCATTCCGGCCGGGACCAGGCGCAGGCTGCCGGACATGCCCAGATGGACGATCAGCGTGCCGTCGCCGAAATCGAACAGCAGGTACTTCGCCCGCCGCCGCACCGCCAGCAGCCGGCGCCCGACGAGCCGGCGGTCCAGATCCGCCGGCAACGGCTGGCGCAACCTCGGGTTGCGCACCACCAGCGCGTCGAGCATCCGCCCTTCAAGGTGGGGACGGATTCCGCTGCAGGTGGTCTCGACTTCGGGCAACTCAGGCATCGGACAGGCCTCCGGGAAAAGGGGCGGCGGGCCGGGAATGACCGCCGCGGGGGCATTCGGCTTGCAGGCGCGGCGCCGATCTGCATACCATGGAGCGAACCCGATTCTAGTGCAGCGTTCCAACCACTCCAATCGACCGCGCCCGTCGCGACGGCGCCTCCCCACTCCCATTCATCCCTCCCACTCGCCCCTCCGATCCACCCCCGCTGCGGCGCGCCAGCCATACCCCACCGAAGTCCGTCGGACCACCCCAATGAAGAACTCCCTCTCCCGCCTCGCCCGTTCGCTGTGCTTCACTCTCACGCTCGCCCTGGGCGGTGCTGCCGCTGCGGCGAACGGCGAACCCGGCGGGGACGACCCCCTTCCGGCGCAGGAACTGACCCCGTCCACCCTCTACCATTTCCTGCTCGCCGAAATCGCCGGTGCGCGCGGCCAGATCGGGCTTTCCGCCCAGCTCTACGTCGACCTCGCACGCGCCACCCGTGATCCGCGCATCGCCCGCCGCGCGACCGAGATCGCGCTGTACTCGCGCGACCTGCGGCTGACCACCGAGGCCGCGACGATCTGGGCCGAGTCCGCCCCCCAGTCGGAGGAAGCGCGCCGGGTACTGGCCAGCGCGCGCAACGCCGGCGGCGACGGGGACCTCGACCTCGACGCCATCCAGATCCAGCTCGCCCGCGTCCTTGCCCAGTCCTCCGGCCGGCTGGCGCAAAACCTGCTCGGACTCAACCGCGCGCTCGCCGGCATACCCGACAGGCAGGCGGCGAAAACCATCATCAACCGCCTCACCGAACCTTACCTCGACCTGCCCGAAGCCCATATCGCGCGCGCGCAGGCGGCACTCCTCGGCCAGGCCCCGATGGAAGCGCTCGCCGCGGTCGATCGCGCCCTTGAACTCAACCACGGCTGGGAGCCGGCCGTGCTCCTCAAGGCGCAGATCCTGCAACAGGCCGGCGCCGGCGACGAAGCGCTCCGCCAGCTCGAAACCGAACTGGGGCGCAAGCCGGACAGCGTGATCCTGCGCCAGGCCTACGCCCGCGGCCTGGTCGGGGCCCAGCGCTTCGACGAGGCACGCAGCCAGTTCCGCCGCCTGCTCGAGGCCCACCCGGGCGACACCGAACTGCGCTACGCCGTCGGCCTGCTGTCGCAGCAGCTCGGGGACGATGCCGACGCGGAGGCGAACTTCCGCCTCGCACTCGATGGCGGCCATCCGCAGCCGGACCTGATCCGCCTGCAACTGGGGCAGATCGCCGACGCCCGCGGCGACGGCGAGCACGCGCGCGAATGGTTCGGACAGATCAGCGACGAGCGCCACCTGCCCGAGGCGGTGATCCGCAGCGCGCACAGCCTCGCCCGCGAACACCGTCTCGACGAAGCGCGTGCCCTGCTCCAGGCGCAGGACGGCGAAGCTTCGCTGCGGCGCCGCTTCGCCATCGCCGAGGCCCAGCTGCTGCGCGATGCCGAGCGTCCCGCCGAAGCCCTCGGCGTGCTCGACGCGGCACTCGCCACGCTGCCCGACGACCCCGACCTGCTGTACGAAGCCGCCATGCTGGCCGAACGTCTGGACCGCATCGACCTCATGGAAACCCGCTTGCGCCGCATCATCGCGCTCCAACCCGACCATGTGCATGCCCACAACGCGCTGGGCTACTCGCTCGCCGACCGCAACCTGCGCCTGGACGAAGCCGAAGCACTGATCGGCCGTGCCCTCGAGCTCGCCCCCGACGACCCGTTCATCCTCGACAGCATGGGCTGGGTGCGTTTCCGCCGCGGCGACATCGACTCCGCGCTCGAGCATCTCGAACGCGCCTACGCGCTGCGCCGCGACGCCGAGATCGCCGCCCATCTGGGCGAAGTGCTGTGGGCCCTCGACCGCCGCGACGATGCGAAGCGGATTTTCGGCGAAGCCCTCGCCGCCCATCCCGACAACCGCCTGCTCAACGAAACCGTGTTGCGGCTGGACGCCCGATGAGCGCGGCACGCACTCTGCTCGCAGCGCTCGCCGGCGCCCTCGCGCTCGGCGCCTGCGCGCCCCTGCCCGCGCCCGCCGACCATCCTGCAGCCGTCCGCCACGCACAGCCCGCATTCCTCCTCGAAGGCCGGATGTCGGCCACCGACGGCCAGCAGGCCGCGAGCGGCCGCATCGAATGGGAGCATGCGCCGCACGCCGACCGCCTGACCCTGCTCAACCCGCTCGGCCAGATCGCCGCCCGGCTCGACAGCGATGCCGCCGGCGCCACCCTGCTTACCGCCGACGGCCAGCGTATCGTCGCCGCCAGCGCCGACGCCTTGCTGCCGCAAGTGCTCGGTGTCGAAGTGCCGGTGGCGCGTCTCCGGCTCTGGGTGCAGGCCGCTCCCGGCGCCGGCGCCGAAATCCGCCAGCGCGACGGCTACGGCCGCCCGCAACTGCTCATCGACCAGGGCTGGCGCATCGATTACCTGGCCTACACCGACGACAGCGCCGGCGCCCCGCCCGCCCGCCTCGACATTTCACGCGGCGACCACCGCATTCGCCTGATCATCGATTCATGGACCGCCTACCCCTGACCGCACCGTCGACGACCGATCCGGCCCGTCTCGAGGGCTGCCCCGCACCGGCCAAGCTCAACCTGTTCCTGCATGTGACAGGGCGCCGGGCCGACGGCTACCACCTCCTGCAGACCGCCTTCCGCCTGCTCGACTGGGGCGACACCCTCGATTTCACCCTGCGTGCCGACGGCCTCGTCCGCCGCACCACCACCCTGCCCGGCGTTCCCGCAGAGCAGGATCTGGTCGTGCGCGCCGCCCGCCTGCTGCAGGCCCACACCGGCTGCAGCCTGGGCGCGGAGATCGCCGTGCACAAGGCCTTGCCGCTGGGGGGCGGCATCGGCGGCGGCAGCTCCGACGCCGCCACCACCCTGATCGCCCTCAACCGGCTATGGCGGACCGGACTGTCGCGCCCCCAGCTACAGGCGCTCGGGCTGCAGCTGGGGGCCGACGTGCCGGTTTTCGTGTTCGGCCGGGACGCTTTCGCCGAAGGCATCGGCGAAGCGCTGCAGCCGCTGAGCCTGCAGCCGGCCTGGTACGTCGTGCTATCGCCGGGAGTATCGGTGCCGACCGCCGAAATTTTTTCAGCGAAGGACTTGACGCGCGATACACCTCCAATCAGAATGGCGGACTTCGCAGCGAGCACTACCCGAAATGACTTGCAGCCAGTGGCCTGCAGCCGTTACCCGGAAGTGCGAGACGCGATCGAGTGGCTGACGCAATACGCGCCGGCCACGATGACAGGATCGGGCGCCTGCGTGTTTGCGGAAGTCCCCTCGGAAGCCGGGGCCGACCGTATCGCGAAAAGCTGTCCGCCACACTGGAAAGCCTGGAAAGTGCGAAGCCTGACTCGCCATCCGCTTTACGAGTGGTTAGAATAGCGCCCGCTTCGTCGAACGATCCGTTTCACGGCGAAACAGTTTATTGGGGAGTCGCCAAGTCGGTTAAGGCACCGGATTTTGATTCCGGCATTCGAGGGTTCGAATCCTTCCTCCCCAGCCACACAACGACGGGCAGGCCACGAGCCTGCCCGAGTCGTTTCCACGCGGCATTTTTTGCGCGTTGTTTCTTACGGCATCGGAGTAGCAGAAATGCCCCACGGCAGCCTGATGGTCTTCACCGGTAACGCCAACCCCAAACTTGGCGCCGACGTGACGCGACGTCTGGGGATCTCCCTCGGTTCGGCCACCGTCGGCCGCTTCTCGGATGGCGAGGTCAACGTCGAACTGCTCGAGAACGTGCGCGGCAAGGACGTCTTCGTCCTCCAGCCGACCTGCTCGCCGACCAACGACAACCTGATGGAACTGCTGGTGCTGGTCGATGCGTTGAAGCGCGCCTCGGCCGGCCGCATCACCGCCGCCCTGCCCTACTTCGGCTACGCCCGCCAGGACCGCCGCCCGCGCTCGGCGCGGGTACCGATCACGGCCAAGGTCGTCGCCAACATGCTCCAGGCCGTCGGCGTCCAGCGCCTCTTGACGATGGACCTGCACGCCGACCAGATCCAGGGCTTCTTCGACATTCCGGTCGACAACGTCTATGCCGCCCCGGTCCTGCTCGCCGACCTCGACAAGCAAAAGTACGACGACCTGCTGGTGGTCTCGCCCGACGTCGGCGGCGTGGTCCGCGCCCGTGCCTTCGCCAAGCGCATGGAGTGCGACCTGGCGATCATCGACAAGCGCCGGCCGAAAGCCAACGTCTCCGAAGTGATGAACATCATCGGCGAAGTCGAAGGCCGCACCTGTGTGATCATGGACGACATCGTCGACACCGCCGGCACCCTGTGCAAGGCGGCGAGCGCGCTGAAGGCCAACGGCGCCAAACGCGTGCTGTCGTACTGCACCCACGCCGTGCTCTCGGGCGCCGCGGTGGCGCGCATCGGCGACTCCGACCTCGACGAACTGGTCGTCACCGACACCATCCCGCTGCGCGAGGACGCCCGCGCCTGCCCACGCATCCGCCAGGTTTCGGTGGCCTCGCTGCTGGCCGACACGATCCTGCGGATCAGCAACGAAGAGTCGGTCTCGTCGCTGTTCATGGAATGATTTTCCCCTCCGCGCCCGCCTCCGGGCGAGACGCGGATTTTGCCGTTTCCGCCTGGTCGCGGGCGGAGATCTTCACCACTCAGGAGCAACACCATGCAAATCGAATTCAAGGCGAGCAAGCGTGACGCGCAGGGTACGGGTGCGAGCCGCCGCCTGCGTCGCGCCGGCCAACTGCCGGGCATCATCTACGGCGGCACGGGCGAAGCCCAGCCGATCGTGATGGACCACAACGAGCTCTACCACCTGCTGCGCAAGGAAGCCTTCCACGCCTCGGTGCTGAGCATCGACGTCGACGGCAGCAAGGAAATCGCCGTGCTGCGCGACACCCAGTGGCACCCGTTCAAGCAGCAAGTGCTGCACATCGACTTCCAGCGCGTGGCCGCCGACCAGAAGATGCACCTCAAGGTGCCGCTGCACTTCAGCGGCGACGACGTCAGCCCGGCGGTCAAGCTCGGCGGCTGCATGATCTCGCACGTGATCAACGAAATCGACGTCCAGTGCCTGCCGAAGGATCTGCCCGAGTTCGTCGGCGTCGACCTCTCCGCCCTCGAGGCCGGCCAGTCGGTGCACGTGTCGCAGCTCGTGCTGCCGGCCGGTGTCGAGCTGGTTCAGCACGGCGAAGGCGACCCGGTCGTGGCCACCGCGGTCCAGGTCAAGGGCGCCGCCGCCGAAGGCGAAGGCGAAGCGGCGTAAGCCCCTTCCCCTGCCTAGCCCCGCATGCCGGAGACCGATCACCGATGACCGCTGCGCCTTCGCGCCCCCTGCGTCTCGTCGTCGGTCTCGGCAACCCGGGGGCCGAATACTCCGAAACCCGGCACAACGCCGGGTTTCGGTTTTGTGAGCGCCTCGCCGACCAGCTCGGCGTGCGCTTCGCACACGAATCCCGTTTCCACGGCTTGGTCGCCAACGCGCGCGCAGCCGGCGTCTGGCTGCTGATGCCGCAGACCTTCATGAACCGCTCCGGCCAGGCCATCGGCGCGCTGGCGCGCTTTTACCGCATCGAGCCGGCCGAGATCCTCGTCGTCCATGACGAACTCGACCTTCCCCCCGGCCAGCTGCGGCTGAAGTTCGGCGGCGGACTGGGCGGTCACAACGGCCTGAAGGACAGCTCCGCCCACCTCGGCACCCACGACTACTGGCGCCTGCGCATCGGCATCGGTCACCCGGGCGAGCGCAGCGAAGTGGTGAACTTCGTGCTCAAGCCGGCGCGGCGCGAAGAGCAGGCGCTGATCGACGAGGCGATCGACAAGGCGCTCGTCGCCTGGCCCCAGCTCGCACGCGGCGAGCTCAACACCGCCGCAACCCGCCTCAACGCCCGCCCGGCCCCGCCCAAACCTCCGAAACCGCCCAAGGCGCCCAAATCCGCGGCCGCACCCGACGGCGCGGCCTCGGCAACTCCCAAGGACGAACCCCAGCCATGAGCCTGAAATGCGGAATCGTCGGCCTGCCCAACGTCGGCAAGTCGACCCTGTTCAACGCCCTCACCAAGGCCGGCATCCAGGCCGAAAACTATCCCTTCTGCACCATCGAGCCGAACGTGGGCATCGTCGAAGTACCCGATCCGCGCCTTAGCGCGCTGTCGGCGATCGTCAA
This sequence comes from Thauera aromatica, assembly GCF_023093595.1. Taxonomy (GTDB): domain Bacteria; phylum Pseudomonadota; class Gammaproteobacteria; order Burkholderiales; family Rhodocyclaceae; genus Thauera; species Thauera aromatica_A. The sequence goes on from NZ_JALLIK010000110.1 coordinate 281,994, forward strand.
GCCGCAGAAGGTGCAGCCGGCGATCGTCGAGTTCGTCGACATCGCCGGCCTGGTCGCCGGCGCCTCCAAGGGCGAAGGCCTGGGCAACCAGTTCCTCGCCAACATCCGCGAGACCGACGCCATCGTGCACGTCGTGCGCTGTTTCGCCGACGACAACGTGATCCACGTCGCGGGCAGCGTCGACCCGATCCGCGACATCGAAGTCATCGACACCGAACTCGCGCTCGCCGACCTCGCCACGGTCGAAAAGGCGCTCACCCGCTACAAGCGCCCCGCCGCCGCCGGCGACAAGGACGCCAAGATCCTCGTCGCGGTACTGGAGAAGTGCTTCGCCCAGCTCGACCAGGGCAAGCCGGTACGCGCGCTCGAGCTGTCGAAGGAAGAATGGGCCAGCCTCAAGCCCTTCTGCCTGATCACCGCGAAGCCGGTCCTCTACGCCGCCAACGTCGCCGAAGACGGCTTCGACGACAACCCTCATCTGGATGCGGTGCGCACCCACGCGCAGGCCGAAGGCGCCGAAGTCGTCGCCCTGTGCGCCGCGATCGAAGCCGAGATCGCCGACCTCGACGACGCCGACAAGAAGGACTTCCTCGAGTCCATGGGGCTGGAAGAGCCCGGCCTCGACCGCCTGATCCGCGCCGGTTACAAATTGCTCGGCCTCCAGACCTACTTCACCGCCGGAGTGAAGGAAGTGCGCGCCTGGACGATCCACGTCGGCGACACCGCACCGCAGGCCGCGGGCGTGATCCACACCGACTTCGAGCGCGGCTTCATCCGCGCCCAGACCATCGCCTACGAGGATTTCATCCAGTTCAAGGGCGAGGCCGGGGCCAAGGAAGCGGGCAAGATGCGCGCCGAGGGCAAGGACTATGTGGTCAAGGACGGCGACGTGCTGAACTTCCTGTTCAACGTCTAGAGCCAAGCAGGCCATTTCTCAGGGTTTCACAAGATTGCTTCGAAGCCCTTAAACAACGCTATAGCCCCGGTAAATCCGGGGTTTTGCGTTTCTATGGCTTGCATGCGATTGCTCGACCTTGCCCGTGCAAAGTGACTACGCAGGTGTATACGAAAATTAGACCAAGGGAAATAAGGTGTATATGATTCATTCATCACCCCTTCTTGCAGACCCCGTGACACCATGCTTACAGATGCCCACTGCCGTGCTGCCAAACCGAAGGAGCAGCTCTACCGCCTGAATGATCTTCGCGGCCTCTACCTCGAAGTGAAGCCCAATGGGGTCAAGGCTTGGCGCTATCGCTTCAAGCTGGGCGGCAAGGGGTCGTGGTTCGCGCTGGGCGACTACCCCACCGTCAGCCTTGCCGAAGCACGGGACAAGTGTGAGGAAGCACGCAAGCTGGTTAAGCAGGGCATAAACCCCGTACAGCATCGGCAGTTGGTGCGCCTCAAGCGCGAGCAGGATTCCGCCAACACCTTCGAGGCTGTAGCCAAAGAGTGGCTGGCCCTACGAGACTGGGAAGACGTCACCAAGAAACGCCGCCTGGACATGCTGGAGCGTGTGGTCTTCCCCAGCATCGGTAGGCTACCTGTGCGCGACATCACCCCAGCGCACGTTCTCGACATTCTCACCAAGACCGTGAAGCGCGGTGCTCCGACCGTCGCCGCCGAAGCGAAACGCACCATGTCTGGCATCTTCGAACTGGCTGTTGCCACCTTGCGGGCAGACAACGATCCTGTCTGGCCCGTCCGCAAGGCGTTGCCCGCCAACAAAACACAGCACAAGACGGCGCTGACCACCGCGCAGATTGGCAAGCTGCTCAACGACTTCGACAACCATCGCTGCGGCTATCAGGTGAACTTCTGCATCCAGTTGATGTGGTGGACGCTAGCGCGTCCCAGCGAAGCGGCAGAAGCGGAATGGGCTGAATTCGATCTCGATACCGCGCTTTGGACGATCCCAGCCCGGCGCATGAAAGCCCGCCGTGAACATGTAGTGCCGTTGCCAACGCAGGCCGTAGAGATGTTGCGCCGCCTGCACGCCATCAGCGGTGACCGGACGCACCTCTTTCCCGGCAGGGATGACCGCAACAGGCCGATGTCGGTGCATTCGATCCGGCAGGCGCTCAAGGTGCTGGGCTGGAGCGGCACTTACAGCCCGCACGGCACCAGAACCACGGGCAGCACCCGGCTGAACGAGATGGGCTATCGCGCCGACGCCATCGAAGCGCAGCTTGCCCATGCGGAACCCAACTCGGTACGCCGTACCTACAATCATGCCACCTATATCGAAGAGCGGCGGGGCATGATGCAGGCGTGGGCGGACAAGCTCGAAATCTGGAAGCGGGAGAGCACAGGTGAAGTCAGTAGAACACAGTGAGTACCTGCCCGACACGGAGGTAGGACGCTCACTATTCAGGGAGCGCCTGATTGCAAAAATTCAGCAACATCGCGATTTCAAGGCGCTGCCACAAGAAATTCAGTCGAGCTTCTTTGAGGAGTTAGCTGAACTCACCCTCTTCGGCACCAACAACTGTTCGGTGGAGACACATAGCCCTAGGATACGCAAGCTCGAAAAACTGGCCGACAGTTATCGCCGGGTTGCCAATAGCATTGAACTGCTTTCGGAAATAGATGAGCTGCTGCTCGATGATGCCTTTCAACACAGCATACCTTTGCAACAGCAAAAGAAACTGATGCGACAGCTGGCTGCTGATATTGATGGCCTGATAGGCGCTATGCGTCAGACGCCCTCTGGCACATCTGAGCGGTTTTTGCTACGACTGCAGGGCGCGAGCTTGCTGAAGAAATTGGAAAAGCTGGGAGTCGCCTGCAAGATCAACAATGATTTTCAGAAAATCGACCAAGATGATGTGGCGCACCGCGAGGAAAGCGAGGGCGTGCAACGCTTTCTGCCGGATCTTTCGCAAAGTATGACTCTTGCCATGCTCTGTACCATGCTGATTATCTTCAACAATGGCCAGCTCGTTGAATGGAGCCATTGCCGATGGCTGCTAAAGGAAGGCAAAAAAGCGCTTGCTTTTGAACGTCGACTCGCTGAATCACTACCAAGATCAGACGAGTTATTAGTGTTAAAAAAACAAATTCTCCAACATGGCCAATGATGCTAAAAGCTAGAAATTAGTATTGCCGTATTAGGCTCAAAAGACGATGAGAGTTTTCGCTCAGCAAAATTACTGCTTCCTGGGTGGAAATGCCCCATGCTTGTCCTAGGTGCCTAGCTGTGAGGTCTGCGCTCCAGGGTGGAACTGGCTTGTCATCGACCTGTGCAAACGGGCCGTCACTTTCGGGAACAACAAAGTGCCGCGGTAGCTTCGCCGCCAAAGCCCGGCCACTACTCGATGCAAATGCCGCCGGCCCGATGCTGAACCAGCAGCCTCGCTCTTCCGCAGCTCGCAGCTCCTTCACCGTCCCTGTGAACCAGTGCATTACTGCGGTCCCAAATCCGGCATGTCGATCCAAAACAGCCAATACGTCATTTACAGCTTGGCGTGAATGAATGCTGAGCACACGACCGCCCAGTGCCGAGCTACGTTCAATGATGGCCTCAAATAGGCCGCGCTGAACATCGTAGCTCTTGCGGTAGCGAGACGAGCCATCAAGGCCCACTTCGCCAACGGCTGCGACATCGCCCATTTGCGTCAACAGAAGGTCGAGCTCGCCAGCACGCTCGTGCGCAATCTCTGGATGAAGTCCTGGGGTGACGAGTACATTCGCTGCGCCGGTAAGCACACGCGCAGTCGCAATAAAGGCCTTTGGGCTGGTAGTCACCAGCCATGTGAATTCATTCTTTTGCGCAGCTTCTTTGAATACCTCGCGAGCATTCGGATAGAGGTCAAGGTGGCAGTGGAAATCCATCACAGTACGCCATCCCTCTGTAGCAAGGTTTCAAGCTCATTCAGACCATTAGCAAGTACGTTTCTGTATGCTGTAAGCGCTCCACGAACCCCATCCTTCCTGGGCTCGCTACGCTGTGATCAACTGCTCAGCCTTGAGATTCCAGGGCAGGAGAGCCTCGAAGTGTTCGACGGTGGTGGCGCTGGGCAACGCCCGCAGCATGTGGCGCAGCCACAGATACGGCTCGACGTTGTTGGCCTTGGCGGTTTCGACCAGCGAGTAGATGAGCGCGCTGGCGCGCGCACCCGCCTGGGTGTCCGAGAAGAGCCACGC
>NZ_JALLIK010000091.1:0-63422 GCF_023093595.1 Thauera aromatica
GCTGCTCGATACGACGCGACGACTCCAGTGTCTTTCATGAACCGCCGTATGCGGAACCGCACGTACGGTGGTGTGAGAGGGCGACGGGGGTGACCCCGTCCCCTACTCGATGGCGTATGACAGTCCATGGCGCCGCCCCCCATGTATTCGGGCGGGCGTCAGTGCGTTTTGTTTGCTGCCCGCAGGCCAAGCGGCGGCGATGGTGAGCGCTCCGTGTTCCAGGGAAGCGCCCTCCATGCAACCATCCATCCGCGCTGTTCACCGCCTGGCCCTCGTCGCTGGCTTGCTGGCCGGCAGCCTGTTGGCCGCCGGCTGCGCCACGACCGCCGCACCGTCTGCGTCAGCGGTGCCGGCCGCATCGCCAACCGCCGTCGCGCCGGAGCCGGGTTTCGTTCCGGTGGCCCGCTACGGACGCTACACCCTGGTCGAGCTGGTGCCGGAACCTGCGCAGCGCGATCTCTTGCAGCAGGCGGTGGAGGTCTCGATTCCGCCCATGCTCGATGCCAGCGTGGGCGATGCCATGCGCCACGTGTTGCTGCGCTCCGGCTACCGGCTCTGCGATGCGGCCGAGGCCGCCGCGCTCTACGCGCTGCCGCTGCCTGCCGCACACCTGCGCCTGGGTCCGCTGATGCTGCGCGATGCCTTGCTGACCCTTGCCGGCCCTGCCTGGGAGCTGTCGGTCGATGACTTGACCCGCCAGGTCTGCTTCAGCCGGCACGGTGCTCCCACCTTCCTTTCCGCCAACCCGCCCGCCGCCGCCACGCCCGTGCCGGACGCCGACCGGCCCGAGGAGATGCAGCCATGACCTTTCCCCAAGCGCCATCCGAGCGCAATTCCCGCACGCGTTGGCTCAAGGTCGCCGCGGCCTTCTGGCTGCTGCTCATCAGTGCTGTAGCACTCATCAACAGCGTCGGCCTGTCGCGGCTCGCCGAACAGACCCAGAGCAGCGCACAGGATGCGCAGGTCAATGCGCTGGGCCTGCGCGTGGCCGATCTCGAACAACGGGCCGATGCGGACAAGCGCCGGCCGGCGCCGATCAGCCAGGCCGAATTCACCACCGCGCGGCAGGCGTTGGACGAACGGATGACGCGCCTCGAAGAGGCCGACGAGGCGAGGACCCTGGCCATCGACCTGCAGACGCTGCAGGCGCGCGTGAATGGAATCGAAACCCGCCTGGAGAAGACCCGGCAGGTTGCATCCGCTGCTCGCCCGCGCGTTCCGGTTGTGACGAAGCCCAAGGTGCCGGAGCCGCCGTTCCGGGTGCTCGGCGTGGAGCTGCGTGGCGGCGAGCGCTTTCTGTCGATCACCTCCACCGCCGCGGCCTCGCTCGCGGGCGCCCGGCTGCTGCGCGAGGGCGATGCCGAGGGGGGCTGGCAACTGCAGTCCATCGAGGCGCAGGCGGGCGTGTTCCAGGTGAACGGCCAGACGCAGCGCGTTGCGGTGCCGTAGGAGATGCCATGACCCCCACGCTCACTTCGTTCGCTGCCCCCCGAGGGGGCTTCAGCCTCCTTGAGGCGGCTCGGCGGAGGCTGACCATGACCCTGCGGTCGTTGCTCGCTGCCGTCGTCCTGTTCGCCGCTTTCGGTGCATCCGCCCAACCGGCCCCGGTGACGAACTCGCGCATGGTGCCCGCCCAGGTGCAGCCGGGCACTGATGCCGCGCTCGACGAGAGGCAGGCGCGGGAATGGGGGCTTCGCTCCGAGGAGTGGGCGCGTTACCGGCAACTGATGCAGGGGCCGCTCGGGGTCTATTCGCCCCAGCTCGATCCGCTCACGGCGCTGGGCATCGAGGCCCGCAGCGAGGAGGAGCGCAGGCGCTACGCAGAGTTGCAGGTGCAGGCCGAGGCCCGGCGCGTCGGCAAGACGCTGGCCTACCAGCGCGCCTACGACGCGGCGTGGCAGCGCCTGTTTCCCGGCCAGCCGCGCGTGAGCCTGCCCGGCGCCAAGGCGCAGGGTGCCGGCAACACCGGCTCCGGGCGCCTGGCGGTCTTCGTCAAGACCGACTGCGCACCGTGCGCGCAGCGCGTGCAGCAGTTGCAGGCGGCCGGTACGGCCTTCGATCTCTACATGGTCGGCAGCCGTCAGGACGACGCGCGCATCCGGCAGTGGGCCACCCAGGCGGGCATCGACCCGGCCAGGGTGCGCGCCCGCACCATCACGCTCAACCACGATGCGGGGCGCTGGCTGTCGCTCGGCCTGCCCGGCGATCTGCCGGCCGTGGTGCGCGAGGTGAACGGCCAATGGCAGCGGCAATAGGTACTCCGGGCCGGAAGCGTCGGCCATCCCGCGTCGCCATCCGCTGCGCCAGCGCCGCGCTGTTGCTCGCCACCGGCGGCTGGGCGTTGGCCGCCCTGGCGCGGGAAGTGCCGCCGCCGGCCTATCAACTGGCGGCGCATCGCGCAGACGTGCCGGCGGCGGTGCTATACGCGGTGGCCTTGCAGGAGAGCGGCGCCATGCTGCGCGGGCGCCTGATCCCCTGGCCGTGGACGCTCAACGTCGCCGGCAAACCGCACCGCTACGCCACCCGCGCCGAGGCCTGCGCGGGGCTGCGCCGGGCACTCGCCCGCACGCCGGCCAATCGCATCGACGCCGGCCTCGGCCAGGTCAATCTCGGCTACCACACGCATCGCTACACGCAGCCCTGCGAGCTGCTGGACCCGTACCGCAACCTCGCCATCGCTGCGGAAATCCTGCGCGAACAGCACACGCCGGGCGAGGACTGGCTGCTTGCCATCGGCCGCTACCACCGGCCCGCCGGCGGGGCACCCGCGGCGCGATACCGGCGCAGTGTGCATCGGCACCTGACCCGCGTACTCGACGCCGGCGTTCCCGTTCCAACTCTCCAGGCCACCACGCCATGAACCACACCGTCCTCATCGCCGCCATCGGGCTGCTGTCCACGACCACCATCTTCGCCCAGACCGTCTCCGGGCCGCTGATCGTCGTCGAAGACCGCGGCGGCGACTCCGCGCTGCCGTACTACCAGTCGCTGAATCCTCAGCCGGATCAGGCCACGCCGCCGGCCCCGATGCCGACCCCTCGCGCGGGCAACACGGCCGACGCCGAAGCCGCCATGCTGCCGGTGCGCTCGACGCAACTGTCGCCGGGCGAGGTGCAGCGCCGCGTCATCCGGGCGCCGGGCCTGACGGCGCTGTTCCTGATCGGCGACGACGAGCGTTCGCGCGCCTGGCTGCGGCAGCGGCAGGCGGCGCTGCGAGAGCTGCAGGCCGTGGGCCTGGTGGTCAACGTGGAGTCGATGGCTGCGCTGACGGCGCTGCGCAGGCTGGCGCCCGGCCTGATCCTGTCGCCGGCCTCCGGCGATGACCTGGCCCAGCGCCTGGGCCTGCGCCACTACCCGGTGCTCATCACGGCCACCGGTGTCGAGCAGTAGGTGCGCAAATGGCCCAACCGCATGCGGTCGAGGTCTTGCTGCGGCCAGCGGTGGAGCTTTATACCGTGGCGGTCTGCACCGGCGCCGCGATTCTGTGCCTGGTGGCACCGTGGTCGCTCGCGCTGAACCCGCTGCTCGGCCTGGGCTCGGCGCTGGCCTTCCTGACCTTCGGCGCGATTCGCCTGCGCGATGCCTGGGCGATCCTGCGCTATCGCCGCAACATCCGCCGCCTGCCGCGCTACGTGATGACCAGCCGCGACGTGCCGGTGAGTCAGCAACGGCTGTTCGTCGGCCAGGGCTTTCGCTGGGAGCAGCGGCACACGCACCGGCTGATGCAGACCTATCGGCCGGAGTTCCGCCGCTACGTCGAGCCGACGGCGATCTACCGGGCCGCCCGGCGGCTGGAGGAGCGGCTTGAGTTCGCGCCGTTTCCCGTCTCGACGCTGGCGCGCGCGTTGGCCTGGGACAGCCCGCTCAACCCGGCGCGACCACTGCCGTCGGTCGGCGGACTGCCACGCCTGCATGGCATCGAGCCGCACGAGGTCGACGTCACCCTGCCGCTGGGCGAGCGCGTCGGCCACACCCTGGTGCTGGGCACCACGCGCGTGGGCAAGACGCGGCTGGCCGAGCTGTTCATCACCCAGGACATCCGCCGCAAGGTCCGCGGCGAGCACGAGGTGGTGATCGTCTTCGACCCCAAGGGCGATGCGGACCTGTTGAAGCGCATGTACGTCGAGGCCAAGCGCGCCGGGCGCGAAGGCGAGTTCTACGTCTTCCATCTGGGCTGGCCGGACATCTCGGCGCGCTACAACGCCGTGGGCCGGTTCGGGCGGATCTCCGAGGTGGCCACGCGGATCGCCGGGCAGCTCTCCGGCGAAGGCAACAGCGCCGCGTTCCGCGAATTCGCCTGGCGCTTCGTCAACATCATCGCGCGCGCCCTGGTCGAGCTGGGGCAGCGGCCGGACTACCTGCTGATCCAGCGCCACGTCATCAACATCGACGCGCTGTTCATCGAGTACGCCCAGCACTACTTCGCCAAGAACGAGCCGAAGGCCTGGGAGGTCATCGTCCAGCTCGAAGCGAAGCTGAACGAGAAGAACATCCCGCGCAACATGATCGGGCGCGAGAAGCGCGTGGTGGCCCTCGAACAGTACCTGTCCCAAGTGCGCATCTATGACCCGGTGCTCGACGGCCTGCGCAGCGCCGTGCGCTACGACCGGACCTACTTCGACAAGATCGTCGCTTCGCTGCTGCCGCTGCTGGAGAAGCTCACCACCGGCAAGATCGCGCAACTGCTCGCACCGAACTATTCCGACCTGTCCGACCCGCGGCCGATCTTCGACTGGATGCAGGTCATCCGCAAACGCGCGGTGGTCTACGTGGGGCTGGATGCGCTGTCCGACGCCGAAGTCGCGGCGGCGGTGGGCAACTCGATGTTCAGCGATCTGGTCTCGGTCGCCGGCCACATCTACAAGTTCGGCGTCGACGACGGGCTGCCCGGCGCCGCGGCGGGCGCCAAGATTCCGATCAACGTCCACGCCGACGAATTCAACGAACTCATGGGCGACGAGTTCATTCCGATGGTCAACAAGGGCGGCGGTGCCGGCGTGCAGGTGACGGCCTACACGCAGACCTTGAGCGACATCGAGGCCCGCATCGGCAATCGTGCCAAGGCCGGCCAGGTGGTCGGCAACTTCAACAACCTGTTCATGCTGCGCGTGCGCGAGACCGCCACCGCCGAGCTGCTGACGCGACAACTGCCCCAGGTCGAGGTGTACGCCACGGCGCTGATGAGCGGCGCCACCGACAGCTCCGATCCGCACGGCAATACCGCGTTCACGTCCAACACCCAGGACCGCATCAGCAGCAACAGCGTGCCGTTGATCGAGCCGGCGCATGTGGTGGCGCTGCCCAAGGGGCAGTGCTTCGCGCTGACCGAGGGCGGCAACCTCTGGAAAGTCCGCATGCCGCTGCCGGCGCCCGATCCCGACGAGGCCATGCCGAAGGACTTGCAGCAGCTGGCCGGCTACATGCGCCAGCACTACGTCGAGGCCGGCGACTGGTGGGAGAACCAGGGCGTGCCGGGCCCGCAGGACAGCGCGTTGCCCGCCGACCTGCTGGACGACTTCAAGCAGATGGCGGTCGTCGATGAAGAAGCCGGGCCATGAGCGATCCGGCCGCCGCAGCACAGCGCCAGCAGCAAGGGCAGCAGGGGCTGATCGCCAGCCTGGTCACGCTGCCGTTCCGCTTCTTCGGCGTGCTGTGCGGCGCGCTGCTGCTGTGCATCCTGATCGAATGCGTCGGCATGCACTTCTTCTGGCCCGAGCAGGGCTGGCGCCACGCGCAGGGCATGCTGCACTACGAGCTGGATCAGCTTTCCACGCATTTCACCCGCAGCGCGCTGGTGCAGGAGCCGGGGCGCACCGCGCACCGGCTGGTCGAGCAGGGCTACGACTGGCTGTTCGTGAAAAGCGGTCTGCTGGACTGGATACGCGACGCCTCGGCGCAGGCCAGCGCCGGCAGCCATCGTCCGACCAAGGATTTCCGCTACTACATCGGCTTGGTCTATGTGAACGTGGAGAGCTACCTGATCGCGGCGGCCTATACGACGCTGGTCTTCCTCGTGCGGCTGCTGGTGCTGTGCCTGACCCTGCCGCTGTTCCTGATGGCCGCCTTCGTCGGGCTGGTGGATGGCCTGGTGCGCCGGGACATCCGCCGTTTCGGCGCGGGACGCGAGTCGGGGTTCATCTATCACCGCGCCAGGGCCAGCCTGATCCCGCTGGCCGTGCTGCCGTGGGTGACTTACCTAGCACTGCCGGTCAGCGTGAACCCGCTGCTGATCCTGCTGCCCAGCGCCGCACTGCTCGGCGTGGCGGTGTGCATTGCGGCGGCGACGTTCAAGAAGTACTTGTGAAACACCCAGGAGTGTCACTCACGCCGGTTCATTGAGGCGAACGCGCAGCGGTGCGCCGGGCGCACTGCTGCGCGTGTACCGGCTGGGCTGCGAACTGACCGGGGGATTCTTTCGCTGATTTCGCCGGACAAGATCAGCCGCAAGTGCTTTTCACGGCGCTAATTTCACTGGTTTCGCTAGTTTCTCCTTGTGCTTTCGTCGAGTGCTGTACCATCTCTGAAATCAGCAGGGGTTGCCCAAGGCACGCGGCGCGACTCGCACCTACAGCAGCTTCGGAGGCAGGCCAGATGCAGCAACTGCGATGCTACGGCGACGACAGAAACAATGGGTTCTGCGTGCATTGCGGCGGGCCAAGCGAAACCATCGATCACGTCCCGTCGAAAGTTCTCTTGGATGAGCCGTATCCAGAGAATCTCATGGCGGCTCCGGCGTGCCGTGAATGCAACAACGGCCTTTCACTCGACGAAGAATATCTGGCCTGTTTGCTCGAATGTGTCATCGCCGGGGACATCGCACCCGAAAAACTGCACAGGGCCAAGATTGGCCGTATCTTGCGGGCGAACTCCTCGCTGTTGACCCGATTGCAGCGGGCACGCACAGATGGTGCAGAAGGCCCTGTCTGGGCAGCCGAAAACGACCGCGTGAGTCGCGTCATCCTCAAATTGGCTCGTTGTCATGCTGCATTCGAACTCAACGAGCCACAACTCCACGAACCATCACGCCTCGGATTCAAGCCGCTGTCGCTCATGACGGAAAAAGAGCGCACCGCATTCGAAAGCGATGACGACGCGTTCGATGTCTGGCCGGAAGTCGGGAGCCGTGCGATGCAGAGGCTGCTTGTGGCGGGCACCGACACTTTCACCGAGGGATGGTTGGCCGTGCAAGAAGGAAACTATCGCTTCCGTACCAGCCAAGCCAATGGGCTGACCGTGAAAATCGTCCTTCGGGAATATCTCGGCTGCGAAGTCGTCTGGGACTGATCCGGCAGGACGCATTCGTTTCGGCAGGCAGATGGATTTCGAAGTGGCGATTCAGACGGGTGAAACCGTCTTCGTGTCTACCAGCGCCTGCAAATGGTCGAGTAGCAGCTTGGGAATCTGCCCGCCGGTGAGAAGCACACCGGCCTCCATGTTCTGCTCCATCGCGTGGCCGGTCAGGTTGGCGCTGGTGATGAAACACATCTTGCCATCGGCGACGGCGACTTTGGCGTGAACTCGCCCGTCGGAGAAAGGGTCGGCCTTGTCACGCCATGCGTAGAGTCGTGCTGCGGCGACCAGAGATCTCATCTTGCCTATCGCATCGAAGGTAATGCTGCCGCCGTGGTCCTGAGACAATTCGAGCAGCATAGAGATGACCACTCCGCGATCACTTGCCGCATTCAGCGCCTTGACGATGGTCGAGACGTCATAGGCCACGAAGCTGGTGATGAACAGGGTCTGCTCGGCGGCGTTGATGACCTGCAGCAGCGCCTGCTCGGTTCGTCGAGCCGAGACGAAGGGTGTCGTCGGCCCCGTCCACACGAGTTCGGTGGATTGTTGATTCGTAGCCTTGGTGAAGACATGGCCGGCGGCGAGCAGCATCGATGCCAGTTCCTCGGCGCTTACAGAGGTGCTTCGCCAAGCATCGATGAGCTGATCCACAACCTCAGCAGCAACGGGGGTGCTGACTGCGCCCGACAGCGCACCGGCTGCTTTGACGGCATCAGTCCGACGAATCCGGCTGGCTATGGCCTGGACCTTCTCTGGAGAGACCAGACAGACCACGGCTGCGACGGCGTCCAAGAGCTTCTCCATGTCACAAGCCCTTGAAGAAAGCCGCGTCGATGCGTTCCAGGGTCGGGACCAGCAATGACCGATCCAGGTAGCGATTGCTGCGCTCGCAGGAGGTCTCAGCCACCAGGCTACAAGCGTGGCACGCCGCAGCATGAAGTGAGCGATCTTTCTCAGGATCGTGCTCGGAGCAAAGCGGGTCAGAGGAGCAGATCTTCGAGCGATTCAAGGCTTGCTCCAATAGGCGACCCAGATTCTCCGGCTTGCCGAGATCGACGAGACCGCCCAGCGTTCCATCGGAGTCTGCCGCTGCCGTGTAGATGAGGATACCGGCCTGCGGACTCTCGCCCGAGGTGTCGGCATAGATTCGCTCGCGGATACTCGCTGCGTTGTAGCCGCACTCCAACGCCAGCTCACGAATCAGCAAGTGCGATAGCGTGTGGAGCATGGCGTAGCGAATGCCGGGGTAGCCATCGTCAGGATCGAGATGACGTGAATTGCGCCATCCCCTGTGGCCGCCCCGGAGCATCTTGTCGACCTGCGCGACGGCAGGTAGTGCTTCCCAAGCGACGAGCGCCGGTTCATCGAACTGGATGAAGATACCCTCACCATGTACTTGGTTCGCGGGAACCCAATCCGGTTTGCTTCGTGAGAGGTTGGCCATCTGGGGCCGTTCGTTCGGGTCGCCAGTTTCTTCGGGCGCCTCCACCCGAGTAAAACCGAGCAAGGCATTGACCTCTCGCAGTCGCTCCAGAAGCAGCACTCTGCCGATGTGCTTCGCAAAAGCCGGTGGCGTGCCGACCTTCTTGCTCATGAAGTGCGGGTAGTCCGTGGGCGGATTCGCTTCTGTCAGCACGTCCCATTCCGGGCCCTTGATATCGGCCTCGCCCACGACCTCCTGTCCGCCACCGCTACGGTGCGCCTCGATAGCCGACCAGATCGACGCCGCAGGATACTTGTCGATCCCTGGCAGCGCTCCGGTCTTTTTAAGCGTCTTCGCCGTCACCAACACTTCCGCTTCGGACTCCAGCTCTTCAAAGAACTCCCAGCCATCCTGGATCAGTTGACTGAGTGGGTCCTTGGTCTGGGGAATCGCGAGCGCCGAAAGCGTGATTGGGAACCAACTGTTCGTGGCGCCCAACAGAACCGCCCGCGCTTCCTCGTCACATTCGTTGTCGAAGTGGTCGAGGTGGGGATGTCGTCCTCGGCAACCCGGCAGATTCTCTTTTCCGGCCTTGCCGAAGGCGTGTGCCATGCTCCTCGAAGCTCCACACGTATCGCATTTCGCCCACAGGTTCTCAGTCTGCAACGAGGCACCGCTCTCGAAGAAGCGCAGCGTGCCCTTGCAGGAACTGTTGCCGCCGTGGACGAAGTAGTGCCAAGGGAAGTCGTCCAGATGTCCGTCGCGGCAGGCCAACAGGAAACGGGCTGGTACGGCATCGGCGTCCTTGGCGGGTTGATCGCCCTTCGAACCCCGACATCCTTTGTGGACGAACCGGGTTCGCTCGGGCCTGAAGCGGTTCTCCTTGATCTCGAACAGTCCGGCATCGAAGGGGGACAGCAGGCCGCATTTCACGCAGCGCATCCAGCGAGGGAATGGCCGGACGGGAACGCCGATGTTGGCCTCGGCCGACCAGACATCGACGAGCTCGCTTCTCTGGAACGGCGGCATCCGCAGGTTCTCGACCTGTGCTCCAAGCACCTTCCGGACAGCGGCCAGCAGTCTGGCTTCCTGGATCGGCTGGCAACGGTCCTTTTCCCATCGGTCGATGCCGAGCGTCACGACGGACAGGCTCGGCAGATCGATCAACGCCCCTGGCCCGTAGGTCCAGAGCAACTGGCTGGGTCTTACTTCTCCGACTGGAGTCTTATTACTCGTCGTCATGTTCAGTCCTCATCCTTCGTCGCGGGACGAGGCTTCCAATCGTGGTCGTCCGTGATGTGGCTGGTATTCATGATCAAGCGCACACCGGGCTCCACCTCACGCATCGACATGGGTACGGTCCAGTTGTCCCAGGCCTGGATGCCCGGTGACCTGATCAATGCAACGGTCTTGTCCTTCTCGGGGCCGCGCTTCTCATAGGCCAGGATGCGGCCGCCTTTGCCCACTTCCTTGGCCCATTCGTCCGCACGCTCCTTGAGTTCCTGTTCGGCCAGGCCCTTGGTGCTGGACAGCTCGCTGACGTTCCAGGCTCGTTTGACGAGCACATCGATGGCGTCGGTGATCTCGCTCTGATCTGACTTGTCCAGCTTGCCCGCACCCTCGTTGGGGCTGAACGCATCGTTCTCCAAGCGCATCAGGCTCAGCAACGAGCCGGTCAGGCCACGGTCCATCGCGCGCGGCGAGAACGGCGTCACCGACTGCGCTTCGACGTGCTTGTAGAAAGTGGCGTGGTAATGCTCGAAGGTTTCGTAGTGCGAGAGATCTCGTGGCCGTGCCCAGGTGAGCACTGTGCAGACCAAGCCGGGGAAGGAACGACCCACTCGGCTGGTGGCCTGGATGTACTCCGCCGTGCCTTTTGGCTGGCCGTTGACCGCCATCAGTCCCAGCCGATTGACGTCGACCCCCACCGACAGCATGTTGGTGGCCAGCACGACATCGATCGCCCGGGTGTCGCCCTCTTGCCACTTGGTCACGTACTTGCCGGCTGCGGCATCGAACTCGGACTTGAACTTCACCTCGAGGTTGTCGAGGTACTTCGGGATGTCTTGGCTGGAGACCCGTGAGGTCAGCTCGCGGATGTTGCTGACGCTGCGTTGCGCCAACGCGGGCCGCTCGACCATGCTCATCTGCACCCGGTAGGAACGCGTCTGCACGTCGTCCTCGGCCAAGCGCTTCATGCCCCCCAGCTCGCGCAGCGAGTTGAAGTAGCCGACCATGGTCATGTACGGGTCTGCTGGCTCGCCGAAGTGATCGAACAGTGCCTGAGCAGCAGTCAGGAACGCCGTGTAGACGCGGATCAGCATCGCAGGTCGTGAACTTCCGGGAGAGCAGACCCCGAGGTAGCGCCGTCCCGGCTTGTCCTCGATCGGTCGCTGGACCGAGAAGTAGTTGTCTTCCACGTCCAGCCCGTGCGGCGGGAACACCGACACACGCCGCATGAAGACGTTGTTCACCTGCTCGCGGGCCTTACGCACCGTGGCGGTCGACGCGATGATCTTCGGCTTGACCATATGTTCGCCGAGCTTCCAGCCGCACAGCTCGTCCACGGCCGTCTCGTATAGGCCAACCATGGTGCCGAGCGGCCCGCTGATCAGGTGAAACTCGTCCTGGATGATCAGGTCCGGCGGTCGGATCGGGCTGATGTTCTTGACCTTGGTGGCAGCGAGCCCCTTTCCGGCCTGGTGGTTACCATTGCAGTCCGCGCCTTGCCATAGCAGGCCGTGCCGCTCGCATTCCTGGCCGACCCGACCGAACAGCGTGCGCACTTGGCCCCGCCACGCCATCATGGCGAACTTGTCCACGGTGGCGATCATCATCGTCGGGGGACGGTGGTAGATCTCCTCGTCAACGACCAGTACCGGAATGCCCGCGTGCGGGAGCTTGCTGGACTTGCCTTTCGAGAAGTCGCAACGGCCCTTCTTGTCGCCGCAGTAGACGAAGGTGCGCCCACGCCCCTTGTCGACCTCCACGTCGCGCCCTGGGGCGACTTCCGAGCCACACCAAGGGCAACTGGTCAGTTGCGCAGGAGACGCCGCGCCGGCGTTGTACTTGCCGGGATTGCGGATGTCCTCGATGGCCCGATGACTGTCCTCGGTCGTGCCGGGGGTCACCTTGTTGCCCACCCACAAGCCGATGGTGAAGGGTTCGATGCCGAGCGATTCGTCACCCTTGGCCAGCGCCTCGCGACGCAGCACCTCCATCGCACAGATCAGTGCCGTGGCACGCTGAAACTGCTGCAGCGTCAGCAGGCGCAGGGTGTAACGCATGATCACGGCCAGACCGCGCGAGCCGTCGTAGCCGCCCAGGTTGCCCTGCATGCGCCGAATGGCCATGGTGAAGGCGGCTACACCTAGGTACGCCTCCGTCTTGCCACCGCCGGTAGGGAACCACAGCAGATCGGCATAGGCTTCGACCGGTTGCACACGATCCGGGTGCGTCGGGTCGGCCAGCGATGGGATCGACAGCAGCAGGAAAGCCAACTGGAACGGGCGCCAGCTGCGGTTCTTCAGCACGTCGAACTGGTCGACGGTGACGTCCTTGCCACGCCGGATTTCGAGGGCGTACTGGCTACGCACGTGCTGCGTGGCCATCGCCCGGTTGGCGAACCGGAACGCAGCCAGCGCTTTCTCGTTGCTCTTCAGCGTATCGATACCCTGCTGCAGACGCGTGTGGATCTCCTGGCATCTATCCATCGCCTGTTGCGACTGCGCGTCGTAGCCAAGCACGTCGCCGCCGACACGGGCGCGCTGCTCATAGATCCACGCGGCGTAATCCTTGGTCAGCAGATTCAGGGCATCGACCAGCGGATCGATGTCCAGGGAGGCGAGGCGCTGCATGTCCAGCAGACCACTGCTCACCATCTCCTTCATCGCCGGCCGGTCGGCGGGGTCCAGCCCCGGTGTCTCGGTGATCTGCATCTCGTACTGCGGCATGACGATGGTGCGCACCTCGGTGGCCAGCGTCACCTCATCCGCCGTTTCGGCATGGACAGCGACACCATGACCCACCGCGAACTCCACCCGGTTGCGGTAGATCATCTCCAGCGATTCACGCTCCGGGTCCATACCGTCCGCATCCAGCACAGGCCGGCGGCGGAAGATTGCGCGCTTGGGTGCTTCAGCTTCCGAACGCACGATCAGCTCCGGCTGGAAGACCCAGGCGGTATCGCGGTTGGTCTCGGGTTCTTCCTGTGCGTTGACCAGGAACAGCGTCACCAAGCGATCGCCATTCGCGTTCTTGGCGCGCACGGAGCCCTGCACCCGCACTTCGGGATAGGTCTTGTCCGGCGCCTGATGAGGGATCACGCCTTCGGTGAGCGGCAGCACCAGCTTGCCGCCACAAGGGATGCGTTGCCAGACCTTGGCCTTGGTCTGCTCCTCGGCGCCGGTCTCCTTGTTCTTGCGGATGCGGAAGATCTCGTGCTCATCGCTGCGCTCGTAGCGACCCCAGCGCACCTCGATTTCGATCCGTTCGGCGTCACCATCCACACAGAAGGTCATGCCCAGGCTGCTCGGTACCAACGATTGATTGCTGGCAGCGTCGATCTCATCGGCGGCGTCAGACTCGGGCTCGACACGCCCCGTCGCGGTGCCGAACTCCGCACCGGGTTCATGCTGGCCGGGCGC
Source organism: Thauera aromatica (assembly GCF_023093595.1). Lineage (GTDB taxonomy): Bacteria > Pseudomonadota > Gammaproteobacteria > Burkholderiales > Rhodocyclaceae > Thauera > Thauera aromatica_A. The sequence goes on from NZ_JALLIK010000091.1 coordinate 13,363, forward strand.
CTTCGGGTCGGTGGGCTCTTCGACCTCGTCGTTCGCCAGTGGCCCTTCGAGCCCTTCGATGCCACCCTGTGCCGCCTCACGCGGGGCGAGCTTGCCCACCAGATAGCGATCCCGCACACCCATGTCGACGATGCGCTCATGAGGGCCGCCAGCCGGGCCGAGCAAGTCGTCCATCACGGCCAGTTGCAGCAGTTCGCGGATGTAGGCGAGTTCCTGCTGATGCTGGGGAGATCTGGGATCGGAACCGACCGTCGGCACTTCGGCGATGGTCTTGTGCAATGCCTTGGGCAGGGCTTCGACGAAATCGGTCCACTGGACCCGACCGATGCTGCTCGAAGACGGTGGCGTGAGTGCAGTGAGGCCGATCGAGACGGGGTCTGTGATCGACAGCAGTCGGTCGAAATAGAGCGTGGTGGTTTCGAGATCGGAACGAACCCGCAGCACACGCCCGACACGGGTGATGCTACCAACGGGGTTCAGGACCAGGACCCAGTCGTCCTCCTCGATGGCCTGATAGAGAGAACGCTCACCCTTCAGAACCAAGATATAGGGCGCGAGCCTGTGGTCGGTGCCGAGGCCATGATCGATGGCGATCCATGCGTTGGAAGTTTTCGTCATACCTTGGTCACCTCAAATCCTGTCCACGATCTTTTCGAGCTTGTCGAGTGACTTGCTCTTCTCGATGTATGCCGAATACGCCTCTTGAGCGCCCCGAATCAAGGTGTCGTAATGGACGATGCGGCTGCCCGGTGAGATCGATGTCATCGATGACTTGAGGCGGTCGGGGTTCGATGCCTCTTCGTTGACGGTCTTGCCAAGGACGAAGATCACCTCGATATTGGGGCTGACATCGTTTTGCTCGCGCAGGATCTTTTTCAGCTTGTCGACGTAGGTCTGACCTTGCTCCACCAGTTCGAGCAATCCCATCTTGCGGCCGACCTTCTTGAGCTCGACGATGACGTGCTTGCCCGCATTGGTGCGATAGGCGATGTCGACGCGGCCCAGGCGCTCTTTCTCGGTCATGTCTTCGATCAGCACGCCTTCCGTCGTCAGGCGCGATTCCATGATCGGGCTGCCCGTGGCACGCTCCCATGCCGGGTCCAATAACCAGAGGTGATCGAACAGGTACTTCTGGAGCACCCGTTCCTTTGCGTCCTCATCGATGATGGTCTGGAAATCCCGGATGGCATCCAGACGCGATTTGACGATGTCCCGGTAGAGGGATGCCTCAAGCGAGTCTCTGTCGGCGAGCACGGCCAGCAGCCTGTCGGCACTCTCGATGCTCGTCACAAACTCCTCGGTCGAGCCGCGCAGCTTCATGCGCTCGAATGCCAGGATGCCGTGCCGGTACATGAGCTTCCGATCCTCTTCCTCATCGACCGGCAGCGCACTGAGTTTGGCGATCAGCGTCTCCGCGCTCTTTTTGTATCCCTCGGGGAGCGTATCGAGCCACTCGGCGAGGGCGGGCGATGTTTCCTTCGCTTTCTCGACCTCGTGCTTCTTGCGCCATTCCGTCCAGCGCTTCTCGACTTGCGTAAGACGTGATTTCAGGAAAGCGATCAGCTGCCCATATCGGGGGTCATCCTCCTGCACGCGCTGCCGATCGCTGGTCGCGATGTCTGGTGCGTCGTCGGCGTCTAGGAAATCGGCCTCGATCTGCCCGGTGAGGTACTTCGTGTAGAGCCGCCCGTCGTTCAGTTTGTCGAGGATGTTCTCGTGAAACAGGCGGCCACGGGCGAACACGACGATGCCATTCAGATTGCCGGCATCCTCACTATCGAGTTGCTTGGGGAATCTGGCGGTACCGATCCAGCCGCTGACCCGCCAGCCCATGTCCCAAGCATCGAAGCGGTTCGGAAGCGATTCCTTCTCCAGGAGCTGACCGGCGGGACTCAGGTCGAGTGCGTCGTCACCGAACTGCCAGAGGAACTGCACCATCGGCAGGTCGCCACGATCGGAGGGTGTGATGGGCTGCCCATCGAGATCGATCTTGAACCCGTGGGCCTCCCCGATCACAGAGAAGCGGCGCGCCAGGCGCTTGCGAAGAGCCAGCGCACCACGACCGAGCCGCTGGCGCTTGATATCGCGCAGAACGATTCGTGTTCCCTTGGTTACCGCGATCTGATCGGCGGGCAGGGACTCGGGGCTGTAGAAGGGCTCCCTCTTCTGAACCGATTCGTGGATTCCGTCCACGGTCATGCGAAGGCCATGAGCTGAGCCATCTCTGGCTGACTCGACTTCGATGACGTTAGCAATCGAGAACAGCGAGAGTTTTCCCAGCCCTTTGCGGCCCATCACCGGTCGGCCCTTGGCAGTCGTCTTGCCATGCTCGAGATCTTCATCTCGCCGTCGATAACCGACCCGCAGGTACTTGCCGTTCATGTCATCGACCGACATACCGATACCGTCATCGAGGATCTCGATCCGGTTGCCGTCCGAATCGATCTTGATGTCGACGGTCTCGGCGTCGGCATCCCAGGCGTTCGCGACGGCCTCGGTCAGAACGGCGGCGATGTTGCTGTAGAGGTTGATCCCGAGGTGGTCGAGCACGTTCAGGTCGACCGTCATTCTGTATTTGTCGCTCATAGCTCTCCCTCACCGAACAGCCCGTCGAGGGTGGCGGGAGAGGCCGCCTTCGGTCTGCGTCCGCGTTTGGACTTTGTTGTTGTGGACGCGCCGCTGCTGCTACTCGCAGCTGCTTCGAAGCGTTCACGATTGAGTGCGGTCAGCCGTCCAAGGAGGTCGGCGGTGACGTCTTGCGACAGTGACCATAGCCAACGGTCATTGGCGGAGCCTCCATTGATCTCACGGAAATCGTAGGCGATCTCCAGCTCATCCCACCCATAGGCCGCTGTCACCTCGTTATCGATTACGACCAGTAACTGCCGCAGCTCGACGATCGTTGCATCCTCCTCGCCAGGGGTATGGATGGCGTTCATGACGTCGGTCAACCCGCATTCGTGCGCAGCGCCGAATGCAACCGCCAAGTCGTTGAAACGCTTTGCCGCATCGATGCCCGCCCGGGAGACTTCACTGCTCGGAACTGGGTACTTGGCGACCGACTCGCTGATGGAAAGCGATAGCGTCTCGCCCAGATTCCCACCGCTGAATCGTTCGAGCCACGCACGAAAGCCTGTGCTTAGCGAGATGGCATAGAGGTCATCCCGCTCCATTCCGATCAGAAGTACCTTGTTCGTGTAGATCCAATCGGACGGAGCGAGCATGCCAACCGGGTACTTTGTGTTCTTTGAGTAGCCGATGAAATTTCCGCGCTGCCGTATGCGCCGCATCAGGTCGGCGCGGTGGTTCCAGAATTGCCACCAACGATCGATCAAACCTTTGTAACTCTTGAGAGCGGCGACCGTGCGAGTCGGTTGCACTTCTTCGACGATGAAGCGATGGGCGATCGGCCATCGTCTGGCGATCTCGTCCAAACTGCGATCACCGATATCCAGCGCCCATCGACCGATGCGATTGAGCGCCGAGCTCGTGATGTCGTCACCTGTGATGTAAGGACGGAGCAGGCTGTCCGGTTCATTCTGGAGTCGCTCAAACCAGGGGCTGTCCGGCGTGATGACGAATGCCAGACCTTTGCTGTTGTTTACACCTTCGAAAGCAAAGAGTGCATCCGGCAGGGTTTGTGGGGCCCAGACATCCGAGGCTTCTGGCTCCAGCCTCGGTCCGATGCGAGCACACTTCCGGCCATCGGCATCGCATTCGGCCGGCCATTCGCCCTTGATGAAACCAACGATGGCAACCACCACGGCTGCCGTGCCGGGCCAAGGCATGCCTTTCTTGGCGAAATAGATCATGCCGTTCTGAACCACTACACCGAGGCCGACATCGATGGCACTACCCTCGGCGATGTTGCTGGTCGCGAGCAGCCCATAACAGCCATCGGTTCGCAGCAGGTCGACGGCGCGACGATGGAAGACCACGCACAAGTCGATCTTGCCCGGAGATGCACCCAAGACCATCTGGCACTGCCATTGCAGCTTGTCACCCATTGCGCTTTTCCAGAGGCGGTTGCCCAGGAACGGCGGGTTGCCGACGAGAGCATCGAATCCGGAGAGCGATCTCGCAAAGACCTCTGGAAATTCCAGTGGCCAATGGAACGGCAAACGTCTTGTCTTTTCAGGAGGGAGATCGGCGCTCAATGCGTTGTGCGCTCGCCGAATCATGGTTTCTATCGCGTCGCGCTTACCATCGACGGCCTGCCCGGCGTGAATCGCGAGCGTGCCGACGGTACTGGACAGGACGTTGGCATTCCCTCCCGAAGAAAGCACTTCGGCGATGAACGCATCGGCGATGCGCTCCGGCACGTCGAGCTTCTGGCGTGCATCGGCATCCAGTCGCGCCATAGCCTCGACGTCACGGATGTCCCGGATGGGCATCTGGCGCAGCGCTTGCCGCAATTCGATCGCCTCGCGCACGGCTTGTTCGATGTTCTGCCCGAACAGGCGTTGCTGACCTTTCCCGGTCGGCGTCATGGTGAGTTCGGTGAGCTGATCCAGCCGATGAATACCGAGCAGGCTGTCGCCACAACGTAGGTTGTGGTCCAGAAAGCCGAACGGCCTCCCCTTGGCCAGCGTCACCAGCCAGATGGAGAGCTTGGCGAGTTCGACCGCCAGCGGATTTAGGTCCACGCCGTAGAGGCAGCGCTCGGCGATGAGGCGGCGGGCGATCACGGTGCGTGCCTCGGTGTCGCGGGGCAGAGGCTCCTTGGTGTGCGGCACATCCAGGACTTCGCCATCCACGCTCACCGGATTTCCACTGCCTTCAGCCAGTGACCAGGCCTCGACCAGGCGATCGGCCAGCCAGCGGCAGGCCTGCACCAGGAAGGCGCCTGAGCCCATGGCAGGGTCGCAGATCTTCAGGTCCAGCAGTTCGGCGGGTGACTTCAACACCCACTGCTCACGCGGGGTACCTTCGGATGGCCCTACGTACGCTATCGGCGTCAACGTCTCGGTGACGATGGTCTCGGTCAGCGATTTCGGGGTGTAGTGGGTGCCAGTCTCGCGACGGTCAGAGCCGGTGGTGACGATGAAGGCCCCGGCGGGGTAGACCAGCGGATAACCCCATGGATCGGTGCGTACCAGGTAGGCAAAAGGCTTGATGCGATTACGGAGGTTGGTGTCCCCATGGCAGGCGGCCAGCAGACGGTCGGCGAGCGTATCGTCGACAGGCTTTACCAGATCGTTGCGCACGCGGCTGGCAGAACTGCCGGAGCGCTCCTGGAGCAGTTCGGCAAGGCGTTCGGCACCGTCGAGGCGGGCGGATTCCAACTCGGCCAACTTGACCCAGGGGGCTTTGGCATTCTTGGTCCCATCCAGTTCCAGCGTGACCTCGGCGGTGCGCTTGACGGTGCGTTCCAGCAGGCCCTCGTAGACGTAACCGATCTGTTCGACGTCCAGCGCACGGTAGGACAATGTCCTGCCCTGAAACTGCTGGATGGCTTCGAGCAACAGCAGCACGGTGCGGTTGTCGATCGGCAGCGGCTTGGCCGGGTCGGTGCGCCAGTCGGAGCCCTTGGCGCGGCCCTCGAGGAAGGGAAAACGATCCGGGTCGAACAGCGAGCCGCCCAGCGCTGGAAGGCGCAGGTTCTCGTGTTCGATGCCACCAAATACGGCACGGAAGATCGCCAGCAGGCGCGACCAGGCATCCCAGCGGCGTTCGAGGATCTCCTCGGATTCCTTGCGCAACTGCATGCGCAGGGTCGAGAGCGCATAGTTGGCCTCGTAGCGCTCGTCTCCGAGCAACAGCAAGCCGCGTTCCTCGGCGGAAAGCAGGAACACCAGCCGCATCATCACCGTCAGCGCGGCTTCGTAGAGCACCGGCTCTTTCACGTCGCGCAGCAACTCGCGGTCGCGGTCCTGGTCGGCTTTGTCGAGGGCCTGGATCAGCACTTCGACGGCGCGCCGCACCTGCTCACCGAGGGCGTCGGTGACTTCGTCCTGATATTTCAGCGAGCGGTCGAACAGTGCCGGCAGTTGCTCGGTTTCATCGACGAAGAAGCGACGAATACCCAGCAGGTGCACGAAGGCTTGCAGGGTGATGGGTTCCTGACTCCAGATGCGGGCGTACCAGCTGGCAAAGGTGGTGACGGCACCAACTGGGGCGTCGACCAGCATCCAGCGCTCGCCATTGGTCACCAGCCCGAGGCGGCAGCCGGTGGCGCGGCACAACTGAACCATGCGATCGGCCGGGGTGGCGGCCCATCCGTCCAGCTTCAGAGTGGCATCGAGATCGACATCCTGTCCGTAAGTGTGGATGAGCATCTGCGGCTTGTCGGCCCGTTGCTCGTCGATGACGGCGAGGTCCGGGGACAGCGTCACGCCGTGTTCTGGCAGGCTCACATTCAGTTCGGCCGCGCACCAGTCGGCGCGCTTCAGAACGTCGCCTTTGCCATCCTCGTCGAGTTCCAGCCCGCGCGCCAACACCTCATCAATCCACGCAGCGTGCAATTCGGCAAACTGCGGATCGTCCGTCTCCAGCGCCTCGCGCCATTCCTCGTAGGCCTGACGCAGCCGTTTGCGCTTGGTTCCGTCGAGTTCTTCCAGACCTTGGGGAAAGGCTTCCTTGAGAACGGGAACGGCGAGGAACGGGCCGGAGATCTCGATGAGCGCCAGCCAGTCGTGGTGCAGGTCGTGATTGCTCATGCTGCATCCCCTTGCATGGCTGACTCGGGAACCAAGAAGACGACGGCAACAGGGAAAGTGCGATCGTCGAGCTTGGAATAGCGGGTTTCGATGGCCTGGACCTCTTGGATGCGCTCGGCCGGGATGCGCGCGAGGCGTGCCTCCAGCGCGGCGGTATCGCGTCTGAGCTGAGTGCGCTCGTCCTCGGTGAACAGCGAAAGCTGCTCGGGCTGTTGGTCTTTCTTCAACTCGCTCTGGATAGCCTTCTCCAACTCGTCGAGCACGGTACCGATGTCATCCATCTCTTGTTGCTTGCGGGTCTGCAGAGTATTGGCCAGAAACTTGAGTCGATCCTTCGAGCGGGCGTCGACCGCTTGCAGGATGGCGGGCTGGGCGCGATCGAAGCGCACCCGAATGGCATCGAGTAGCGAATCGCTCGCAGTGACTGGCTGCGCCTCGTCCAGCCACTGCTGGACACGCGTGACACCCTCTTCGCGCCGGAACGACTGATCGCGCAGGTAGCCGCCCGAGATGGTCAGTTCCTCGTGAAGTCGATGGTGGTTGCCGCCGGTGATGACCAGCCGCGAGATGACGACCACGGCCGGGCCGTCGATGCTGCCATCCGGCAATGTGCGCACGGTGATGCGATGCAGCTTTTTCACGTCGTCCTGCGCCCAGACCTCGGCACGCAACAGGCGCAGGCACATCTGCACCAGTCGATGGTTCAGGTGGACCAGCACGACATCGTCTCGTCCCTTCGCCACGGCATGGTCGAAGGTGATGGGACGTATCTGTTGGGTATGGGGGTGGCGCAAGCCTTCCAGGCAGCGCGCCCATGAGCCTGAAAGGGGTGGCATACGGAACACGCTGCCTTGGGGAGCATCTGCGAGGGCGACGGGTTCAAGTGGGGGGCGGCCTGCCAGCGCGAGGCCGGTCTTCACCGCCATCTGGATGTGATCGGGCGTGAGGTGGAAATCCTGCTGGGTGGCGAGAAGCCGTTCGTGGAGTTTGGCGACGCGCTCTTTCAGTTCACGTTCGGCGCGCACAAAGCGCCTGGCTTTGGCGATCTTGGCGTCTGCGAGGCGCGTGTCCAGATCCTTCAGCGAACCTTCGATGAGGCCGGACATCTGGGGCGCGATCACCGGATTGACGCTGCCCATGTCGGCGCGCATCGACTCCAGTTTGCGCAAGGCACGCAGGATGTCTTCGCCGTGGCCACCGACCGATGCATGGCCTTTGTCCCCGCCGTCGACCGGGTGCCAGATCAGCACCTCTTTCTCGCGTTGCCCGTGACGGTCGATACGCCCGTTGCGCTGCTCCATCACGTTGGGGTTGTAGGGGATCTCCAAGTGGATGAGGCAGTTACAGTGGTTCTGCAGGTCGATACCTTCGGAGGCCGCATCGGTGGCGAGCAGGATGCGGACAGGGGAATCCTTGGGGGATGCCTGGAAGGCGGCTTTGATGGGTTCCCGTTCATCCTGAGTGAGTCCGCCGTGGAGCAGGCCGAGACGTTCGCCGCCGAAGCCGTGGCTGGCGAGGATCTCGTGCATCCATTGGTGTGTGGTGCGGTACTCGGTGAACAGGATCACGCGGCGATCGTTCCACTGGCCGCCAGCTTTCAGGTTGGCCGAGAGCCATTCGATGATGGCCCTGGCCTTGGAGTCGGTCTGGTTCTTGGCTCGCTGCGCCCATTGCCTCAGATCGGCCAGCATCCGCTGCTGTTCCGGAGTCAGAGGCTGGGCTCGGCGCGAAGCCTCTTCGACAGCCTCCGATTGGGAGTTCTCGACCTCCTGATCGTTGGCGTAGTCCTCGTCGACCTTCAGGATGGCCTTGCGCAGGATGCGCTCGGCCATCGCGTCCTGCGCTTTGGGTTTGGCGCCATGCGATAGCGAGGCGATGTGTTTTTCGAGCGTAGAAGCGAACGCAGCGGGTGACGAGAACAGGCGCTTCTTGAGCAGTTGATTGACGAAAGAGGTGCCGAACGTGCTGCCGGTCTTCTCCGCGTCTTTCTCGCGAGAGGTGCAGTAATCGTTGAGCTTCTGGTGGATCTCCCGTTCTTCATCCGTATACGGAACCGCCAGCGCCTGTAGCTTGCGTTGGGCATACAGCGGCTTGCCGTCGGCGTCGAGCAGATCGCTCTTCAGGCGCCGGATCATCACCTGGCTCAACTGCTTTTCGTCGGGAAGGATGTTACGGGCGAAGCGCTGATCGTCTAGCAGCTCCAGCAGCGAGGTGAATGACTCGGTGTAGCCGTTGTGCGGTGTCGCCGTCAGGAACAGCCGATGCTGAAAGTGCGGGCTGATTGCACGAACAAAACGCGTGCGTTGGCTCTCCAGCGCGTAATGCGCGCCGGCGGCTGGGGCGATGTTGTGCGCTTCGTCGACGACCAGGAGATCGAACTTGCGCGGATGACCTGCATGGGGCGGAAGAACGTCGCGCATCGCGCGCAAACCCTCGCCACTCTTGACCCAGTCCATCGAGGCGATGAGTCGTGGGTGGGATGTCCACGGGTTGGCATGGATGCCACGTTCGCGCCGCAGTTGTTTGATATAGGCGGTGTCGACCACGCGGAATTCGAGGCCGAACTTCTCAAGCATCTCGACGCGCCATTTCTCCTGGAGCGAAGCGGGGCAGATGATCAAGACGGTACGGGCGCGGTGCCGGAGCAGCATCTCCTGGATGACCAGTCCGGCCTCGATGGTCTTGCCCAAGCCGACGTCGTCGGCGATGAGCAGGTTGACGCGCGCCATGTCGATGGCGCGCACCAAAGGATCGAGCTGAAAGTCCTCGATGCTGACGCCGCTACGGAACGGCGCCTGCAGAAATCCCCTGTCGGCATTGGTGGCAGCACCCCAACGGACGGCATCGAGGAAAGCTTCGAGCGTGTCCGAGTCGTCCTGACCGGTAATGGATGGCAAGCCTGCGCGCTCAATGACTTGTGCGCCGGGTTCGATCTCCCAGATGACTTCCAGTTCTTCGCCGAGGCCGTCCTCGTCGATGGAAGAAAGCGTCACGCAGTTCTGCGACGCCGAAGCCGATTCCAATTTCGAGGAGGCGACATCCGCCACGACCCACTGGCGCCGGCGAACCTCGACCAGCTGGCCGGGCTCCGGACGGGTACGGTAGGTGTGGTGCTTCTGATCGTTCGAGATTTCCATGCGGTCTGCCATCTTCCTGTTCAGTTCTTCTTGTGCGCGCCAGCAGGCGATGTGCAGTGCTTCGCTCTCGCCATGGCGACCGCCTGTGCGACGGTTTCCGTGGCTTCGATCGGGGACTCGTGTTCCCAGAATCGCAGTACCGTCCAACCGACTTCGAGAAGCCTCGAATTCGTGTCGGCGTCCCTGAGGCGATTCGTCTCGATCTTCTGCCGCCAGAACTCGGCGTTCTGCTTCGGCCAGGTGGCATGCTCGGGGCACCCGTGCCAGAAGCACCCGTCGACGAAGACGGCGATCCTCAAACCCGGAAATGCCACATCTGCCACGCGGCGAGGTTTCTTCATGACCTCGTAGTCGATCCGGTAACGCAGGCCCCTTCGGTAAAGCTCTCTTCGCAATGCGATCTCGGCATCGGTTCCCTTCTGCCGAACCTTCGCCATGCGGCGACTGGTCTCGGGGGACGAGGGCTGAATGCGCGGCATCGGAAGGCCCTCATCAGCTCGTCATCGGGCCGCGACCGACGCGATATGCGTGTTGATGCTGCGCGCGATGGCACGACCGAGATCGACGGGAACCGCATTACCGATGAGTCGCCCCAGTGCCTTGAAGCTCACTTCGCCGTCATTCGGCACGAAGGCGTAGTCGCGCGGAAAGCTCTGGAGGATCGCGGCCTCCCTCAATGAGATGGCTCGATCTTGCTCCGGGTGCCCGAAACGCCCATTGCCGAAGCCGTAGCACTGCGTGGTCATGGTCGGGGCTGGCTTATCCCACTCCATGCGGCCGTAGACGCCCGGGTAGGTGCGTCCGCTCTCGGCGCGGTGACAGTCGGCGACCAGATCATCCGGCCAATCGCGCCAGGTGCCACCGGGTTTCGATACCTTGATCCGTTTGAGATTCTTTTCCGATAGCGTCGAAGTGACGTGCAATTTGTCCCTCGGAGCCGCTTCACCAGCACTCAATGGGCGCAAGCGGCCAATGGCTTGACGAACCGTCTTCGGTTTTTCGTGGGTCGGTTCGATCATCGTGATGTCACCATGTTTTGATGCCAGCAGCACCATGCGTCGCCGCATCTGCGGCACGCCATAGCGGGAGCTGTCCACGACATCAAACCAAACGTTGTAGCCGAGCCGTTTCAGCGTATCGACAAAGTCATGAAACACTTCGTGCTTCGCGACGGTAGGGACGTTTTCCATCGTGATGACATCGGGCTTGGCGCCTTTGGCGAGACGCGCGAACTCATACAGCAAGCCCCACTTGCCATCCTTTCCGTCGAGTTCGTAGCGCTGTGCGTAGGTCGAGAAAGGTTGGCACGGTGCGCAGCCCGCGAGAATCGTCAAGTCGGCGTCGCCGAACAGCGCTTTCAGTTCAGACGCGGTGACCTTGCTGATGTCACGTTCGACGAATCGGGCCTGGTTGTTGGCTTCATAGGGAAAGCGGCAGGCCGGGTCCAGATCGATACCGGCAACCACGGGCAGCCCCTCCAGCACGAAGCCGTGCGTCAGCCCGCCCGCTCCGCAGAACAAATCCACACAAGAAATCGTTGTCACATCAAATCTCCTGCTTCCACTTCGATACTTGAACGAAGTAGGCGAAACCCATGGCAAACCAGTACCTCATTCCTTGCCCTTGCTCTCGGCATCCGCCGCCCCTCCAGAACGGGCCCATTCATCCACTTCTTCGGTCTTGAATTTCCACAGCCGGCCGATACGGTGAGCCGGCATGTTCCGCTTGCTGATCCATGCATAGACGGTGTCCTTGCTGACGCCGAGATACTCTGCGATCTCCTCGACCGACAACCAGCGATCTGACATGACATGAGCTTCCATCACAGGGTGGGGCGGAGTACGGGCAATGTTGAGATATTACATCAACCGGCCCACTTGAACAGCCGAATTAGCCCGATTGGACCTGGTTTGAGCGGATTTCATCGGACTTGACGGCCTCATATCTCACCCGGGCTCAGCATGTAGACGCAGCCAGTCATGACGTGAAGCTTCGGGCCTGACATATGGAGGTGAGACCGGGAATCCGGTACGGCACCGGTTCCGATTCTTTGCAGCATGGACATCCGCTCTTCCACACCATCACGCCATTGCCTTAGCTGGAAGGAATGGCACGATGGGACAGACCAACCGCCGCGCATCCGCATGGCCTTCGCTGGTCGTGCTGCTGGCCGTGTCGCTCTCGGCCCTGCAGCCCGCCATTGCCGACGACGCTCCTGAGCGTGAGCAGCTCGCTGCGCTCGCCCGCCAACTCGACCTGATCGACCGCATCGCCGAGCACGCCGCCAGTACCGCTCCCCAGGAACGCGCCCGCTACCACTTCGACTACGCCCGGCTGCGCGCAGACCTGAAGCGCGTTCGCGCCGGCCTGCAGGACTACCTCGTGCCCCAGCGCGCCCAGCCGCGCGATCCCGTCCCGTTGGCCGGCGATTACGTCCGCCACGACCGCGCCGACGACGAGGCGCCATCGCCATGACGCCCTCTGCCGATCAGGTCGCCGCCTTCCAGGCCAACGGCGGCTTTGCGCCTTCGGCCGTCGCTGCCGTGGTGCTGGGCTTCGTGTTCGCCGTGTTGCTGCTGTGGGGCGTGTGGGCCATGCGCACCGCCTACGTCGGCTGGGCCGAGCACCGCATCACCGAACGTCAGTTCCTCGCCGTCGTCGTGCGCTTCGTGGCGATGTACCTGGTGCTGACGTTCTTCCTCCTCTCCTGACCGTCACGAAGGGCCATACGCCATGAACACGCCAACGACATCCCATCGCATTCCGTCCCGCATCGTCGCACCGCTGCTGCCGCTGGCGCTCGCGGGCCTGCCGCTGTCGGCCTTCGCGCAGGGCCTGCCGACCATGGAGGACCCTTCGCGCGGCCAGGGCAGCGGCATCCTGCAGACCTTGCAGAACTACGGCTACGACATCGTGCTGCTGATCGCGCTGCTCGTGGTCGCCTCGATGTTCGTCGGTGTCTGCTATCACGCCTACACCCGCTACTCGGAGATCCACACCGGCCGCGCCACCTGGGGACAGTTCGGCCTGACGGTCGCCGTGGGCGCGATCCTCCTGGTGGTCGGCATCTGGCTGCTCACCAAGGCCACCGGCGTGCTGTGAGGGCGGCAAGCGATGGCCGTCCCTTCGGAGACCCCGCAAGACACGCTGGTGACCTTCCTGCCGCACCGGCTGAACCGCCAGCCGGTGGTCGTGCGCGGGCTGACCGCCGACGAGTTGTGGATCTGCACCGGCCTGTCGGCCGCAGCCGGATTCGCGCTCGGCCTGCCGCTGGCCTGGCTCACGCACAGCATCGCCATGGTGCCGACGCTGATCGTCGCCGGTATCGCGCTGGGCGTCTTCGTCGGCGGCGGCTTCCTGCGCGCGCAGAAGCGCGGCCGGCCCGACACCTGGCTGTACCGGCAGCTCCAGTGGCGGCTGGCATTGCGGCACCCGGCGCTGGTGGCACTCCTGGGCGGGCAGCGCCTCATCACCCGCTCGGGCTACTGGACTACCCGGCGCAACGACGATCGAGGTGCGCCATGAGCCGTTTCAAGAACGAGGTTGCGCACCTGCAGGCGCACGTGAAGACGCTGCGTCTGGGGGCCGGCGCGCTGTTCGTAGTGGCGCTGCTGCTCGGCTTCGGCTGGTGGAGTGCGCCGAAGAGTCTCACCATCCATGTGCCGCCGGACCTGCGCTCGGGCAGCACGCGCAAGTGGTGGGACGTGCCGCCCGAGAGCGTGTATGCCTTCTCGTTCTACATCTGGCAGCAGGTACAGCGCTGGCCCACGAACGGCGAAGAAGACTATCCGCGCAACCTGCGCGCGCTGTCGGCCTACCTGACGCCGAGCTGCCGGGCCTTCCTGCAACAGGACTACGAGTACCGGCGCGCCAGTGGCGAGCTGCGTCAGCGCGTGCGTGGCATCTACGAGATTCCCGGCCGCGGCTACGGCGATGATCCGGCCACGCGCGTCAAGGTGGTCTCCGACCGCGATTGGATCGTCACGCTCGACGTGAGCGCGGACGAATACTACGGCTCCGAGCAGGTCAAGCGCGCCCTGGTGCGCTACCCCATCAAGGTCGTCCGGCTGGACATCGACCCGGAGCACAACCCCTTCGGCTTGGCGCTGGACTGCTACGCCGGCGCACCCCAGCGCATCGAACCGCCGCCGACGCCGACCCAGGCCGGCGCGCCCGCCAACGCCTCCGGCCATCTGCAGGGAGACTCCCCATGAAGCCCATTGCCTTGTCGGCCCTGGCCGGCGTCCTGCTGATCCTCGGTGTCGTGCCGGCCAGCCAGGCCGTGGAAATCCTGCGCTGGGAGCGGCTGCCCCTGCCGGTGCCGCTGGTGGTCGGCCAGGAGCGCGTGGTCTTCATCGACCGCAATGTGCGCGTCGGCGTGCCGGCCAGCGTCGGCGACCACCTGCGCGTGCAGAGTGCCGGCGGCGCGATCTACCTGCGGGCGAGCGAGCCGATTCCGCCCACGCGGCTGCAACTGCAGGACGTGGAATCCGGCGCGCTGATCCTGCTCGACATCGCCGCCGAGCCGGCGAAGGACGGTCAGGCGCCGCTGGAGCCGGTGCGCATCGTGGAAGCGGAAGCCCCCGCGAAGCGCTACGGCGGCGGTGCGGCAAGCGGCGCGGACGAGCAGGCCGACGCGCCCGCAGACAAATCCGTTCCCCGGCGCGAAACGCCGGTATCGGTCGTGCTGACGCGCCATGCCGCGCAGAACCTGTACGCGCCGCTGCGCACCGTCGAGCCGGTCGCCGGCATCGGGCGCGTAAACCTGCGCCGCGACCTCGCGCTGGACACCTTGCTGCCGACGCTGCCGGTGCACGCGCGGGCATTGGCCGCGTGGCGCCTGGAAGACCAGTGGGTGACGGCCGTGCGACTCACCAACACCGCCGCGCGTTGGCTCGACCTCGACCCGCGCGCCCTGCAGGGGAACTTCGTGGCGGCGACCTTCCAGCATCCGAACCTGGGGCCGGCCGGCACCCCGTCCGACACCACGGTGCTCTACCTGGTCACGCGCGGCCACGGCCTGGCCGAGTCGCTGCTGCCGGCGCTGAGCCCGATCGATGCCACCGCGAACCTGCCGCCGGCCGCCGCGGCCGGCTCGACCGGAGGAGCGCGCGATGAAAAGTAATCCGCTGCTCAAGTGGCTGCTGATCCCGATGGTGCTGCTGGTGTTCGTCGGCGTCAAACTGTTCTCCGGCGCCCCCGGCGGCCAGCCCGCCCCCAAGGGCGCGGCCAGTACGCTCACGCCCGAGGAGATGAAAGCCCTGGGCATCGCAGGCGACACGCCGCGCGATACCGTCGCCACGCTGGTGGCCCAGGTGAAGCAGTTGCGCACCGAGCTGCAGAGCGCGCTCGGCGACAACAAGCAGCACAAGGCCGAGAACGAGCGCCTGCGTGCCCGGGAAAGCGCGATCGACCAGCGCATGCAGAGCGCGCTGGAAGGCGAGCACAACCGCCTGGAGCAGGAGCGCACCCAGGTGGCCAGCGACAGGCAGCAGACCCAGGGGCTGCTGCAGGATCTGCAGCGGCAACTGGACGGCCTTGCCGGCAAGGGTGGCCCGTCCGACCTGCCCGTCGGGCTGGGGCTGGAAGAGGGTGATGGCAAGCGCTTCAACCGCGGCGTCGGTGGTACGCAGTGGGTCGAGCCCGACGATGCCAAGGTCGACGCCAAGAACGGCAGCAAGGAGCGGAGCTTTCCCCTGAGCTTCGGGCCGGCTCAGAAAAGCCTGTCGGCCACGGTGGAATCCGTCGCCGACGTTGGCCGCCGCGCGGTGGGCGCATCCACGAAGGCCGTGTACACCGTGCCGCCGAACTCGACGCTCATGGGGTCAGTTGCCATGACGGCGCTGATCGGGCGCGTGCCGATCGATGGAACCGTCAACGACCCGTACCCGTTCAAGGTGCTGATCGGCCCCGACAACCTCACGGCCAACGGCATCGACATCCCCG
The DNA here is from genome assembly GCF_023093595.1 of Thauera aromatica. Lineage (GTDB taxonomy): Bacteria > Pseudomonadota > Gammaproteobacteria > Burkholderiales > Rhodocyclaceae > Thauera > Thauera aromatica_A. Next base: position 29,105 of record NZ_JALLIK010000091.1, read on the forward strand.
ACGTGGCCGGCGCCGTGGTCAGCGGCACGGCCTCGGGCGACTGGACCCTGTCGTGCGTGCGCGGCCAGATTCGCTCGGTCACGTTCGTGTTCCAGGACGGCACCATCCGCACGCTGCCGGAGGACAGCAGCAAGGGTGGCAGCAGCGGCGGCAACTCGGGGCACAACGGCGCCAGCATCCAGGGCGGCCTGGGCTGGATCAGCGACCCCTACGGCATTCCCTGCGTCAGCGGCGAGCGGCGCAGCAACGCCCAGCAGTACCTGGGCAGCCAGGCGCTCATCACCGCGGCCGGCGCCGGCGCGGCCTCGCTCATCAAGTCCGACAACGGCAGCGTGGCCGTGGTCGCCAACAGCAACGGCTCGCTGGGCACCGTCGGCATCAGCGGCGTTGATGCGATGGGCCGCATCCTTGCGGGCGGCGTGCGCGACATGGCCGATTGGGTCAACAAGCTCTACGGCCAGGCCTTCGCGGCGGTCTACGTGCAGCCCGGCGCCAAAGTGGCCGTGCATCTGGAGCAGCCGCTCGACATCGACTACGACGCCAAGGGGCGTCGGGTCCACCACCGCACCGGAGAAGCCCATGCCTCGGATCTGGATTGACGCGGCCGCCGTGCTGCTAGCGGCCACCCTGCTCGGCGGCTGCGCCACCAGCAAGGAGAAGCTGCTGCCGCACGGCGACAGCACCATGCTCGACATCTGGCATCAGGAGACCGGCGGCAGCGCGGGCGGGGGCCAAGCTGCGCGGCAACTGCTCGATGCGCGCCAGGGCCTGCGCCGGCCGCTGGCCGATGCCGATGTGCAGGCGGCGCCCCGCGTGCAGGCGCGCTACACGCGTACGGCGCAGAACGAGATCTACCGCCAGTTCCGGCGCCTGCCGAACCCCGACCTGGTGATGTACGTGTTTCCGCATCTGGCGGGCACCGACCCGGTGCCGGTGCCCGGCTACAGCACGGTGTTTCCGCTCTACCAGCGCGTGCAGTACGCGATGCCGGGCGAGCGCGTGGAGGACTACTGATGGGCTGGTCGCTGCCGTGGTCACGCAAGCCCGGCGCATCGCCTGCTGACGCCGTGGATGCGGCCGATGATGCCTGGGCGCGGCACGTAAGGGCTCTGGCGGCAGCGGGTGTCGCCGAACCGGGCAGGGCGCTCGGCCGGGGGCGGCGCGGGCCGGCCACCCAGGCCGACCACGATGCGCTCTATGGCGTCGCACCGTCGTTCGCGGACCTGCTGCCCTGGGTCGAGTACCTGCCCGACACCAAGTGCATGTTGCTGGAAGATGGCCAGTCGGTCGCGGCCTTCTTCGAGCTGGTGCCGGTCGGTACCGAGGGCCGCGAGATGGCCTGGCTATGGCAGGCGCGCGATGCGCTGGAGAACGCCCTGCAGGACGCCTTCGACGAGTTGGACGACAACCCCTGGGTGGTGCAGCTCTATGCCCAGGACGAGGCCAACTGGGACAACTATCTGTGCTCGCTGACGAACTATCTGCAGCCGCGCGCGCAAGGCAGCGCATTCAGCGACTTCTACCTGCGCTTCTTCGCCCATCACCTGCGGGCCATCGCCAAGCCCGGGGGTTTCTTCGAGGACAGCACGGTGACGCGCCTGCCGTGGCGCGGCCAGGTTCGGCGCGTGCGCATGGTCGTCTACCGCCGCACGTCCGCGACCCCGACCCTACGGCGCGGCCAGTCGGCCGAGCTGGCGCTGACCACGATCTGCGACCGCCTCGCCGGCGGGCTGGGAAATGCGGGCGTGAAAGCGCGGCGTCTCGGCGCGGCGGACATCCACGCCTGGCTGCTGCGCTGGTTCAACCCGAATCCCACCGTACTCGGCGCCACTGCCGAGGACCGGGAGCGCTTCTACGCGCTGACCCGCTATCCGGAGGAGCGGGAGGAGGGGGAGATCGAACTCGCCAGCGGCACCGACTTCGCGCAACGGCTGTTCTTCGGTCAGCCGCGCTCGGACGTGTCCAATGGATTGTGGTTCTTCGACGGCATGCCGCATCGGGTGATCGTGATGGATCGCCTGCGCACGCCGCCGGCAACCGGCCATCTAACCGGTGAGACGCGCAAGGGTGGCGATGCCATGAACGCGCTCTTCGACCAGATGCCCGAGGACACGGTGATGTGCCTGACGCTGGTCGCCACCCCTCAGGACGTGCTCGAGGCGCACCTCAACCACCTCGCCCGGAAGGCCGTCGGCGAGACCTTGGCCTCGGAGCAGGCCCGGCAGGACGTGCAGCAGGCGCGCGGCCTGATCGGCAGCGCGCACAAGCTCTACCGCGGCGCGCTGGCGTTCTACCTGCGCGGCCGCGACCTGGCCCAGCTCGATGCGCGCGGCCTGCAGCTCGTCAACGTGATGCTCAACGCCGGTCTGCAACCGGTACGCGAAGAGGACGAGGTGGCGCCGCTGAACAGCTATCTGCGCTGGCTGCCGTGTGTGTTCGATCCGGCGGCCGACAAGCGCCAGTGGTACACCCAGCTCATGTTCGCGCAACACGCGGCGAACCTGGCGCCGGTCTGGGGCCGCAGCCAGGGCACGGGGCATCCGGGCATCACGTTCTTCAACCGCGGCGGCGGTCCGATCACCTTCGATCCGTTGAACCGCCTCGACCGGCAGATGAACGCGCATCTGTTCCTGTTCGGCCCGACGGGTTCGGGCAAGAGCGCGACGCTCAACAACATCCTGAACCAGGTGACGGCGATCTATCGGCCGCGCCTGTTCATCGTCGAGGCCGGCAACAGCTTCGGCCTGTTCGGCGACTTCGCGGCACGGCTGGGCCTCACCGTGCATCGGGTGAAGCTCGCGCCGGGCGCGGGCGTCAGTCTGGCTCCGTTCGCCGACGCCTGGCGCCTGGTCGATACGCCGAGTCAGGTACAGACGCTGGACGCCGATGCGCTCGACGAGGACCAGGCCGATGCCGGCATGGCCGTGGAAGGCGACGAGCAGCGCGACGTGCTCGGCGAGCTGGAGATCACTGCACGACTGATGATCACCGGCGGCGAGGACAAGGAAGAAGCGCGCATGACGCGCGCCGACCGCAGCCTGATCCGCCAGTGCATTCTCGATGCGGCACAGCATTGCGTGGCGGACAGACGCACGGTGCTCACGCGCGATGTGCGCGACGCGCTGCGCGAGCGCGCCCGCGACGCCACGCTGCCGGAGATGCGGCGCGCACGGCTGCTGGAGATGGCCGACGCCATGGATATGTTCTGCCAAGGCGTGGACGGCGAGATGTTCGACCGGTCCGGCACGCCGTGGCCCGAGGCGGACATCACCATCGTGGACCTGGCCACCTTCGCGCGCGAGGGCTACAACGCCCAACTCTCGATTGCCTACATCTCGCTCATCAACACCGTCAACAACATCGCCGAGCGCGACCAGTTCCTGGGCCGCCCGATCATCAACGTGACGGACGAAGGCCACATCATCACGAAGAACCCACTGCTCGCGCCCTACGTGGTCAAGATCACCAAGATGTGGCGCAAGCTCGGCGCCTGGTTCTGGCTCGCCACGCAGAACCTGGACGACCTGCCGAAAGCGGCCGAGCCCATGCTCAACATGATCGAGTGGTGGATCTGCCTGTCGATGCCGCCCGATGAAGTCGAGAAGATCGCGCGCTTCCGCGAACTCAACGCTTCGCAGAAGGCGCTGATGCTTTCGGCCCGCAAGGAGGCCGGCAAGTTCAGCGAGGGCGTCATCCTGTCCAAGTCGATGGAAGTGCTGTTCCGCGCTGTGCCGCCCAGCCTCTACCTGGCGATGGCGATGACCGAGCCCGAGGAGAAGGCCGAACGCTTCCAGTTGATGCAGCAGCACGGCATCAGCGAGCTGGATGCCGCCTTCCGCGTGGCCGAGAAGATCGACCGTGCGCGGGGCATCGAACCTCTGGCGCTGGACACGTTGGCCTGACGGGAGCGACACGATGCGCATGCCTTCCTTCGCCCGCCGTCATCCCCGGATCGGTCTGCTGATCGTGGCAACGATTGCGGTGGCCTCGTGGATGCTGCTGCGCGCGCCGCATCCGGCAACCGAGTCCATGTCCCTGGTCGCCGCCGGGTCCGAAGCGCCGAAACCGGCCGGCCCGCCCTGGCTGTATGGCCGTGCCGATGCGCGCTTCACGGTGGTCGGGTACGCCGACCTGGAGTGTCCGTACTGCCGGGCCTACTTCCCCGCGCTCAAGCGCTGGATCGACGCCCATCCCGAGGTGAACTGGCAGTGGCACCACCTGCCGCTGTCCATGCACGAGCCGGCCGCGACTGCCGGGGCGCGCTTGGCCGAGTGCGCGGGCGAGACGGGCGGACACGCCGCGTTTTGGCAGGCCGTGGCCTGGCTCTACGCGAACACCCGTGGCGACGGCCAGGGCCTGCCGGAAGGCCTGCGCTATCCCGACCTCACACCAGCCATGCAGGGTTGTCTCGACAGCGAGCGCCCCGATGCCGTCATCCGTGCCCAGGCGGTGGAAGCAGCACAACAGGGCATCGCGGCCACGCCGGCCCTGCAACTGCGCGACCGCGAGTCCGGCAAGACCCTCCTGCTGCACGGTCCCGTCGAAGGCGATGCCTTGCTGTCGGCTATCGACCTGCTCGCCGCCGGCAGCACGACCGTAGCCGAACCCGCCCATTCCCCAGACATGCCCGCCGGCGTTGCCGGTGACATGCCCAGGTAGCCATCGATCTTCAAGGCTGCGGCGCGGCTTGTCCGCGTTGATCGAAACCCGTTCGCATCGCATCCCTTGACGCGAACAGCCACCGCATCCGCGGTGGTGGATGCCCGCTCGTCACCCGTTCCATCCCCATCGTCCCCAGGAGGGTTTGCCCTCCAGGGGCAGGCGCCCTCCGATCTCATCCATTGGAGGTTCGCCATGTCTCTTGTCATCGCCGACTCCCGCCCGGAGTCGCTCACCCTGATCGCCGCCCAGCACGAAGACTGGATCATCCGGCAGGCCATCACCCTGCTGGAGAACCGCGTGTTCAAGGCCGGTCCGGCGCTGGGCAGTCCCGCCGCCGTGCGCGACTACCTGCGCCTGAAACTGGTCGCGGAGCCGAACGAAATCTTCGCCGTCGTGTTTCTGGACAACCAGCACCAGGTGCTCGCCTTCGAGCCGCTGTTCAAGGGCACGGTCGACCAGACTTCGGTGTATCCGAGGGTGGTGGTCCAGCGTGCGCTGGCGCTCAACGCTTCGGCGCTGATCCTGGCGCATCAGCACCCCTCGGGGAACACCGAGCCCTCGGCCGCTGATCGTGCGATCACCGAGCGGCTGAAGAGCGCCCTGGCCACCGTCGATGTCCGGGTGCTGGACCACTTCATCGTCGGCAAGGGCAGCCCATTCTCCTTCGCCGAAGCCGGTCTGCTGTAGCAGCGCCAGTTCACTTCGTAGCCTCGGCATGCGCCGTTCATCCCCATGGGAGCCTTCGGGCTCCCCTTCTTTCGACAGCGCTCCCCCAAAACCGGGACATCCCGGCTTCGGATTCTCTGTCGCTCCGCGGACGCCCTTGAATTCGACTACGACCCGCATCGACACCACGGAGGCGCAATATGCCGGCTCCACCCCTTCGCTTACTTCCATCCCTCGCCTCGTGGCGACCCATGACTGCCGCGGCGATTACGTGGCTGTGCATGGCTTTGTTCTGCCCGCTCGCCGTGGCCGATGTGCTTGTCGTCACCGACAGCCATCATCCCGTGCAGCCGACCGCCGAGGCGCGCGTCATCGAACTCGATTTGCCGGCTCGCCTCGAGGCCGAGCTGGCTGCGGGGCTGCCCTCCGATCCTGTGAGGGCCGCGGCCGTCATACAGCAGCGCCTCCGCGAAGGAGGCGAGGAACTCCAACACCGAATCGGACGCGCCTACCAAGGCGTCGCCGAGTCCTGGGGACTGGGCGTCGTCAAGATTCCCGCGATCGTGGTCGACCGTCGCTATGTGGTCTACGGCGACCCGGAGGTCAGCCGGGCCGTAGCGTCCATCGAAGTCCATCGGAGGGCTCGACCATGAATCAACTGCACTCGGTGCCATCGCGGTTCGGTGTCGATCCGGGGGGCCAATTTGGAGGGGAAGTACCTCATTTTGATGGTGTGGGCCGATCGTCATCCTGGATCCAGCCGAGCCTTTGATGTATATCAATTCGAAAGCGCAATATCCAAGTGTATATTGCGCTTTCGAAAACATGCCCATGAGACCGCCGTGTTGACTCCCACTTCCGTGAAAAAAGGCCTTGTCGTGCTCGCCGCCGTCGTCGCGACCGGCCTGGCGCATGCCGGCGAGGTGACGGTGTCTGCCGCCGCCAGCCTGACGAACGCCTTCAAGGACGTTGCCCAGCGCTATGAGGCGCAGCATCCCGGCTCAAGGGTCCTGCTGAATTTCGGCTCATCCGGTGCGGTGCTGCAGCAAATGGCCAAGGGTGCGCCTGTCGATGTCTTCGCCTCTGCGGACCAAGAGACGATGGACATGGCGGAGGCGCAGGGCTTGGTTGTCCGCGCGGCGCGGCAAGACTTTGCCCGTAATGCCCTCGTACTGGTGGTCCCCGGTGACAGCAGGCAGTCCCTCGGTCGCCTGGATGACCTGATGCAGCCCGCTGTGCAGAGGGTCGCCATTGGCAACCCCGCGAGCGTTCCCATCGGTCGGTATGCCAAGCATGCGCTGGAGGCGGCCAAGCTGTGGTCCGACGTTTCGTCAAAGGCGATCAGCACCCAGAACGTTCGCCAGTCGCTCGACTACGTGGCGCGTGGCGAGGTGGATGCGGGTTTTGTCTATGCAACTGACGCAGCGGTCATGAAAGACAAGGTGCGCGTGGCTTTCGAAGTGCCGCTGGATGTCGCGATCGCGTATCCGATTGCGCGGACGGTGGGGAGTACGAACGCCGAGGAAGCCCAACGATTCGTTGCCTTCGTGCTGTCGCCGACCGGGCAGGCGATCCTTGGCAAGTATGGCTTCCAGAAGCCGTGAGCCGGGTCTCGACAACACATGGAGTCGGCATGGACGGCGCTGGCCCTCTCATTGAAGGTCGCCGGCTGGGCTACGGCGATCGACCTGGTGCTAGGCGTTGCCGTGGGTTACCTGCTGGCGCGCACGCGCTTCCCCGGGCGAGATCTGCTCGACACGCTGCTGACACTGCCAATGGTGATGCCTCCGACCGTGCTGGGCTATTACCTGCTGGTGATGATCGGGCGGCGTGGCTGGCTGGGGGCGTGGTTGCACGAGCAGTTCGCGATCAACTTGATCTTCACTTGGCAGGGCGCGGTGATCGCGGCCTCCATCGTGGCTTTCCCGCTCGTGTTCAAGCCCGCCCGCGCAGCCTTCGAGGCCGTGGACGGGCAACTGGAGCAGGCTGCCCGGGTGCTGGGTATCCCCGAGGTCGCCGTATTCTTCCGCGTCACCTTGCCGCTGGCGTGGCGTGGCATCTTGGCCGGCTTGCTGCTGGCCTTTGCCCGTGCACTGGGCGAGTTCGGTGCGACCTTGATGGTGGCCGGCAGTATTCCCGGCAAGACACAAACGCTGTCGGTGGCGGTATACGAAGCGGTCCAGGCCGGACAGGACGATACCGCCAACCTGCTCGTGCTCATCACTTCGGTGGTGTGCGTGGTGGTGTTGCTGGCGGCGGGGCGGCTTGCTCCCGGCCGCGTTGCCAGCCCCTAGGGAGGCCGCGCGATGCAGCTTGACCTGGACATTCGCAAGACCCTGCGGTCCGGCCAGCGGGTGTTCCATCTCGATGTACGTCTTCAATCCGGTAGCCAGCGTATCGTGATCCTAGGCCCGTCCGGTTCGGGCAAGAGCCTGACGCTCAAGGCCATCGCTGGCTTGCTGCGCCCGGATTCTGGCCATATTCGCCTTGACGGGAAGGTACTGTTCGACGCTGCAAAAGGCATTCATCTGCCGCCCCAGGGGAGAGAAGTGGCCTACGTCTTCCAGGACTATGCCCTGTTTCCGCACCTGACCGTGCGGCAGAACATTGCCTTTGGGCTGACGCGAGGGTGGTTCAACCCGCTGGCGCATGTCCGGCACGAAACGGTCGAGTACTGGCTGGATGCGTTCCAACTCGCCCATCTTGCTCATCAGTTCCCTGCCGAACTGTCGGGTGGGCAGCGCCAGCGCACTGCGCTGGCACGGGCCTTGGTGGCGAGACCGCGCGCCCTCCTGCTGGACGAACCTTTCGCCGCACTCGATCCGACCTTGCGCATTGCGATGCGCGAGGAGTTGGGAGAACTCCAGCAGCGGCTGCAGGTGCCGATGGTGCTCATCACGCATGACCCGGAAGACGCGGTGGTCTTCGGCGATCACGTCCTGAGCCTGCAAGACGGGCGCTTCGCCGTCGAGGCCGAGGAAGGGGCGCTAGAGGTCCTGCATGCGTGAGCCGTTCATTCGGCTTCGCCACCTGAACAGCGGCCTGGGGAAGGTGCCGCCATTTTTTTGCTATTCGCTATATACAAGTCGCTATTGCGAACCAGGGGAGAAATACTGATGTTCAGGCCACCGAGAAATCCATCCTTTCCACGAACGCGGCGGGTTGCACTGGCGACGGCTGTCGCCGTTGCGAGTGGCTCCACGGCGGCATGGGCACAGGAAGGGCGCGGCGCAACGCCGTTCGAACTGGGCGCCATCCAGGTGACGGCTCCGCGTCTCGCTCTCGGCGAGATCGCGCCGGAGCAAGTCTCCTCGGTGGTCACGCGCGAGGACATCCAGACGTTCAACCGCGAAACCGTGGGCGAAGCCGTCAACCTGCTCTCCGGGGTGACGGTGTCGACCAACTCGCGCAACGAGCAGACGGTTTACCTGCGCGGCTACGATCCGCGCCAGGCGCCGTTGTTCATCGACGGCATCCCGGTCTATGTGCCCTATGACGGATATGTCGACTTTGGTCGCTTCGACACCGGCGATCTCGCCGCGATACAGGTTGCCAAGGGGTTCAGCTCCGTGGCCTACGGCCCCAACACGCTGGGCGGCGCCATCAACCTGATCTCGCGCAAGCCGGGCAAGGCCTTCGAGGGTGACGCGAGCATCGGTTTCGGCGAGGATGGTGCCCGCCGGGCGGCGGTCAATCTCGGCAGCAACCAGGGCGTCTGGTACGTGCAGGCCGGCGTTGCCCATCGCGAAGCCGATGGCTTCAGGCTGTCCGACGATTTCAGGCCGACCGCGACGGAGGACGGCGGCCGGCGCGACAACGCCTACTACAAGGACAGCAAGGCCTCGTTGAAACTGGGCCTGACCCCCGGAGGCGGCGACGAATACGCGCTGACCTACATCAAGCAGGACGGCGAGAAGGGCCAGCCGCCGTCGACCGACCCGACCGCCGCGCGTTACTGGCAGTGGCCATACTGGGACAAGGAGAGCCTGTACTTCGTCTCGCGCACCGCGCTGGGTGCGCATGAGACGCTGAAGCTGCGCCTCTTTGCCGACTGGTTCGACAACGAGGTGAACAGCTACACCGACGCGACCTACGCCACGCTCAAGACGAGCGGATCCGGCAGCGTGTCCACCGGCCGCAGCATCTATCACGACAAGACCCATGGCGGCGCTGTGGAACTCGAGTCGCGGCGCTTCGAGGGCCATCTGGTGCGCTTCGTCGCCCAGACGAAGAGCGACCGGCATGAGGAGCGCGACGGTGACGATGCCCTGGGCGCGGATTTCGAGGACACCCTGCGCTCGCTGTCGGTCGAGGACGGCATCTCGATCGGTGACAAGACGTTGCTGTCAATCGGCCTGGCCCATCACGAACTCGAACCGGAAAAGGTGTTCAGCAACGGTGGCTCCTTCACCCTGCCGCGTCGCCAGCGCGCCACCGATGCGCAGATCGGCCTGTTCTACGATCTGACGCCCACGGCGCGCCTGTACGCGACCGTGGCAGAGAAGACCCGCTTGCCCACCCTCAAGGATCGCTACTCCATCCGCCTGGGCCGTTTCATCGAGAACCCGGACCTCGAGGCCGAGCAGGCGCGCAACTACGAGATCGGCTACCAAGGGCAGCCCTGGGCCGGTGCCCAGGCGGACGCCGCGATCTTCTGGAGCGATATCGAGGACAAGATCCAGAGCGTCAACCTGAATGGCGCGGCCAGCTGCAGCGCCGCCAACCAATGCCAGATGCAGAACGTCGGAAAGGCGCGAATCAAGGGCATCGAGCTTGGCCTCAAGACACCGCTCGGCGCGCGCTGGGAGATCGGCGGCAACGCGACCTGGATGGATGTGGAGAACGTCAGCGATCCAGCGACCAGGCTGACGAACATCCCGGAGACGAAGATCATCCTGCATGCGCTGTGGCGAGCTGCGGCGGCGGTGGACATGATCGCCTTCGCCGAGCATGACAGCGGCCGCTGGGCCAGCGATACGGTAAAGCTGGACGGGTTCACCACGCTGAATCTCAAGATGGTCTGGCGGCCGATGAAGGACCTGTCCGCCGAGCTGCGGGTCAACAACGTCACCGACCGGAACTACGAACTCGAGGCGGGCTTTCCTGCGCCGGGGCGCATGTGGTTCGCCAGTCTGGACTACCGGTTCTGAGGACGGACGATGGCAACCTTGACAGCCCATGCCGCCGGGCCGGCCCTCTCGCCGACCAACACCAGCAGCCCCATCGCCGCGATCGTTCATCTCGAGCACGGCGTCGCCGACGGCGTCCTCGCCGACTTTGCCTTTGCCCTGCGCCAGGCGGGCCGGCGGGTCCGGGGGGTGGTTCAGCAGTCCACGGGCGGTACGGGCAAGGAGGCGACGATGCTCGTCGATCTCGACCAGGGAACTCGCTTCCCCCTCTTCCAGCGCCTCGGCGCGGGCGCCGGCTCGTGCAGCATCGACCAGCACGGCGTGGCTGCCGCGAGCGTGGTCCTGCGCGGTGCGCTCGATGCGGCCCCCGATCTCGTCGTGGTCAATCGTTTTGGTGCGCTGGAGGCGGCGGGCGAGGGATTTGCCGACGAGATGCTGGCCCTGATGAGCGAGGGCATTCCCCTGCTCACCGTCGTCGCCGAAGCCTATCGATTCGACTGGCAGCACTTCACCGGCGGCGCCGGTGTGGAACTCGACCCGAGCCGGGAGGCGCTCGATGCCTGGTTCGCCGGCCTGCAACGGGGTAGCGGCCGGTGAAGCGGCGCGACCTCTTGCGCGCACTGGCCATCGCGCCCTGGCTGGCCTGGGTGCCGGCAGGGGCGCGGGCAAAGGCCGGTGTCGAGAGCACAATCGCCGCTGCCTACGGCACCCTGCCGCCGCCGCAGGCGATTCGCCGCGTGTTCGCTGCTGGCGCGCCGGCCAGCGTGCTCTTGAGCGTGCTCGCACCGGAGAAGCTGATCGGCTGGCCGTTCAAGGTGTCCGAAGAGGCGCGCGCCTGGCTGGCGCCGGTGGTGCGCGCGCTGCCACAGGTCGGCCGCCTCGCCGGTCGCGGCAGCACGGCGTCGAACGAGGCGCTGCTGCAAATGAAGCCGGACGTCATCCTCGACGTCGGCACCGTCGACGCGACCTACCTCTCCGCCATGCAGCGGGTGGCCGAGCAGACCGGATTGCCGTGCCTGCTTGTGCAGGGACGCATGGCCGACCACCCGGCGCAGTTGCGCGAGCTCGGCCGACTGCTCGGCGTGGCGGCGCGCGGCGAGCGCCTCGCCGCCTGGGCCGACGAGACCCTCGGGCTGGCGGCGCGCGCGCGCAACGAAGTGCCGCCCGGGGCGCGTCCGCGCGTCTACTTCGGGCGTGGCGGCGATGGCCTTGAAACCGGGCTGGACGGATCGATCAACATGGAGGCGATCGAGATCGCCGGTGGCCGCAACGTCGCCGCCGAGTCGGGGCGCGGCGGGCTGATCAAGGTGTCGCCCGAGCAGATCCTCGCCTGGGATCCGGAGGTGATCGTCACGCAGGATCGCGAGTTCGCCCGTGGCGTGCTCGCCGATCCGCTGTGGCGTCCGGTCGCCGCCGTGCGGGCGCGTCGCGTGCACCTGGCGCCGAGCCTTCCGTTTGGCTGGCTGGACGGGCCGCCGGGTGTCAATCGCCTGGTCGGTGTACGCTGGCTGATCGAGCGCCTCCATCCCGGCCGGGCGGGGGGCGAGGCGGCCCTCCAGGCGGCCGCCCGCGACTTCTACCGCTTGTTCTACGGCATGGAGCCAGACGCGGCGAGTCTCGGCGCAATGATCGGTGGCCCGGCATGAATGACGCTCCAGACCTTTCCCGTGGCGCGTCCACGCACGGCTCCGGTGTCGCCGCTGCGGTCAACGCTGGCGCGCCGTGCCGCCCCGCGGCGGCCTGGCTGGCGGGTGCCGCCGCGTTGCTGGCGGTGCTCGCCGTGGCCTTCGCGGCCGGCAAGTTTCCGGTGGCACCGGCCGACCTGCTGCGTGCGCTGGTCGCGCGCCTGTCCGGCAGCGAGTCCGGTTTGCCCGAGGCCGTGGAAACCGTCATCTGGAACATCCGCCTGCCGCGTGTCGCCGCCGGTGTCGTCGTCGGCGCCGTGCTCGCCGCAGCGGGCGCCGCCTACCAGGGCATGTTCCGCAACCCGCTGGTGTCGCCGGACATCCTCGGGGTCTCCGCTGGAGCCGGGCTGGGCGCCACGCTCGGCATCTACCTCGGCCTGCCGCTCATCTTCGTGCAGGTTGTCGCCTTCGGCGGCGGCATCATCGCCGTCGCCATCGTCTACCGCCTCGCTTCGCTGGTGCGGCGCCATGATCCGGTGCTGGTCCTGGTGCTAGCCGGCGTCGCGCTCGGTGCGCTGCTTGGCGCCGGCATCTCGCTGGTCAAGATCCTCTCCGACCCGTATACGCAGCTGCCGACGATCACCTTCTGGCTGCTCGGCGGACTCAACCAAGTGACTTCGCGCGACCTGGCGACGACCGCGCCGGCGATGCTAGCCGGCTTGCTGCCGATGGCGCTGCTGCGCTGGCGCATCAACCTCCTTGGCCTCGCTGACGAAGAGGCGGCAGCGCTCGGGGTCGACGTCGGGCGCCTGCGCCTGGTTCTCGTCACCGCCGCAACGCTGTCGACCGCCGCCGCTGTCTCGCTGGCCGGTATCGTTGGCTGGATCGGGCTGGTCGTGCCGCATGTCGCGCGCCTGCTCGTCGGCCCTGACTTCACCCGCCTGCTGCCGGCCTCGCTCATGCTCGGCGCCGGCTTCCTCGTCGCCACCGACACGCTGGCCCGGACGATCGCGCCGATCGAGCTGCCGCTCGGCATCCTGACGGCGGTAGTGGGCGCGCCTTTCTTCCTGTGGCTGTTGGCGCGCACGGGGAGGCCGGCATGAGCGTTGCCATCGAGGCCTGCGATCTTGCGATCGGCTACCACGGCCGCCGCGTCGGCACCGACATCTCGCTCGGCATCGACAAAGGCGAGGTGCTCTGCCTGCTCGGCCCGAACGGCAGCGGCAAGACAACGCTGTTCAAGACACTGCTCGGCCTGCTGCCGCCGCTTGCCGGCACGGTGCGCGTACTCGGCGAGCCGGTCGCTGGCTGGTCGCGCGCGGCGTTTGCGCGCAAGGTCGGCTATGTGCCGCAGGCGCATGCCGGCATCTTTCCGTTTACCGTCGAGGACATCGTGCTGATGGGCCGCGCAGCGCGCATCGAGCGCTTCGCCACTCCGTCGCGGCATGACCGTCAGCTCGCTGCCGACTGCTTGGCAGCACTCGGCGTCGCCCACCTGCGCCAGCGCACCTACACCGAGATCAGCGGCGGTGAGCGGCAACTGGCGCTGATCGCCCGCGCGCTGGCGCAGGAGCCGGCGCTGCTGGTGATGGACGAGCCGACGGCCAGCCTCGACTTCGGCAACCAGGTCCGCGTGCTCGAACACGTGTGCCGTCTGCGCGAACGCGGCATTGCCGTGCTGATGTCCACGCACCAGCCGGAACACGCGCTACGCGTTGCCGATCGTATTGCGCTGCTGGCACCGGGCCGGCTGGTCGGCATCGGTGAGTCGTCCGAGGTGGCGACGCCCGCTGCGCTTGCCGCGCTGTACGGCGTCGATGCGACCGCCATTGCCGGCAGCCTGCCATCGATTCCACTCCGGCTGCCACGCCGTCCTGCCGAAGAGAACGCCCCATGAGCATCGCCGCCATCGATTTCGGCCGCCTCTACCGCGACCACCATGCCGCCGCCAACCGCAACCCGAAACCCGCAAGTGTCTGGGACGTCCGTGCCGCCGAGATGAGCGACAAGGTGCACAAGAGCCGCTATGTCGAGGACTTCATCGGCCGCATGGATCTTACCGGTGCGCATTCGCTGCTCGACGTCGGCTGCGGGCCCGGGACCATCTGCCTGCCGCTCGCCGGCCGGCTGCAACGTGTCATCGGCCTCGACTTCAGTCCGCGCATGCTCGATGCCTTGCGCGAAAACGCAGCAGCGCTCGGGCACGACAACGTCGAGGCCCTGCAACTGGCGTGGGAGGACGACTGGTCCGCCGTGCCCGCGTGCGACATCGTCGTCGCCTCGCGCTCGACGACGGTCGCCGACATGGAAGCGGCGCTGCACAAGCTGAACGACAAGGCCAGGCGCCGCGTGTACCTGACCCATCTCGTCGGTGGCCGCTTCATCGACCCGGCGGTGATCGACATCATCGGCCGAGACCTGCCGCCGTTGCCGGACTATGTCTACATCGTGAATATCCTGTACGGGATGGGCATCCATCCCCGGCTCGACTACATCGAGCATGAAGGCCGGCTGGCAGGCGCCACCAGTTTCGACGAATTCGCCCGACGTGTCTCCTGGGCGCTCGGCGAGCTCTCCGATGACGAGCGTGCCCGCCTGCGCACTTGGCACGGGCGTGTCGCGCCGAGCCTCGGTGCTGCTGGGTCGCCGATGCGCTGGGCATTCATTTCCTGGGAAAAGACATCGCGATAGTTGGCAGGCGTCAGTTTCAGACCGCTCACGCCGATCGCTATACACAAGTTGCTATTTCGAGACCAAAACCGATGAACGACCTGCTGGACCACCTTGACACCTCCGCAGCGGCCCGCGATCTGGCTCCTGTCGAGGAAGGCCTGCCCGCCGACTGCAACACGCGTGATGTGCTCGACCTCTATCGACGCTCCGCCGATCCCCGTGTCGCCCCGGCCATCTTCCGCCACGCCGCAGACCTGCGCGACCGCCATGTCGGCCGCAGCCCCTGGTGGTCGGCCGGCGTCTCGGCCATCGTGCCGTGCGAGCTTGAGCCGCTGTGCACCTACTGCACCTTCTTCAGCCGCAAGGCGGTGGCAACCAGCGACATCGTGTCCGCCGTCCGTGCCATCGCCGACCTGGGCATCCGCCATCTTCACCTGTCCGGCGGCACGCGCTTGCCGGTGAAGGGCGAGCCGATCAGCGGCTACGACCGCTACCTGGTCGACCTCGTCGTCGCCATCCGAGATGCAGCCGATGTCGAGATCGAGGTCAATGTCGGCCCATCGCTGACGCGCGGCGGGGTCCGCGCGCTCAAGGAGCTTGGCGTGGCCGCTGTGACCAGCTCGCTGGAGGTGCTGAACGCCGAACTGTTCGCGGCATTCAAGCCGGGCGACAGCCTGAAAGGGCGAATCCGCCTGATGGAGCTGTGCGAGGAAGAGGGCATGCCTATCCGCTCGATGATGCTGGTCGGCCTCGGTGAAACGGACGCGGATCGCATCGACCACCTGTTGTTCCTGCGCCGCTTCTCCATGCTTCGCCACCTGCGCCTGTCGCGGTACATGCCCTTCCCCGGTACCGCGTCCGGCGGCGTGCGCTGCTCGCCCTGGCCGGTGGCACGCCTCACGGCGATTGCGCGCCTGCTCTATCCGACCCTCGATCTCGGCCTGGCGGCCGGCAACGATCCCGACGACATGGCCCTGTGGTGGCTTGCCGGCGGCGGCAACCAAGTCATCGGCGCCACCGCGTCGATGAAGGACCCGCGCGGCAAGGCCGGCGGGGAAGCACGTGCGATCCCGGTCGGCGAGCGTGTCGTGGTGCACGACAACATGGCCCGGGTGACCCGCTATCTCGGCGAACTCGGCCTGACTCCGAGCTTCGCTCCCCAGTCTTCCTGAAACCAACCGATGGAGTCCATCTTGCGTACCCGCATGCGTTCCCCCTTGGCTGCCGCCGTCGCCGCGCTATGCGCGGCCGGCCCGGCTCTCGCCTCTGACGCCACGCTCACCGAAGTGGTTGTCACCGGCGCCCACGAAGCCCCCCTGACACAACCCGATCCGCAGCCCTGGGCGCACAGCCAGGTCTCGCGCGAGGGCGTCGCCATCCTCGGCGGGCCGGCGCAGACCAACCCGTACCGCCTGCTCGACCTGATGCCCTCGGTCAGCGCGGAGTCGGCCGATGCCTATGGCTTGAACTCGCGCGGTGGCCGCAAGCTCAACCTGCGCGGCAAGGGTGACTTCCACTTGACGCGCAACATCGAGGGCGTGCCCCTGTACGGCATCGTCGGCAACAACGACCTGTTCGACTTGGAGAACGTCGCCGGCTTCGAGCTCTACCGCGGAGGCATGCCCGCCAACGCCGGGCTTGGCGTGTCCAACAGCACCGGTGCGCTCGACATGACGCTGCGTCGCCCCGAGGAACTTCCTGGTGTCGAGATCCGCCAGGGCTTCGGCTCGGACAACTTCCGCCGCACCTTTGCCCGCATCGACAGTGGCCGGTTCGGCCCGGCGGATACCGCGCTGTTCGTGTCGGCGTCGGACATGGAGGCCGACAAGTGGAAGGGGGCTGGCCAGACGCCCGGCGCGCGCCGCAACTTCACCGTGGGCCTCGCCCAGCCGTTCTCCAACGGGGCGCGCTTCGAACTGTTCGTCGCCTCCAACCACATCGAGGGGCACGACTACCGGGCGATGAACTACGCGCAGGTCCAGGACAAGTCCAACTGGCGCAGGTTCGACTACGACGAAGATCTCACCGCCGGCCGGCTTGCCCGATACTACGATTTCAACCGCAACGAGTTCGACGACGTCGGCGTCATCGCGAACCTGGTCCTGCCGGTCGGCGAGGCGGGACGTTTCACCCTTCGCCCGTACTGGTGGGACAACGACGGCTATTTCCTGTTTTCGTCGTCCGACACCAATGTCCGCCGCTGGGATGTCGAGCACGAGCAGAAGGGGCTGGTCGCCCAGTATGACCACAGGTTCTCCCCGGCGCTCGACCTCACCGTCGGCTACTGGTGGATGGACATGGAGTCGCCGCCGCCACCCGTCTACCAGAAGAACTACACGGCACAGGCAGATGGCAGCCTGACCTATGCCGGCTGGGCGCTGCTGTCGAAACATGGCAGGCACGAGTTCAACAGCCCCTTCCTGCAGCTGACAGGCCGCAGCGGCGCCACCACGATCTCGGGCGGCGTGCGCCTGCAGCAGCAGTCGCAGCCGTCGTTCTCCTACTACGCCACCGCCGGCCTTCCCGACGTCTCCTACGACGCGGTGTGGGCTTTCAACCCGGCCGTCGACCCCTGGATGCGAGTTTCCGGCAAGACCTACCGCGAGTGGCTGCCGAACCTGTCGCTGCGCCACGAACTGCGGCCCGACATGGCGCTCACCGCCGCCTACGGCCGGCGTATCGGCCGGCCCGACTGGGGGCCGGTCGCATCCACCTATAGCAGCAACAAGGCCAAGTTCGTCGCACAGAACATCACCCTGCAGGATGTCTTCTCTGGGCTGAAACCGGAGATCTCCGACAACCTCGACCTCGGCCTGCGCTACGAGGGTGAACGGCTCTCGCTCGCGCCCAACCTGTACTACGCCAGGACCCGCGACAAGGAGGTCAGCGTCTATGACCCGGGCGTGGACGTGACCTACTACCAGAGCGTCGCCAAGGCCGTCGGCTACGGCGCGGAGCTGGAGGGCAGCTACCGCTTCGACGGCGGGCTGTCGGCGGTCTTCGCCCTGTCCTGGAACCGCTTCGCCTTCGACGGTGACATCCAGGCCAAGGCAGGCGCCGTGACGGGCACCGACGGCAAGCAGGTGCCCAACGCGCCGCGCATGCTGGCCAAGCTGGGCGTCGACTGGCGCAGCGGCAACTGGAATGTCTCGCCGGTGGTGCGCTACGTTGGCAAGCGCTACGGCGACACCCTCAATAAGCAGAAGATCGACGGCTACTTCCTTGCCGACCTGCATGTCGGCTACCAATGGAAGAACGTCGCCATGCTGCAGGAGGTCGGCATCGGCCTGTCGGTGTTGAACCTGTTCGACAAGCGCTACATCGGCCAGATCTCCGCCAGCGACTTTGACCTCAATGCCGGCACGACCTACTACGCCGGCGCACCGCGGACGGCCGTGATGACCGTCAGCGCCAGGTTCTGAGGCCAACGTGAGCGGGCAGGTGGGCAGCATCGTCGATGGCGCGAGCCGGGTGGCCGGCCGCTGGCGCGGGTTGGGTTTCATCGCGCCACTTGCGTTCGCGGTGCTGGCGAGCGCGGTGTTCTCGATGGGGCTCGGCCACTACCCGCTCGCCCCGTCGGAAGTGCTCGCGGTGTTGTGGGCGGCGTTGACCGGGACCGAGTCGGGACAACCGCCCATGGCGGAGACCGTCGTGCTGGCGGTACGCCTGCCGCGCGTGCTCGCCGCCATGCTGGTCGGCGCCAGCCTGGCGGCGGCCGGCGCCGCCTACCAGACCTTGTTCCGCAATCCGCTCGCCTCACCGGCCATCCTCGGCGTCTCGTCTGGCGCCGGCTTCGGCGCGGCGCTGGCCATGCTGCTCTCGGGCAGCGCGCTCGCCGTTCAGGGCGCGGCCTTCGCCGGCGCCCTGCTGGCGGTCGTTGCGGCAATGCTCATCGCCGGCCGTCTGGGCAAGGGTTCGGCGCTGGTGATGGTGCTCGCCGGCCTGGTCGTGTCGGCCCTCTTCCAGGCACTCACCTCCGCGCTGAAGTACGTCGCCGATCCGCTCGACACGCTACCGGCCATCGTCTTCTGGTTGCTCGGCAGTCTCGGCCGCGTCGGTACGCATGATCTGGCCTGGGCGGCGCCGTTCGCGTTGGCGGGCATGCTCGCGCTGTTCCTACTGCGCTGGCCGACCCAGGTGCTGGAAGCCGGCGACGACGAGGCGCGCACCCTGGGCGTGCCGGTGCGCGCGCTGCGTCTCGCGCTGATCGGCGCGGCGACGCTGATGACCGCCGCCGCCGTGTCGATCTCCGGCATCGTCGGCTGGGTCGGCCTGCTGGTGCCGCACCTCGCGCGTCTCATCGTCGGCCCGGCCTACGCCGCGCTGCTGCCGGCCTCGCTGCTGCTCGGCGCCGGCTACCTGCTGCTGGTCGATAACCTGTGCCGCAGTGCCTTTGCCGCCGAGTTGCCGCTCGGCATCGTCACTGCCGTGCTCGGCGCGCCTGTGTTCGTCACCGTCCTGGCGAGAGCGAGGCGGCAATGGTCCTGAGCGTGGAAAACCTCGTCTATCGCCGCGCGCCGGGCGAGGTGCCGGTGCTCGACGGCATTGACCTGTCGCTCGCAAGGGGCGAGATCCTGTGCCTGCTGGGGCCCAACGGCACCGGCAAGACGACCCTGCTGCGCTGCCTAGTCGGCGCACTGCGGCACGAGCGTGGCGAGGTGCGCATCGACGGCGAATCCGGCGTCCCTCCCCGGCGTCTCGCCCGCGCGCTCGCCTACGTGCCGCAGGCGGCCGGCGACAGCGGCCTGACCTTGCTCGATGTCGCGCTGATGGGCCGCACGCCGCACCTGCCGCCCCTCAGTCTGCCTGGCCGCCACGATGAGCGGATCGCGCGCGAGGCGCTGATGCGGGTTGGCATCGCACATCTGGCGCAGCGGCCGTTCAACCGCGTCAGCGGCGGCGAGCGCCAGCTCGCGCTGATCGCCCGTGCGCTGGCCCAGCAGCCGCGCCTGTTCATGATGGACGAACCGATGGCCAGCCTCGACCTCGGCAACCAGGCCCGTGTGCTGCGCGTGATCCGCGATCTCGCCGCCGACGGCATGGCCGTCCTTGTCACCACCCACCAGCCCGAGCATGCGTTCCTGCTTGGCGCACACGTCCTTGCCATGGCAGGCGGCCGCGTCGTTGCCGCCGGTGCGGCCCGCGATGTGCTGCACGCGCACACGCTGACCGCCCTGTACGACACGCCGGTGGAGATCGTCACGCACCGTGGCGCCCCGGCAGCGTGCATTCCGCGCCTGTGAAAGGAGACTTGTGATGTTGTTCCGCTTCCTGCCGTTCCTGATCGCTTTCGTCGCCGCCATCGCCCAGGCCGCGCCGCCGCGCGTGGTGGAGGACATGGCGGGCGACGAGGTTGCCCTGCCCGCGCGGGTCGAGCGTGTCGCCACCATTGGCGCGGTGCCAGTGCTCAACGGCCTCGTCTTCGCCGTCGGCGAGGGCCGGCGCATCGTCAATGGTCTGCCGGAGTTCGCCCGCAAGCCGCGCTGGGGCTACCAGGCGGTCTTTGCCCCGCACACTGCCGCGCTGCCCACGCTCCAGAACCACGACCGCACGCCGAACCTGGAGGCCCTGCTCGGCGCGGCGCCCGACGCGGTGCTGACCATGGATCGGGCGAGCGCCGACGCCTTGCGCCGTGCCGGCCTGCCGGCGCTCTACCTCGCCTGGCGCCAGCCCGAGGATGTGAAGACGGCGGTGCGCCTGCTCGGCCGCGTCTTCGACCAGCCGCAGGCCGCCGAGCGCTACGCCGAGCGCTTCGACCGCATGCTCGCGGACGTTGCGGCGCGCCTGCGCGACGTGCGGACACGACCGCGCGTGCTCTACTTCAGTCCGAAGACGCTGACGCAACCCCATCTGGTGGTCGAATGGTGGATCCGCGCGGCGGGCGGCGAGAGCGTCACCGACGACGGCCGCACCGTCGAATCGCGCAGCTTCACCCTCGAGCAACTGCTCGCCTGGAACCCCGACATCCTCATCGTCGCCAGCCACGAGGAGGCGGAGACGGTGCGCCGCGAGCCGCGCTTCGCCAACCTGGCCGCCGTGCGCGCTGGGCGCATCCTGGTGGCGCCCAGCGGCGCCCACACCTGGGGCAACCGCACCTCCGAACAGCCGCTCACGGTGCTGTGGGCGGCGAAACACTTCCACCCCGAGCGCTTCGGCGACATCGACGTCGTCGCCGAGACGCAAGCCTTCTATCACGACATTTTCGGCGTCGACCTCTCTGCCGCGCAGGTGCGCGAAATCCTCGATGGCGGCCCCAGGACGACCCTGGCCGCGCGTTGATTCCAATGCTATCGATACCAAGGAGCATGAAATGGACATGACCACGATGAAGTTCGATCTCGCCAGCCTGGAGGCTCCGCCCGCAGTCGCGGTGCTGGACCGCGTCGCCGGAGGGTTCAAGGCCTTCCAGGCCCTGCGCGCGGGCTACGGCAGCGGACTGTTCGACTGGCTGGACCGCAACGGGCCCGCCGAGCGGGCGGTCATCGCCACGGCCCTGAAACTGCGCGGCGCGCATCTGGCGGGCTTCCTCCAGTCCCTGGAGGACCTCGGCCTCGTGTCGCGCCAAGGCAGCGTGTACGCCCTGGTTCCCGAGATGCGCGAGGTGCTCGTCGCCGGCAGTGCCTGGTGCCAGGCAGCGACGATCGAGCGCCTTTTGGCGCCGGAATGCGGCTGGTCAGATCTGCGCGGCTTCCTGTCCGAGGACTGGACGGCGGCGAGCGTGCCCGTGTCGCCATCCCCAAGGCTGCACCCCTTCCTGGTGGAGGCGCGGCTTCTGGCGACCCGGCTGGCGGCGCGGGAGAGGGAACTGCGCGGTGGCGCCAAGCCGCGCCGCCTGCTGTGCTTCGATGGCGGCGGTGGCATAGCGGTGGCGGCCATCTGCCTCGCGCAGCCCGGGTTGGACGCGGCCGTCATCGTCGCGCCGGGCGCCGTGCGGGAGGCCATGGAACTGCTCGACGCCTGCGGCCTGGCTGAGCGATGCGTCGTCCATCCCGGTTCTCCGCTCGAAATATCCGTGCAGGCAAGCTACGACCGCGTGGTGCTGTTCCACGCGCTCTACCCCGTGCGCAAGTCCATGGGTGACGCGCTTGCAGCCGTTGCCGCGCGCCTGGCGCCGGGTGGCGAATTGTGCTCGGCCCACTGGTTCTGCCTGGAGGCCTGCGAGACCGCGCCAGGTGGCCTGCGCGACCTGGACAGGGCGGTGCTGACAGACAGCCATCCGCTCTGCCATGTGGAGACCTTCGGCGAGCGATTTGTCGCGGCCGGGCTCGGCGACGAGGGGCGGGAGGACATCGATGGCCCCTGCGGCCACCTGAAGCTGCATTTCGCCTCTCGTGCCCTGGACCCCGTAGTGGTTTCACCGTACCTGCGCTGCTCGCGTTGCTGAGGAATGTCGACATGAAGACAGCGAACGACATGATCCCGAGCCGAATGGCCGACTGCCCGCCAGCCACCTTGCTCGCCGACCTGCACGCGACCGTGGTCGAGCGCCTCGGCGCCGAGGCCGAGTCGCTGACCCTCGAACGCGCCGTCCTCGGCATCTTCTTCACCGGCGTCAAGCTCGCCAACGGCGCCGGCGGCCTGTGCGCGACGCCGATCAAGAGCGTGCCCGAGGCCGTCTGCTGCCCGAGCTCGGCGAAGGCCATGCCGATCCCGGGCAAGATCGCCGGCCGCAAGGCGGTACAGGTGCTCGACGACCTCTACCGGCCGCAGGACCTGCGCCGGACGCTGGCCATCGCTACCTTGAATGCGCTCGCCGAGACGCTGTGGATGCGTGACGGCGGGCCGGCCAGCGCCGAGGTGAGCGACGGCGATGCCTTCGACGCGCTGGTCATCACGCCCGGCGCGCGCGTCGCGCTGGTCGGCGCCTTCCCGCCGTGCATGCGCGAGCTGCGCCGGCGCGGCCAGCCCTTCCATGTGCTGGAAATGGACCCAGCGACGCTGAGGCCCGAGGAAATGCCGTTCTACGCGTCGGCCGACCGGGCGCCGGAGCTCGTGCCGAAGGCCGACGTCTTCATCACCACCGGTACGACGCTGATCAACGGCACGCTCGACGGGCTGCTGCGCCTGCTGCGGCCGGGCGCCGAGGCGGCGGTGATCGGGCCGACGGCGACGCTGATCGCCGAGCCCTTCGCCCGGCGCGGTGTCACGGCCGTCGGCGGCACGCGCGTGCGAGCCCCGGACGAACTGCTCGAACTGCTGGCCGAAGGGGGCTCCGGGTATCACTTCTTCGGCAAGACGGTGGAGCGCGTCACTCTGCGCCTGACGCCGGCGCAGTGATGTTGGCGATGGAGGAGTACCTCTGCGGCAGCGGCAAGCCGGGCCAGGAGAAGGCACCGGTGGCGACGTGGCGCTGGTGGCGACCGCTACTGCAGTGGTCCGGGGTCGGCCTCGCACATGCTGCCCTGCTCGGCATCGTGCTGCAGGTGTCGCCACAGGCAAGGCAGGTGCTGGGTCATGTGATCGAGGCCAGCCTGGTCGTCCCGCGACCGGTGCCCGTGGCGGCCGCGCAGCCGAGGGCCGTGCCGGAACCGACACCGACGCCGCCCAGGCCGCCAAAGGAGAGAACGCCAGCGCCAAGAGCACCGCGGCCAGCGACGCCGCGACCTATTGCGGCACCGCCCGCCGAGGCGCCGCCGTTCTCCGATGTCGCGTCGGAGCCTGCCGCCGAACCGGCGTCGGCGGTCGTATCGGTGCCCACCGCCGTTCCCGCCGTGCCTCCACCGCTGGTGCTGCCGGTCTTCAACGCCGACTACCTCGACAACCCGGCGCCGCAGTACCCACCGATGTCGCGCCGTCTCGGCGAAACGGGTCGCGTCCTGCTGCGCGTGCTCGTTTCGGCCGACGGACATGCCGATGAGGTCGAGCTCGGGACCTCGTCGGGGTTCGAGCGGCTCGACGCCGCCGCGCGCCAGGCGGTCGTCCGCTGGCGCTTCGTTCCAGCACGTCGGGGCGACGAGAGGGTCGCCGCGTGGGTGCTGGTCCCAATCTCCTTTGTCATGTGAGTCCCGCCATGTTCGAAAGCTCCCTGGGTATTGCCCATTTCCTGACGCAGGCCGACACGGCGGCGCGCGCCATCCTCATCGCGATGTTGTTCGCCTCGCTCGCCAGCTGGGGGATCATCGTCGATCGACTGGTTGCGCACTGGCTGCAGCGACGACGGCAGGCGGTGTTTCTTGCGCGCTTCCGGCGTGTCCGCGCCTTTGAGGAACTGGGCGCGGTCCTCTCCGCAGGTGCGGAGGATGCGTGCGCCCGCCTGGCGCGCCTGGCGATCGAGTCCGCCCGGCATTTCTCGGCGCACGGGGAGGCCGGTGGACGCCAGGAGTTCCTGGTAAGGGCGCTGCGGCAAGGCATCGAGGAGGAGGCGGAACGGCTCGAGCGCGGGCTGACGCTGCTCGCCTCGGTCGGCTCGACCGCGCCCTTCGTTGGCCTGCTCGGCACCGTCTGGGGGATCTATCACGCCTTGATCGCCATCGGCCTGTCCGGGCAGGGCACCCTCGACAAAGTGGCCGGCCCGGTCGGCGAGGCGCTGATCATGACCGCCATCGGCCTTGCCGTGGCGATCCCGGCGGTGCTCGGCTACAACGCGCTGACGCAGCGCAACCGTGTCGTGCTCGGCCGCCTCGATGCGCTCGGCCACGACTTGCTTACGCTGGCGCTTACCGGTGCGCCGCTGCGGCGAGGTGCCGCCGAGGGGTCCGCTCGCATCGCGAGGGCTGCGTGATGGGGCTGGGCACGCTGGGTTCGGGCAACGGCGGACGCCCGATGGCCGAGATCAACATCATCCCGTTGGTCGACGTGATGCTGGTGCTGCTTGTCGTCTTCATCGTCACTGCGCCGCTGCTCACGCATGCGGTCAAGCTCGAATTGCCGCAGGCGAGCAGCCGCCCCAATGTGGCGCCTGCCGAACACATCGAGATCGCGGTACAGCGCGATGGACAGATGCATTGGAACGGCGAGGCGGTGTCTCGCGCCGAGTTGGAACGGCGCGCGTGGCAGCTTGCCGAAAGGGCGGCGGACACCGAGATCCACCTCAAGGGAGATGCCGCGGTGCCCTATGGGGAGATGGCCTGGACCTTGTCGGCGCTGGCGCGGCGCGGGCTGACGCGCGTCGGGTTCGTCACCGATCCCGGCGAGGCCGTGGCACCCGATCGCGGGGCAGGCGGTGCCGGGGCGTTCCCATGATGCGCAATGGTCCCAGTCCATGGAGCAGAGCAACTTTCGTGAACCCGCCTGGAAGGAGCAAGGCAATGAAGATCGTACGAACCAGCCCGCGATGGCCGGCGCCATCCCAATCGGGCATGTCCCGCCGGATGCCTGGCCGTAACCGGGAGGGCGCTGGCGCGGCGCGCGACGATACCCTGATGCTGCGGGCGATATCGGGTGTTCTGCGGAACGCCCAGTGTGGCGAACTTCCAGTGTTCGCGTGGACGCTCGGGCTCCCGCAACACGCCCTGCTGGAAATGGTCGAGCGATGCTTCCCGGAGCTCGGTGCGCTGGAGGGGTTGTCAGATATGCAGTATGCAATCCTCAAGGCGGCGCAGCCACCGTACTTCCAGGCGTTGGTGGCCCTGTTGATGACGCGGCGTACCGCAGGGGTGGATGAACACGTGGCCACGTGGCTTGCACATGCGATCGCGGCGGCATGCCACGGTGAACGCCATTTGTGGGAAGACCTGGACCTTGGCGGACGCGACGGCGTGTCGCGCCTGCTGGAGCGGTACTTCCACCCTTTGTACCTCGCCAACTCACGAAACCTGCGCTGGAAGCGGTTCTTGTTTGCCGAACTCGGTGCCGTCCTGGGGAGAACGGACTGCCTGCCTCCCGGGTGCCATCGGTGCGACCAACACCGGGTATGCTTTCCCGAGTCCAAGGCACAAGGGGTGAGCGTACACGATGGAATCGACCAAGAAGAGCATTGAGCTGCAAGGCTCGGTATGGATGACGGTGGGCGGCGAGAATTTTGGCGGTCCCGGCCGGATCGAGCTGCTGGCCAGGATCGCCGAATGCGGTTCGATCACGCAGGCCGCCAAGGCGATCAAGATGAGCTACAAGGCCGCATGGGATGCCATCGACACCATGAACAACCTGGCCGGGGAGCCGCTGGTCGAGCGCCTGGCAGGCGGCAAGGGCGGTGGCGGAACCCGGCTGACTCGCCGGGGCGAGCAACTGGTCGAGAACTTTCGCCTTGTCCAGCGGGAGCATCGGCGCTTTATCGAGCAATTGGCCCAGCAGGCCGACGACATCGCAGATGACTATTTGTTGATCAGGAGGATGAGCATGAAAACCAGTGCCCGGAACCAGTTTTTCGGCAAGGTCACCTTGGTGAAGCCGGGGGCGGTGAACGATGAGATCGAGCTGGAAGTGGCCGGGGGCCAGAAGCTTGTCGCCATCGTGACGCACGAGAGCACCGAGAGCCTCGGCCTGCGCGTCGGTGCTGAAGCCTTCGCCTTGGTCAAGTCGTCATCGATCATCCTGGTTACGGATGACGATGGCGCACGCTTCTCGGCCCGCAACCGGCTGACAGGAACGATTGCCCGCGTCCAGACCGGTGCAGTCAACACGGAAGTCGTTCTTGACCTGCCAAACGGGGCTTCGGTGGCCGCGATCGTGACCAATGAGAGCAGCGCGGCCCTTGGGCTGGTGGCGGGTAAGACGGCGTCGGCCATCTTCAAGGCGTCGAGCATCATCCTCGGGGTTCCGGCCTAGCTTCGCATGGCTTTCTTGTTTTTGGGGGAGCGCCTTGGCTGGCGGCATGCCTACCGCCTTGGCGCGCCCCCTTGCTCCGCCATTCCGACGTGGCTACTGCGGTTGCGGCGAATGGCCCATTTGCGGTTCGCAATCGTCGCGCCGCATCCCGGTTCGGGAGTCACTCGTTGAACGGATGAGTGACGCCCATGGACCTGCGACGCCTGCGTTGTTTCGTGGCCGTAGCCGAGGAGCTGCATTTCACGCGCGCGGCCGCGCGTCTTCACATCGAACAATCACCGCTGTCGCGCACGATCAGGCAACTGGAAAGCGACGTCGGCGCCTCGTTGTTCGAGCGCGGCGGGCGGGGTACGCACCTGACTTGGGCCGGGCAAGTCTTGTTGCGAGATGCCAGGCGCGTTTTCGCGGTGCTGGAGCAGGCCAGGATCAATGTCAAGGCGGCTGCGACAGGCTACCGAGGCATGCTCCGCATCGCGCTTTCGGACGGTATCGCACAAACCCGGCTCACGGCGCTGCTGGCCTTGTGCCGTGAAGAGGAACCCGACGTAGGGATTCGCCTGTTCGAGACACCGTTCGCTGCGCAAGTGCGCGGTATGCGTGATGACTCGTTCGATGCGGGTTTCGCCCAGTCCGACGAGGCCGGTGAAGGCATCCACTGCGAAACGCTCTGGTCCGATCCGCTTGTGGCTGCCATTCCCAATCGGCATCCATTGCTGGCCTTCAAGCAGATCCCGTTGGAGGAATTGCTGAAGTATCCCCTCGTGATGTACCACCCGGAGGCATGCCATGGCGCGAGCCGGCAAATCAAACGGATCCTGCGTTCCACGGATATCCGGCCGAACATCGCAGAGCGTGCGGTGACGCTGGAGTTGATGTTGACGCTGGTCGCCGCCGGCTACGGCCTGGGCTTTGCTACGGCCTCTCAAATCTCGATCTGCCGACACCCGGAGATCGTCACTCGGCCCCTGGCCGATGGGTCGGCGAGGATGACTACGTTCCTGTTGCGTCCGCACAGAGAGCCGTCCGAACCGCTGCAACACTTCGTCGACCGGGCCCGACTCTTACGTGACAATTCCTGCCTGTCTGAACAGGCGTAGCCGGTGCGTTCAAGTCTCGCAGTTGCGGCAGTCCCGTGGGGGCTTTTCGCAGGCATCCAGGGTCCCGCTCAGGCACCTTTCCCGTGGGCTTGAAACAGGGAGCGCTACTGTCCGCATTGTTCGTGGTACGTGCAAGCGTCATGGGTTGTACTGCCGGGAGTCATCAACCCATTGGCGATGCGGATGCGTGTCTTTCTGGCCTCGTTTGGATGTGCTCCGACCATCCTGTCCCTGTTGTTGACGACAGGAGTCGCCACAGCAGCGGATGTTTGGGCTATTACCGTGTCCGGCCACTCCTTGCGGGGATCTCAGGCAACTGACTGTGTCATCGAACCGGTCCCACCTGCTTGCCGCGAAGAAGAACTTGACGCCGGGTTTCCCGAAGATTCGAATTGGGCAGCGGCCCTCGTCCCGCAAGGCCTGAAGCAAGGTGGCTCCGAGCTGCAGCGCAGGCTCGGCACAGCGTACCAGGGCATCGTCGATGCCTGGGGGCTGGGCATCGCCAAGATTCCCGCCGTGGTGGTCGATCGACGCTACGTGGTCTACGGCGAGCCCGACGTGTCCCGCGCCGTCGCGCGCATCAACGCCTACCGGAGCACGCAGCCATGAGCCTCCTGCTGGCACGCCGGCGCCTGCGCGCCACTGTCGCCTCGCTGCTGTTGGGCACGGCCACGTCGACGTTCGCCCTGGACACCGCCACCATCGTCTCGTCGGCGTTGTCCCCCGACTGCCTCGAATACCGCGTGGTCGGAATCTGCTACTGGCTGTACTGCACGCCCTTCGGCTGCTCGGTTCGCACCTCCGTCAAGGTGCGCCACTACGTCCCCGATGCGGTGGTGTCGAGCTACTCGAACACCGGCGAAAACCCGTGGCTGGAAGTCAGGGCGATGAGCATGCCCAACCCGACCGCCAAGGCTGGCGGTGACGGCACGACCAATCACGACAACGAGAACAACCTCGCCAAGTTCAAGAACGCCGATGTCATCGGCCATCCGGCCGGGATGGTGTTCAGCCAGTTCGCCAGCGCCTCCGGCTACACCTGCGAAGGCGCTGGCACGGCCTTCATGCCGTATCTGCTGAGCACGCTCGACACGATCGCCTGGCGCTACAACATCCCGGAAGCGTTCTACCCCGAAGCGCTCATCCCCGGCCGGCGCGAAATCGGTACGCGCACCGGCCTGAACCTCTGGGGCAACGTGTATCCCCGCGGTGGCTTCCTGCACCAGACCGACGATCACAAGAGCGGCGCCGTGGTCGCGCAGCGCGCGGGCGACATCGTGACGCGCCGCAACCAGATTCACGTGTACCAGCCACTGCTGGCCAACGCCCGCGACGGGTACTGGCCGGCCGGCGCGTTGATGGAGACCGACGCCTCGACGGGCAAGTGGCAGGAGCTGACGCCCACGCTCTCGAACACTTGCGTGGTCTTCCCGCACAGCCGCACCCGCGTGCAGGCCCAGCAAGGCGACTACGCCTGGGCCTTGTGGCGGCCGTACTCCTGCTGCCGGCGCCGGGGCCAGGTCTTCCTCGGCAGCGTCGATTTCATGTGAGGAACCCACGATGAACGCCTCCCTCCCTGACTTCCTGCGTCGCGCGAAGTCGCACCTGCGGGCCACGCTGCTCGTGGCGGCCATCACGCTGGTCGTCGGCGTCGCCTGGGCGCAGACCCGCATCGACCCCAATGGCGTGAACGTCAGCGGCAGCGTGATCGGCGACGACGTGCTCTACAGCATCGGCGGCGGCCGGGCCGTGTCGATGGGTGGTGCCGGCAACATGCAGAGCATCGGCGTCGGCGTCGGCTGGAACAGCAACCTGATCTGCGGCGACATGAGCATCACCACGACGCTGCAGAACCAGCTCAACGGCATCACCAACGGCTTCCAGACGATCATGAGCAACGTGATCCAGAACGCCACCAGCGCCGTGGCCTCGCTGCCGGCCCTGATCATCCAGCGCGCCGACCCGGGCCTGTACAACCTGCTCACCAACGGCATCCTGCAGGCGCGCCTGGATTTCGACCGCTCGAAGATGACCTGCCGCGCCATCGCCAATCGCATGGCGGACATGGCCGGCGGCCAGGCCGGCTGGGACCAGCTCGCCGAAGGGATGGCGCTGCGGGATGCGGTCAGCAGCACCGATGCCGTCGCCGCCATCGAGCAGGCCGAGTCCAACAAGGGAAACAACGGCGTGCCATGGGTCGGCGGCGGCAACGCGGGCGGCTCCGGTCAGAGTTCGATCAAGGTGGTCGGCGACGTGACGCGCGCGGGCTACAACCTGCTCAACGGGCGCAGCGCCACCGATAGCTCGTCGATCGCGCGCAGCGCCTGCGGCAACCGCCTGACCTGCCAAACCTGGTTCTCGCCCCAGGCGGCCGCGGACTGGGCGACCCGCGTGTTGGGCGAACGCGAGCAGCGCACCTGCGAAAACTGCACGAAGACCCAGACCACGCCTGGCGTCGGGCTCACGCCAGTGATCCAGGAAGAGTACGAGACCAAGCTGCAGGTGCTGCAGGAGCTGGTGACGGGCGCCCGGCCGACGACGCCGGCCAATCTCGACGCGGCCGGCAGCAGCTCGCTGCCGATCACCCGCGGCGTGATCGAGGCCCTGCGGGACGAACCCGACCAGGACGTGCTGGGCAAGCGCCTGGCGTCGGAGGCGGCGCTGTCCAGCGTGCTGGAGAAGGCCTTGCTGCTGCAACGCACGTTGCTGACCGGCAAGAAGGAGCCGAACGTCGCCGCCAACGAACTGGCCGTGCAGGCGGTCGACCAGGAGAACAGTGCGCTGGAGCAGGAGATCAACAACCTCAAGACCGAGCTGGAGCTGCGGCGCACGCTGGCCGGCAACTCGGCGATGGCGATCATCCAGCGCCACAGCACCCGCGCTGCTGGTTCGCGCGGCGTCTTCGAGGGCGACACCACGCGCGACCGTCTGCGGGAAGTCCAGAAGCCGCGGAGCGGTACGCCATGAGCCGGCTGGCCTGGCTGCGGCTGCCATGGCTGTTCAACCGCCGCGTCGGCGTGGCGCTGCTGTGGACCTTGCTGGTGGTCGCCGCCGCGGTGGCGGTGAACATCGCCGGCATCCACGTCGTCGGCGGCGTCGAGGGCTGGCAGCACTGGCTGCAGGCGCACGCCGGCCACTTCTTCGTGTGGCGGCTGTGCCTCTACGGAGCGACGGCTTACGGCTGGTGGTGGATGCGTCGGCGCCTGTTGCGGCGGGAGCCGTCCCGCGAGACGCATCAGCGCCTGCTGCGCACGGAGATCGCGGCCGTGATCGCCGTGGTCGCGCTGGAAGTCAGCCAACTGTTGCGGCACGGCTGAGACCGGGAGGCAGGCATGACGCTCTACACCACGGACTACCTGGAGTATTACCTGACCCTGGTGGCTTGGGTGGTCAACAACGGCATCTGGAGCATTCTCGTGGCCAGCGGCGTGTTCGCGCTGCCGTTCGTGGCCATCGTGATCCAGGAGTGGCTCAAGGCCCGCAGCGAAGGTGCGGACGAAGGCAACAAGGGCGTGCTGTCGTCGATGCGCATCGAGAACCGGGTGTGGGTGGCGATCGTGGTCATCATGTTCGCCGGCATCCCGTTCATCCCGGTGGATCTCGCCACGATCAGGTTCGACACCACGCGCTCCGCGCAATGCCAGGTCAGTGTCCCGCTGCCCAACGACACGGGCTGGTCCAATGTCTACACGGCGCTCAACGACCAGAGCGCGCTGGTGCCGGTGTGGTGGTTCTTCATGCACGCGCTGTCGAAAGCCGTGACGGGCTCCGCGGTGGCGGCGATTCCCTGCGGCACGGACCTGCGTCAGATTCGCATGGATGTGGATGCCACGCGCATCGACGATCCGGTGCTGGCACAGGAGGTCGCCGACTTCACGCACGACTGCTACGGGCCGTCGCGCGCCAAGCTGTTCATGAACCGGCCGACGCTCTCCGACGAGCAGATGAACGACGTCACCTGGATCGGATCGAGTTACTTCCTCGACACGCCCGGCTTCTATGACACCTATCGCGCCAAGACCCCACGCACGGCCTGGCCCTACGACGCGACCCGCGATGCGGGGCTGGCACAGGTGGACAGCGGCGGCGGCTATCCGTCCTGCCGGCAGTGGTGGGCCGATGGCGGCCAGGGACTGCGCAGCCGGCTGCTGGCACAGGTCGACCCGGACCTGCTGACCCGCATCGGGCGCTGGGCGGGCTTCCTGTCGCAGAGCGAGGTCAATGACTCGGTGATCCGCGCCGTCGTCTCACCGCGGCAGCAGAAGATGAACCAGGGCGCCGTCTACACCGATTACGGCGGCCAGATCGACAAGACGCTGCCAAACGTCGTCACGCGCGGCGCGAGCGACCTGGGGCTGACCGTCGGCTCGCTGGGCTTTTTTCCGGCGATGGACGTGGTGCGCCAGGCGCTGCCGATGGTGCTGACCATGCTCAAGATGGCGCTCGTCATCTGCATCCCGCTGGTGCTGCTGATCGGCACCTACGACCTGAAGACGGTGGTGACGGTGAGCTGCGTCCAGTTCGCGCTGTTCTTCGTGGACTTCTGGTTCCAGCTCGCACGCTGGATCGACAGCACGATCCTGGATGCGCTCTACGGATGGGGGTTTGGCGCGGACAGGCCGCACACGAACTTCGATCCGCTGATCGGTTTGAACAACGCCTTTGGCGACATGCTCCTTAACTTCGTCATGGCGATGATGTTCATCGTGCTGCCGACGTTTTGGGTCATGGCATTGGCTTGGG
This sequence comes from Thauera aromatica, assembly GCF_023093595.1. GTDB lineage: Bacteria > Pseudomonadota > Gammaproteobacteria > Burkholderiales > Rhodocyclaceae > Thauera > Thauera aromatica_A. The sequence goes on from NZ_JALLIK010000091.1 coordinate 61,406, forward strand.
CAGGCGTTCGCACGGGAAATATCGTGCAGGGGTTGTCCACCGCCACCTCGGACGCCAAGGGCGCTGGGGGGCGTGGCGCTGGTATGGCAATGAGCGCCGTATCGAAGAAGTGACCGCCGTTCAGTCGTCGTCGGTCACATGCGGGTCGATGCGCCAGTCGCTCTTGTCATAAAGCCCGAAGCCGTTGGGGCCTTCCCTCCATTCGGGTTGCGGTTCCTCTTGATCAGGGTCGTCGTGCTGCACGAGCCATGCAGCAGTCACCGCAAAGGCAAGCAGCAGGGCCAGCCAGAACGCGGAGTAGAGCAGCGCACCGAGCACGGTGAGCTTGACGATCCAGAGCACCGCCGTCGCCGCGCCCGCAGGCACCCCGCGCGTCACCAGCCAGCCGGCGACACGCTGCTCGCGGCGCAGGTATCCACGCCAGGCACGGCCAGCCCCCCGGCCCAGCCGGTGGCTCCAGCGCCCGTTGTGCGTGTTGGTGGTCATGCTCATATGCCTCGGCTTCAGTGGTGCCTCACCTCGCGGAGCGGCCGGTCGTGGCCTGCCCTCCAGCATAGACCGCGATCAGGAGGGTGGGTTGCGGCCGGCAGAGCCGGGTTGGCTCGGGTCGCAGGTCGATTAGATTTTGCACGATAAATCAAACCTTATGCTACTTTCCATGCACGTTCTTGCAACGGCTCTAGGGGCCGATTGGATTATGTGTTATTTTTATAACATGGATGGAAATTCTCGGCACCAGATAATCAAGCGACTGCAGGCGGGACTCCCTCGCGGGGCGCCGTTCGACCTTGCCACCCTGAGCCAGTTTGGGGTGTCGCCCCAGCTCGCCGCCTACTATGCCGACGGCGGGTGGCTCGTGCGCTTGGCCCATGGCGTCTATGCCTTCCCGAACGATGAATTCGGGGTCTACGGTGCGCTGAAGTTTCTGCAACAGCGCGTGCCCGGCCTGCACGTCGGCGGCAAGAGCGCCCTGGCCCTGCAGGGTGTGCGGCACAACCTGGGCAGCCGGGAGGCGCTGGTGCTGTGGGGCGACGGTCGCTTTGCGTTGCCGGTCTGGTTCACTTCGCGCTTTCCAGCCCGCTACGTCCACGCCCGCCTGTTCGACTGGCCGGATACGGTGCTGGCCGGCAAGACCCTGACCACGCCGCCTGGCCTGCCCGAGGATCTGCGGGTGGCTGCCTCCGAGCGTGCCGTTCTGGAGTTGCTGTACGAAGCCGGCGTCAAGCAGAGCCTCGAAGAGGCCCGCAACATCTTTGATGGACTGCGTTCCCCCCGCAAGGATTTGCTCGGACAACTGCTGTCCTGCTGCACCAGCGTGAAGGCCGTGCGCCTGTTCCTCACCTGGGCGCGCGAGACCAGCCTCGTGGATGTCGATGCCCTGCTGGAGCAGTACCCGGTTCGCACCGGCAGCAACACGCGCTGGATGAGCCGGCTCGATGACGGCACCTTGCTGAGCCTGAGACCTCATGGATAAGACCTACGCGGACACCGTTCGCCTGCTGCTGGCCGTCGCGCCCGACGTGTTCGCCAACGACATCTTCGCCATGAAGGGCGGCACGGCCATCAACCTCTTCGTGCGGGACATGCCGCGCCTGTCGGTGGACATCGACGTGGTGTACCTCCCGTGGCAGACGCCGCGCGACGAAGCGCTGCAAGCCATCAACCAAGAGCTGGCCGCCATCGCCACGCGCGTTGCACCACTGGGCGTGCAGACACGCCTGGTTCGCGCCAAGGACCTGGGGGACACCAAGCTGATCGTCGAGAACGACGCCAACCAGGTGAAGATCGAGGTCAACGTCGTGTTCCGAGGCAGCGTGCTGCCCGTCGAGCGGCGGCCGCTGAGCGCCAAGACCAGCGATCTGTTCGGCGTCGAGTTCGAGCTGCCGGTTCTGGCACCGGACGAGTCGTACGCCAGCAAGCTGGTGGCCGCGCTGGATCGGCAGCACCCCCGCGACCTGTTCGACGTGTGGCAGCTCTTTGAGTCGGGCGACATCAGCGACGGCATGGTCGAGTGCTT
>NZ_JALLIK010000090.1:0-63362 GCF_023093595.1 Thauera aromatica
TTATGGTCGGTGCCGCGCATCGGAACAATTGGAGTGGTAATGCAGATCGTATTATAACGTCCGGGAAAGCCTCGCCGTTGCTCGGATCTGGCTAAATCAACAGCCTGCTAGTTGCTGGAGCATTCCATATCCTCGCTGATGCGGCACTTTTAGTTGTGCTCTGCTCGGAACATCTCCATGGCCGTTGCCAACGCCGAGGACTGGCCTTGATTCAAAGCGCATCGAGACAAGTCCAAGTAAATGTCGAACGAAGCCCTTCCCTGGTCATACTTGATCTCAACGCGTGCTCCGTAGAAAAAGCCAAGCACATCGTCCACAACCGTCTCATGGAGTCGTTGCCGATCCGTTGCTTGCTTCAGTTCCACCGCATCCAGGCGGAACAAGTGCTCCATGTCGCCAGAGTGAGAGACGCGGTTGATGGCTGCCAAAATGAAGCTGTCCAGCACACCCTGAAGGTATGCACGATCAGAAGATTTCATGACTTATCCCAAATAGAAGGTGGGCTATCCGCCTAAGCTTGCTTCATTTCAACTTTAAGCATTCCACAAAACATTTGCAATGGTTCTGTATGAGGCATATATCTGCCTACGCATCGTTCCCATTAGCACAATTCCCTAATTCGGTAAAGCGCGCCGCGCCGCCTCTCGAATGGATACCGGACCGGCCCGTGGCAGAATCGTCGGTTGTGGGCCGCAATGAGGCACAGATTGAAGCAAGCGGCCAGTTCAGGCGTGACTACAAGCGCGCAGCCAAGGGACAACATCGCGCAACGCCCGACGCCGAGACCTTGCAACTCGTCCGGCTTGGCTCGCATGGCGAGCTTGGCTTGCAGCATTTACAGCTCAGGCGTGCGGCCGGGCCTCGATGGCGAGCTTGGCGATGTAGCCCGAGCGGGTTTCGCCCGCCGCATGGGCGTGCGCATCGAGCCGGGCCAGCACGCGGCGCGGCAGGGTGATGTTCACCCGCTCGGCCTTGTCGTCGAGGATGGCGGGGTCGACTTCGGCCACGGCCCAGATCCATCCATCGAATTCGGGGTTGGCGCGGTGCGCCGCGATGGAGGTCGGCGCCGGAATGTCGCCGCCGTCGTCCATCACCGCCTCGATCCACGCCGCAATGGCTTCCTTGGCGTTGTCGATGGCTTCGTCGATGCCGCTGTCGGCCGCCGAAAAGCAGCCCGGCAGGTCGGGCACCACCACGCCCCAGGCGTGCGTCTCGTCGCCCGGCTCGATTGCAATCGGGTATTTCATCGTCGTCTCCTTTACTTGACCCCGGTCAGCTCCTCATGCCCGCGCGCGACCACGATTCCGGCTACAAGCTGCTGTTTTCCGACCCGCTGATGGTGCGCGACCTGGTGCGCGGCTTCGTCGATGATCCGTGGCTGCAGCGGCTCGACTTTTCCACGCTGGAGCCGGTCAAGGGCCACTACGTGAGCGAGGACATGCGCCAGCGCGCCGACGACGTGGTGTGGCGGGTGAAGAGCGGCGAGGGCTGGGTGTATCTGTACCTGCTGATCGAGTTCCAGCACGCCATTGACCGCTTCATGGCGCTGCGCATGTTGGTGTATGTGGGGCTGCTGTATCAGGACCTGATCCGCCAGAAGCAGTTCGCCCCGGGCGGACAGCTGCCGCCGGTGCTGCCGATCGTGCTCTACAACGGCGAGCGGCGCTGGCGCGCACCGACCACGCTGGCGGCGTTGCTGCCGCCGCTGCCGGCATTCCTGAAGCCGTTGCAGCCGCAGATGCGCTACGTGCTGATCGACGAGGGCGCCTACCCGGACGAAACCCTGCGCGGCCTGCCGCAAAACCTCGCCGCCGCGATCTTCCAGGCCGAACGCCTGCAGACGCCCGCGGCGATCCAGGACTTCGTCGCCCGCCTGGAGGTCGAAACCCGCGCCCCGGCCTTCGCCCGCGTGCGCCGCATCGTCGCCATCTGGCTGCGTGCGGTCCTCAGGCATAATCGCACCTACGCCATCGATCTGCCCGAACTGGACGATCTGCAGGAGCTGAACACCATGCTGTCGCAACGCATCGAAAAATGGGCCAAGGACTACCTCGCTGCGGGTGAGCAGAAGGGGCGGGTGGAAGGGCTGCAGCAAGGCGTCCTCCGCGGAGAGGCCCGCGTGCTGGCGCGCCAGCTGACCCGCCGTTTCGGCGAGTTGCCCGGCTGGGTGGAAGCACGCCTCAACGCGGCAACCGAGGCGCAGCTCGAAGCCTGGTCCGACGCCGTGCTCGACGCCCGCAGCCTGGACGAGGTGTTCGCCGAGCCGCAGGGGCGACCCGCCGGGTCGCCCCCACCGGCCAGCCATTGAAGGGGATCGGGATCGGGGTCAAATGCCGCCTTGCTGAGAAGGCGGCGCTTTGTCGCGACTGTGGGGCTGGGGCGTTCTCGAAAACCGTTCTCGCTTGAACCTACGCAGAACGGCGAGTTTCGAGAAGGTCAGGCCGCTTGAAGTACCCGCATTTCGACGTGCAAACCAGCCGCGGCAGCCATGTTCACCAAGGCATCGAGGCCGAACAGGTTGATCTTCCCGCGCATCAGGTCGGAGATGCGCGGCTGCGTGACACCGAACAGCTTGGCCGCCTGCGACTGGCTCATTTCGGTGCGGGTGATGTGATCCTTGAGCGCCATCATCAGTTCGGACCGCAGCTTCATGTTCTCCGCCTCGGCCGGCGCGTCCTCGATGGCGTCCCAAACGCTGGCGTATCGTTGCTCGCTCATTGTCCTAGCTCCTTCACCAAGTCGCGGTAACGCTTCGCGGCGAGATCCACGTCGGCCTTGCTGGTCTTCTCCGTCTTCTTCTGGAAGCAGTGAAGCACATACACGGCGTCGGTGAACTTCGCCACATAGATGATCCGGAACGCGCCGCTCGCGTCCCGAATCCGAATCTCCCGAACGCCCTGGCCTACGGTGCTCATCGGCTTCCAGTCGTCGGGCTCGCGACCCCTCTGCACCTGGTCGATCTGGAGGCCGGCCTCGCGTCGCACGGCCAGTGGAAAGGCGCGCAGGTCATCGAGGGAGCTTCCCATGAACTCGACAGGCTTGGGATCAGTCATGTTGCAACCATACAAAATTTTGTATGCTCTGACAAGCGGGCGGGCCAGGCAACCGGCTTAGCGTACGATTTTTCCGTTTTCTGAGGCGCTCCCACGCAGCGCGCTGCGACTTCCTCTTGGGTCAGGTCCGCCTGCTTGCGGGCCTGCAGCAGTTCGTTGTGTGCAGCGTACTCTTCTTCCAATCCATCCCACGCGGCCTTGAATCCTGGCCGTTGCATGGCACGGGCAAGTTCCGCCTTGGTGTCCAGGCGAACCGGCTTGAATTGCTCGCTATGCATGTTCCTGATTAGCAATGAATCTCAGTCACGCGAATCAAGCGCTGGGGTTGCGGGGTGCAGGTGGCGGCGGCTCCCACGGATTAATGATGGTCACTCCCGTTGGCTTGAAATCGGCCGCGTTGCGCGTGACTACCGCCATGCCGTGCACCAGTGCCGTCGCCGCAATGAGCGCGTCACGCTCGCCGCGCTTGTCTGGTACGTGCAGCCGGGCGCAGCGCTGCGCCACAGCGGTATCGATAGACAATGTGCGCCCGGAGAACTCGGGTAATACGTGCTGCTCCAGCCACGAGCGCAGCATGGCCCCCTGGGTAGCGTCCTTGCGTTCAATTGACAGAACACCGAGCTCCAGCTCCATGATGGCGATGGCCGATACGAAGAGGTCGGCGGCATCGACGCTTTCCGTCCATGCCGCCACATTCCCATCGGCCTTGCCAAGCCGTACCTTGCGCAGTTCCGACAGCACATTGGTATCGAGCACGTACATCATGAGAGATCAGCCGGCCGGGCTCCAATGGTTACGCGCGGCGGCTCGAACTCGATGTCCGCAACGCCCGGCATCGCCAGCGCATCGGCAATGTTGCGCCGCTGCTTCGTCAGCCGCTGATAGTCCTCGAAGCTCAGCAGCACGTGTGCAGGCTTGCCGCGATCCGTGATGAACACCGGGCCGCTCTTGGTGGCCTTCTTTGCTCGCGTCACGTCCTGGTTCAGCTCCCGACTGGATAGGGTTGTGATGGTCATAGGGCACCTCCTACGTCAATTTAATGTAGTCACGTTACTACATAATCAATTGAAAGGCCAGCGACTGGCCAAGCTGGATCAGCTACGGCTCATCCTCGGCCGACTTAACGCAGCCACCGAAGCGCCGCCCGGAGCCCGGTCTGCCGCCGCGCCGCCCCGTCCGGCCGTGGAAAGCTTAGAATGGCCGCCCGCCACGCGTTGGGAATAACGGGTGGTTTGTGTATGGGGCCGCGCTGCAGGGCGGGTGGAGACGAGGACGATGGTCGACGAGCAGGACAAGTACAACCGGGTGGACAACCCGATCGAAGTCGAACAGCTGCTGGGGGCGCTGAGCGACGCCGACGGCGCCTGGATTCGCCTCGAGCGCGATGACGCCGAGCCGCAGCCGGTGCTGGTGGCCGAGCAGCGTCCGGGCGAGGTGCTGGTGCTCGATATCGGCGCGGTGCGCGAGATCGCCGGCGAGCTGCGCCGCGGACAGGCGTTTCGCGTGCTGGGGCGGGCCGGCGAACGCCTGCTGCGCACCGAACCGATCGTGGCCGAGGCGGTGCGCGAGGAAGGGGGACGGGTGTATTGCGACTGCCCCTATCCGGTGACGCTGGGGGTGCTGCAGCGGCGCGAGGCGTTTCGCGCGCGCCTGCGTCCGGGCATGGAGGTCGGCGTGGTCGTGCGCAGCGCCGATGCCGCCGGCAGTATTCATGGCGACCTGCGCGACCTGTCGCTGGGCGGTTGCCAGGCGGCGCTGCCGCTGTCGTCCGGCACCCGCCTGCGCGATGCGCCGCTGCCGCTGGAGGTGGAGTTGTGCTTTCCCAACGGCGTGCGCTTCATCATCGCCGCACAGGCGACCCGCTTCAACACCGATATCCGCCGCCACGCGATGTTCGTCGGCTTCCGCTTCGAGGCCCCGAGCGCCGAGCAGGAGCGCCTGCTGTGGCAGTTCGTGCGCGAGATCGAGCGCGAAGTGGCGCGCCTGGACGGCACCTTGGCCGGCACTGTGCAGCCGTCGCCGCTGCTTACTCCGTCGCCCGGGGCCGAGCAGCCGGTGGGCTGGCGCGCGGCGCTGGTGCACCCGACGCCGATGGCGCGGCGGCTGGCGCGTGTCGCCGGCTACCTCGATGCCCAGGCGCTGGAGCTGCAGCACGGCGGCGACGTGGACCCGGCGCAGCTGTCGCGCCATGCCGATCTGCTGCTGACGCTGCTCGACGAAGACCGCGAAGCGGTGCTGTTCGCCACCCGCTGCATGCACCGCGAGCCGATGCCGGTGCGCCACGGGCTGGCGGTGGCGGCGCACCTGGTGGACCTGATGGGCGGTCCGCGGGTGACGCCCGCGCTGCGCAAGGCGGTGGCGGCGGCGGCGATGGTCCATGACCTGGGCAAGGTGCTGCTGCCGGCCGAGCTGATGGCTGCGACTACGCTCGATGCGCCGGCGCGCGCACGCCTGGCCGAGCATGTCGGCTTGCTGGTCGAGCGTCTGGCGCGCTGCCGCTGGTTGGCACCGAGCGTGGTGATGGCAGTGGTCGGCCAGATCAACGAACGCCTGGACGGCAGCGGCTACCCCGACGGCACCCACGCCGATGCGCTCGGCGAGCTCGCGCGCGCGGCAGCGGTGGTGGATGCGGTCGAGGCTATGCGCCGCGCCCGCGCCGACCGCCCGCCGCTGTCGCTGGCGGAAATCTATCGCACCCTGCTGCGCTCCGATTCGCCTTTCGATCCCAACTGGGTGCGGCGCCACCTGCGCCATTTTGGTGCGTTGCCGGTGGGGGCGCTGGTGCGTTACGAGGGCGACCGTCTGGCCTGGGTGCAGCGCCTCGACGAGAACCGCCGCCCGGTCCAGGTGGAGCTGACCGATCGCATCGCCGCCCCCGAGACCCTGACCGGAGAGATCCTGCGCGGACCGGCGCTGGCGCGCTTGGGCGCGGTGGTCGAGGAGTGCCCGGTCGACGCCTGAAGCGGCGTCTCAAGTCCGCGTCCCGGTCGCCGATAAACCAAACAGCAGCGTGTGCCGGCGGTTTCTCCGCCGAGTGCACGCCGCCGCGCCCTGTCACACTGACCGTTGGCGTGGCAGTTGAAGAATCGACGATCGATTGACGGGAGGCAGGACATGGCCAGCATCAGCGCCCTGGGCATCGGCTCGGGGCTGGACCTGAACGGGTTGCTCGACCAGCTCAATTCGGCCGAGCGTGGCAAGCTCGCGCCGATCACGCAGCAAAAAAAGGCGGTGCAGGCACGGATTTCGGCCTACGGGCGCATGCAGAGCGCGCTGGCGAGCTTTCGCGATGCCGCGACCAAGCTCGCCGATCCGGCGCATTTCCGCCAGGTGTCGAGTACGGTGTCGGGGAGTGCGGTCACAGCGACGGCCTCGGTCGACGCGGTGGCCGGGGTCTACGACGTCGAGGTGACTCACCTGGCGCGTGCGCAGAGCCTGGCGACGGCGGGTTTTGCCACCAGCGACACCGACCTCGGCGCCGGTACGCTGACGATCGACGTGGGTGAGGGCGGCAGCGCGCAAACGCTGGACATCGCGCTGACCGCGAACAGTAGCTCGTTGGCCGACATCCGCGATGCGATCAACGCCAAAAATGCCGGAGTGACGGCTTCGCTGGTCAACGATGGCAGTGCCGAGCCCTGGCGGCTGGTGCTGAGCACCACGGCGACCGGAACGGCTGCGGCGGTGAATGTGGTGACCTTCGCCCATGACGGCGACGACGTCGCGCTGGAAACGAAGTTCGCCTTCGACGCAGCGACTTACGATCCGCTCAACCCGCCTGCCGGTGCGGCTAGTGAAACGGTGGTGGCGCGCAATGCGTCGTTCAAGGTCAATGGCGTGGGCATCACCAGCGGCAGCAACCGCGTGGAAAACGCGATTCAGGGCGTCACCCTGAGTCTGGCCGAAGAGGGAACGTCCACGGTGACCGTCAGCCGCAATGAAAAGGGCGTCAAGGACGGGGTGGATAATTTCGTCAAGGCCTACAACAGCCTGCATTCGGCCTTGCGCGACCTGAGCAGCTACGATGCCGAAAGCGGTTCTGCCGGCATTCTGCTCGGCGACAGCACACTGCGCTCGGTGCAGTCGCAGCTGCGCCGCGAGATCACCGCGATGGGCGGGGCGGGCGACGTGCGCATGCTGTCGGATCTGGGCATCCGCGTCCAGCTCGATGGCTCGTTGAAGGCCGAAGGCACCACGCTCGCCGACAAGATCGCCGCCGACCCCGCTTCGGTGTCGGCCTTTTTTGCCGGCACCGAAGCCGACGCGTCCACCGGGCTGGCCGCGCGCCTGGAAGCGCGGATCAAGCCGATGCTCGACAGCGGCGGCCTGTTCGACAACGCCACCAAGGCGCAGAAGGCCCAGGCGAAGTCCCTCGACCAGCGCTATACGCGCATGGAAGCGAGCATCGAGACCACGATCGCACGCTACCGCGAGCAGTTCAGCCAGCTCGACAGCATGGTGGCGAGCATGAACCAGACCAGCGGCTATCTGACCCAGCAGTTCGAAAACCTCAGCGCGCTGTTCGACCATTCGAAGAAGTGAGTCGGCGGCCTCGCGCCTGACAGAGAGACGGCCGGCAATGGTGCGGTAGCTTCGTACGTTGCCGGGCGCATGACAAGAAGACAGGAGTGTCATCGTGAATGTTCGCCATGGAGCCCGCGCCTACGCGCGGATGGGCATCGAAAGCGGAGTGATGTCGGCCAGCCCGCACAAGCTGATCATGATGTTGTTCGACGGCGGCATCGGCTTCATCCGTGCCGCCCGCCTGCACATGCAGGGGGGGAAGGTGGCGGCCAAGGGCGAAGCGATCTCGAAGGCGATCGACGTCGTCGGCGGGCTGTCGAGCGCGCTCGACCATGAGCGCGGCGGCGAACTCGCCGGGCGGCTGGAAGCGCTGTACGACTACATTTCCGACCTGCTGCTGAAGGCGAACCTGGAAAACAGCGTGGACCGGCTCGACGAGGCCGAACGCCTGCTCGCCGACATCGCTTCGGCGTGGCGCGAGATCGGCGAACCCGTGGCGGAACACGCCAATGGTTAGCCTGTTCGAGGGCGGCGCACTGACGCGCGACCCCCAGCTGGCCCTGCTTGCCGGTTACGAGGCGTTGCTGCGGCGATGCGCGCAGATGCTGGCGGCAGCCCGCTCCGACGACTGGCCGGCGCTGCTCGAGCATGAATCCGCCTACGTCGATGCCGTCGAGCATCTGGGGCGCGTCGAGGCCGGGCTGACGCTCGATGCCACGGAGCAGGAGCGCAAGGCCGAACTGCTCGAGCGCATCCTCGAGCACGACTTCGAGGTCCGCGAGCGCCTGCTCGCCCGCCGTGACGAACTCGGGCGCCTGATCGCGGGGGTCGAGCGCGGCCATGCCGCCCGGCGAGCCTATCGTCGCCAGCTTCCGCCGGTGCTGCCCGACGACGGTGCGGAGTTCATCCCCGGGACGCCGTGAGCGGTATCAACCCGCTGCTCGACACCCTGCTCCATCACGTGCTGGGGAGGCGGGTCGATACGGCGCTTCCTGCCCCGCTCAATCAGGCCGTCGGCCCGCCCGGACCGATCGAGGCGCTGCGCGCGATCCATGGCGATGCCGGCGTCGATGGGCGCAAGGCCGACACTCTGGCGCCCCCCGGGAAGCGTGCCGAAGGCGCCGAAGCCGGCGCCGCCGCGCAGCGCGAAGGCGCCCGTAGCCCGGGTGCGCTGCCGGCTGCGGCGAACGCTTCGGCGCGGGTGCATTTGAGTCCGTCTGCGCGCGCGATCGCCGAGTTGCTGTCCCGCTTTCCCGCCGCGCCTTCGGCGCTGCGCCCCGCGGCTCCGCTGCTGGGTGCCGGCGAAGCCGACCCTGCCGTGCTCGCCGGCCGTTTCGAGCAGGGCGTGCGCGACAGCGGCCTGTTCTACGAAAGTCACCTCGCACGCTGGTACCAAGGGCGCCTGCCGGTCGCGCAGCTGCTGCGCGAACCCCAGATGGGGGGGCGCCCGCCGCCGGCCCCATCGGCGCCCGCGCCCGGCGCCGCTCCGACAGCTCCGACAGCTCCGACAGCTCCGACAGCTCCGGCAACTCCGGCAACTCCGGCAACTCCGGCAACTCCGGCAGCTCCGGCAGCTCCGGCAGCTCCGGCAGCTCCGGTTTCGCCGCTCCCGCCGCCGTCCGCCCCCTCGCCGCCGGCCCCGGATGCGCCATCCATGCCGTTCCCGCCGCCTTCCGCTGGCAGCCGTGGGGAGGCTGCGACTGCCAGCGTCGAGCTGGGACGTGTGCCCTCGGCCGAAGCGCAACCGGGTGAGACGGTTTTGACTTCCTCTAACAAAATTGATAAAAGTCGTAACGTTTTGCAAGTTTATCAGCGGCTATCGCCCCTGCCGCTTGCCTCGTCCGGAGAGGCCGTGCCCGAAGCGGCGAAGGTCGTGCCCGAAGCCGAGCCCGCGTCGTCGCGGGTGGTCGTGGAAGAGGGCTTGCAGGCGCTGGTGCGGCATCAGCTCGAGTTGCTGGCGACGCCGGTGCTGCGCTGGGAAGGCGAGGCCTGGAGCGGATTGTTCGTCGTCCTCGCGTTGGCGCTGCCGCAGCTCGAAGGGCGCGCCGGGGCGCACGAGGGTGCAGGCGGGCAGGAGGGCGGCGAGGAAGACGAGCAGGAATGGCGCGCCGAACTCGGCCTCGATGTCGCCGGGTTGGGAGCGTTGAGCGTCTCGTTGGCCTTGCGCGAGCGTGCGCTGGCGTTACGTCTGAGCGCAGCCGATGGCGGCGCGCGCGCGCGCCTCGAAGAAGGGCTCGAGGCATTGCGCAGCCGCCTCGAAGCGTTCGGTTTCGACACGCTCGAACTTGCCGTCGATTCCGTGGCCGAAGAAACGGGTGAGGGCCGGGGAGCGGACAGTGATGGGCGCTGAGCAGGGGGGGCGCCGGCAGGCGGTGGCGCTGGCCTATCGTGATGGTGACAGTGCACCGCGGGTGGTGGCGCGCGGTTACGGCGAAATGGCCGAGCGCATCATCGCTGAGGCGCGTCGTTGCGGGGTCCATGTGCATGGTGCGCCCGAGCTGGTCGCGCTGCTGATGCAGATCGATGTGGACGAGACGATTCCGCCGGCCTTCTATCAGGTGGTGGCGGAGCTTCTGGTCTGGGTACGGGAGTTGGCTGCGGTGGATGCGGATGGAGACCCGCAGCCGTCGCAGGCGGCACGGAAAGGATGACCCAGGGCCGGCTTGCGGGCGGCTCCGGCCCCTAGGGGCTCTGCCTAAAATGCAGGAATACAAGCGGAAGCTGTAGTGATAAAGATGAAGAACGAACCGTTTGGAGAGGAAGTCGAGGAGCTCAATCTCCTGTACCTGATGCTTGCCCAGCGCATGCTGACTCAGGATCGGACGAGCGCGAAGTTCCGCTTGAAGATCAACGATGCGGTGGCCGATGTGCTGCTGTCGCTCAAGCCGCGCCAGGTGCGCCAGCTCGCGGTCTGCAATCAGCTCCTGTGCCGGCTGGTGTTCGACGACGCGGAGCGTTTCAAGGCGCTGGTCGAAAACCGCCGGCTGGAGGGGTTGACCGGGCTGCATGCGGCGATCGTGCTTGCTTCGGAAGGCGAGGACGAGGCGCAATGAGCGAAAAGAGCCTGGTTGCCGAGCTGGCCGAGATCAACCTCGCCGTCGAGCTGATTGAGTTGGGCGCGCGGCTGCACGTGCTGGAAGCGGAGACCGCGATCAGCCGCACGCGGCTGATCCGTTTCTACAAGGAAATCCGCGGCGTGTCTCCGCCCAAGGGGATGCTGCCGTTTTCCACCGACTGGTTCGTTACTTGGCAGCCCAACATCCATTCGTCGCTGTTTTACAACACCTACCTGCGCCTGTACGAAGATCCCGGCTGCGAGCGCATGGATGCGTTCGTCAAAGCGTTCCGCCTGTATCGGGAGCTCGTCGACCGCGATGGCGAGCAGGCCGTCCTGGGGCTGACGCGCGCATGGACGCTGGTGCGCTTTTTCGAAAGCGGGATGCTGCAGCGGTCGCGGTGCACGCGCTGCGGCGGAAAGTTCGTCGCCCACGCCCATGCACCGGTGCACGACTACGTCTGCGGCCTGTGCCAGCCGCCGTCGCGCGCCGGCAAGGGCGCGTCTTCGCATGCCGCGGCCAGGCGCTCGGAGCTGCGTACCGCTGGCGCGTGTAGCGGTCCGGCGAGCGGCTGAGCGGCGGTGGGACGCTTTCCTCGCACCACCGGACCGGGTCCGCTGCGCAGGGACGGCGGCAACCGCCGGTCGGCGATAGCGTGGGCGGGCTAAAGTTCCGCCGCCCGCAGCCGATTAAATCGGGAATTCCTTTTCAGATCTTCGTCTCCGGGGCTCCGCAGTGCTGATACCTCTCGGCTATATCGTCGTCATCGCCTCGGTTTTCGGCGGGTTCGTGCTCTCGGGCGGCAGCCTCGGGCCGCTGTTCCAGCCCACGGAAGTGTTGATGATCGTCGGCGCGGGAGTGGGCGCGTTCATCGCCTCGAACAACGGCAAGGCGATCCGCGCCACGTTTCGCAGCTTTTCCACGCTGCGCCGCAGCGCGGGTTACAACAAGGCCATGTACATGGAGCTGATGGCACTCCTGTACCAGCTGCTGAGCAAGATCCGCCGCGAGGGCATGCTCGGCATCGAGCGCGACATCGACAACCCTGCGGAGAGTGCGCTCTTTTCGCAGTATCCGAAGGTGATCGAAGACCCGATGATCCTCGGCTTCCTGACCGACTACCTGCGCCTGATGGTGAGCGGCGGAATGAACCCGCACGAGCTCGACGAGCTGATGCTGCACGAGATCGAGGGCTTCGAGCACGAGGCCCATGTGCCGGCCAGCGCGCTCGCCCGGGTCGGCGACGCGATGCCGGCGTTCGGCATCGTCGCCGCCGTGATGGGGGTGGTGAAAGCCTTGAGCACGGCCGACGCGCCCCCCGACCAGATGGGGCAGATGATCGCCCACGCCTTGGTCGGCACCTTCCTCGGCATCCTCGTCGGCTACGGTTTCATCAGTCCGGTGGCCCACCGCATCGAGCGCCAGGTCGCCGAGGCGGTGAAGATGCTGCAGTGCATCCGGGTGACGCTGCTCGCCAGCCTCAACGGCTATGCGCCGCCGATCGCGGTCGAGTTCGGGCGCAAGACGCTCGATTCGAGCGAGCGCCCCGATTTCGCCGAACTCGAAGCCCACGTGCGGGGCCCGCGGGCCGAGACGGGGAACGCATGAGCGCCCGTGGAGCGGGCGACCAGCGGCCGGTGATCATCGTCCGCCGCAAGAAGGTGGTGCATGGCCACCATGGCGGCAGCTGGAAGATCGCCCTGGCCGACTTCATGACGGCGCTGATGGCCCTGTTCCTGGTGATGTGGATCATCTCCAACGCCGGCCAGAAGGAACGCGATGCGGTGGCGGAGTATTTCCGCACACCCCTGCTGGTGTCGCTGACCGGCGGCGAACGCCAGGGCACGAGCGCGAACGTGATCCCGGGCGGTGGCCCCGATCCCGCGCACGCCGAGGGCGAGCGCCAGCGCATCGACCCGCTGAGCCAGACCCGGCCCACCGAGATCCAGCGGCGCGCGCTGCAGAACCTGCAGCAGCGCATCATCAACGCTGTCGAGGCCAGCCCGCAGCTGCGCGAGCTGCGCATCCAGATGCGCTTCGACGTCACCCGCGAAGGCTTGCGCGTACAGCTTGTCGATACCGACGCGCGGCCGATGTTCGATCTGGCGAGCGAACGCGTCGCCCCCTACATGCGCGATCTGCTGCACCTGCTTGCGCCCCTGCTCAACGAGCTGCCCAACGACCTCAGCATCGGCGGCCATACCGACGGCCTGCAGTACGTCGATGGCGTGCGCGGCGTCGGCAACTGGGAGCTGTCGGCCGGACGTGCGAACGCGACCCGGCGCGAGCTTGTCGCCGGCGGGCTGGACGCCGACAAGCTGCTGCGCGTATCCGGCTTCGCCGACCGCGTGCCGCTGCCGACGACCACGGCGGTCGATCCGGCGAACCGGCGCATCGAGGTGGTGGTGCTGTTCGACGAAGTGGCCGAACGCATCCGCCATCCGGTGGACGCGGTCGATGGCTTCGGCCGCCCGCTCGAAGCGCCGGCCGACGGGGCAGGGGCCGGCGGGGATGCCGGCGCGAGCGGAAAGGCGCCCGGCGCGCCCGCGCACTGAACGGGCGGCGCCGGGGTGATGAGGCATACGGCATTGGACTACGCGACGGGGGGCGGCCATGGACATCAGTGAATTTCTCGATTCCTTCTTCGAAGAGGCGGTCGAACTGCTCGCCGACATGGAGGGGCATCTGCTCGAGCTCGACTGCGATGCGCCCGATGCCGAGCAGCTCAACGCAATCTTCCGTGCGGCGCATTCGATCAAAGGCGGCGCCGGTGCGTTCGGCTTCCAGCGCCTGCAGGAAACCACGCACATTTTCGAGAACCTGCTCGACCATGCCCGGCGCGGAGAACTGACGCTGCGCAAGGACATCGTCGACCTCTTTCTGGAAACCAAGGACATGCTTCAAGATCAGCTGGAAGCCTACCGCAGCGGCGGAGAGCCCGACCAGGCCGCCTTCGAGCGCATCTGCCGCGTCTTGCAGCAGCTGGCGCTGGAGGAAATCGGCAAGGGCGCCGGTGCGTCGGGCAGCACACCGGTGCAGGCGGTCGAGGCGCCGCCGCCCCCTCCGCCGCCACCTGTGGTGGCCGAACCCGTCGCGACCGAACCGGCTGCGGCGGGCGGAGCCGGTGGCCACGGCGAACGCCGCCTGCAGGTGAGCCTGCTCGGCGTGCCCGCCAAGGATCGGGCGCTGCTGCTCGAGGAGCTGGCCCACCTCGGCACGCTGTGCGCGCAGCAGGGGGGCGATGAGCGCTACGACATCGAGCTGCTGACTGCGGTCGATGCGGACGACATCGAGGCGGTGCTGTATTTCATCATCGAGGCCGAACAGCTCCAGATCACGCCGCTGGCCGCCGCGCCGGCGGCTTCTGGCGCACCGCCGGCGCCCGCAGTGACGGCCGCGCCGGCGGCAGCGGTCGTGTCGGCTCCCGCGCCCGCCCCGCCGGCTGCGCCTGCGGCGGCGAAGCCGGCGGCCGAGAAGGCTGCCCCGGCCAAGGTCGCTGCTGCGGCGAAGGGGGGCGGCGAGTCGTCGTCGATCCGGGTGCCGGTGGAGAAAGTCGACCAGATCATCAACCTGGTGGGCGAGCTGATCATCACCCAGTCGATGCTCGAGCAGACCGCGAGCGGACTGGACGACGTCACCCACACCGCGCTGCTCAACGACATGGGAGTGCTGCAGCGCAACGCGCGCGACCTGCAGGAAGCGGTGATGTCGATCCGCATGGTGCCGATGGATTACGTGTTCAGCCGCTATCCGCGCCTGGTGCGCGATCTCGCGGGCAAGCTCGACAAGGACATCGAACTGGTTACCGAGGGCGAGTCGACCGAGCTCGACCGCAGCCTGACCGAGCGCATCATCGATCCGCTCACCCACCTGGTGCGCAACAGCCTGGACCACGGCATCGAGCCGCCGGCGGTGCGCGAGGCCGCGGGCAAGCCGCGCCGCGGCCGGCTGACGCTGTCGGCGCAGCATCAGGGGGGCAACATCCTGATCGAGGTCAGCGACGATGGCGCCGGGCTCAACCGCGACAAGCTGCTGGCGAAGGCGCGCGAGAAGGGGCTCGCGGTGTCGGACTCGATGACCGACGACGAGGTCTGGCAGCTCATTTTCGCTCCCGGCTTCTCCACCGCGGAACAGGTCAGCGACGTCTCCGGGCGCGGCGTGGGCATGGACGTGGTCAAGCGCAACATCCAGAGCATGGGCGGGCGGGTCGAGATTTTCTCGCGCCTGGGCGAAGGCACCACCACCCGTATCGTGCTGCCGCTGACGCTGGCGATCCTCGAGGGGATGTCGATCCGGGTCGGCGAGGAAGTCTTCGTGCTGCCGCTGTCGGCGGTGCTGGAGTCGCTCCAGCCGAAGGCCGAAGACCTGCATTCGATGGGCGGGGACGATGTGGTGCTGAAGGTGCGCGGCGAGTATCTGTCGGTGATCCCGGTGCATGAGGCGCTGGCGGTGGCGGGGGCGTGCACCGACCCGGTCGCCTGCATTGCGGTGATCGTGCAGGCCGAGGGACGGCGCCACGCCCTGCTCGTCGACGAGCTGATCGGCCAGCAGCAGGTCGTGGTGAAGAATCTCGAGACCAATTACCGCAAGGTGCCGGGCGTCTCCGCGGCGACGATCCTCGGCGATGGCCGGGTGGCGCTGATCCTGGACATCGGCGGACTGCACCGCCTGAGCCGGGAAGCGAAGGTGAGCACGGGGGCCGCAGGCGGGGCGAAAGCAGGACGGAAAACTTCGATCAAGGAGGTGGAGACGCTATGAGTCATTACAACGCCGATTCCGCGGCCGGCGGCGCCGAGGCGCAACACCGCGAGTTCCTCGTGTTTTCGCTCGGCGACGAGGAGTACGCCGTCGATATCCTCAAGGTGCAGGAAATCCGCGGCTACGAGAGCGTGACCCGGATCGCCAACGCGCCCGATTTCATCAAGGGGGTCACCAACCTGCGCGGGGTCATCGTGCCGATCGTCGATCTGCGCATCAAGTTCAGGCTCGAGCACACCGGATACGGGCCCGAGACCGTGGTGATCGTGGTCAATGTCGGTGGACGGGTGATCGGGATGGTCGTCGACGGCGTCACCGACGTGATGACGCTGACGCCGGAGCAGATCCGGCCGGCGCCCGAATTCGGCGTCACCCTGTCGTCGGATTTCCTCAGCGGGCTGGGCAGCGTCGATGACCGCATGCTGGTGATCGTCGATATCGAGAAGCTGCTGACGAGCGGCGAGATGGCGCTGGTGGAGGAGGCGCGGGCCTGAGCCTGCGGCAGTACGGCTGCACAACACAAGAAAAGTGCCGGCCCTAGGGCCGGTCACGACAGGACACGAGACCGAGGAGGGAACGCTCGATGCGCAATAACCAGCCCGTTACCCAGAAAGAATACGAGTTGAAGGACGAGCAGATCCTCAACACGCGCACCGACTTGAACGGTGTCATCACCTATGCGAACCGGGCGTTCGTCGAAGCAAGCGGCTTCAGCCACGAGGAACTGATCGGCGCCCCGCACAACATCGTGCGCCACCCCGACATGCCGCCGGAAGCCTTCGCCAACATGTGGCAGACGCTGCAGGCCGGCGAGAGCTGGCACGGCCTGGTCAAGAACCGGCGCAAGAACGGCGACTACTACTGGGTCGATGCGCACGTCACTCCGGTCATGGAAGGGGGCAGCGTGGTCGGCTACGCCTCGGTGCGGCTGAAGGCCGAGCGTGCCGCGATCGAGCGCGCCGAAGCGGCCTACCAGCGCATCCGCGAGGGTAAGGGCGGGGTTGTGCTGGCGCGCGGCCAGATCAAGCGCGGCGGCCTGCTGGGCTGGCTCGGCGGGCTGAACGTGCGCACCATGCGCGCGCGGATGATCGCGATGATGACGATCGCCGCAGGCCTGCTGATCCTGACCGGCGGCCTCGGCCTGTATGCGATGGACAGCGCCGGCCAGCGCGTGCTCGAACTGCGCCGCGACGGTCTGGAAGACATCGCCCGCCTGCAGCAGATCGACCAGCTGATCACCCAGGGCTATCAGTCGGTGACTTCGTCGAACCCGATGACGGTGCTCGAGGGGCGCGAAGAGCGGGCCGGGACGGTCGGCCGCCTGAGCTCGACCATGCTCGAGCTGTGGGAAGCCTATCGCGCCCGCGAGATCAACCATACCGGAATCGCCGGCGAATTCGACCAGAGCTTCAACGGCTATGTGGATGGCCTGCAGGGCATGGCGGATCTGCTCTCCGGCGGGGAACCGTTCGAGGTCTACCAGGCGGTGATGCAGCGCTCGCCCGAACTCCAGGCCACGGGCATCAAGCTGTCGGCGATGGTGTCCTCGCTGGTGGGCGAAAAGCAGGTGCTCGCCGCGGCGCTGGCGACCGAGGCCGAGGACATGCAGGCGAAGATGGCGATGGTGCTGTCGGTCGGCGCCGGCCTGGGCCTGCTGCTGCTGACCCTGGTCGGGGTGATGGTGATCCGCGGCCTGCTGCGCGCGGTGGCCGAACTGCGTGCGTTCGCCCTGCAGATCGCGGCGGGCAACATCGGCATCGATGCGCCCGAGCGGCGCGACGACGAACTCGGCAAGCTGATGCTCTCCTTCGATGTGATGCGGCGCAGCCTCGGCAACATCGTCACCGAGGTCAATGCCGGCATCGCCGTGGTGACGCCGGCCAGCCGGGAGATCGCGGCGAGCAACAACGACCTGTCCTCGCATACCGACCAGCAGGCCGCGGCGCTGCAGGAGACCGCCTCGAGCATGGAGGAAATGACCGCCACCGTGCGTCAGAACACCGAGAACGCCCGCCAGGCGAGCGGACTGACCTCTGATAACGCCAAGCGTGCGCGCACCGCGGGCGAGCACATGCGCGGCGTGGTGGATTCGATGGGGCGGATCACGGCGAGCTCGCGCAAGATGTCGGACATCATCAACGTCATCGATTCGATCGCCTTCCAGACCAACATCCTCGCGCTCAACGCCTCGGTCGAGGCCGCGCGCGCCGGCGAACAGGGGCGCGGTTTCGCCGTCGTCGCCGGCGAGGTGCGCAACCTGGCCGGACGCTCGGCGAATGCGGCGAAGGAGATCCGCGCCCTGATCGACACGTCGTCGGCCGAAATCGAGGGCGGTGCCGAACTCATCCACCAGGCCGAAGCGTCGATCGGCGAAGTCGTGAATGCGACCAGCCGGGTCAACGACATCATGGGCGAGATCACCGCAGCCTCCGAAGAACAGACCAGCGGCATCGGGCAGATCAACCAGGCGATCGTCGAGATGGACAAAGTGACGCAGGAAAACGCCTCGCGCGTGCAAAGCACGGCGCGCGCGGCGGCCTCACTCGAGCACCAGGCCGAACAGCTGACGATCGCGATCGCCGCCTTCCGCCTGCGCGGCGCCGGCGCGGAGCGCGCGGGGCTGCACCATGCCGCGGTCCCGGCGACGCGCGCCGGCGGCACGGCGAAAGCCCGTCCCGCCTTGGCGGGAGGGGAGGCCGAGTCCGGCAATCGGCGCCGTGTGCGTGCCGCTGCCGCCGCGGCCGCGCCCGCGGCGGCACTGGCGGCACCGCTCGGAATGGCCGCCTCTGCCGTTGACGACTGGGAGGAGTTTTGAGCGTCGGCCCCGATTCCAGGAACCGGGCGGACGCTTCGGCGTCCGGCCTTTCCTGCGCGCGCGACCTCGAGTTGACCGGGAGCGACTTCGAGCGCATCCGCACGCTGATCTACGAGCGCGCCGGCATCGTGCTGTCCGAGCACAAGAAAGAAATGGTCTACAGCCGCTTGGCGAAGCGCTTGCGCCACCACGGGCTGCAGCGTTTCAGTGACTACATCGCGCGCCTCGAGCGCCAGCCCCAGGCGCGCGAGTGGGAAGCCTTCACCAACGCGTTGACCACCAACCTGACCGCCTTCTTCCGCGAGGCCCATCATTTTCCCTTGCTCGCCGACCACGTCCGGGAGCGTCGCGGGCCGGTGCGGGTGTGGTGCGCGGCGGCCTCCAGCGGCGAGGAACCGTATTCGATCGCGATGACCCTGGTCGAGGCGCTCGGGGCGCGGGCGAGCGAGGCGCAGGTGATCGCGACCGACATCAACACCGATACGCTCGACAGTGCGCGCGAAGGCATCTACCCGCTGGAGCGGCTCGAGCGCATCGACCCGGAGCGCCTGCGGCGCTTCTTCCAGAAAGGTCGGGGCGCGCGCCAGGGATTTGCCCGGGTGCGTCCCGAAATCGCGGCGATGATCCGTTTCGAGCCGCTCAACCTACTTGCCGAGAAATGGCCGATCGATGGCCCCTTCGATGCGATATTTTGCCGTAACGTCATGATTTATTTCGATACTACGACCCAGGCCCGGATCCTCGAGCGCTTCGCGCCGCTGCTCAAGGCCGACGGCCTGCTGTTCGCCGGGCACTCCGAGAATTTTTCCTACATCACCCAGTCGTTCCGCCTGCGCGGGCAGACGGTGTATGTCCGCGCCGCCGGCGCGCACGCAGCACCCGCCGGCCGCCGCCCCGAAGGTCCGTTCGGGCGTGTCGCCGAAGAAGGATGGGTGTCATGAGCAAGCCGCGTATCAAGGTGCTGTGCGTCGATGATTCGGCGCTGATCCGCAACGTGCTCAGCCGCATCGTCAATGAGCACGACGACATGGAAGTGGTGGCGGTCGCGCCCGACCCGCTGGTGGCGCGCGACCTGATCAAGAAGCACAACCCCGACGTGCTCACCCTCGACGTCGAGATGCCGCGCATGGACGGCCTCGACTTCCTCGAGCGCCTGATGCGGCTGCGGCCGATGCCGGTGCTGATGGTGTCGTCGCTGACCCAGGCCGGCTCCGAAATCACCCTGCGCGCGCTCGAGCTGGGCGCGCTCGATTTCATCGCCAAGCCGAGCACCGATCTGCGCGAAGGGATGCTCGAATACGGCGAGCTGATCGCCGACAAGATCCGCGCTGCCGCCCGCTCGCGGCCGCGCGGGGCGGCGAGCGGCGCGCGGCCGGCGCCGGTGCGCCTGAAGGCGCCGCTGATCTCGAGCGAGAAGCTGATCATCATCGGCGCCTCGACCGGCGGCACCGAGGCCATCCGCGCGGTGCTCGAGCGGCTGCCGCCCAACAGCCCCGCGGTGATGATCGCCCAGCACATGCCGGGGGGGTTCACGCGCTCGTTCGCCGAGCGCCTCGACCGCTTGTGCGAGATCACCGTCAGCGAGGCGAGCGACGGCGAGCGGGTGCTTCCCGGTCACGCCTACATCGCCCCCGGCACCGCCCACCTCGAACTCGCCCGCAGCGGCGCGAACTACATCGCCCGCCTCAGCGACGCCCCGCCGGTCAATCGCCACCGGCCGTCGGTCGATGTCCTGTTCCATTCGGCGGCGGTACACGCCGGGCGCAACGCGGTCGGCGTGCTGCTGACCGGGATGGGCAAGGACGGCGCCGCCGGCCTGCTGGAAATGCGCCACGCCGGCGCGGCCACCGTGGCGCAGGACGAGGCCAGCTCGGTCGTGTTCGGGATGCCACGCGAGGCGATCGCGATCGGCGGGGCCTGCGAAGTGCTCGGTCTCGATGCGATCGCCCCTCGCCTGCTCGAACTCGTCACCCAGGCGGGGCACGTGCAGCGGGTGTGAGCGCCGCTTGTTGTTCACTCATTGGAAGGAAAGGGAAGGTAGATGGCTGACAAGAACATGAGGATTCTGGTGGTGGATGACTTCCCCACCATGCGCCGGATCGTGCGCAGCCTGCTCAAGGAGCTGGGCTACAACAACGTCGATGAGGCCGAAGATGGCCAGGATGCGCTCACCAAGCTGCGCGCCGGCGGTTTCCAGTTCGTCGTTTCGGACTGGAACATGCCCAACCTCGACGGTCTCGAGATGCTGCGTCAGATCCGCGCCGACGGCGCCCTGAAGGCCCTCCCGGTGCTGATGGTCACCGCCGAGGCGCGCAAGGAGAACATCATCGCCGCGGCCCAGGCCGGGGCCAACGGCTACGTCGTGAAGCCTTTCACCGCGGCGACGCTGGAAGAAAAGCTGAACAAGATCTTCGAAAAACTGGGTATGTAACGATTACGGCGGATTCCGTCGGAAGGAGCGATCATGAGCGCAGAGGCGCATTCGACCTCGCCGGGCGGCCACGTCGCCGGGGGCGAGGACCTGATCCTGCGGATCGGCCAGCTCACCCGCATGCTGCGCGACAGCATGCGCGAGCTGGGACTGGACAAGGAAATCGCGCGTGCGGCAGAGGCCATTCCCGACGCCCGCGACCGCCTGAGCTACGTTGCGACGATGACCGAGCAGGCCGCCGAGCGCGCGCTCAACGCCATCGATCGCGCGCAGCCGATCCAGGACGCACTGAGCACGCGGGCGAAGGCGCTCGACGACCGGTGGTCGGAATGGTTCCGGAACCCGGTCGAGCTCGAGCAGGCCCGCGAGCTGGTGCAGGATACCCGCGGCTATCTGGGGGAGGTGCCCGAGCTCACCCAGGCGACCCATCGTGAGTTGCTGGAAATCATGATGGCGCAGGATTTCCAGGATCTCACCGGGCAGGTGATCAAGCGCATGATGGACGTCATCCGCGAGATCGAGCAGCAGCTGCTGCAGGTGCTGATCGACAACGCCCCCGCGGCCCAGCAGGCGAACTTCGCCCGCGCCCCGAAGGAAGGCGTCAATCCCCTGCTCAACGGCCCGCAGATCAAGGTCGAAGGCAATCCGGACGTGGTCGCCAACCAGGACCAGGTCGACGACCTGCTCGAGCAGCTCGGGTTTTGAGTCTGCCCGGGCGGCGTCCGCGGGGCGGGCGCCCGGAGCTGCGGCGCATTCCCTCCGGTGCGCGCCCCCCGTCGCGCGTTTACCCAGGGTCGAACTGGCGGTGAATCCCTCCGCTGTTCGTCGCATCGGCGAGGGCGCAATGTTCGGACAATAGCCGGTTGCGATTTCATTGTCCGGGCGTGTCGATGGCAGACGACGGCAGCGATCAGGAAAAGACCGAACAAGCCACTCCACGGCGCCTGGACAAGGCGCGCGAGGAGGGCCAGGTCGCGCGCTCGCGCGAGCTGGCCACGTTTGCCCTGCTCGCCGGCGGAGTGGGTGGCCTGTGGGTGATGGGCGCGACGCTGTACGAACAGCTCGGGTCGATCATGGAGCGGGCCTTCCTGTTCGAGCGCAGCCACGCCTTCGAACCGCGGTGGATGGTGCTGGCGGGGTTCGAACTGCTGCGCCGGGCCTTGTTCGGGATGATGCCGCTGTTCGCCCTGCTCGCGCTGATCGCGCTGATCGCGCCGGCCCTGCTCGGCGGCTGGTTGGTGTCGGCCAAGGCGCTGGTGCCGCAGTTCTCCAAGCTCGATCCGATCAAGGGCCTCAAACGGGTCTTTTCCACCCAGGCACTGGCCGAGCTGTTCAAGGCGCTCGCCAAGTCGTTTCTCGTCGGCGGGGTCGGCGTGACCTTCCTCGCCTTGCACCTCGACGAATTCCGTGCCTTGGCCCAGATGCCGCTGGCGCGGGCGCTGGCGGGAGCGCTCGAACTCGCGGCGCAGGCTTGCGCCCTGATGGTGCTGACCCTGGTGGTGGTGGTGCTGATCGACGTTCCCTACCAGCTGTGGAGCCATGGTAAGAAGCTGCGCATGACCAAGGACGAAGTCCGCCGCGAGCACAAGGAGTCCGACGGCGACCCGCAGGTCAAGGGGCGGATCCGCATGGTGCAGCAGCAGATGGCGCGGCGGCGCATGATGAGCCAGGTGCCCGGGGCCGACGTGGTGGTGACCAACCCGACCCATTTCGCCGTTGCGTTGCGCTACGACGCCGCACGCATGGCCGCGCCGCGGGTGGTGGCCAAGGGCGCCGACGCGGTGGCGGCGCGCATCCGCACGATCGCCGTCGAGCATGGGGTGCCCCTGCTGGAAGCGCCGGTGCTGGCGCGCGCCCTGCACCGCCACGTCGATCTCGACGCCGAGGTGCCGGCGGCGCTGTATACCGCGGTCGCGGAGCTGCTGGCCTGGGCTTTCGGTCTGCGCCGCGCGCAGCGCGAAGGCGGGATGCCGCCTGCGCCGCCGCTGCTGGTGGTGCCGCCCGAACTGGAAGTGGCCGCGGCGCGAGCGGCCGGAGGTGAAGGGTGAACGGGTTCGGCCAGCGCCTGGCGGCAATGGACTGGCGGGCGCTGATGCGCCTGAACCTGTTCGCCGGTCCGGTACTGATCATCTTGATCCTGTCGATGATGGTCCTGCCGCTGCCGCCGTTCGTGCTCGACCTGCTGTTCACCTTCAACATCGCGCTGTCGCTGATGGTGCTGATGGTGAGCATGTTCGCGCTGAAGCCGCTCGATTTCGCCGCCTTCCCCTCGGTGCTGCTGTTTACCACCTTGC
Source organism: Thauera aromatica (assembly GCF_023093595.1). GTDB lineage: Bacteria > Pseudomonadota > Gammaproteobacteria > Burkholderiales > Rhodocyclaceae > Thauera > Thauera aromatica_A. The sequence continues at coordinate 22,932 of NZ_JALLIK010000090.1, forward strand.
TGCGCCTGTCGCTGAACGTGGCCTCCACCCGGGTCGTGCTCCTCGAAGGGCACAAGGGGGGCGACGCCGCGGGCAAGGTGATCGAGGCCTTCGGCCATTTTCTCGTCGGCGGCAACTTCGCCGTCGGCCTGGTGGTGTTCCTGATCCTGGTGATCATCAACTTCATGGTCATCACCAAGGGTGCGGGGCGGATTGCTGAAGTCAGCGCGCGCTTCACCCTCGATGCGATGCCCGGCAAGCAGATGGCGATCGACGCCGACCTCAACGCCGGCCTGATCGGCGAGGACGAGGCCCGCCGCCGCCGCGCCGAGATCGCGCAGGAGGCGGATTTCTACGGCTCGATGGACGGCGCCAGCAAGTTCGTGCGCGGCGACGCGGTGGCGGGCCTGCTGATCACCGTGGTCAACATTGTCGGCGGGCTGCTGATCGGCGTCCTCCAGCACGACCTCGATTTCGCCACCGCCGCGCACACCTATGTGCTGCTGGCGATCGGCGACGGCTTGGTGGCACAGATCCCGGCGCTGGTGATCTCGACCGCGGCGGGCGTGACCGTATCGCGCGCCAACACCGAGCAGGATGTCGGCCAGCAGATGATCAGCCAGCTGTTCGTCAATCCGCAGGTGCTGCTGCTGTCGGGCGGGGTGCTGGCGCTCCTCGGCCTGATTCCGGGGATGCCGAACCTGGTGTTCCTGCTGTTCGCCGCACTGCTGGCGGGGCTGGGCTGGGCCCTGCTGCACCGGCGCGCGCTCGCGCAGTCGGCACCGGCCGCGGAGGAGACTGCCGCGCCGGTGGCGAGCGAGGCGCCGGAGGCGAGCTGGGAGGACGTCCAGCTGGTCGACACCCTCGGCCTCGAAGTCGGCCACCGCCTGATTCCGCTGGTCGATCATCGCCAGCAGGGCGAACTGCTCGGGCGGATCAAGAGCGTACGCAAGAAGTTCGCCCAGGAACTGGGCTTCCTGCCGCCGGTGGTGCATATCCGCGACAATCTCGAACTCGGTCCGCACACCTACACGATCAGCCTCAAAGGGGCCGAGATCGGCCGTGCCGAAGTGTTCCCCGGCAAGTGGCTGGCGATCGACCCCGGCCAGGTGTCGGGAACGGTGGAAGGCACGGCCACCACCGACCCGGCCTTCGGCCTGCCGGCGGTGTGGATCGACGGCGGGCAGCGCGAGCATGCGCAGGTGTTCGGCTATACCGTGGTCGATGTGAGCACGGTGGTCGCCACCCACCTCAACCATCTGATGCATCTCCATGCCGCGGAGATGCTCGGCCGTGATGAGATGCGCAAGCTGCTCGACCGCCTCGGCGACGACTACAAGCCGCTGGTCGAAGAAGTGGTGCCCAAGCTGGTGCCGCTGACCGCGCTGCAGCGTATCTGCCAGAATCTGCTCGACGAGGAAGTCAGCATCCGCGATCTGGTCAGCATCCTCGACACCCTGGCGGCCGAAGCCGTGCAGCCGCAGGACGTGGAGTCGCTCACCGCGCAGGTGCGGATCGCGCTCGGACGTGCGATCGTGCAGCCCTGGTTCCCGGGGCGGGGCGAGATGCGCGTGATCGGCCTCGACGCGCGCCTGGAGCAGGTGCTGACCCAGGCGCTCGGCGGCAACGGTGCGCTCGAGCCCGGCCTGGCGGAGATCCTGCTCGAACAGACGCGCGAGGCACTGGCCCGCCAGGAAGTTGCCGGCGACCCGCCGGTGATGGTCGTCGCCCATGCGCTGCGCCCGCTGCTGGCGGGCTTCCTGCGCCGACGCCTGCGGCAGCTGGTAGTGTTGTCGCAGGCCGAAATTCCCGATGACCGCATCTTGCGGGTGACTACCGTAGTCGGAGCACGAGGATGAGTGTGAAACGTTTTGTCGGCGCCAACAGCCGTGAGGCGATGCGCCAGGTGCGCGCCGCCCTCGGTGATGACGCCCTGATCCTGTCGAACCGGCAGATCGAGCAAGGGGTGGAGATCATCGCCATCGCCGACCACGCCGCCGCCGCCCTCGGCGCGCGTGCGGTCAACGTTCCGCCGCCGCCGGCAGCGCCTGCGGCTGCCGGCGCGGAAGGGATGCGCGCGGCAGCCGCGCCGAGTGCGCGCGACTCCGCGGCGCCGTCCGTGCCGCCCTTTGCCCGCCCTCCGGCGTCTGCCGCCCCCGCCGCCGCCGAGCACGGACTGCAGACGATGAGCGCGATGAGCGAACGCCTGCTGCGCGAAATGCAGGAGATGCGCAGCCTGCTCGCCAGCACCCGCGGCGACCGCCCGCTGCGTGCCCGCGCATCGACCCTGCCGCTGGTCGAGCTGCTGCGGGGCGCCGGTTTCAGCGCCGCTCTGGCCGAAGAACTCGCCCACGGCGAGCCCGAGGAACTCGAAGCCGGCGCCGACGATGCCCGCCTCGAATGGATCGCGCGCAGTCTGCTCGCGCGCCTGCGCCGGCTCGAAGACGAAACCGCGTTCCCCGGCTCGAGCCGGGTCGTCGCCCTGGTCGGGCCGACCGGTGTCGGCAAGACCACCACCACGGCCAAGCTCGCCGCGCGCCTGGTGATGCGCCACGGCCCGGCCGGCGTGGCCCTGGTCAGCACCGACAGCTTCCGGATCGGGGCCCACGAGCAGCTGCGCATCTACTCCCGGCTGCTCGACGTGCCGATCCACGCACTCGACGCGGGGGCACCGGTCACCGAAGTGCTGACCGGACTGGTCGACCAGCGCCTGGTGCTGATCGATACCGTCGGCACCAGCCAGCGCGACCAGCGCGTCATCGAACAGAGCGCCCGCCTGCAGCAGGCCGGCATCGCGGTGCGCCTGGTGCTGCTGCTCAACGCCGCGGCCCAGCCGGAAACGCTGGAGGAAGTGATCGTGCGCTACCGCGAGGCGGCGCGCGCCGCGGGCGGCACGCTCGACGACTGCATCCTGACCAAACTCGACGAAGCGGGGCGGATCGGGCCGGTGCTCGATGCGCTGATGCGCCACGACCTGCGCCTGCTGTTCGTGTCCAGCGGGCAGCAGGTGCCCGAAGACCTGGCCCTGGCCGACGGCGCCGCGCTTGTGCGCCAGGCGCTGGTCCCCTGCACGGCGAGCGCGGCGCCGGCGGTGCCGGCCTACGAGCCGCCGGCACGCTGGGCGCTCGGCATCCTCGGCCAGGGGCGGCGGGTGAGCGCCATTCTCGGCGCGCTGCGCGAGCGCATCGGGGGGTTCCGCGAACTCGAAGCGGCCTGTGATCTTGCCGGTCTGCCGACGACGGTGCGCGAAGCGCGCCTGCGTCCGCTGTGCGAACAGGCCCTCGAACGGAGCGCGCCGGCCGGCATGCGCTGGATGGCGCGTACGCCGTTGGCCGGCTGCGACTGGGCAATGCCCGATATCGGTGTGGACGGCGAAGGCCACTGGATGGCCGCCGCGCTGCTCCAGCACCACGCCCCGGCGGGCCAGCTCGAGCGCCTGCGCTGGGCGCGGGAGTGCTTCGGAACGAGCGTCCATCTGCTGCCGGCGCTCCCCGACGGGGCCGCCTGGGCCTGGCTCGAGGACGGCGGGCACGAGTGGTCGAGCGCGGTCCGCGGCAGCCAGCGCGTCACCTACGGCGGCGAGCGCCATCCGCTCGCGCAGCTGCGTGCGCTCGCCTCCCCGGGGGGAGAATACCGTGTGCGGATGCGCTCGCGGCCGGTGCGGATGAGCCTCTCCCGGCTCGCCGTCGACGCCGTTCCGGGGGGGAGCCGGGGGGCGGTTGCCCGTCCCGCCTGCGCCTGGTTCGCCGAGCTGCGCGATGCCGACAGCGGCACCGCGCTCGGGCAGCGCTGCTGGATCACGCCCGACGTCGCTGAGGCGGTGGCGCTGCCCCTGCTCGCCGGCCAGCTCGACGGCGAAAGCCTGCCGCGGCTGACCCGTCACGCCTGGCAGCGCCTGCCGCAGCTGTGGCAGGTCGACACCGGGCGCGAGCTGCGCCTGCTGCTCGCCGCCGGGCTGGCGGCGGCGGCGGCCAGCCTGGAAGCGGCCGAAGGGCAATGGGCGATGGACCTGCGCGCCGAACTGCTGGGGCTGGCCGGAGGGCGGCGGCGGCGCACCGCGACCAACCTGCTCGAGGCCCTGCTTTATCTCGCCGCGGCCCGCGACAGCCTGCGCCAGGTCGCGATCGGTGCGCTCGAGGGCGAAGGCGGAGGCGGAGCGTAGCGATGCTGAGCGAAGCCTTGTCTTCACCTGCGCCAACGCCGTCTGCGAGCCCCGACCAGGCCGCCGGGCTGCGGCGCTGGATGGCCGCACTGGCGCCGGCAGGCGCGGGCAGCGGTGCGGAGGCGGATGAGTCTCCACGCTTGCCGCCGGTGGCGGAGCGGACCTCGGCGGCGCCCGCGGGCGAACCCGCACCAGGGTTTCCGCAGGCGTCGGTGGCCGCGCCCGGCTCGCCCACCCCGGCGGTCGCCGCTGCGCTGGAGACGGCGCCCTGTACGCTGATGGTGGTGGGGCTCGGCAGCGACCGTAGCGGGCGCGTGGGCGAAGTGCTGGAGGCGTGGGCGCGGGCGGGCAGCCGCTGGGTCGGCGATCCGGCGCGCTGGCGCATCGTCGCGGTCGATGCCGCCAGCCCCCACCTGGCGCCCTTGTGCGCGCAGCAGTCGCGCTGGGCGTTGTGGGTGGACGCGGATGTGGACGCTTTCCGCCGCGCCTACCGGGTGCTGCTGCAACTGGCCGCCGCGGACGGGCCGCGGCGGCTGCTGGCGCTGCATCCGCCGGGCTGGCCGCGGCGTGGCCTGCTCGCCAACCTGGAGCAGGTCGCGGCGTCCTTCCTCGGCGTCGAGCTGGTGGTGCTGGCCCGATGAAAAGACGGCTCGCGGGCGGCGTGTCGATGCTGTGCGCCGCGGGGGCCGCGCTCGGGGCGGCGGCTGCCGGCAGCTGGGTGGCGAATGCGCCGGGCGTGCCGGTTCCGGTTTCCGAGCGCACCGTGCGCTCGGCGGAGCTGCTGCCGCCACCCGGCGCGGCCGTCGAGGGGCGGCGTGTCGCCTCCGTGCATTGGCAGTATGCGCTGCCGCCGTCGGTCCGGGCGCGCGCCTGGCTGTGCCTCGCCGAGCGCTGCGTTGCGCTGCCCGGCGCACGCGGCACGAGCACGGCCTTTGCCGGTGCGGCGGCCGACAGTGGGTTCCATTTCCGCTTTGCGGCGGCTCCGGGTGCGCCCCAGGGGGTACGTGCGAGCCGCATGCAGGTGATTGTCAACTACCAGTGACGCGGCGGCCGCTCGCGAGGCCGGCCGCCCGACTCGATCCAGAATTCGATCCATGTATACCGCTCAGGGCAAGATCAATCAGGACGCACTGCTGGAGGAATACCTGCCGCTGGTGCGGCGCCAGGCGCTCGCGCTGCAGGTGCGCCTGCCGCCCAGCGTGGAGCTGAACGACCTGATCCAGGCCGGAGTGGTCGGGCTGATCGAGGCCCTCGGGCGCTACGACCCGACCCAGGGGGCGGGTTTCGCCACCTTCGCCAGCCAGCGCATCCGCGGCGCGATGGTCGACGAGCTGCGCAGCCGCGACTGGCTGCCGCGCAGCGTGCGGCGCAGCGCCCGCGCCCTCGACGAGGCGGTGCGGGCGCTCGAGCAGCGCCTCGGGCGCCCGGCGGGGGAGCTGGAAGTGGCGGCGGAGCTGGGGATTGAGCTGGAGACCTACCACCAGCTGCTGAGCGACACCAACAGCGGCCAGCTGCTGCCGCTCGACGAGCTGCTGCAGGCCGGGATGGAGCCGGTCGACGAGCGCAGCGAACTCGATGCGCCTTATTCCGCGCTGCTCGAGCGCGAGCAGCGCGAGCGCCTGATCGAGGCGATCGAGGCCCTGCCCGAGCGCGAGAAGCTGCTGATGGCGCTGTACTACCAGGAAGAGCTGAACCTGAAGGAGATCGGCGCCGTGCTCGGAGTTACCGAGTCGCGGGTGTGCCAGCTCCACAGCCAGGCGCTGGCCCGGCTGCGCGCGCGCCTGCGGTGAACGCGGGGCGCGCAAGGATCGCGCGGCAGCGGAGCCGCAGCGCGATCCTTGCGGCCGCCGGCGCCGCCTCGTTCGACTCTTCCCGCGCCCTTCCGGCTTACTCCAGGCCCTGGCTGGCGAGATATTCCTCGTAGGTCCCGCGGTAGTCGATGATCCGGTGGTCGAGCTTGATCTCGAGGATGCGCGTGGCCAGCGAGCTGACGAATTCGCGGTCGTGGGAGATGAAGATCAGCGTGCCGTTGAACTTGTCGAGGCCGGTGTTGAGCGACTCGATCGATTCCATGTCGAGGTGGTTGGTCGGCTCGTCCATCAGCAGCACGTTCGGGCGCGACAGCATCAGCTTGCCGAACAGCATCCGGCCCTGCTCGCCGCCGGAGATCACCTTCACCGACTTCTTGACCTCGTCGCCCGAGAACAGCAGGCGGCCGAGGGTGCCGCGCAGCAGGGTCTCGTTGTCCTCGCCGGTGGCGGCGGCGGTGATCCGCGAGTAGGGCGCGATCCAGTCGGTGAGGCTGACGTCCGCGGCGAAATCGGCCGAGTGGTCCTGGGCGTAGTAGCCCGGTTTGGCCTTCTCCGCCCATTTCACCGTGCCCTTCTGCGGCTGCAGCTCGCCCACCAGCAATTTGAGCAGCGTGGTCTTGCCGACCCCGTTCTCGCCGATGATGGCGACCTTCTCGCCGGCCTCGATGGCGATCGAGAAGCGGTTGATCAGCGGCTTTTCCATGCCCTCGTAGGCAAAGCTGAGGTTGTCGACTTCGCAGGCGAGGCGGTGCAGCTTGTCCTTCTCGTCGTAGTCGAAACGGATCCACGGGTACTGGCGCGACGAGGGCTTGACGTCCTCGGGCTTGAGCTTGTCGATCAGCTTGAGGCGGCTGGTGGCCTGCTTGGCCTTGGACTTGTTGGCCGAGAAGCGGCGGACGAAGGCCTGCAGTTCCTGGATCTTGTCCTTGGCGCGGGCGTTGGCGGCGGACTGGCGCTCGCGCGCCATCGTCGACGCTTCCATGTAGTCGTCGTAGTTACCGGGGTAGATGGTGATCGTGCCGTAGTCCAGGTCGGCCATGTGGGTGCACACCTGGTTCAGGAAGTGGCGGTCGTGCGAGATGATGACCATCGTGCAGTCGCGGTTGTTGAGCACGTCCTCGAGCCAGCGGATGGTGTTGATGTCGAGGTTGTTGGTCGGCTCGTCGAGCAGCAGGATCTCGGGGTTGGCGAACAGCGCCTGGCACAGCAGCACGCGCAGCTTCCAGCCCGGGGCGACCTCGCTCATCGGGCCGTTGTGCAGCTCGGTGCCGATGCCCACGCCGAGCAGCAGCTCGCCGGCGCGCGCTTCCGCCGTGTAGCCGTCGTACTCGCCGACCTTGCCTTCGAGCTCGGCGGCGTGCATGTAGTCGTCCTCGGTGGCCTCGGGGTTGGCGTAGATCGCGTCGCGCTCCTGGATCGCCGCCCATAGTTCCTCGTGGCCCATCATGACGACGTCGAGCACGCGCATGTCTTCATACGCGAACTGGTCCTGGCGCAGGTAGGCCATGCGCTCGTGCGGGTCCTTGGAGACGTTGCCGGCGGAAGGCTCGAGCGCACCGCACAGGATCTTCATGAAGGTCGACTTGCCGGCGCCGTTGGCGCCGATCAGGCCGTAACGGTTGCCGTCGCCGAACTTGACGGAGACGTTCTCGAACAGGGGCTTGGCCCCGAACTGCATGGTGATGTTGGCGGCGACGAGCACGGAGGATCCTGATTTTCTATCAAAACAAAGCCTTGCATTATAGCCAGGGCGGCCGGCTTTGTGCGGGGCGGATGCGTGCGATGGTCGTGGGCGGGGCGGGAAGAGAAAAAGTGGGGCGGGGGCTCAGCGCCGATCGACGATGATCCGGTCGCGCCCGCTGCGCTTGGCTTCGTACAAAGCCTGGTCGGCGCGCTTGAGGTAGTCCGCTGCGTACTCGGCCGCACTCGGGATGCCGATCGCGACGCCGGCGCTGATCGTGAAACCGATCCCCTGGCTGCCCGCCGGGACGCGCAGGGTGGCGATCTCGGCGTGGACGGCCTCGATCCGGGCGAGGGTGGCGTCGGCATCGGAGAAGGGCAGGAAGAGCACGAACTCCTCGCCGCCGAGACGGGCCAGGCGGTCGGTGTCGCGGCGGAAGTGGGTGCGCAGGCAGTCGGCCAGCAGGCGCAGGCACTCGTCGCCTGCCGGATGGCCCCAGGTGTCGTTGATGTGCTTGAAATGGTCGATGTCGATCATCACCACCGCGAAGCCGGTCCGGCTGCGCTGGCACCAGGCGAAGCCGGTGTCGAATTCGCGGTCGAAATACTTGCGGTTGCCCAGGCCGGTGAGGCCGTCGCTGAGGCTGTACTGTTCGAGTCGGGCGTTGGCTTCGGCGAGCTGGCGGTTGAGGGTGCCGAGCTTGCGGTTCCACAGCAGGAGTGCGACCAGTGCCAGCACGCCGATGCTCGCCCATTGCCAGAGCAGGCGGTAGTCCACTTTCTGTTCGACGGCGATGGCACGCCATTTCGATTCGATCCGGTGACGATCCTGGGTGCCGAGGGTGGCGATCAGCTTGCGGGCGATGGCGTGCAGTTCGGGGAGGTCGTTGCGGGTGGCGACCGACAGCGTGGCATCGCCGGGAATGCGCCCGAGGACCTTGATGTCGGCCAGCCCCAGTTCGTGCAGATGGTAGCCGGCCGAGTTCAGGTTGCTCAACAAGCCGTACAGGGCGCCGCGCTGGAGCCGGTGCAGGCCGTCGATCTCGCTGTCGACTTCGACGATATGGATCAGCGGGTAGCGTTCGCGCAGCCAGCGCAGGAGGGAATGGCCCCGCACCACGCCGACGTTGCGCCCGGCGAGCTGGTCCATGTCGTCGAGAAAGGGCGTTTCGATGCGCCCGAGCAGGATGTGGGGAACGGTGTAATAGGGATCGGTGAAGTTCAGGTAGGCGAGCCGCTCGGGGGTTTGCACGGCGAGCGTCAGCAGGTCGCAGCGGCGCTCGCGGATCGCCCCGAGCGCGTCGTTCCAGCTGGGAAGGGGGACGGTCTCGAAGCGCACCCCGGAGCGGGAGGCGAATAGGCCGAGGAAGTCTGCGGCCATGCCGCTGTGGTGGCCCCGGGCGTCGACGCCTTCGAACGGCATCCAGTTCGGTGAGGTGCACACCTTGAGCGTGTTCTGGCGCTCCTGCAAGAAGCTGCGCTCGCGGTCGTCGAAGGCGACGGGGGTGCCGTCCCCGCCGCCAGCGGCGGCCGGCAGCGCCGCGCCCAGCCAGCGATTGGCGATCGTGCGGTGCTCGGTCGGCGACAGGCTGGCGAGCGCGGCGTCGATGATCGCCGCCAGCGGCTCGAGCGCGGGGCGCACGCCGAAGCGCAAGTCCTCGCCGGCATGGCCTTCGAGCTCGAGTTCGCCGGCTACGTGGAGGGAGCTCAGGCCGAGGGTGCGGATCCAGTGCTGGCCGTTGTGCAGGGGGGACAGGACGGCATCGACGCTGCCTTCCGCGAGCGCGGTGAACATCGCCTGCTGGGACGAGAAGCCGAGCACGCTGTCGCCGAGGTGCGCGCGCAGAGCCTGCTCGTAGAACACGCCCGCAGTCACCGCGACCCGCATCCCGTGCAACTGCCCGGCCGAGGTCAGGCGGCGGGTGTGCTCGGTGCGCGTGAACACGACGTTCGGGATCCGGTGGTAGGGTGCGGTGAAGCGGGTGAAGCGGCGGCGTTCGGGCGTCTCCGAGATGTTGGCGATGAGGTCGATCTCGCCGCGCTGGAAGAGTTCGAGGAGGACCGGCCAGGTATCGACGACGGTGATCGTCTGCAGGCCGGTGAGATCCTGGACGCGGAGCAGCACATCCACCGCCAGCCCCTGCGTCCGGCCGTCGTCGGCGAAGCTGAAAGGCGGATAGTCGCGCGTGATCCCGACCCGCAGCGGCCCCAGGCCGCGCACATAGAGAGCCTGCTGCTCGCTGAGGCGGAAATCGCCGCCGGTTTCCGCCGGGCGACCGCCGAGTTCCTGCCAGCGGTGCTCGAGTTCGGCTAGGCGGCCGGGGACGATGGCGGCAACCGCGGCCGCCAGCCGGGCGTGCAGATCCGCGGCTCGAGGGGGAACGCCGATGCGGAAATCCTCGATCTCCAGTCCGCCCATCGGGATGCGTGCGGCGACGCCGATGTGGTTGAAACCGGCCTTGCGGGCGAGAAAACCGAGCGCCAGCTCGGGGCCGACGATGGCGTCGACCCAGCCGAAGGCGATCGCGCGCACCAGGTTGGGCAGGCCGTCGTATTCGACGAGCTCGATGCCGTGGTCGACGAGCGCGCTCTTGAAGTAGATGTCGCGCACGATGCCGACGCGAAACGGCTTGAGCCCGGCCAGATCGGTGATCGGCGGCAGTGGCCGGCGGGTGTCGTGCATGACGACGGTGTGGCGCAGGTGATAGGGCGCGGTGAAGCGGACCTGTGAGCTGCGCTCCTCGCGGTAGGAGATGCCGTCGATGGCGTCGATCTCGCCACGCAGGAACGCAGGGTAGAGCTCGGGCCAGCTGCCGGCGCGGTATTCGAAGCGCAGGCCCGCCTGGCGGGCGATTTCGTCGAGGACGTCGATCGAAAAGCCGACGACCCGGCCGTTCTCGACCCAGCTATAAGGCTCGTGGTCGGCGACGACGCCGATCGTCACCGTGGGCAGCGGTCCCGGGCGGGGTTCTGCGGCGATGGAAAGGCGGCCCGCCATGCACAGCATGAACAGGCACAGCGCCAGAAGGCGCAGGGCGGTCGGGGCGGAAGCGGGCATACGTTACGCGCGGGCGCGTGGAGGTCGACGATGAGGGCCGTGCCGGCGCGGCCCCGCAGGCGTTCCAGGTGGTGGAGGGGCGCAGGGGAATGCTTCGCCGCCTGTGCGCGGAACACGCGGCCCGGTTGTACGCCATTGCCATCAGGGTTTACTCTGATGGCGCCATTCTACACATTTGAAAGGCGGGAAGCGGCCGCGGTGCGCTTTCAGCCTGCCGGTGCCTGGGTCGTGGCGAAGCTGGCACGGGCGAACAGGCGCTCGGCGAACGGCTGCAGGCCGGGGTGGCGGCCGCGCCAGTCGAAGTCGGGGAAGCGCAGGTCGAGGTAGCCGAGGGCGGCGGCGACGGCGATGTCGCCGAGCTGCATCGTGTCACCGTTGAACCACGGGCGCTCGCCGAGGCGGCGCTCGAGTTCGCTCAGGCCGCGCTCGACCTTCCCGAACTGGTGGGCGATTTCGCGTTCGCTGCGCTCGCCGTCGGGGCGGCGGGATTCGAGCAGGGCGGCGACCGCGGCGTCGGCGACGCCGTCGGCGAGGGCTTCGGTCTGACGTACGCGCACGGCTTCGAGCGCGTCGGCGGGCAACAGCGCCGGTGCGGCGCCGAGGGTTTCGAGATAGCTGGCGATCACCGGGGAGTCGAAGAAGGCTTCGTCCGTGTCGGTGATCAGCACCGGCACCTTGCCCAGCGGATTGAGGCTGGGGATGCGGGTGTTGGCCTCCCAGGGGGAGTCGATGACGAGTTCGAAGGGGAGCGCCTTTTCCGCCAGGATGATGCGGATCTTGCGGGCGTAGGGACTGGTGAGCGAGGCGAGCAGCTTCATGGGGCGGGAGTCTCCGTGACGTGAGCGGGAGCCGGCGGGGGGGAAGGGGGAAGGGGGTCAGGCGTCGGTGCGGGGCACGGTGCGCGCGATGAGGTCGCGGATCACGTGCAGCTTGCCGTGGAAAAAGTGGTCGGCGCCGGGGACGACGGTGACCGGCCGCTCCTGCGGGCGGGCCCAGTCGAGCACGTTGGCGAGCGGTACGGTGTCGTCGTTTTCGCCGTGGATCAGTACTGCGGGCAGGGCGGCGGGCAGCGCCGGAGTCTCGTAGTGGCGTGCGCCGTCGGCGGCGGCGCCGGTGGCCATGCCCACCAGCACGAGCTGGCGGGGCGGGGCGATGTCGGCGGCGAGGCGGGCGGCGACCCGGGCCTGGACGAAGCCGCCGAAGGAGAACCCCCCCAGCGCCAGCGGCAGGCTGCCCCAGCGTGATTGCGCCCAGCTGATCACCGACAGCATGTCTTCGGTTTCGCCTTCGCCGTGATCGTGTTCGCCGGAGCTTTTACCGACGCCACGGAAGTTCGGGCGGATCACCGCGTAGCCGAGGTCGCGGAAGGCGCGCGCCAGAGTGTGCGCGACCTTGTTGGTGTTGGCGCCGCCGTAGAGCGGGTGGGGATGGCACACCAGGGCGATGCCTCCGACCGTTGTCGGGGCGTCGATCAGCACTTCGATGTCGCCGGCCGGGCCGCGCAGCAGGGCGGATTCGGTGGGGCGCGGACGGCTCATGCCGCCTCCTCGGGCAGGCGCAGGCGATCGACGATGTGGCCGCCGACGAGGTGGCGGTCGATGATCTCGTCGATGTCTTCCTGGTCGACGTAGGTGTACCAGACGTTGTCCGGGTACACCACCAGCACCGGGCCGTCGTCGCAGCGGCCGAGGCAGCCGGCCTTGTTGATGCGCACGCTGCCCTTGCCTTTCAGGCCGAGCGTGGCAGTGCGCTCCTTGGCATAGGTCTGCAACGCGCTGGCCTGGTGGTTGTTGCAGCAGGTCTCGCCGGCAGGGCGCTGGTTGCAGCAGAAGAAGACGTGGTGTTTGAAGTAGCTCATGCCGTTCCCCGGGGAGTTGGGCAGCGTGCGGGCGCTGCAGGTTTCCGATTATAGGCGGCGCTTGTGCCGGGAGGCGTTACCGCCGAGGTGTTCACCCCGCCACAGGCCCAGCGCCGACAGGTAAGCGAGGGCGAAAAAAGGCCACAGGCTGTCCACCAGGCGGGTCAGGCCGTGGAAATTGAGGAAGTTGCTGAAGCCGGCCAGCTGGCGTTCGTAGGGCAGGTAGGGGTTTTCGGGAATCAGGTTCACCAGGGCGGTGGCCACCAGCAGGCTGGTGCCGGCCAGCGCATGCTGGGCCAGGCGCGACAGCAGCAGACAGGGCAGCAGCAGGGCGAGCCCGATCACGAGGCCATGGCGCGCCCCGGGTGTGAGCCAGGCGAAGGGGGTGCCGGGGTCGAAGAATGACCAGGTCGCGAGCGTTTTCGCGCCCACGCCCAGCGCCAGCACCAGCAGCACCGGCAGCGGGTTCGGGCCGCGCGTCAGGCAGCGGGTGAAGAGTCCCACGGCCAGCAGCGAACTGGCGGTGAGCGCCGTATCGAACGCGATGAAACGTTCGGCGCTGAACGGCAGGGGAGCGGGTATGCCGAGCAGGCTGCGCAGATCGCCGCTGGTAAACAACAGATTGCTGGCGGTGAATTGGCCCAGCAGCCACAGGCCGAGCAGGACCATGCCGGTTTCGCCGGTGCACCCGCCGATCAGCGTGTGCGTCCGCCAGCGCTGCAGGCGGCCATGGGGGGCGAACACGGCCCCGCCCCAGCGGACGCCGGCCAGTGCGCCGATCAGGGCGCCGGCGATGTTGCCGCCGAGGTCGAGGTTGCTGGCGATGCGCGTGGGCAGGAAGTTCTGGGTGGTTTCCAGCCCCAGGCTGAGCAGGGCGGCGATCAGGGTGGCCGACGCCGCCCTGGAGGCCGCGTGCCACCTGGCCGGCAGGGCGGCGGCGAGGAGGAAGCCGAGCGGCAGATAGCCGAGGATATTGAAGAGAAAATCCTCGACGATGAAGTACTTCGGCCAGGGTGCCCACAGGTAGTCGAACAGCGGCAGCCCGCTGTCGCGCCAGCCCGCGAGCGGATGCAGGCAGGCATACACCAGCAGCAGCGCATAGGCGGGGGCGAGGGTACGGGCGAGAGAGGCGGATGCGGGGGCGGTCATGGCAAGGCACCGGTGGTGCGGAGCAGCCTCCGGTGGTCGATCGATGCGGAGGAAAGAGCTCCGGCCGGTTGCCTATTGTGCCAGCTCACCCGCGCGCAGCGACTATTCCGCGGCGTCAGCGCTCCCGAGGGGGCGGTGCGCCTGCCGCCTCAGCAACCGCCGCGTGGCTACGCCGCCCGGATTTGGCTACACCGCGCCAGAAAGCACTTAGGCCAACCCCGGAGGATTGGCCTAAGTGCTTGGATTCGGTGGTGGGGGCACTAGGACTCGAACCTAGGACCAATTGATTAAGAGTCAACTGCTCTACCAACTGAGCTATACCCCCGGTGCCTTGCGGCGGATCGGGGCGGTGCCCGATCAGGAAGGCGCGAATGATACCCGCACGGATCTTGCGGCGCAACCGTTTTGTCCGCTGCCGCGTTCAGCCCAGGAGGCGTCCTGCGCGGCGGCGGGTGCCTGTGTGTGCGCCCAGGCCGTGCGCGCCATGGGCATGGCAGATCGCGCAGGCGAGGGCGTCGGCGGCGTCGGGGCCCGGGCTGGCGTCGAGCGCGAGCAGGCGCTGCACCATGTGCTGGACCTGCTCCTTGGCCGCCTTGCCGTAGCCGACCACCGACTGCTTGACCTGGAGCGCGGTGTATTCGGCCACCGCCAGATCGCACGACACCGCGCCGCAGATCACTGCGCCGCGCGCCTGGCCCAGCAGCAGGGTGGATTGCGGATTGACGTTGACGAACACCTTTTCCACCGCGACCACGTCGGGCTGCCAGGTGGCGATCACTTCGCGCACGCCGTCGAGCAGCGTCTTCAGGCGGCCGGGAAGTTCGCCGTCGGCGGTCCGGATGCAGCCGCTGGCGACGTAGCGCAGCTGGCTGCCGAACTGGTCGATGAGGCCGAAGCCGGTGATCCGCAATCCGGGGTCGAGGCCGAGGATGCGGGTGGCGACAGTCGCGGTGGCGGTGCTGCCCACCTTCGCTTCAGACCTGCACCGCGGTGCCGCTGACGCACACCATCAGCATGCCGTTGTCGGCGCCGAGGACTTCGTAGTCGACGTCGATGCCGATGATGGCATTGGCACCGAGGCGGCCGGCTTCGGCCTGCATTTCCTCGATGGCGATGCGGCGGGCGTCGGCGAGGGTGCGTTCGTAGGCGCCGGCGCGGCCGCCGACGACGTTGCGGATGGAGGCGAACAGGTCCTTGAAGAGGTTGGCGCCGATGATCGCTTCGCCATTGACCACGCCGAGGTACTGGCGGACGGGCTTGCCGTCGAGGGTGGAGGTGGTGGACATCAGCATGGCGTTCTCCGGGAAGACAAAATCCGATTCTAGCCCTTGCGCGCCAGCCACACGCCCGACACCGCGATCGCCATGCCGGCGAGGGCGATGCCGTGCAGGGTCTCGCCGAACATCGCCCAGGCGATCAGCGCGGTGGTGGGCGGGGTGAGGTAGAACAGGCTGGCGACGTTGACCGCGCTGCCGCTGCGGATCAGCAGGTTGAGCAGGCTGATCGCGCCCAGCGACAGCACCAGCACCAGCCAGGCGAGGGCGAAGATGAAGTCGCTGCTCCAGTCGATGTGCAGGGTTTCGGTGCGGCTGGCGACGAGGGCGGTGACGAGCAGGCTGGGCAGGAACTGCACCACCGAACCGGTGCGCAGGTCGAAGCGCGGGCAGAAGCGCTTCTGGTACAGGGTGCCGGCGGTGATGCCGAACAGCGCGGCGAAGGCCGGTTCGAGCATGCGCATCAGCTGCTCCGGCGCCATGCCGTCTACCGAGGTCTTGCTGCCGACGACCAGGGCGACGCCGACAAAGCCGAGCGCCAGCCCGGTCCACTGCCGCGCCGACACCCGCTCGCCGAGCAACAGGCCGGCGCCGGCGGCGGTGAGCAGGGGCTGCATGCCGACCACCAGCGCCGACACTCCGGCGGGCAGGCCGCGGTGGATCGACATGAACACGCCGCCAAGGTACACCGCATGCACGAGCAGGCCGGTGATGCCGATGTGCATCGCCTCGCGCGGGCTCGCCGGCCACGGCGCGCGCATCGCCAGCGCCAGCATCGTCATCAGCGCGATCACCAGGGCGTAGCGGGTGGCGAGGAAGGTCAGCGGCTCGGCATAGGGCAGACCGTACTTGGCGCCGATGAAGCCGGTGCTCCACAGCAGCACGAACAGGAGCGGCATGAAGCGTTGGGTCAGGGGCGAGGTCGTGATGGGCATCGGAGAGGCGCTGCCGGTAGGGGGCGCGCGGGCGCCGGGTGGGTTGCCGCGGGCGCAGCCGCGATGCGGGGGGGCACAAGCGAAAAGCGGCGCCGGGCGCCGCTTTTTCGTCGGGCGTGCAGGGCGCAGCTTAATCGACGATCTCGGCCGAGGTATACACCTCCTGCACGTCGTCGAGTCCTTCGAGGGCATCGAGCAGTTTCTGCATGCGCGCGGCCTCGTCGCCGGCGAGCTCGATGACGTTGTCCGGTTTCATCGTCACTTCGCCGAACTCGGCGCTGAATCCGGCCTTCTCCAGCGCTTCCTTGATCGCGGTGAATTCCCACGGCCCGGTGATCACCTCGATCGAGCCGTCGTCGTTGCTGACGACATCCTCGGCGCCGGCCTCGAGCGCGGCTTCCATCAGCGCGTCCTCGTCGGTGCCGGGAGCGAACAGCAGCTGGCCGCAGTGCTTGAACTGGTACGCCACGCAGCCGTCGGTGCCCATGTTGCCGCCGTACTTGGAGAAGGCGTGACGCACGTCGGCGACGGTGCGGGTCTTGTTGTCGGTGAGGCAGTCGACCATCACCGCCGAGCCGCCGATGCCGTAGCCTTCGTAGCGGATCTCCTCGTAGCTCACGCCTTCGAGCTCACCGGTGCCCTTCTTGATCGCGTTGTCGATCTTGTCCTTGGGCATGTTGACGCCCTTGGCCTTGTCCACCGCCAGGCGCAGGCGCGGGTTGAAGCCCGGGTCGCCGCCGCCCATCTTGGCGGCGACGGTGATTTCCTTTGCCAGCTTGGAGAACGCCGCACCGCGCTTTTCGTCCTGACGACCCTTGCGGTGCTGGATGTTGGCCCACTTCGAATGACCCGCCATATGAACCTCGATGTTGCCTGCGCGAATGAAGAGGCCGGCATTATAGCGCCCCGCTTCGGGCTTGCCGGGCTCGTGTCGTGCGGGCGGCAGGCGCGGGGCTGCTACACTTTGCAGACGACATCGTTCGATCCAGGGAGCCCGGGCATGACCGAACCGTTGCTGATTGCGAAAGCCGCCGGCCAGGCGCAGTTCAAGGACCTCCACCTGCTGCCGCGGCTGGCCAACCGCCACGGCCTGATCACCGGCGCCACCGGCACCGGCAAGACGGTGACCCTGCAAAAGCTCGCCGAGTCCTTCGCCGCGATCGGCGTGCCGGTGTTCATGGCTGACGTCAAGGGCGACCTCTCCGGCATCGCCGCCGCCGGCACCGCCTCGCCCAAGCTGCTCCAGCGCCTGGCGGCGATCGGCATCGGCGACTACGTGCCGCGCGCCAACACCACCGTGTTCTGGGACGTGTTCGGCACCCAGGGCCATCCGGTGCGCGCTACCATCTCCGACATGGGGCCGCTGCTGCTCGCGCGCCTGCTCAACCTCAACGACATCCAGAGCGGCGTGCTCACCCTGGTGTTCAGGATCGCCGACGACAACGGCCTGCTGCTGCTCGACCTCAAGGACCTGCGCGCGATGGTGCAGCACGTCGGCGAGAATGCAAAAAGCTTCACCACCGGGTACGGCAACATCTCGGCGGCCTCGATCGGCGCGATCCAGCGCAACCTGCTGGCACTGGAAGAGCAGGGCGGGGACGTCTTCTTCGGCGAGCCGATGCTCGACATCAGCGACCTGATGCAGACCGATGCCGAGGGCCGTGGCGTGATCAACGTGCTCGCGGCGGACAAGCTCTACCACGCGCCCAAGCTCTACTCCACCTTTCTGCTGTGGCTGCTCGCCGAGCTGTTCGAGCAGCTGCCCGAAGTCGGCGACCCGGATCAGCCGAAGCTGGTGTTCTTCTTCGACGAGGCCCACCTGCTGTTCGACGACGCGCCCAAGGCGCTGGTCGACAAGATCGAGCAGGTCGTGCGCCTGATCCGCTCCAAGGGCGTGGGCGTGTATTTCGTCACCCAGAATCCGCTCGACATTCCCGAGGCCGTCCTCGGCCAGCTCGGCAACCGCGTCCAGCACGCGCTGCGCGCGTTCACGCCGCGCGACCAGAAGGCGGTGAAGACTGCCGCCGAGACGATGCGCCCGAACCCGGCGTTCGACGCCGCGCAGGCGATCACCGAGCTCGGCGTGGGCGAGGCGCTGGTTTCCTTCCTCGACGACAAGGGCCGGCCGCAGGTCACCGAGCGTGCGTTCGTGATCGCGCCGGACTCGCGCCTCGGTCCGCTCTCCGAGGCCGAGCGCCGTGCGGTGATCGCCGGTTCGGTGATCCGCGGCCACTACGAACAGGCGGTGGACCGCGAGTCCGCCTACGAGCGGCTGCGCGCCCAGGCCGAGGCTTCCGCCGCGGCCGCGCAGCAGACGGCAAGCCGCGAGGGCGGCGGCGGGCTCAACGACATCCTGTTCGGCTCCACCGGGCCGCGTGGCGGGCAGCGCGACGGTCTGGTGCAGATCGCGGCGAAGACGGTGACGCGCACGATCGGCAGCAGCATCGGCCGCCAGATCGTGCGCGGCCTGCTCGGTTCCCTGTTCGGCGGCGGCAGCCGGCGCTGAGCGCGGCGCCGGCCCGCTGCGGAAACCCGGTCCGGAGGCGGCGGTTCAGGCCGCCAGGCCGAGGCGGCGGCAGATCTCGGTCGTGGGGCCGGCCATGTTCATGCTGTAGAAATGAAGGCCGGGCGCGCCTTCGGCGAGCAGCTTCTCGCACAGCCGGGTCACCACGTCGAGGCCGAAGGCGCGCACCGACTCGGCATCGTCGCCGTAGCTCTCGCAAGTCTTGCGCATCCAGCGCGGCAACTCGGCGCCGCAGGCATCGGAGAAGCGGGCGAGCTTGCTGAAGCTGCCGATCGGCATGATGCCGGGCACGATCGGGATGTCGATGCCGATCTTGCGCGCCGCATCGACGAAGTACAGGTAGGCGTCGAGATTGTAGAAATACTGCGTGATCGCGGCGTTGGCGCCGGCCTCGACCTTGCGCTTGAAGGCGGCGAGGTCGTCTTTCGGGCTTTTCGCCTGCGGATGCCACTCGGGATAGGCGGCGACTTCGATGTGGAAGCGGTCGCCGGTTTCGGCGCGGATGAACTCGACCAGCTCGTTGGCATAGCGGAATTCGCCCGGGTCCTGCACGCCCGAGGGCAGATCGCCGCGCAGCGCGACGATGCGGCGCACGCCGGCGCCGGCGTAGTCCTGCAGGATGGCGCGGATGCTGTCGCGGGTGGAGCCGATGCACGACAGATGGGGCGCGGCTTCGAAGCCGGCGGCGGCGATGTCCCTGACGGTGGCGAAGCTGCGCTCGCGGGTGGAGCCGCCGGCACCGTAGGTGACCGAAAAGAAGGCGGGCTTCAGTGCCGCCAGGCGGGCACAGGTGGTGCGCAGCTTGTCGGCGCCTTCGGCGGTGGTGGGGGGGAAGAACTCGATCGAGATTTCGGTGCTCATGGGGTGTCCGGATCGGTGTCGCCAGCCGGTGTGCGGATGGCATGGAAGAAAAATTCGCGGTTGCCGTCGCCACCGCTGATCGGCGAATCGAACCAGTCGAGGATGATCAGCCCGGCGGCGTGGGCGGCGGCGCGCAGCTTCGCCTCGACTTCGGCGTACAGTGCCGCATCGCGCACGAGGCCGCCCTTGCCCAGGCCTTGCGGACCGACTTCGAACTGCGGCTTGACCAGCGCCAGCATGTGGCCGGCGGGCGACAGCAGGGCCGGCCATTGCGCCAGCAGCAGCGTCAGCGAGATGAAGCTGGCGTCGCACACGAGGAGGTCGAAACCCCGCGGCGGAAAGTGCTCGCCGAGCTCGGTGGCGGTGAGCTGGCGGGCGTTGAGACCTTCGAGCGTGACGCAGCGCGGTTCCTTGCACAGGCGCGGATGGAGCTGGTCGTGACCGACCTCCACGCCGACCACCTTCGCCGCCCCGGCCTGCAGCAGGCAGTCGGTGAAGCCGCCGGTGGATTGGCCGATGTCGAGGCAGACGGCGCCATGCACGTCCAGCCCGCTGCGCGCGAGCGCGCCTTCGAGCTTGAGCGCGCCGCGCGACACGAAGCGGTCGCTGTCGGCGGGAGTCACGGTCAGCCGAGCATCGGGCGGCAGCGCCAGCGCCGGCTTGGTGACCGGCTGGCCGTCATGGCTGACGCGGCCGGCCTCGACCAGCGCGCGCGCCGCAGTGCGCGAGGGCGCCAGCCCCTGGGTCACCAGCAACTGGTCGACGCGCAGCAGACCGTGGCGGTCGGCGGCGGTGCGCCCATGTGCGGCCGGGCGCGGCTTGCCCTGGCGGGCATGGAAGGCGTTCATGCTCATGGCGAGCTCCCGTCTGCATCGCAGGCCGTATCGTGCCCTGGCCGCTGCTCAATAGCGATAATGCTTCGCCTTGTACGGCCCTTCGACCGGGACGCCGATGTAGGCCGCCTGCGCGGGGGTCAGTACGCTGAGTTCGGCGTTGAGCTTCTTCAGCTGCAGGCGGGCGACTTTTTCGTCGAGGTGTTTGGGCAGGGTGTAGACCCCGACCGGGTAGTCGGCGGTGCGCGTAAACAGCTCGATCTGCGCGATCGTCTGGTTGGCGAACGACGAGCTCATGACGTAGGACGGATGGCCGGTCGCGCAGCCGAGGTTCACCAGCCGGCCCTTGGCGAGCAGGATGATGCGGCGCCCGGAGGGGAAGATCACGTGGTCGACCTGCGGCTTGATCTCTTCCCACCGGTACTGCTCGATCGAGGCGACGTCGATCTCGTTGTCGAAGTGGCCGATGTTGCAGACGATGGCTTGGTCCTTCATCCTCACCATGTGCTCGTGGGTGATGACGTGGTAGTTGCCGGTGCAGGTGACGAAGATGTCGGCGTGTTCGGCGGCGTAGTCCATGGTGACGACACGGTAGCCTTCCATCGCCGCCTGCAGGGCGCAGATCGGGTCGATCTCGGTGACCCAGACCTGGGCGGAGAGCGCGCGCAGCGCCTGCGCCGAGCCCTTGCCGACGTCGCCGTAGCCGCAGACGACGGCGACCTTGCCCGCAATCATCACGTCGGTGGCACGCTTGATGCCGTCGACCAGCGACTCGCGGCAGCCGTAGAGGTTGTCGAACTTGCTCTTGGTGACCGAGTCGTTGACGTTGATCGCGGGGAACTTCAGCTCGCCCTTCGCGTGCATCTGGTACAGGCGGTGCACGCCGGTGGTGGTTTCTTCGGTGACGCCCTTGATCTGCGCCAGGCGGCTCGAGTACCAGCTCGGGTCGACCGCGAGCTTGGCGCGGATTGCGGCGAAGAGGATTGTTTCCTCTTCGGAGCCGGGCTTCGCCAGCACGGCGATGTCCCGCTCCGCGCGCGCGCCGAGGTGGAGCAGGAGCGTCGCGTCGCCGCCGTCGTCGAGAATCATGTTCGAATACACCGGCGAGCCGTCGGCCGTCGCCGGCCACTCGAAGATGCGGTGGGTGTAGTCCCAGTAGTCGGCGAGCGACTCGCCCTTGACCGCGAACACCGGGATGCCTTCGGCAGCAATTGCGGCGGCGGCGTGGTCCTGGGTCGAGAAGATGTTGCACGAGGCCCAGCGCACGTCGGCGCCGAGCGCGGTCAGGGTCTCGATCAGCACCGCGGTCTGGATCGTCATGTGCAGCGAGCCGGTGATGCGTGCGCCGCGCAGGGGCCGGGCGGCGGCGTATTCGTCGCGGATCGCCATCAGGCCGGGCATCTCGGTTTCGGCGATGCGGATTTCCTTGCGCCCCCAGTCGGCGAGGGTGAGGTCGGCGACGACGAAATCGGTGAATCCGGAAGCGGTTGCGGGTGTGTCGGCCACAGCGTTCATGTGAAGCTCCTTGCCAGGGCCGGGCGGGGACGGGGCGGAGAGCGGGCGCAGTGCGCGCGCCGCTTCGTGCTCACCCGGCATCCCGAACCCGGCGGGGGTTGAGAATGATCAGCAGGGTGAGCGCCGTTGTGCCGCTACCCGCCGGGGGGCGGCGGGGTCCGAGCCTGGGGACCGGACCTGCGGTGGCAGGCCGGCGCCTCGCAGCGCTCCTCGGAGAGGGCGGATTATAGCGAATCCGCGCCCGTAGTTGGCAGCGCTTCGAGCCTGTTCCGGCGGGGGGGAGCGGGGCGGGCGATATAATGGGCGCTTTTCGACGAAGGTGGGTGTTGCCGTGTACGAACGCTTATTCGTAGCCTTGCAGCATGTCCTGCCCAAAAAGCTGCTGACCCGGTGTGCCGGCAGGCTTGCAGGTATGCACGGCGGGCGGGCGACCGCCGCCTTCATCGGCTGGTTCGTGCGCCGCTATGGGGTCGACCTGAACGAAGCGGCCGATCCCGACCCCGGCAGCTACGCTTGCTTCAATGACTTCTTCAGCCGTTCGCTGCGCCCGGGCGCCCGCCCGCTCGCCGACGCCGACTTCCTGTGTCCGGTGGATGGCGCGATCAGCCAGTTCGGCCCGATCGAACGCGACCAGATCTTCCAGGCCAAGGGCCACGCCTATTCCACCGCCGCTCTCGTCGGTGGCGACCGCCGGCTGGCGGCACGCTTCGAGGACGGCGAGTTCGCCACCCTCTACCTCAGCCCGAAGGACTACCACCGCATTCACATGCCGTGCGCGGGCGAACTGCTGCAGATGACTTACGTGCCGGGCGAGCTGTTCTCGGTCAATCCGGCGACCGCACGCGGCGTGCCCGGGCTGTTCGCGCGCAACGAGCGCGTGGTGTGCGTGTTCGAAGGTGAGTTCGGCCCCTTTGCCATGGTGCTGGTGGGTGCGGCCATCGTCGGCAGCATGGCCACGGCGTGGCACGGCGTGGTCAATCCGCCGCGGCGCCCGGACATCGAGAAGCGCAGCTATGCCGACGGTGAGGTGGTGCTGGCGCGGGGCGAGGAAATGGGGCGTTTCCTGCTCGGCTCGACTGTCGTCCTGCTGTTTCCGAAAGGGGTGCTGCGCTTCAGTTCCGAGTGGGGGCCGGCGCGGGCCGTGCGCATGGGCGAGGCGATGGCGCAGCTGCGCCGCGCGGGCTAAGTCCGCGCGACGCCGCCGGAGCCGCAGGCGGCGGGCATGCCGATCCGATTGGCCGGCGGCGGGAAAGGGCCGTTACAATGCGCTTACATTTTCACGCCGCGCTGCCGGCGCATTGCGCCTCCGCTGTATCCGCCCCGGGGTGTCGAGCCGTTCTGGCACCTGCGGAATTCCCGCTACGCTTCTTTTCCGGCCCCACACCATGAAACCCACGGCAAATTCCCCCAGGATCAGGATTTGGGTGCAGCTGCTGCTGACCATCGGCATCGCGCTGTTCGTCGTATGGACCGCGGTGATCGTCTGGCAGAACCACGTTTACCGGCAGGCCGCGCTGAGTCAGGCCGAGGAATTCTCCCGCAGCATGCACGAGGCGACGATGGCCGGCCTGACCGGCATGATGGTAACCGGCACCATCGGCCAGCGTGACGTCCTGCTCGACCAGATGAACCAGCTCGGCTCGATCCGCGACGTGCGCGTGGTGCGCGGCACCGCGGTGATCGAGACCTTCGGCGAAGGCACGGCCCACGATGCCCGGCCCGATCGCAGCGAACAGTGGGTGCTCGACAATGGCCGTGCCCTGAGCGTGGTCGAGTCGGATGGCAAGGGCGAATACCTGCGCGTGGTCCGCCCGGCACTGGCGCAGCAGGATTACCTCGGGAAGAACTGTCTGAGCTGCCACCAGGTCGCCGAAAACAGCGTTCTCGGTGCGGTGAGCATGAAGGTCTCGCTCGACAAGGTGAATGCCGACCTCGCCGCCCAGCGCTGGAAGTCGATCCTGATGGCTGGTCGTCACCAGCATCCCGGTGCTGCTGCTGATCTATCCGTTCATCTGCAAGGTGGTCACGGTGCCGCTGCGCTCCGGCGTACAGGTGGCGCGTGGCATCGCCGCCGGCGACCTGTCGCAGGACATCGCCGTCACCTCCAACAACGAGATCGGCGGCCTGCAGCAGGCGCTCAAGGAAATGAGCGCGAGCCTGCGCCGCATCGTCGGCGAAGTGCGCGGCGGTACTGATGCGATCTTCGCCGCGTCGCGCGACATCGCCAACGGCAGCGCCGATCTCTCCGAGCGCACCGAGCGCCAGGCCGACACCATCCGTCAGATCGCCGGCTCGATGCAGGCACTGACGACTGCGGTCAACCACAACGCCGGCGGTGCACGCCAGGCCAGCGAGCTGGCCGTTTCCGCCTCGGAGGTCGCGCAGCGCGGCGGGGACGTGGTGGCGCAGGTGGTGCACACCATGGACGCGATCGAAGCCTCGTCGCAGAAAGTCGCGGACATCATCCAGGTCATCGACAACATCGCCTTCCAGACCAACATCCTGGCGCTGAACGCCGCGGTCGAGGCGGCACGCGCGGGTGAACAGGGCCGCGGCTTCGCCGTGGTGGCCTCGGAGGTGCGCGGCCTGGCGCAGCGTTCGGCGGGCGCCGCGCGCGAAATCAAGGCCTTGATCGATGACTCGGTGAAGCGGGTCGCCGCCGGCGGGGCGCTGGCGCACCAGGCCGGGTCGACGATGGGCGAAGTCGTGCAGTCGATCCAGCAGGTGACCGAGATCGTCGGCGGCATCGCCGCGGCCAGCGCCGACCAGACTCTGGGCATCGAGCGCGTGACCGCCTCGATCGCCGAGATCAGCGGCGTCACCCAGCAGAATGCGGTGCAGGTCGAACAGGCCGCCGCCGCTGCCCAGGCGCTGGAAGAGCAGGCCGCCCAGCTGGAGGCGGTGGTCGATGTGTTCAGGCTCGACGGCCACGGTCACGCTTCCCCGCGGTCCGCGCTGGAGCGGCTGGACGCTCCGCTGCGGCTGCAGCGCGCCTGAGCCGGGCGCTTCCCGGCAGCCTCGCCGCGCCCGGTTCGAGCCGGCGCCCGTCCGGGCGCCGGCGCTTAATTCTTCCCCGGCTTGGCGGAAAACAACGCCGCGCGCTGCTGCGGGCGGTTGCCGCCGGCTTCGCCGCGGCGCGGCGCGGAAATGCGGTTGCCGTCGACGTCCGGGCGGCGGTTGCCGTGTTCGGCGCGGTTGCCGTTCACTTCGGCGCGCGCCGCCGGCTGGCGGTTGCCGTCGATTTCACGGCCTTCGGCCTGGCGCGGGGCGCGGTTGCCATTCGCCTCGCCGCGCGGCGCCTGCGGACGGCCGCCGGGTTTGCCCGGCGTACCGGCGCGGGTGCCGGCCGGGCGCTCGCCACTGCGCGCCGCAGCCTGACGCGCCGGCGCCTGGCTGCGGCTACGCTCCGGACGGTTGCCGCCGCGGCGCGGCAGCGGGTCGCGCTGGTGGTCGGCGTCGTGGGCCGCCTCGGCGCCGGCGCTGGGCACGAAGTCTTCGGCAGTGACGCGCTCGATGCGGCGCTTGATCAGGCGCTCGATCGAGCTCAGCAGCTTGATCTCCTCGCTGTCGACGAGCGAGATCGCGTTGCCTGCGGCACCGGCACGGCCGGTGCGGCCGATGCGGTGCACGTAGTCTTCGGGCACGTTCGGCAGCTCGAAGTTCACCACCTGCGGCAGCTGGTCGATGTCCAACCCGCGCGCGGCGATGTCGGTGGCGACCAGCACCGGCAGCGAGCCGTCCTTGAACTGGGCGAGCGCACGCGTGCGCGCGGCCTGGCTCTTGTTGCCGTGGATCGCGGCGGCGCCGATGTCGTGCTTGCTGAGGTATTCGGCGAGCTTGTTGGCGCCGTGCTTGGTGCGGGTGAATACCAGCGCCTGGAACCACTGCTTTTCCTTGATCAGGTGGGCGAGCAGTTCGCGCTTGTGCTTCTGCCCGACCTGGTAGACCGCCTGGTCGACGCGTTCGGCGGTGGTGTTGCGCGGCGCCACTTCCACCGTGCCGGGATTGTGCAGGAGGCCGCCGGCGAGCTGGCGGATCTCGTCGGAGAAGGTCGCCGAGAACAACAGGTTCTGGCGCTTTTTCGGCAGCAGGGTGAGGATTTTGCGGATGTCGCGGATGAAGCCCATGTCGAGCATGCGGTCGGCTTCGTCGAGGACCAGGATCTCGACGCCGGAGAGGTCGAGCGTCTTCTGGCCGACGTGGTCGAGCAGCCGCCCCGGGGTGGCGACGAGGATGTCGACGCGCTTTTTCAGCGCCGCGATCTGCGGGTTGATGTTGACCCCGCCGAACATCACCAGCGAAGCGAGCGGCAGGTGCTTGCCGTAGGTCTTCACCGACTCCTCGACCTGGGCGGCGAGTTCGCGGGTCGGGGTCAGGATCAGGCAGCGCGGGCGGCCGGGCGGATGGGGGTGGGCATGGGTCGCGGCCAGCATGTGCAGCAGCGGCAGGGTGAAGCCGGCGGTCTTGCCGGTGCCGGTCTGGGCGGCGGCGAGCAGGTCACCGCCGGCGAGCACCTGGGGAATGGCCTGGGCCTGGATCGGCGTCGGCGTGGAATAGCCGACTTCGCCGATGGCGCGCAGCAGGGGTTCGGTCAGCCCGAGGCTGGCGAAAGTCACTTCGGAATTCATCGATGTTTCCAGCGGCAGTCCGTCGCGCGGATCGACGCGACACCAATCCGGACTGGCAGGGAGGGATCCGGGCCGATTTCTGGCCGCAGGGATCGTTGCAGGGGCGCCGCGATCGATTGGTGCATTCGCGGCGAGCCGGCACTATAAGGGCTTCGGCGCGGATAAGCGAGCCATTTCGGCTGTGCCCGGCGGACGAAAGCGGCTCCAGCAGGCTCGGGTATTTGCATAATGCATAAAATGGGCGATAGTCGGGGCGTTGCCGGGCGGTTCCCCGATCGACCTCCATCCTTTTGATCGAGATGAATCATTTTCAGCTTCGGAAGAGCGTCCCCTCCCTGCGCGCCCGGCTCGCGTACCGGCTGGCGTGGGCAGCGGCAGGCGGGCTGGCGTCGATCGTGGCCTTGTCCGCCCTGTTCATCTATGGCAGTGGCCAGGCGTTTGTCCTGATGTGGGCGGCAGTCGGGCTGGGGCAGCCGCTCGAAACCCTGCTCGCGGCGCTGGCCGGGCTGGGCGGGCTGCTCGCAGCAGGCACGTTGCTGCGCGTGCTGTCGAGCCCCGCACCGCGGATCGAGGGGATCTGCCTGCCGCGTGCGGCGGCGCCGGCGTTCTTCCGGCTGCTCGACAACCTGACCGAGCGCTCCGGGGTGCCGGCGGTGCACTGCGTCCGCATTACCGCCGAGATCAACGCCGCGGTGGTGCAGCGGCCGCGTCTGGGGGGCGTGGGGGGGCTGCGGACCGAACTGCTGGTGGGGTTGCCGCTGGTGCATAGCCTGTCGCCGGCCCAGCTCGCCGCCGTGCTCGCCCATGAGTTCGGCCATCTCGCCGCGCAGCGCTGCGGCTGGTGTGCGCACGGAGCCCACCTGCGGGCGTGGTGGGTGCGCGCGCTCGACGAGGCGTCGGCCTGCCTGCCGCTGCCGAAGGGGGCGATCGACCGCCTGTCCGCGGGGTACTGCGCCGACATGCTGCGCCTGTCGCGCCTGGAGGAATTCGAGGCCGACGCGCTCGCCGCACGCCTGGTGGGGGCGCAGGCGGTCGGCGATGCGCTGGCCGAGCTCAGCCGGCGGGCGGAATTCCTCGAGCACGACTACTGGCCGCGGGTGCTGGCCCGGCATGAGGCCGATGCCGCTTCGCCGGTGCGGCCGTTTCGCGAAATGGGTACCGGCATGGATGCGGGGTTTTCCGCTTCGGCGATGGCTGCCGCGGCGTGGACGGCGGAGGCGGAGGCGGGCGGAGCGCCGTTCCACCCGCCTTTGCGCCGTCGGCTGCGCGCCTTGCGGGTGTCGGCGGCGTGGCGGCCGCAGGAGGCGACATCCGCGGCGCGCCATTTCTTCCCCGAGCTGCTGCCGGCCCTGGCCTGGGTCTTCGATCGGGCGTGGTGGGAGTTCGCCCGCGTCAGGCGCCACCCGATGGTGCTGCCGGACTGACTTCGCCGCGCCGCGCGCGCGCCTGCTCGAGCTGCTCGCAAAGCCGTTGTGCGCCGTCGAGGATGCGCGGCGTGTGGCGCTGGATGCGCTCGGGTGGGATGAAGAACAGGTTGTCGCGGCGCGTCGCTTCGAGCTGCGGCCAGCGTTTCCACTGGTCGAGCCATTCCGGGCGCCCCTCGCCCATGCCGCTGGCGACGATGGCTTCGGGGTCGGCCGCGAGCACCGCTTCGACGCCGATCGTGGGGGCCAGCTGCGACAGCTGGCCGAAGACGTTGCGCCCGCCGCACAGGCGGATCACGTCGGCGATCAGGTGCTCGTCGTTGACGGTCATCAGCGGCCGGTCCCAGATCTGGTAGAAGGTGCGCACCGCCGGGCGCTCGCGGTAGCGCGCGGCGAGCGCGTTGCGGCGTTCGCGGAACGCGGTGGCGGCGGCTTGCGCCGGCGCTTCGCTGCCCGCCAGCCGGCCGAACTGCTCGAGGCTGTGGGCGACCGCATCGAGGCTGCGCGGCTCGTTCAGGTAGACCGGAATGCCCAGCGCCCGGAGGTGCTCGAGCGGCGCGCTGCGGTTGCCGCTCGGCCAGCCGATCACCAGGTCGGGGCGCAAGGCCGCGATCGCTTCGAGGTCGATCTGGGTGTAGCCGCCGACCTGCGGCAGCTTTTTCGCCGCCTCCGGGTAGTCGCTGTAGGCGACCACCCCCACCACCTTGTCGCCGGCCCCCGCGGCGAACAGGATCTCGGTGACGTGGGGGGCGAGGCTGACGATGCGCTGCGCCGGCTCTTTCAGCACCAGCCGGTGGCCGCGGTCGTCGGTGATGTCGACCTGCGCGGCAGCGGGGAGGCCAAGGCTGCAGAGCAGGGCAAGGGTGGCGCCGTGGTGCAGGCGGGGAAAGGTGTCAGCAACCATGTTCTCGGGTCCGGGGCGATGGGGGACTGCCGGCGGGCGCGCTCCCGGAGCGGTGGAGCGCTTCGCCGCAGGCCTGCAGCGCGGCTTCCAGACGCTGCCAGCCGTGCTCGTCCGGCGGCAGGCCGAAGCGCACGGCCGGGGGGGTGTCGAACAGGCGGCTCAGGATGCCGTGGCGTGCCAGGTGCGCATGGAGCGCGGCGGCGTGCGGGGTCGGCACCCACTTGAACAGAGCCGGGCCGTGGACGGGGGCAAAGCCGGTGGCGGTGAGGAGGGCCTGCAGGCGTTCGCCGGCGGCCCGCAGCCGGGTGCGGGTGCGGGCCTGCCAACTGTGATCGGACAGCGCCTGGCGGGCGACGAGGCGGGCAGGGCCGCTCAGGGTCCAGGGGCCGAGCGTGTCCGCCAGCACCCGGCGCAGGTGGGCCGGGGCCAGGACGAAGCCTACGCGCGCACCGGCGAGGCCGAAGAACTTGCCCAGCGAGCGCAGCACCACCAGCCCGTCGACTCCGGCGGCCGGGGCCAGACTGGCCTCCGGGACGGTGTCGATGAAGGCCTCGTCCACCACCAGCCAGCCGCCCCGGCGGGCGAGCCGCGCATGCCAGTCGAGCAGGTGCGCGCGCTCGAACAGGGCCCCGGTGGGGTTGTTCGGCTGGACCAGGACGACGATGTCGCTACGGTCGACGGCCGCGGCGATGTTCTCGGCGCTGACCAGGGCGGGGGCGCAGCCGCGCCAGGCGTGGGCATGCTCGGCGTAGCTCGGTGCGAGCAGGGCGACCCGCGGCGGCGCGGCGGCGCCGTGCCGGGCGCGCGCGGCCCTGCCCGCGGCCCAGGCCGGGAGCAGGGCCGCGGGCAGGGCCTGGATCGCCGGCTGCGAGCCGGCCACCGGCAGCAGCGCCGCGCTGCCGTAATAGCGTGCGGCGGCGTCCTCCAGCCCGTCGTCGTCTTCCGGCAGGCGCTGCCACGCTGCGGCCGGGACCGGCGGTGCCGGATAGGCCTGCGGATTGACCCCGGTCGACAGGTCGAGCCAGGCGGCGAGCGGGATGCCGTGCTCGCGGGCGGCGCGCCGCAGCCGGCCGCCATGCTCAAGCATGGGGCGCTCCCGCGAGCGTCGACAGCCCGGCCTGGATCAGTGCCGCGAGGGCCGCCAGCCCCAGCCACCACCGTGCGCCCCGGCGCACCAGCGCGACCGCCTCGGCGATGCTCGCCGCATCGGCCGGGCGGCCCTCGCCGAGCACCGGGCGATCCTCGGCCCGGCCGTGATAGACCGCCGCGCCGCCCAGGCGCACGCCCAGCGCGCCGGCGCCGGCGGCCATTACCGGCCCCGCGTTCGGGCTGTCCCAGGCGTGCGCCTGCGTCCGCCAGCAGGCCAGGGCGCGCCGGGTGCGGCCGAGCAGCGCATAGGTGAGTGCGGTCAGGCGTGCCGGCAAGGCGTTGAAGAGATCGTCGAGGCGTGCCGCCGCCCAGCCGAAGTGCAGGTAGCGCGGGCTGCGGTAGCCCCACATCGCGTCGAGCGTGTTCGCCAGGCGGAACGCCAGCGCCCCCGCGCCGCCGGCGACGACGAACCAGAACAGGGCGCCGAACACCGCGTCGTTGCCGTTTTCGAGCACCGATTCGGTGGCCGCCCGTGCCACCCCTTCGGCGTCGAGCGCAGCGGTTTCCCGGCTGACGATCCATCCCACCCGCTCGCGCGCCAGGCTCAGCTCGCCGGCCGCCAGGGGGGTGGCGATGGCCAGTGCGTGTTCGGCCAGGCTGCGCCCGCCGAGGGCGAAATAGAGCAGTGCCACATCCACCGGCCAGTGCGCCAGCGGGTGCAGCCCGCGCAGCCACAGCGCCAGCGCGACCCAGGGCAGCACCGCCAGCGCCCAGGCCGCGAGGCCGGCGCGGCGGTTGGCGCCGAGAATCCGCCGACACCCCGCTTCGACGTGCGCCGCCCAGCGCCCGAAGCCGACCAGCGGATGAAAGCGGCGCAGCTCGCCGAACAGCCGGTCGGCGAGCAGCCCGGCGCCCAGTTTGAGCGCGATCGAAGTGGTGGAAAGCAGCATCGGAGCGGAATCGGAGGGCAGGAACAGGCGCCTGTCCGGGACAGGCGCGACGAGGCCGGTTTTTGCGGTGCTTCGGGGACGCCGGCGGAGAGCCGTGCCGGGCGCCTTCCGGAGCCGGCGCGGTGGAAGTCCCGCCCGGTTGCGAATCGGCGATAATCGGACCCTTCGTCAACGCAGGCCGATTCTACGCGATGTCCTCCCCGATCACGCTGATGGTGCAGGGCACCACCTCGGACGCCGGCAAGAGCACCCTGGTCGCCGGACTCGCCCGCGTGCTGCGTCGGCGTGGCCTGCGGGTGGCGCCGTTCAAGCCGCAGAACATGGCGCTCAATTCCGCGGTCACCGCCGATGGCGGCGAGATCGGCCGTGCCCAGGCGCTGCAGGCGCTCGCCGCCGGCGTCGCTCCGCACAGCGACTTCAACCCGGTGCTGCTCAAGCCGGCGACCGACATCGGTGCCCAGGTCATCGTCCACGGCCGCGTCGTCGCGAGCCTGTCGGCAGGCGACTACCATGCCTACAAACCGACGGCGATGGCGGCGGTGATGCAGAGCTGGGACCGCCTGTGCTCGGCCTACCAGGCTGTGCTCGTCGAAGGCGCCGGCAGTCCGGCGGAGATCAACCTGCGCGATCGCGACATCGCCAACATGGGCTTTGCCGAGGCCGCCGACGTGCCGGTGGTACTGGTCGCCGACATTGACCGCGGCGGCGTCTTCGCCCACCTCGTCGGCACCCTCGAACTGCTCTCGCCGTCCGAACAGGCGCGGGTCAAGGGCTTCGTCATCAATCGTTTCCGCGGCGACCTCGGCCTGCTGCAACCGGGGCTGGACTGGCTGGAGGCGCGTACCGGACGCAAGGTGTTCGGCGTGCTGCCTTATCTGCACGGGCTGTTCCTCGATGCCGAGGATGCGCTCGCCGACGGCGCTGCCGACGTCCAGGCCGGGGAAGGTGCGCTGCGCGTGATCGCACCGGCCTGGCCGCGGATCTCCAACCACACCGATGTCGACGCCCTGCGCCTGCATCCGCAGGTCGATTTCCGCTGGGTCGGCCCCGGCCAGGCGATTCCGCCCGCCGACCTGATCGTGCTGCCCGGCTCCAAGGCGGTGCACGCCGATCTCGCCTGGTTGCGTGCGCAAGGCTGGGAGGCGGCGATCGCGCGTCATCTGCGCTATGGCGGCAAGCTGATCGGGATCTGCGGCGGCTTCCAGATGCTCGGCCGCAGCCTCGCCGACCCGCTCGGCCTGGAAGGGCCGCCGGCCACGGTCACCGGTCTCGGCCTGCTCGACATGGAAACTGTGCTCGAACGCGACAAGCGGCTGGAGAATGTGCGCGGCCGCCTGTCCGTGGCCTTGAGCGCTGCGGCCGGTGGTGGCGAAGGCGGAGCGGGGGGTGAAGTCGAAGGCTACGAAATCCACCTGGGTGTGTCGCGCGGTCCGGCGCTGGCGCGGCCTGCCACCCTGCTGCGCACTGCCGGCGGCGAAGAGCGTGCCGACGGCGCGCTGTCGGCGGACGGCCAGATCCTGGGCAGCTACGTCCACGGCCTGTTCGATGCGCCCGGCGCGCTTGCGGTGCTGCTTGCCTGGGCCGGGCTGCGCACCGATGGCGGGGGCGGCGGTTTCGCTCCGGTCGATCTGGCTGCGCGTCGCGAGGCCGATCTGGAACGCCTTGCCGATGCGCTCGAGGCGAATCTCGATCTGGCCGCGCTGTTCGCTCCGCGGCGGCTTCCCGCGCGCCCGGGGGCGCCCGCATGAGCCGGCCCCGTAGCCCCCGCCACGGCGCCGAAACCTCGCTCCTCGGGCAGGCGGTCGCCTACCGCGACACCTATGCGCCCGAGCTGCTGTTCCCGATCGAGCGCCAGCTCAAGCGCGATGAGCTCGGTCTGCGCGCCGGGGCGCTGCCGTTCGTCGGCGAAGACCTGTGGAACGCTTACGAACTGTCCTGGCTCGATGCGCGCGGCAAGCCGGTGGTGGCGCTGGGCGAATTCCGTGTGCCGGCGGCTTCGCCGCGGCTGGTGGAGTCGAAGTCGCTGAAGCTCTATCTGAACTCCTTCAACCAGCAGCGCTTCGCCGCGGTGGAGGCGTTGCGCGTGCGGATCGCGCGCGACCTGTCCGCGGCGGCCGGGGCCGAGGTCGGCGTTGCCGTGACGCCGCTGGCGATGCGCCCGCAGCGCGCTTCCGGCTACCCGCAGGGCGTGTGCCTCGATGGGCTGGAAATCGACATCGATACCTACCAGCCCGAGCCCGGTTTCCTGCGTGCCGGGGGCGCCGAGCGCACCGAAACGCTGTATTCGCACCTGCTGAAGTCGAATTGCTTGGTCACCGGGCAGCCCGACTGGGGCATGGTGGTGGTGCGCTACACCGGTGCCGCGATCGATCGCGCGGGACTGCTGCGCTACATCGTATCTTTCCGCGCCCACAACGAGTTCCACGAGCAGTGTGTGGAGCGCATGTTCTGCGACCTGCTGGCGCGCTGCCGGCCGCGCGAGCTGGCGGTGTGGGCGCGCTACACCCGCCGCGGCGGGCTGGACATCAATCCGTTCCGCGCCAGCCACGCCGGGTTGAGGCCGGACGAGGCGATGGAGGTGCGGCAGTGAGGCGGCGGCGGCGCGCCGGAAGGGCGCAGGATTATAAAGCGCAACAGGGCGTTTCGCCATGGCGCGCAGCATAGGCAAGCTCCCGAGGCTGATTTAAGATCGGCCATCGACAAGACTGCCGGCTGCCGGCTGCTGGACTTCCGGCTGTAGCGTTTTCATCGGTCTTGTCGTGCCGGTCGGTCATGACCGCCGCGCCTTGCTCCCGATGACGGCGATCGCATCGGGTCGCCCTGTCGATGATCGCAACCAACCCAACACCATGAGGAAATGAAGATGAAGCTTTTCGTTGCTGCGGCGGTTGCCGCCGGTCTCCTGTCCACTGCGCCGGCGTTCGCTTCGGCCGAGTTGGCCAAGGCCAAGAACTGTATGGCCTGCCACGCGGTTGACAAGAAGTTGGTCGGCCCGGCCTACAAGGATGTCGCCGCCAAGTACGCCGGCCAGGCCGATGCGGCCGCCAAGCTCGCGACCAAGGTGCAGAAGGGCGGCGTCGGCGCCTGGGGCCAGATCCCGATGCCGCCTAACCCGCAGGTGAACGACGCCGATGCGAAGACGCTCGTGGCGTGGATCCTGTCGCAGAAATAAGCGGGGGAGACGGGGCGCGGACACGCGCCTCCGGGAAATGAAAAAGGCCGGCGCACGCCGGCCTTTTTCATTTCCCGGAGGGTATCCGCCCGGGGCGGCGGCGTTCATGCCTGCAGGCTGTCGGCGAAGCTCAGGCCGATGAGCTGGGCGCGGTTGAGGCGTTCGGGAGTGAAGCCGAATTCGTCGGCGAGGGTGCCGAGCGCGCTGCCGTCGAGGCTTTCGCAGGCTTTGGCCAGACGCAGGAAGGGGGCAAATTCACCGCGGTCATGGAGCAGCGCATCGCTGACGCTGGCGGGCAGGTGGAGTTTGTCGAGCAGGGCCTGCATGGAGGTGCCGAGGAGAACGTGCAGGAGCGAGAATGCGCCGGTGATGAACAGGTTGTCGCGCTCGTCGGCATCGACATGGCCGGCCCCCGCCTCTTCCATGAACCGTCCGCGCGTGATCGCCGTCTGCATCAGCGCCGGGGCGCTCGGATCGCGGCTGTCGGTGACCAGCAGCAGGGACAGCCATTTGTTGAGGGCGTCGTAGCCGAGGATGTTGACCGCGTGGCGGAACGACTGGATTTCGTACATCAGGCCGAAACCTGCGGAGTTGATGTAGCGCAGCAGCTTGTAGGACAGGGCCAGGTCCTGCTTGAGCACGGTTTCGATGTCGCGGATGTCGCCGTTCCTGCGTACCAGGTTGAGCAGATGGACGATCTGCGCGTGCCCCGGCTTGAGGGTCCGGGCCGGCGGGTTGCCGTGCCGGAAGAACCAGCCCGAGGCGCCATCGAAGCCGGCAGCCACGGCCTGGCGGAACGCATCGACGTCGGCCAGGCCCCAGGCCAGCGTCAACCCCGGCGAGTGGGCGGGCACCTGTTCACCGCGCGCGTCCATGAGCACGAAACGCCAGTCGAAATGGGCGGGCAGGGGCGTGTCCGGGGTGAACCAGCTCAGGCACATCGCGATGCCGTCGTCGCGCAGCCGGCTCATCAGCGCCCGGGTGTGCGAATTGGACAGGGTTTGCGCGGGAATTTCGATGGTGACGTTTTCAGGCATTCGCCAGGCCATCAGCTCGGGGGTGGGAACGAGGTCGCCGAGGCTGAGGAAAACGGGGTGATAGCCGGGCCAGACTTCGGCCTGCGCGGCGAGGGCGTCGACCACCGACGCGATGCTCGGGCCATGGGCGATGAGGCGGTTCGCGGTGATCGCGCGGTTCTTGTTGACGACCGGTTCGCGGGTCAGCAGGGTGGTCTGGGGCATCGGGCGCTCCGGCTCCGGTTCAGTTTGTCTGCGGGGCGAAAGTGAAGGCATCGGCGAAGAAGGCGTCTTCGTCCAGGTTGCGGGTGGTGCAAAAGCTGGTGCGCGCCGCTTCGATCATCGCCGCCGCCCCGCAAGCATAGACCTCGTGGCCGCCGAGCTCGGCGAAATCGTCGAGCACGGCCTGGTGCACGAGGCCGCGGCGGCCGTCCCAGCCGTCGCTGGCGGGGGCGTCGGAGAGCACCGGGACATAGCGCAGGCCGGGCAGAGCCGTCTGCCAGCTGCGTGCGAGGGCGTCCAGGTACAGGCCGGCGCGGGTGCGGGCGCCCCAGTACAGGCTGATCGGGCGGCGCATGCCGATGTGGATGGCATGGTCGACGATGCCTTTGATCGGGGCGAAGCCGGTGCCGCCGGCGAGCAGCACGATCGGGCGCGCGGAATCCTCGCGCAGCCAGAAATCGCCGAGCGGGCCTTCGAGGCGCAGGATGTCCTTTTCCTTCATCGTCTCGAAGACGTGGCCGGTGAACCGGCCGCCGTCGATGCGGCGCACGTGCAGTTCGAGGTAGCCGTGCTCGTGCGGCGCGTTGGCGATCGAGAAGCTGCGTCGCTGGCCGTCGGCAAGCAGGATGTCGATGTACTGGCCGGCGCGGAATTCGAAGATTTCGCTGCCCGGCAGCTTGAGGTCGACCCGCATCACGTCGTCGGCCAGGCGCGTCAGGCGGTGCACGCGGCAGGGCAGGCGCTTGACCGGGATGTCGCCCGGGCGGTCGATCGCGCGCGCTTCGACGACGAGGTCGGAGCGCGGCCGGGCACAGCAGAACAGCGCCAGGCCGGCGGCGCGCTCGGCGGCGCTGAGTGCGCCGCCGGCAGGGTGGCCGTGGTCCACTTCGCCCGCGAGCACCTTGCCCTTGCACGCGCCGCAGACGCCGTCGCGGCAGCTGTGCGGCAGCCGTAGCCCGGCGGCGAGTGCGGCTTCGAGCACGGTCTGGCCGTCGTCGGCATCGAAGCGATGGTCCCCCGGCTGAAGTGAAATCCGATGTTTCATGGCGCGTGAGATAATTAAAAAATGAAAAGGATCCTGATCGTCGGCAGTGGTGACGTCGCGCTGCGCGCCCTGCCGTGGCTCGTGCGCCGTTTCCGCGTGTTCGCGCTCGTGCGTCGCGGCGAAAGCGGGGCGGCCGTGCGTGCGGCCGGCGCGGTGCCGCTGCGGGC
Source organism: Thauera aromatica (assembly GCF_023093595.1). Lineage (GTDB taxonomy): Bacteria > Pseudomonadota > Gammaproteobacteria > Burkholderiales > Rhodocyclaceae > Thauera > Thauera aromatica_A. Next base: position 59,188 of record NZ_JALLIK010000090.1, read on the forward strand.
CGATCTCGATGACCGTCGCAGCCTGGGACGGTTGGCAGGGCTGGCCGAGGCCGTGCTGCACTTCGCTCCGCCGCCTCCGGGCGGGGAAGGCGATCCGCGCACGAAGCGCCTGCTGGCGGCGCTGGCGGCGGGGCGGAGTCTACCACAGGGGGTGGTATACATAAGCACGACAGGGGTTTACGGCGACTGCGCGGGCGCCCGGGTGGATGAAACCCGGCCCTGCCGGGCACGCACCGCGCGCGCCCGGCGCCGGGTCGATGCCGAGTCCCGTCTGCGCGCCTTCGGCCGGCGCTGCCGGGTGCGGGTGGCGATCCTGCGCGCCCCCGGCATCTACGCGGCCGACCGCCTGCCGCTCGAGCGCCTGCGCCGCGGCGACCCGGTGCTTGCGGCCGCGGACGATGTCGATACCAATCACATCCATGCCGACGATCTCGCCCGCATCGCCTGTCTGGCGCTGTTCCGCGCGCGCCCCGGGCGGGCGTACAACGCCAGCGACGATTCCGGCCTGAAGATGGGCGAATATTTCGATGCCGTCGCCGATGCCTGCGGCCTGCCGCACCCGCCGCGGCTGGGGCGCGCGGCGATCGCCGAGCACCTGTCGGCGCTGGCGCTGTCCTTCATGAGCGAGTCGCGCCGCCTTGACAACCGCCGGCTGAAGCGGGAGCTGCGCCTGCGTCTGCGCTACCCGACGGTCGCCGCCGGCCTTGCCGCGCTGCCTCCGGCGCATCCTTCCGAACCCGATCCCCTCGTGGAGCACGATTTCCCATGCCGACCCTGAAGGCGCTGCACATCATCTTCGTCGTGAGCTGGTTCGCCGGCCTGTTCTACCTGCCGCGGCTGTTCGTCAACCATGCCATGGTCGAAGATGACGCTACCCGCGCGCGCCTGGCGCTGATGGAACACAAGCTGTACCGCTTCATGACTCCGCTCGGCATCCTCGCCGTCGCCCTCGGGCTGTGGTTGTGGTTCGGCTACGGCTTCAGCGGCGGCTGGCTGCACCTGAAAACGGCGCTGGTCGTCGGCCTGGTCGGCTACCACCTGTACTGCGGCCGGCTGCTGCGCGACTTCGCCGCCGGGCGCAACACGAAGAGCCACGTCTGGTACCGGGTGTTCAACGAGATTCCGGTGCTGGTGCTGTTCGTGGTCGTGTTCCTGGTGGTGTTGAAGCCGTTCTAGCGCCGGCGGGACGGACCGCGGGCGATGGCGGCGCATTGACCGCCCATCCGCGCGCCGGGCCGAAGCATCGCAATGCAGTGGCTGCGCCTTCCGTGCGTGGCCGAAACCGGAATACAAGGACAGACTGAACGACATGAACGTGATTGGATTCGCCGGCTGGTCCGGCAGCGGCAAGACCACGCTGGTGGAGCAGGTGGTCGGGGTGCTGAGCGCGCGCGGGCTGGCGGTGTCGCTGGTCAAGCACGCCCATCACCGCTTCGACATCGACCACGAAGGCAAGGACTCCTGGCGCCACCGCCAGGCCGGCTGTCGCGAAGTGCTGGTCAGCTCGGACCAGCGCTGGTCGCTGACGCGCGAGCTGCGCGGTGCGCCCGAGGCCACGCTGGACGAGCTTCTCGGCAAGCTCGGCGACTGCGACCTGGTGCTGGTCGAAGGCTTCAAGCGTGCGCCGATCCCGAAGATCGAAATACGCCGCGCCGTGGTCGGCGAGCCGCTGCTGTTCCCCGGCGACCCGCACATCGTCGCCGTCGCCACCGACGCGCCGCTCGCCACCGCGCTGCCCCAGCTCGACATCAACGATCCGGCGCAGGTCGCCGATTTCATCGTCGCCTACTTCGAGCGCTGAGCCGGCAGCGCCTTTGCCGCGTCGGCCAACTCGGCGCGGGTATTGATGTTGCGGAACGCCGCTTCCTGGTCGTCGAAGGCGACTTCGACCACGTTCAGGCTGCCGTACCAACGGTCGATCTTGCGTCCGCCGGCGGCGAGGAAGTCGCCGAGATGTCCGGCCAGCTCGCGCCGGCACAGGCAGAACACCGGATGGGCCTGGTCGAAGGTCTTCGCCACCGCGAGGTCGGCGCCGGCCGCGTGGAGCGCGGCGGCGAGCCGGGCGACGAGGTCGGCAGGTAGGAACGGCGAGTCGCAGGGAGCGGTCGCGACCAGCGGGTGGCGGGCGCGGACCAGCGCCGCGTGGAGGCCGGCGAGGGGGCCGGCGAAGCCGCCGACATCGTCGCCGAACACCGGGTAGCCGAAGGCTGTCCAGGTGTCGAGGTTCTGGTTGGCGTTGATCAGCAGCTCGTCGACCTGGGGGGCGAGGCGTTCGAGCGCGTGGGCGGCCATCGGCCGGCCGGCGAGCTCGACCAGGCCCTTGTCGACGCCGCCCATGCGGCTGCCCTGGCCGCCGGCGAGGAGCACGCCGGTGATCCTGTGCTCGGCGGGGCGGGGGGACGGGTTCTGCGGCGAAACGTCGTTCTGGGTCTGCATGGTCATCTTCATCGGGGAGATCGGTCGGGGGGAGGCTGAGCCGCTGCCGGGCGCGCGCGCGGCGGGGAAACGGCGCAGCAGATCGAAGAGGCGGCCGGAGGTGCGAAAACAGGGCCGGATCGGGCGGGGCGCTTAGTCGCGCTCGAAGCGGTCGGCGCCGGTAAACAACAGGTAGTGCCTGCCCTGCGCGCGGCCGATCATGGTGAGGCCGATCTTCTGCGCGATCTGCCAGCCCATATGGGTCAGGCCGGAGCGCGACACCAGGAAGGGAATGCCCATCTGCGCGGTCTTGATCACCATTTCCGAAGTCAGCCGGCCGGTGGTGTAGAAGATCTTGTCGGCCCCGCCCACCCCGTCGAGCCACATCTGGCCGGCGATCGCGTCGACCGCGTTGTGGCGGCCGACGTCCTCGAAGAACATCAGGATTTTGCAACCGTCCGGCGTGGCCCGGGCCAGCGCGCAGCCGTGGACCGCGCCGGCCTGCTTGTAGATCGATTCGTGGTGGCGCACCGCCTCCATCAGCGCATAGAGCGTCGATTGCTTCAGGTGGCGGCCGTGGGGCAGGCGGACCTGGTCGATCTCGTCCATCAGCCCGCCGAACACCGTGCCCTGGCCGCAACCGGTGGTCACGGTGCGGCTGCCGAGCTTTTCGTCGGCCTCGTGCAGGCCACCGCGGGTGGTGACTGCGACCGCGTCCACCTCCCAGTCGACCTGCACTGCGGCGATCTCGTCCAGGCTCTTGACCAGGCGCTGGTTGCGCAGCCAGCCGATGGCGAGTGCCTCCGGCGCGGCGCCGAGCGTCATCAGGGTGACGATCTCGCGCTTGTCGACGTAAAGCGTGAGCGGGTGCTCGCCGGCGATCGGCGTCGGCACGGTCGTGCCGTGCTCATCCACGGCAGGAATCTCGACGGTGAGCGGGCGGCTGGCCCGGCTCAGCACAGGGCGAAGGGGAAGGTGGGCGTCCATCGGTGCCATCCTCGGCAGGGCTGGACACCGATTGTAGCGGGATGGCGGCGTGTGGACACCCCGTGCCGGGAGTAAGCGGAATCCCGCATCGCAAAAAGCGTGTCGACAACCTATGCTTCATGAAACATAGGTGTCGTCGCTGTTCGATGCGCAGCGTGTGTGCGCCCGTTTTCCATGGGGTGAAGCGCGATGAAGCAGTTTCCGATTGCGGTGGTCATGGAGCGCCGCCGCCTGGACAACCTCTGGGTGGATGAGGCCTGGGAGGCGGTCGGCGTGGTGCCGGCTTTCGAAGAGGCCGATCCTGCTCCGCGCCAGATCGTCGCCGAGACCGAGCGCGCGCAATGGCGGGTGGGCGGCTTCGCCCTCGAGCTGTTCCGCGACGAAGCGGAAAACTATTTCAGCAATCTCAGCGCACCGGTGCCCAAAGTGTTCGTGATGTGGCGCCGGGAGGGCGAACTGGCGCTGCCGGCGGCGGTGTCGGTGAGCTATGGCGAGGCGGCGCGCTGGCTGGATGCGGGCGAGCAGGTCGATGGCGTGCCGATGTCGCGCGAAGTCGCCGACTGGGTGGGTGAATTCGTCAATACCCATTACCGCCCCGAACCGCGCCGGAAAGTCAGGCGCAACGACCCCTTGGCCCAGGACCGGGTGGCATCCGGAGGGCAGGCATGAGACACCCTGTGTCAACCCCCGGCGGTTTGAAGGAACGGCTTAGCTGCGCCGTGGTTGGCGACGTCATAGGGCTTGCGATCGGTCCAGGCACGCCAGAGCACACG